>CAZSHG010000009.1:0-108641 GCA_964606695.1 uncultured bacterium
GACCGCAGGGAGCGCGGCAATCTCATTGTCATCGGAAAGATTGCCGCGTCGGGCAAAGCCCTCCTCGCAATGACATCGACCCGCCGCCCCGCGACATCGAATATCTCCACGCTACAAGTGCTGGGAGGACGATGTGCTCAATGCCTTCACCCTAAACCTTCCCTTTAATAATCATACAGCACGCCGCTAAGGTTATGAGACCAGTCGCCTGCGCGGACCCGGTCGGCCATCTCAGCGCCGGCGGCCAGGGATATCAAATCGACCGCCGTTACGGCGTTCGGAAAGCCCCAGGACGAGGCAGTGTTCCAGCTTCCCGGTTCGGTATTGGCCAAATTATCAGGGAATCCCGCGAAAGTCGGGTCGATCTCCTCGGCGTAGGCCATATCCGGGTTGAGCCGCACCCAATCCAGATCGGCGGTTTTGAGGAAGCCGTCGTAGGCGTGATGGATATGCGGTTTGTCCGGCGCGGCCTGGCAATGATCCTCCGCCGAGAAAACCAGAATCACTTTCAGCTCCGGCAGTTCCGCGCCGATATCGTCGTATGAGTTCACGCTGACGCGATAATCCCACATATCCTCGGCGGTCTCCGGCGTCGCCAGATCGGCCGGCCAGGATGTTCCCGCGAAAACGTTATTATCGTCCAGAGCGCGCATAAGTCCGGCGGAATAACAGCGTTTGCCGTCGATTCGCGGGCAATGGTTGCTGACGATGTAAACGGTGTCGCCGCCCATAACGAAACAGGGTCTATCGGCACCGTAATCCCATCCCACGCCAGAATAGTCGATGTGGATGCTGTCTCTGGCGTAATCCTCGGGATGATAGCAGGGATTGACCACAGGCTCGCGGTCGGGGCCGTAATCCGGCTCGAAGTGGCCGGTTTCGAGGGCGTAGTTGGCGTCCACGGTGGGGTTTTCGCGCCCGACGAAATATTTCAGACTGGAGAACTCGTTGCCGTATTCCCCCATCACCTTCGTCGCGCCAACTCCCGAATGCGAGGACGCATGGAGGCCGACGTTATAGGTCATGGCGTTCATCTCGATCAGTTCGTCGATATAGTGGCCGGCGGTATCTGGCGCCAGTCCGCAGGCGAAACGTATCACGTCGCGAAAGGCCGCGATACAGCTCGGGCCGGCGTAATCGTAAATCCCCTGACTGGAAACGCCACTGCTCTGATCGGTCTTGCCGGGCCATATCATATTCACCCAGATGAATCCGACCTCGGTGAAATCCCACCCCAGATTGAAATTGTAGTTCCCGGCGAACCAACCACTGCTGTTGACCATAATTGGAGCGCCCTCGGGATATCGCGCGTTGTCCGGAACCTGAATCCGCACTGCAATGGTGCCGTTTTCCGGGCAGTGGACATATGTGAAAAGCGTATCGCCCGCCGCGGCTTTGTCGATATCGTCGCCGCCATCGGGGTCGGTGCCGCTATCGTCAGCGCAACCAATATTGAACGAAATCAGAATAATTAGGAGAAATAGAACTAATTTTTTCATTATCCTCTTTTCTTTATTTTAAATATACGACCCTCCGCGAGGTTTCGCTATCGCCGATTTTCGCCCGGACGAGATAGACCCCGGAGGGGAGGGACGGCGATGGTCGCCAGACGAATAATCCACCCGTCTCGCTTCGTTCGGCACCCCCCTTTTCAAGGGGGGCTGGGGGTGTTATCTTTCGCCCATTCACATCATAAATCTCGATTGCAAACCCTTCTGGATTCCCGTTTTCACGGGAATGACAATTTAAAGCGATTGTTACCGAAGAATTGAAGGGGTTGGGGTAGGCGGAAATTTCAAAATCCACCGGCAAATCCGCGCTTGGCTCGTCTATCGTGGTCGGGTAGGTGGGCAGAATGGGTAGGATGATTCGCGATGAGTGCTCGGTGTCGCAAAATATCGTGTTCGTCGCGATTTGGGTGTGCGTATGTTCGCGGAAGGGTTCGCCGGTCTGCGGGTTGGCCTCGTAACGCGTCGATAGCGCCGAGCTGATCCCGATTCGTATCCGATGACCTGCGCCGAAACAGATCGCAACGTTGCCTACGTCGATGTCGAATTCGTAGATCGAATCCGGTTCCAGGAAGTTCTCATGTTCGAATCCCTCGCGGAACCTTGCCTTGACAGCGCCGTCGTTGACGAGATAGGACGTCCCCGACGGATAGACGTCGCACAGCCGCACCATGAAATCCGTGTCTATACAGCTCGACGAAGCATAAATCCTCGCGGTGACAGGCCCGGCGATTGTTATCGGCGTGTCCAGAGGCTCGGTCGTCCAGATAATGCCGCCTGCTCCCAAATCCTGAAGCCATTGGTTTTTCGGCCCCGGCCGCACGAAAAGATTTCTTCCGCCGTTATGGACGAAGGGGGCGTCCGGGTTGCTATCGTAGGCCAGCCCGGTGTCGGACAGCGACGGCGGTGTCGGGGCGATTGTTTGGTCGTGTTGCAGATAAAGCGAATCTGCGGCCATCTCCGGGGGCGGCCAGTTCTCGAAATCGACCCACTCATTGCCCGGCTGGGTCGTGTCCACAACGTCGCCCATGATGTAGCAATGCACGGCAGGCCAGTCCGCGACCTCCGGATATTCGCCCTTCAGATGATGCAACATAAAATGCGCCGCGGGCGTGACGAAATCCCACGTCGAGTTGGCGGGGAAATTCAAATCCCCCTGATTGGTGCGATTCCAGGCGCCGTGGCACCATGGGCCGATAACGAGATACTGCTCACCAGTAGCACCCGGCGCGCCCTCGTTCTCGAAACCCACGAACGCGCCGATATTGCCCTCGCAAAAGGGATCGAACCACCCGGCAACGTGGAAAACCGGCACGGTCACGCTATCGTAGCGGCGCGATATATCCGCCTCGTGCCAGGTGCTGTCGTAGATGTAATGTTCCGCGAAGGCGTCGATCATATAGGACGGCCCGAATAAGTTGAAATATGTGTCTATCATCTCTTTGCGATAGCATCCGCCCGGGAACGCGCCGACGTGATACATGTCGCCTGTGCAGTTCGCCGCCAGGACGCAACGCAGATGAGGTGGCGCCGCGCCGGTCGCGAGATAGGCCATGATGCCCTCGCCGGATCCGCCTATCATAGCGATATCGCCGTTGCACCAGGTTTGATCAGCCAGCCATTCCACCGCGTCGTAGCCGTCCCGATGGTCGCCCCAGCCATTGCCGATGAACAGGCTGTCCACGCCCTCTGAGCCGCCGCGACCTCGCGAATCCTGTATCGCGAAACCGACGCCGCGGTTGAGTAGCGTATCCTTGAATTCCTCATCGACGTCGTCGCGGCCGTAGGGCGTGCGGTTGAGAAGGATGGGGACGGGATTATCGGCGGTGTCCGGCGGAAGATAGATGTCCGTAGCAAGGCGAACCGAATCGCGCATCGGCACCATAAACGTGGTCTGCGCGAGGCTCGCGAATACAATAAGAAAAATCGATAGCAATGGCCTTCTCATATGCGTCTCCGTCGAAACGAATAGCGTCCCAAATTTTCCCCTCGTTCCTACGGTCCTCCGTAGGAACGCTCTTCCCGACGCTCTGCGTCTCGTATGATTATTACTACTTAACATAAACCACCAGCTTCGAATAGGTTTGCCCATCCTGCTTGATGCGGATTAGATACACGCCGGAGGTGATGGACGGGGCGGGGCGCCAGATGAATTCCGAAACACTGTCATTGCGAGCGACCGTAGGGAGCGCGGCAATCTCATTGTCATCGGAAAGATTGCCGCGTCGGGCATTCGCCCTCCTCGCAATGACTGCACTTTTCCTTCCATTCACATCGAACACCTCCACCTCCGCCGGGGCGGCGATGGTTACCGCCGAGTTGAACGGGTTGGAGTGGGTTAAATCGCGAAGGCTTAAAAGAATTCACCGGGATGCGGAATAAATTCGCTCCGCTGGGCAGTGTTACAAAACCAGGCGGAATAAGCCGAAAAGGGTTTCGCGCGAAAGGTGTTACAGCCTACTTGTTCGCTACTCTATCGACCTCGGAGAAAATGAACGCCTTTATTTCTTCCGGGTCTTTCATGAGCTTGTCGAGGTCACCCGGGTCGGACATCTCTATTTTGACTATCCAGCCTTCGCCGTAGGGGGATTGGTTTATCAGCGTCGGGTCGTCTTCGAGTTCCTCGTTGACCTCGACTATTTCTCCCGCAACCGGCGCGAAGTATTTTCCGAGCCACTTTCCGGTTTCGATAGTGCCGATTCTTTCGCCGAACTCGAACTCGTCGCCTTCCATCGGGAGGTCGATGTAGCTTATCTCGCCGGCGAGGAATTGAGTGAAATCGTTCACGCCTACGGTTACGATATCGCCTTCGACTTTTGCCCAGGAGTGGCCGTCGGAATAATAGAGATCGTCAGGGAAATCCCATTGGTCGATTTTCATGATTATACCGTCCTTTTATATTTAAATATTAGTTCGATTGCGCCGAGGTAGTCCACGGTTGGCCAATTCGATGTCAGCCCGCGTGCCTCGAGGTCCTCCTTCAGCGCGAAGAACTCGACTCCGCGGCTTTCGGCCTCTTTCACCTTGTCCGCGACACATTCCGGAACGGGGCCGCATATGGTCACGCCGTTCTCGATAAGCAGAATCGCATCGCCCTTATCCGCGAGATCTAGCGAAAGCAGGGCGTCGGTCTTACGAAACGGCGAATGTGTTATTATATGAAGGTTGCTCATTCTTTCTCCTTATGTAAGATTAATAACGAAGTCCGCCTCGTCAAGCCAGTTCTTGAGGGTTTCCATGTCAATTACTTCGCCGAAAGTCAATTCATCTGCCGGAATGCCGCGCTTTTCAAGACATGAATCAACGAGATAAATTTTAGGGCCAAAGTCGTTGAGCATCTCGTAAGTCTTGCGCATATGGTGCATCCCGATGCCGTCGGGATTTTGATTATATGTTCCCGCGAAAACACCGTCATCGACTAAGATAAGGCTCGTGTCCTGATCGCCTATAGCCTGTGCGAGTCTATATGACTCCAGTGCGGTGGACAGCCCATAGGGACAATTTCTAACCATCATTATTACCTTTTTCATATCTCCTCCTATGAGCTGAACGTTACGATACGGTCACAACTTTCGACCATAGCGTTGAGGGTTGACATGCCACCGACTCTCGTGTTTTCGATGAGGGCATCCCTGCGAAGTCCGCGAAATTTCGCGCTGAGTGCCGCACCGCTGACAACAGCGCCCATATCGATTATCTCCGTGAGCCTATCGGGAATGCTACGTTCTTTGGGCGGCTTGATATTCTTGTTCATCGCTATTACCGCGTCGTCGTAAAGAAATATCTCGACCTCGTGCCCGGCCTTCAGCGCGGCTTTCGATAGTTCATAGACCGTATCCATACTCTGATTTGTGTATGGCGGTGTTCGCACAATAAAACCAAGTTTCATCTGCATTTCCTCCTTATCTTAATTCTTATTATTTTGCTATTTCCCGGCTTCTATAGCCTTCGTTATGTCGTCGGGTTCTACACCGGGCGTTTGTATTCCCGTTTTTTCGTAGAAATCCTCGATTTTTGAGGTGAGTTTACCGCTCTCTCTTTCGGTTTGCTTCAGGGCGTTTTCGAGGGCGAATATTTCTTTTTTGGGATAGAGTGTAAAATCGCCGGAGATGCCGATATCCTTTATTACTTTCCTCTCAACTTCCTGTGCGGTTCGTATCAGGCCCCCTTTGGCCTTGAACATCCCGTAGAGCAATTCGACGCCTTCCTTAATCTTCACGCCTTTAGGAATACGCGGGGTCTTTCTGAAAATGAATTCGGGAGAGCTGAATAATTCGCCCAACTCGGTCATCTTGCGGATAATGTCGTTGTTCAGTTCGACGGGTTCGAGTTTCCCCAGAGTCTTCTCGAATTTCTCCTTCAGGACTCTTATAATATCCTCTCTGGGGGGAATCGATCCCAATTCGCGTTTCATCGTAGTTACATTTTCCTTAATCGATTTAAAAACCTTATCACGGAACTTTTCGTCCGGGACTTTTATGGCATTCGCCATTCTATCATAATCGAAATCGAGGATGACGGAACCGACGAAGGCCATCGAATTTTCGATATCCGCGCCGCCAAGCCCCGCAATTTTACGTCCCTCGTAGGTTACGATGTCGTTTACTTTGCGGAACTCAGTTTTAATACCGAATTCACCGTAGGTCTCGATTGGAGGGATAGAAAGATGCTGGTAAATATCGCTGATTATTCCCGGGAATTTTCTGTTATTCCGATCCCATACGACGTGATAGAATATCTGATTGCGGTCGAGGTAAACCGTGCCGCCGCCTATCTCGCGCCTGAAAATTGGAAGACCTTCCCTCTTGCAATAATCGAGGTCCACCTCTAATTCGGCGTTCTGGAAGTATCCAATACTGATGAAAGGGGTTTTTGGCGATACGATATTGAGAGCTTCCACGCCCATTCTTGCGAGGGCGTGGAAAATAAGCATAGATTGTTCCCTCGGTTGTTCGCCTAAGTCGAATACATACATAACAGGTCTCCTTTTATTTTAAATATTCTTCCGTAATTCGAGTTGAATATTAGCTTAACAAAGATTCGATTTTGAAAGAGAAAATTACGGAATATCCTTACTTAATAGCTTTCCATATAAGCTGGGCTATATTGCGGACGGAAATCGACTCCTCGCCATCCTTTTTCAACGCAGTTGCCGCTTCCTTCAATACCTTCTCACAAGTCGGACAGGATGTAACGAGCGTATCGGCACCGGTAGCTACAGCTTCTCTGACTCTGCCGACCGCTATACTCGCAGAAAGATCCGCATCCGACGATAATATCCCTCCGCCTCCTCCACAGCAGGAGGAACCTTTCCGGTTTCTGGGCATCTCGATTAACTCGACACCGATTTTTTTCAGTATCTTGCGTGGTTCATCCATTATATCCAGTTCACGCGACATATCGCAGGGGTCGTGGTATGTAACCGTCCCGCCGAGATTCGCCTCAGGAATTTTATCGGCGATTACCTGTAGGACGTGCTTGACGTTCTTGCCGTATTCTTCCTTTAATGTGGCCATGCAAGTAGGACAGATTGCTATCATCTCCTCCTCGGGGAAATCCTCGGTAAATCGCTCTTTGTATTCCTCGAACTCGTCGAAGAAGCCGAGGGTCTTCATTATCGAACCGCAACATATCTCTTCCTTAACTCGCGGTTCGATTCCCAGTTCGCTAAGGATTTTCAGATAGGATTTGGCCAGGTTCATTCTGCCGAGGTATTGGCATCCGAGAAACACCGTTACCTGACCCTGGCTGACCGGCGCTTTGAGTGATTCGTCTCCGAAGATATTACCGGTTTTACGCACACTTTCGAGCATATATTCATGCGCTTCGTGTCCGAATCCCGCTTTAATCATTTCCGCACGGGCGGCGTTGATTATTTCGGGAACCTCCACATTCGCGGAACATCGTTCGAGGCAATCACGACAGAAGGTGCATTGAAAGAACTTATCCGCTATTTCCTGTGTCGGCTCTAACTGCCCGTTAAGTATCGAATAGATGAGAATAACCTTGCCGCGCGCCGTATCGGTTTCCCAGCCGGTAACCTTGAATACAGGGCATTGTTCGAAACAATATCCGCAACGAATGCAAGTGTTGAGGTCGCTTATCCATTTGTTTAGCTCATAGTAGCAAACTGGCTCGCCCATATTATCTCCTAATTATTTCTGATAGTTGAGGTTATCGATTCAGCATCCAACCGGGTATCTCAGTGGTGTAGCGTCCACCCAGTTGTCCGGGGCATCCTGCAATTTGTGCGGATTCAGTATGTTATTGGGGTCGAAAGCCTTTTTGACCGCGCGCATAAGTTCGAGCTGGTCGGCCTTTTCCTTCTTCCAGGACGGTGCTTTCGAGAGTGCGATGCCATGTTCCGCCGACGTCGTTCCGCCTACCGAATAGACGTAGTTGTATAATTCTTCCACCGCTCTCTCAGCGCCCTTCCATTGCTCCTCTTTGGTCGGGTCCATAAGGATTTTCGTATGCATACAACCGGAGCCGCAATGGCCGTAAGCGGTCATTATCACGCCGTTCTTTTCCGCGACCTCGTGGATTTTGACCGCAAGATCCGCCATCTTCGAGTAAGGGACGGCCATATCGTCCGCCAGCGACGTGCACGCATATCCCTCTTTATATCTCGATAGTGCCGGGAACAGCTTTTTCCGTCCAGAAAAAATCTTCGTCCGTTCCTTGGGATCGTAACTCATCTCGATTTCGAAGCCGCCGTGCTTTTCGCAAATCGCTTTCATCTTCTCCATCTCGAAATCAACGGCTTCTTTGACCATGCCGTCGGCCTCGAAGAACAGGATCGCCTCGACGTCCGGAAGACCCAGTTTAAGCGTCGTGTTCACTGCGGTAATTGCGATATTATCCATTAGTTCGAGCACCGACGGCTGTGCTCCGCTGGAGATGATCTCGGTGATCGATTCACCGGCTTCCTCCATCCTGTTAAACTTAGCTACAGCCATACACCGGAACTTAGGTATGGGGACTATCTTCAGCGTCGCTTCTACAACAACTCCCAATGTGCCCTCGGAGCCGACCATGAGCCTGTCGAGTTGGTAACCGGAGGCTTCTACACGCGTATTCGCGCCGAGATTGACCAATTCTCCGTTCGCCAGAACGACCTTCATCCCAAGGACGGAATCGCGCGTCGCACCGTATTTCACCGATCTCAATCCGCTGGCGTTGTTGGCTATTTCCCCGCCTATAGTCGCGATTTTGCTCGATGCGGGCGCCGTCGGATACATAAATCCGAACGGCTTGAGAGCGCGGTTCAAATCGTCGTCAACCACGCCGGCTTGAACCTTTACGAGGACGTCTTCCAGGCGAATATCGAGTATCTTGTTCATCCGTTTCATATCCAGCACTATTCCACCGTCGATAGGCACAGCGTGCCCCGACATCCCGCTACCCGCGCCACGAGCGATTACCGGAATCTTCTCCGCGTTAGCGAGCCTGAGGATGTTCTGAACGTCCTCGACCGAATTAGGACGAACCACAAAGTCCGCTCTGGTTGCGTGAACCGAGGAGTCGCTACCGTAAACGATAAGAGACGCATCGTCGGTTCGGACGTTATCCTCGCCGACAATCGCTTTCAGTTTTTCGATTCTTTCCTGTTTCATCTATACCCCTTATGTATTAAATTACTTCCACTTAACTAATCGTTACTTTGTTTCTTAACGAACAGGGCAAACACGACCATGTCGGTCGAATATAAAAATTTCGACCGCTATTTGCAAGGAAATTCGGATTTAATCGGAAAAAAACACGTCCAGGATTGCAATATATTCGATTATCCGACCATCGGAACTGTGATACTGCCGTCCATAAGGAACTGGTCTTTTACATCGTTCCCACTTGACCTTTATCGACTTATAGATAGACTTCTATCCGTCCCCGAAAGGCTTTAACGGGACGTTTCTCATCACGATGTTAGGGATTTCTTCTACGCCCGACATCTGCGCCCACGCGTCGATTTCGGTTATTCTGGCGGTTTTATAGCATCCGAGTTTGTATCCCCGGTCTTTCTCAGTGAATACCGGGGATTTTTATTGTAACACCCTATCTGTTATGTTGTCAGGTCTTCTTTTTTCTTGCATTTCGGCCACCGCGATAGCCGCCATATTTACAATATCGTCAACCTCACAACCCTGAGAAAGCACGTGCGCCGATTTATTAAGCCCCATCAGTATCGGGCCGATTGCTTCCGCGCGACCGAGTTTGGAGCATAGTTTATAGGCTATGTTCGCCGCCTCGAGATTGGGGAATATCAGGACGTTTGCCCCATTTTTCAAGTTTGAGAACGGATAAGTGTTATCTATTATATCCTGAACGACCGCGGTATCGGCCTGCATCTCGCCGTCGATCACTAATTCCGGGTCGGTGTGTTTCACTATTTCGGTCGCGAATTTAACCTTAACCGACCGATCGTCTTTGACACTTCCAAAATTGGAGAACGATAACATCGCAATACGAGGATCGTAACCCAATCCGCGAACATAATTCGCGGTCATTATAGCGATAGACGCCAGTTGCTCTGCGGTAGGATCGATATTCACGGTTGTATCTGCGAAGAAAACGACCCTCTCCGGGAATATCAGCATATACATACTGGCTACGATTCCGAAATCATCGTTGGTGCCGATAACCCTTATGGCCGGACGTATCATATCCGGATAATGCATGGTTATTCCGCCCAGAACACTGTCGGCGTCATCCATGTGAACCATCATCGGGCCGTAAACACGACCGAGTTGCATCAGTTCGCTACAATGTTCAAGCGTTCTGCCCTTTCGTTGCCGTAGTTTGTAATATTCTCTGGCGTAATCCTCCAGACGAGGGGATTCGAGAGGATCGATTATTTCGACTCCCTTAAGATTCAACCCAAATTGTTGTAAACGTTCCTTAATAATTTGGGGCTTTCCCAGTAATATCGGTTTTGCGATGCCTTCGTCTATGATAATAGAACTTGCCCTGAGGATCTTGTCATTTTCACCTTCGGGGAAAACAATGCGTTTCGGGTGCTTCTGAGCCTTGTGAATAACCAGGCGCATAATTTCCTTACTCTTGCCCAACCGAGCTTCGAGTTGCTCTTTGTATTCGTCGATATCGACCTCGCACTGTGCGACTCCCGAATCCATGGCGGCCTGTGCGACCGCAGAAGCCTCCCATATCAGAACGCGGTAATCGAAGGGTTTAGGAATTAGGTAATCGCGTCCGAAGGTGAGTCTCTCCACGCCGTAGGCTTTGCAAACCGAATCGGGAACATCTTCTTTGGCTAAATCCGCGAGGGCTTTGGTGGCCGCATGTTTCATCCGTTCGTTAATATCGGTTGCGCGAACGTCGAGGGCACCACGGAAAATGAATGGGAATCCGAGAACATTATTAACCTGATTGGGATAATCGGATCTCCCTGTGGCCATTATTACATCTTCGCGAGCGGCTTTAGCGTCGTCGTAGGTTATCTCCGGATCGGGATTAGCCATCGCGAATATAATCGGGTCATCTGCCATGGAACGAACCATATCCTGCGTGACCAGACCTCCTACGGATAAACCTAAAAACACGTCCGCGCCCTCCATCGCATCGGCTAAAGTGCGCCTGTCGGTTTCACACGCGAATTCTTCCTTAAACTCGTTCATACCCTCGGTTCGGCCCTTATAAATGACACCCTTGCTATCGGTCAGCAATACGTTTTTAGGATCGACTCCGAGGCTAATGTAATATTTAGTGCACGCGATAGCCGACGCTCCAGCGCCGCTAACGACGAGTTTCACTTTCTTTATGTCCTTGCCGATAATTTCGAGTGCGTTTAAAAGCGCCGCGCCGGAAATAATAGCCGTTCCGTGCTGGTCGTCGTGGAACACCGGAATGTTCATTCGCTTTTTTAACTCGTTCTCGATATAAAAACATCTGGGAGCCGAGATGTCCTCGAGATTGATACCGCCAAATGTCGGTTCCAGCAGTTCGACGACACGGATTATTTCGTCGGGGTCTTTGGAATCTATTTCCAGGTCGAAGACGTCGATATCTGCGAATCTCTTAAACAGAACGCCTTTGCCCTCCATTACAGGTTTGCCCGCTCCGGGACCGATATCGCCCAAACCCAGGACGGCGGTGCCGTCGGAAACGACCGCCACCAGATTGCCTTTCGCGGTATATTTGTAAATATCCGCAAAATTCTTTTCAATGTCCTTACAAGGGATAGCTACACCTGGCGTGTATGCCAACGATAAATCGCGCTGAGTGCGGCAACGTTTTGTCGAAACAACTTCTATCTTACCGGCTTTTCCTTTGCTGTGATATTCGAGCGCTTCTTCACGGCTGATAGCCATTTTTGCCTCCAGTTTGAATTTTTGGGGATGGATTTTATTTATTTGATACGATTATTTTCAAGTTCAAATTTGTCTAACAGACTAAATTAAAGCGAAATAATATGGATAGATTTTCTCATGTCAAGCTAACTCGAAAATTAATTTCGGCGTCAATGGATGTCGATAAATAGCGCCTTTCAGACACAATACAAAAAAAAAGCGCGATCAGGATCGCGCTTAAATTTACACTCATGTTTCTCATTATTTATTCTAACATCGGGACCGTAATACTGCCGTCCATGAGGAACAGAACTTTCGCGTCGTCGCCCTTGATCTTTATCGCCTCGTCGATAGCCTCCTGCATCGACCCAAACGGCTTTAACAGGACGTTCCTCATCACGTCGTCAGGGAGTTCGGTTACACCCCACATCTGCGCCCACGTGCCGATTTCAGCCATCTTGGCGGCTTTGTGGTATCCGAGTTTGTATCCGCGATCTATCTCGGCGATAACCTTCTCCGCCGTGTCGCACGAGCAGAGGAGCTGATAAAAAGTATCGTGCCCGATGCCCGTCCGACATTTCGACACGAGTATCAATATCCCGCCGTCGTTAAGCGCGAGTTTGCCGTTGTCTATAGCCTTCTGCGATTGATAGAGGTCGATGTCCATCGGATACGGCGCGACACTTACGACAATATCCGACTTCGAATCTACACGCACACAGAAAACCTCGGTCGCCTTGTCGATAGCGGCGTAGAACGAATCGTGGATATGCCCCGCAGTCGCCGCGTAAATCTTGCGGTCGCGGTCGAGGACGGTCTGAATCGAAAAAATCGGTTTGTCGGCGATGACCTTTAGCGCGTCTATCATGTCCTCGTGGACGGGGTTGCCGTCGAGCGCGAGAGCCTTCGCCTGCGGTAACAGCGCGTATTTGTGGTTCTGCTCGATTGTCTCATACGACGCTATTCCCGGCAGGAAAGCCTTTCGCCCGCCGGTGTATCCCGCGAAATAATGCGGTTCGACGGACCCGATAATCACCAGCTTTTCGGCTTCCATACCGCGCACGTTCACCACCATCTCCGTGCCGTTCTTCGACGTCCCGATATGCACCATCTCGTCGTTCACGCTGTCGTGCGAGTGAATCCTGTCACGATATTTATCGAGATGCTTCCCGAAGATAAACCGGTATTCCTCCTCGGTCGGCGCGCGATGACAACCGGTCGCGATGATGAAACTCACGTCCACGCCGGCAATATCGTCCTCGATTATGTCGAGAACCTTCGCGGTCGGCGTGGGGCGCGTGCCATCGTTGACTATGAAAAGAATACTCCCACCGCCGGAGATGAAATCCCTGAACGAGGACGTGCCGATTGGATTATCGAGTGCGTGCTGAATCGTCTCGTATTCATCCCCTGTATCGACGCTGTTCGGATGGACGATTCCAGCGAGATTCTTCTCATCGAGTTCGATAACCTGTTCGCCCTGCCCGTAAGGAACCTTGATTTGCATACAATCACCTGCTTTGCTCATTTAATTAGCGTTAATCTACTTAATTATTGCTTTTTCGCATAAGTCGCTCCCTGAGCTTGCTTACAGCCCGTTTGGGTCGAAGGGTGCGACACCTCAGCTACGGCACTGCCGTTCGCACCGCGCAAAACTCACTCATTAAAATAATCCGTTATCCCGAATTTACAACCCGTTTTGTAAAATAATCCGTTAAACCGAATTGCCTTTATTTTTTAATTCGCACCCCGTATTCCGGTTGTCACAGTTCTTGCTATCGATTGAGATAAAATTCCCGTAATCGGTTAAAGGCAAGAACTGCGCCAACCTGCACTCCGCGGCTGTCACACCGTTTGCTACATTACTCTCTAATTTTTGGTTTTCCCCTTTAACTGCAACCGTCGCGCCAGCCGCTACTATTAACCCAACGCGATCTTATCTCCACCGCCCTCGGCGAGACGCCGGATCTTTTATATTTGGATCACTTCAGATACACGATTCGTTTGGTAATCATTTCCTCCCCAACCGTCGCCCGGATGAGATAAACCCCCGAACCGAGATTTTCATCCGGTGTCCAGACAGATTCCGTAACACCGTCATTGCGAGGAGGGCTTTGTCCGACGAAGCAATCTCCTTGATTCGATGAGATTGCCGCGGCCTTCGGCCTCGCAATGACTGCAAGGCGTCGCCCGTTCACATCGAACACCTCGATTCGTAGGGGCGTAACGCATACGCCCTGCCCCGTAATCCGCACCGACGAATTAAAGGGATTAGGATAAGCATATATTTCGATTTCCACCGGCTTGATTTCCCCCTCCGCGACTCCAGTTCCCGTGTCCGGTTCGAGGACGAAATCGCGCGTCCAGCCCTCGACGTAAATGAAAACATAACCCCCGCCGTCGTGGTAATCCGCCTTTTGCACGACCGCCAGATACATTCCGGAATTGAGATTGTCGATGAAATACTCCCCGTCACTCGCAACGGTGTCCGTCCCAACGAGGCTGTCGTCAGCATATAGATCGATCATTGCTCCGGACGGATCCCCGTCGTCGGATAGCGAAATCGCGCCGCCAAGAGAATAAATCTCGGTCTCACTGCTTGTGTTGAAATAGAGCGTATCGACGGTGTATTGGATATCGTCCGCGACGTTTCCCGCACGCACGATTACCGGTATAAGCTCGTTCGCCGGGAGATTCATAGCCAGCTCGACGTAAACATGGTAGCCGAACTCCAGAGGATAATTTGTCACGATAGGGATTCTATCGAGTATCTGCACGTCTATCGTCGTGTCATCGACCCAGGACTGCGAATCGGTTACCTCGAAAATAATCCCCGTGTTTATCGGGACTCCGGTATCGCCTTCTGCGGGCGTAATCAGCTTGACCACTGGCCCGGTAGCATCGACAATAGGGCGAACGTATCTGCGAATCTGAACCCCCTCGGTTATATCGAATGAAAAGGAATCGACCGCGTCCATCGAAACCCAGTCCGGCAAGGGCACGTCCATGCCGATATACCATTCTCCGGGGGGCAAATCTGGCGAATCCCATCGGACTGTCTTGTCCGCAAGAGAAAGGAGCAGTCCGACCGTGAGATCCCACTGCCAGAACACCCCGTCGTCGTTCTTGCGGTCGGAAGTGAGCCAGATCGGATATCCCGTGATAGCCTCGTAGGATTTCCACATCATGGCGGAATCCAGCGGAGTGCCGAGATAGGGCAAATCCCAGAGCAAATTGTAGCTCGCGGTAGCAAAGGGTCGCACACCGGCTATCAATGTCCAGCCTGTATCCGCCGTCTCGACCTCGAATTCTATGTCCCAGTTGTCCGCATGAACCACCGAGATCGACATGAACAACATCCCCATAATTAAAAGATAGATATACCGACGAAATCCACTTCTCATACCGCTCCTCGTTATTATTTAAGATAAACAATTCTTTTCGTAAACGATTCGTCCCCAATTGTAACCCGGACAAGATAGATGCCGGAACCGAGGAATTCGTCGGGCGTCCAGACGACCACTTTGTCATTCCCGTGAAAACGGGAATCCAGGTTTTCCGTCGCCTCTCTGGATTCCTGATCGGGGTCGGGAATGACAGAAATAATACGTCCGTTCACGTCGAACACCTCGATCCTTAGGGGCAATTCATGAATTACCCCTAAGGGCGCGTCGATGCTGATTCGCACCGCGGAATTGAACGGATTCGGCCACGCTTTCAAATCGAACCCTTCCGGTTTTGGAACCTCCTCGACCGAGAGGGGGGAGGTGTAAGCGATATACGCCATGTGCGAAATCCAGAACGGCCCGAACTCGCCGACCGAACTCATATTCGTCGCACTGCTCCAGTCAATCGAAGTCGGTGCGCGCCACCCGGTATCCTCCATCGACGCGATTATTTTGAACGTCCCCTCAGGCAGAGAATCCGGCTCCCATGTCAACACGCAGGAATCCCCGATCATCCCGCAGAGCGTCGTATAGTAATGTATCCGCCAGAGTAGATGGATTTCGTCGTCGCTACGGTAATCCTGCAGAAGGCCTTCGATATCCGGGTTCGCGGGATCGTCGATATAAAAATACGCCAGCGCGCCCGATGGAGGGAAGGGCGGGCGGATTACGTCCCAGCCGAGATCGTAACCCGCCCCGCATTCGGAATTCGCGCCGATAATCAGCTCCTGATGCACCACAGAATCGCACACCGAACCGGCGACCATCGTGAATTCCCAATCCGCGAAGACAATTGAAACGAGAACGAGAAGAAAAAATATTTTTTTCATAATGCGATACGGTTAAGTTTCGTTTATTTAAAGATAATGAATCCGCACGCACGATGCCACCGAATAATTGAATACGATTGCCATTTCGAAGTAGGATTCGTTTGCCTCTCTGTCATTGCTATTCGAGCTTTGTAATTTGTAGCTGTTATTCACGATTCTCGACCGGAATTCGAGGTTGTCCCAAAAGCCTTATACAGCGCCGTTCATTATGCCGTCGTTTGACGATATACAACCAATTTTTCCGCCCGATGCCCTTCGGGTGTCCTTTTTTTGTTGCGTTTTATAGGTTGATATCATATATTTATTAATTGAAAGTAAATTTTAAAGTTCAGGAGGATTTATGTCAACACTCGTGGAGAAGCTAAGAGAGAAAATCGAACAACATCGCCCCCGGACAGTGAAACTGCTGAAGGAATACGGCGATAAGGTCATCGGCGATGTTACCGTCAGGCAGGCAATAGGCGGGATGCGCGGGGTTAAAGCCCTCGTAACGGACATCTCGTATCTCGACCCGATGGAAGGCATCCGCTTTCGTGGACACACGATACCCGAAACACTCGCGGCACTGCCTAAAGTTTCCGGTAAAGAGATGCCTTATGTCGAAGGACACATCTATTTGCTCCTAACCGGCGATTTCCCCGCAGATGCCGATATTAAAGACCTCGCGGAGGAATTTAAAATTCGCCGTCGGGTTCCAGAATACGTTTTCGATTTGCTGAGGACAATGCCCAGGGACACTCACCCGATGACGATGTTCTCGGCGGCCATAATTGCGATGCAACGTGAATCGGAGTTCGTAAAGGCATATAACGAAGGTATAAGCAAATACGATATGTGGCTTCCGATGTATGAGGATGCTATGAATATCCTCGCGAAGCTACCTGTTATCGCCGCCTATATTTATCGTATGAAATACAGGGGCGATACGCATATCGAAATGGACACGGAACTCGATCTCGGCGGCAATTTCGCTCACATGATGGGCGTCGATCCGCCCTACGACGATCTGATGAGGCTTTACTTCATCCTCCACTCCGATCACGAGAGCGGCAATGTAAGCGCACACACGACGCATCTGGTGGGTTCCGCGTTATCCGATGCTTACTACTCGCTTTCCGCTGGCTTGAACGGTCTTGCCGGCCCACTTCACGGTCTCGCCAATCAGGAAGTCCTTCGATGGATACAGGGTCTATTCAAACAGCTCGGCGGCCAGGTGCCCGATAAAGAACAACTGAAAAAGCATGTCTGGGATACGTTGAACGCCGGGCAGGTTATACCGGGTTACGGGCACGCCGTTTTACGCAAAACGGATCCTCGCTACGTCGCCCAGAGGGAATTCAGCTTGAAACATCTTCCCGACGACGAACTCTTCAAGACAGTCAGTTTATTGTATGAAGTTGTTCCTCCGATCCTCAAGGAACACGGCAAAGCCAAGAACCCATGGCCCAATGTCGATGCACATTCGGGCGTTATACAGTGGTATTACGGTGTGAGGGAATACGATTTCTACACCGTTCTGTTCGGTATTGGCCGCGCCATTGGAGTCTTGAGTAACCTGATATGGGATAGGGCGTTGGGTTATCCAATCGAGAGGCCAAAGTCGGTAACGACCGATATGCTGGAGGAAATGGTAGGCATTAAATAGTGTGATTCGAATGAGGGGCATGGTTTAATAGAAATTAAATAGTTAATCCGTGCCCTTTTTACCTTGAAGGAAGTAAGAAGCCGATATCCGAGGTGAGAACTATGCAATATAGAATCTTGATTGTGCAAGATGAAGATAACGTGTTCGTTACCGAATGTCCGTCTTTGCCCGGATGTATTTCTCAGGGGAAAACACGAGAAGAGACGATAAAAAATATTCAGGATGCAATTAAAGGCTATATCGAGAGTCTTAAGAAGCATAATGAGCCCGTTCCACCGTTTATAGAAGAGGAAATCGTCGAGGTGTTGGTTTGAGTGGATTGCCGATAATATCGGGAAAACGGCTTTGTAAAGCGTTGGTGAAAATATGTTATTACAGGAACTGATGAAAGGAAATTGTTATGGGGCATAGTATTACCCATAAGATAATCAGAAACCATTTAGTCGAGGGCGAAGAAAAGGCCGGCAGTCCGGTAGCTATACGCATCGACCAGACACTCACCCAGGACGCTACCGGCACGATGGCGTATCTTCAATTTGAAGCGCTGGGCATTGACCGTGTCAAGACCGAACTATCCGTAAGCTATATCGATCATAACACTTTGCAGAACGGTTTCGAGAATGCCGATGACCACCGCTATCTACAAACGGTCGCGGCAAAATATGGCGTCCGATTATCGAAGCCCGGGAACGGTATCTGCCATCAGGTGCATCTCGAAAGGTTCGGACTACCGGGCAAGACCCTGCTCGGTTCGGATAGCCATACTCCGACCGGCGGGGGCATCGGGATGATGGCAATCGGTGCTGGCGGTCTGGACGTCGCCGCGGCGATGGCGGGACAGCCATTCTACATCACTTACCCGAAGATTATATACGTCAACCTGACTGGAAAACTTCGCCCCTGGGTTGCCGCGAAAGACGTCATACTAAATCTTCTGGAGATCCTCACGACAAAGGGTAATGTCGGTTGCGTCGTCGAATATGGCGGCGAGGGCGTGAAAACGCTTTCCGTGCCGGAACGAGCGACCATAACCAATATGGGCGCGGAACTCGGCGTAACGACGTCAATTTTCCCGTCCGACGAGGTAACGAAAGACTTCCTCTTAGCTCAGGATAGAGGCGACGGTTGGATTCGGCTGGAACCCGATGATGACGCCGTTTACGATCAGACAATCGATATCAACCTCTCGCAACTCGAGCCGCGAGTCGCAAAACCGCATTCACCTGATAACGTTTCGACTGTCCGCGATATAGCGGGAATGGTGGTTCATCAGGTTTGTATTGGCAGTTGCACGAATTCCTCTTATAAAGATCTCATGATGGTTGCGAAGGTTCTCGAAGGCAAGACCGTGACCCCGGAGGTCAGTTTCATTATCGCTCCCGGTTCCAAGCAGGTCTTGCGGATGATATCGGATAGCGGCGCGCTTTCGAATATGGTTTCAGCCGGTGCGCGAATTATGGAGAGCACATGCGGATTCTGTATCGGTTGCGGACAGGCTCCACAGACCGATGCGGTAAGCGTGCGGACTAACAATCGTAACTTCTTCGGACGTTCAGGCACAAAATCAGCGGGCATATATCTGGTAAGTCCGGAAACCGCGGTTGCCTGCGCTCTTAAGGGCGTAATAACCGACCCTCGCGAGTTAGGCGATGAAAACTACCCGCATATCGACCAACCGGAACACTTCACGATAGACGATTCCCTTGTAATACCGCCCTCGGATGATCCCGATTCTATCGAGATATTCCGAGGCCCGAACATAGGCAATCCTCCGAGTAATGAACCCCTGCCGGAAAACATAGCTGGCCCCGTGACTATCCTCGTCGAGGATAAAATAACCACCGATCACATCATGCCCGCGGGGCCGAGACTAAAATACCGCTCGAACATCGAGAAATACTCCTCCTTCGTTTTCGAGCCGGTGGACGAGACTTTCTCCACACGCGCCGCAGAAAACAGGGATTTGGGGAAGCACAATATCATCGTAGCCGGGCTTTCTTACGGTCAGGGATCGTCGCGCGAACACGCCGCTCTCTGCCCGATGTTCCTCGGAGTCAAAGCGGTAATCGCAAAATCGCTCGAAAGGATACATTCCGCCAACCTGGTGAATTTCGGCATCCTTCCGCTCACGTTTGTTAACGAGGAAGATTACGACAAAATCGAACAGGATGACGAGTTACAGATACCGAACGTCCGCGAGAAATTGCAGGTGAACGAAAAGCTCGTTGTGAGAAACATTACGAAAGGTTTCGATATCGACGTTGAACACGGTCTTTCGGAAAGGCAGAGGAATATTATTTTGGCGGGCGGAACTCTTAATTACATTAAGGCGAAGAGATAAAAAATAATTAACTAAAATGCGTAAGGAGTTGTGATGATAGAATTTGAGAAACTAACCTACCCGACACAGGGAACGAGGATAAGCTATAGTGAAGGAAAGGTAGTCGTTCCCGACGACCCGATTATCCCGTTCATTCGTGGAGACGGTATGGGACCGGACATCTGGTATGCGACGGAGTTGGTTCTGGATGCCGCTGTTAAAAAGGCTTACGGCGGTGAGAGGAAAATAAACTGGTTCGAGGTGCATGCGGGATTATCCGCACTCAAACTTTATGGCAACGATACGGTTTTACCCGACGACACGATCAAAGCTATCGAATATTTTTACGTTGCCATCAAAGGCCCGCTGACGACCCCTGTCGGCGGATTCAAATATGTTTGCCTCGAGTGCGCGAAGGAACAGGACGATATCGATGGTAAACGCCCCGATAAGTGCGTCAAATGCGGATCGGAGTGGGTAACGCCTCGATTTAGATCTCTCAACGTCGGACTCCGCCAAAAAATGGATCTATACGCTTGCGTCCGTCCCGTCCGATGGTTCAAAGGCGTGCCGTGCCCCGTCAAACACCCGGAGAAACTTAGTGTCGTTATATTCCGCGAAAACACCGAGGACGTCTATGCGGGTATCGAGTTTGAGGAGGGGACAGGCGAGGCCGCGAAGGTCATCGGATTCCTCACGGACGAAATGGGCAAGAAAATCAGGCCGGATAGTGGTATCGGCATAAAACCAATCAGTATCACGGGAACTAAGCGGTTGGTTCGCAAAGCTATTAAACACGCTCTCGACAAGGGGTTGCCGTCAGTGACGCTCGACCATAAGGGTAATATCATGAAGTTTACCGAGGGCGCCTTCCGCGACTGGGGATATGAATTAGCCAAAGAGGAGTTCCGCGATAAGATAATTACCGAAGAAGAACTCTGGAATGATTACGACGGCAAAATGCCCGAAGGAAAGATTCTCATCAAAGACCGAATCGCTGACCAGATATTCCAGCAGGTTCTCCTGCGTCCGGATGAATACAGCATCATCGCGACGCCGAACCTGAACGGCGATTATCTCTCCGACGCCTGCGCCGCGCAGGTCGGAGGATTGGGACTCGCCCCCGGAGCAAATATCGGCGACGAGGTAGCTCTGTTCGAAGCGACTCACGGCACCGCACCAAAATATACTGGAATGGACAAGGTGAACCCCAGCTCGCTCATTCTCTCCGGCGTTATGATGTTGGAATACATGGGTTGGCAGGAAGCCGCTGATTTGATCGTAGATGGCATCGAAAAAACAATTGGCCAGAAAACGGTAACATACGACCTCGAACGCCAGATGGAAGGCGCTACGAAACTTAAATGCTCCGAATACGGCAGGGCGATTATCGAGAATATGTAAACCCCCTAATTCTGAATGAAAAAAATAGGAGATTCTTATCATCGAGGAGGCGTCGATGAACTGCAAAAACTGTGAAAAAGAAATCCAGATCGAATTTTCCTTTTGCCCATTTTGCGGATTGCCTATAGAAAAGGAAACAGCGGAATATTATGAACGAGAATGCCGTCGGTTACGCTCATTGGGGAAAATTCAATCTGCATTGGAAATGTGCGAGAAAGCTCTGGAAGTAGGCGGGCCGGAACCATATAGACTCCTGGTTGCAGGAGAAATGCATTACTATCTCGGTAATATTAGAAAGGCCCTGGATTGCTATAATACTTCCCTCGACTTGAAACCACGGTTCGCGGATACGCACTACGCGAGAGGGATCTCCTATTATCGTGCAGGTTTCCCGAAAAAGGCCATCGAAGATTTCCTTATAGCAATCGAGATAAACGACAACTTTGCCATGGCATACTATTGGCTCGGTATCGCCTATTTCCACACCGGTAAGCTCGTGAAAGCGGCGGAAGTTTTCGAGAAATTTCTGGAGAAAAGCCCAACCTCCGCGATTGCCCGTTATCATTTAGGTCAGGTATATCTGGCTATAGGCGAATCCGACAAAGCTCTCAAACACCTCAAAATCCTATCGAGCGAAAATCCAGAGAATGCCTCGATACATTATCTGCTCGGCAAAGCTTACTATCGGGTCTATAAAATACAGGACGCCATCGCCGCCTTCAGCGAATCGGTGAGACTGAACCCGGAAGACCATCAAGCCAAGATGTCCTTAGAACGTCTCCTTTCCCCGGACGAGCCATAATGCTGTAATACTCGTAGGGGCGCAGATCCGTCTAAATCGCCCCTACTTCTTATCCGCGACCATCGGCTGGCACGCCTCACGCTACGTGCGATTTGTTCTGTCCTCACATTAATTTCGCACGCGTGAGTCGTGCCAGCCGCCGATATTAGTAATATTTCATCGCGCATCAAGCTGGTCAGTGGGGCGCCTTCAGCCCATGTTGTTTTCTACGTCCGGTTTGGTTTTCCTCACATTATGCCGAACAGCCATATCGCTACAACCGATACCAGGATAATCAGGATCGAGATGATAGAAGCTTTGGTTTTGCTATTCATTTCAAGTCCTTTTCTATCTGAGATAGGCAATTCGTTTCGTATCCGATATTTTCCAGATCAGCGCCCTTCACGCGTCGCAGGCGGATTTCCTTCTCCAGCTGTTTAACCCATGTCGAGCAGGGGCGCGCACGTGGGGCAACGACAACCTGTCGTGCAATTCCGCCCCGGTCAGGCCGTCCGGGTTTCGCGAAAGCTCGCCCTATTATTATAGCAAAGCTTCAAACACAACAGCGCGTAACATAGCCGGTGTTATGTTATGAGAAGATAATTATTATTCCGTTAATCTCTCGGCCTTGTAAAATCCCATCGACGCGCCCTGGCCGGGGTAAATCGAATCTGTCAGATGCAATTCCCACACGATATCGTTCGACGATGGAACGACCTCGATCAGGCGCCTCGAACAGGTTACCAGAATATTACCGTTCGGCAGGAGATTGACATCGCGCATCGGGTAATCGACTTGAGTGGCAACATCAAATCGCCATTCGATTATTTCGGAAGCCATGTTGTATTTTACGGCGGAATGCGGTGTCGTTGTCTGGTGCGCGGCCAGTATGCGTTGGTCGTCGATAACCTCCGGATCGTGAGGCGACATAATGACATCCAGGACCGTATCCACCGGGACGCCGTCCGCGTCAACCTCGACAATCATATTAAAATTGCGAAGGCTGATAAGTGTGTTGCCGTTGGCGAGTCTGGTAACGGCGTTTGTGTGCGTCCATCCGCTCTCGGTTGCGGGGTCGATTTCGCTGAACGGCGGATAATTGAAGTATTCGAGTGCACGCCATCCCCACACCCGCGTGCCGTCCATGGTAATTTCCTTCACGGTCGTGTCGGTCACTGCGTCGCCCATGCCGTAAACGTAGATGATATGGCCATTGGGTAGCAAATCGGCGTCGTGGCTGACTTTGGGGTCGTTGAATTCCCATAAAACGTCGCCGTTCCTGTTGATAATCGCCAATCCTACGCTCTGATTCACGATGAGGATCGAATCCTCAGATATAAGCTCCGCCTCGGTCTGATGACTGCCCATGTATCCCGGGAGTTCGTATTCCCAGACGGGATTTCCGTTCATATCGACTTCGTAGAGAATGTCCGGGTCGACATACTTATACACGAAGAATGTCGTTCCCAGACACGCCCTGGACGAATCGCAGACCGTAACCTCGAAACCCAAATCCTGATTGTCGTCTGGCGGATTGTCCTCTTCGTTATCGCATGCCACAGCGAAAATCAGTAGCACGATAGCGGTTAAAGTTATCAGTTTCTTGATCATGATTTCCCCTTCTCCTTTTTCTTCGAGGGTGTTTTAGATTATTCACTCGTAGCCGTCGTTCTCTACCTCCTCGACGGCGAAGAATATGTCCTCAAAATCGATTTTTACCGACTCCACGCCATCTTCTACTCAAATCTAACTCGTCTTGCACCTTCCACGCACGCCTGTGCTCTCGCAAATAACACCTGTGCGCCTTCCTGCATGACCTATGCGCGCTCTTTGATGAAATATGCGTCCCCTGTTGTCAAGTATGCGCGTGTTCCCTTGATATGCGCGCGATCATCTGTCAAGTTTGCGCGCTCCCCGAGCACACTTGCGCGAGCTTATTCGATACTTAACCTCCATTTCTCACCCGATTTTCCCTACTTCAAATACACAACGCGTTTCGACGTCGATTCGCCATCCCCCACGACAGAACGGACGAGGTAGATGCCGGAACCGATATTATCGCCGGGACGCCAGATAATAGAACCCCCTAAATTCCCCTTGTGAAGGGGGACTTCTGTGCCTCCCTTTTCAAGGGAGGTGGCCGACGCTTGCGTCCATAGGAAAGGCCAGAGGGTTTTAATGCGACGCCCATTCACATCATATATCTCTACTTCCGCGCCCGCCGGGGCGGAGATGGAGACGGCGGAATTGAAGGGGTTGGGGGAGGTGTGGAGGTAGAGTTCGCCCGGCAGGTCGGTTTCAGCGATACCGTAGATGCTGTCCAGTTCCACGTGGACTGTTACCGTGCAGGCGGGATTGTCATTGGATACGAAAACGGTGGTCTCTTCGGGCATCACGATGCAACTGTCTTTCGCCATCAGGAAAAAGAGGCTTTCCTCTTCGGCGGTGATGTAATTAAAAATGCCGTCGGAGTTTGTCCAGCCGGAATTAGTGGGGATTTCGCCGGGAGCGCCGAAGTTGATGAAGAGCGATTCAACCGGTTCGTCGAGTGTGTCCAGCGCGTGGATTGTTATGTGCATCTGCTGGTAGATGACGGGTTCATCTGGGTCGAAGGTGTAGATGTTGCCGTATTCGGTCTCGATAATTTCGTCGAAGCCATACCAGCAGAGGTCGGGGAGGTAGTCGTCCCAGAAATTCGCCGCGAAGACGCCGCCGGGGAGGGTGTCCAGGCAGGAAAAGACTATGACCGAGTTGTGCGACGCCAGTTGGTCGAGCATGTCGCCGTCCCAGGTGTTGATATATGTGCGCAAAAAGGCGGGGTCGGGGAGGTAGCCATTTTCGATAATATTCACGATCTGGAAAAAGTTCTGTGACCAGTGCACCGCGGGCACCAGCAATAAGTCGGGGTTGTAGGCGCTCAACGATGAATAGACTTCCCACAGGTCGCGCGTCTCGTTGCTGATTGCGATCATGTATGTATATTCACTACCGTCGTGGGTGTAGATTGTGTCCAGCTTGATTGTCGGGTCGATGGCGTAGTCGGTGACGGCCATGTGCGCCTTGCGCCGGACGCGCTGTATGTTGCCGTCCGGGCCGACAATGGGGATGGATTCGTAGCATCGCAGGTTCTCGTCGATTTCCCAGAACGTGCCGGGAATGATGGTCGTGCCGTATCGCTCGGCCAGTATCTGCGCGCCTTCGATTGTGCTTTTGATGCACCAGCTTCGCGTGAAAGCATCGGCTGTCGGGATGATGACGCCCGCCGAATCCCGGAAATAGATACGCGCCTTGTTGGTGTCGCCGCCGAGAGCTTCCGCGGGACCGAGTATCAGGTCGATAGTCGAGTCCGCCGCCAGGACGCCGTCGATTGCGGCCATCAGTTCGTTGGCGTAGTTCGGGCCGTCGATTTCCAGCGCCGCGATTTTGATATCGGCGTAACTCACAGCCGCGATTATCATTATGGATAGTATTATCAGATTTTTCATTTCGATCACCTTCAATCGCTAATTTGAATTGTGGTCGTTTCCCCGCCAGCTCGAATCGTGTATTTGCCGGGGGGATTGGCTCCGTTCCAGCCGCCTTCCCACACGACATATTCGTTCTGTATTCGAAGCGTCTCGATTAGTTCGCCGTCGGAATTGTATATTTCGATGGGAGCGTTCGTGCCGTAGATAAAAATCGGGCCGCTGTTGGAAATCTTAGGCATGGCGGTCAGGCTGTCGAAGGGGCGTTCAGGTCGAGGTTTGGCTCGAACTACCGGTAGCGTGTCGTTGATTCCGGGGATGTTCAGGTCGATGAGCACCCATTCGTCGTGTTCTTCGATATAGGCCAGCGGCTCGTAGGCGATGGGGTCGCGATTGTTGCCGTAGTTATCGATGCCCATGGCCGTCCATTCCGTGCCGTAGATGTCGGCGGAAATCAGGACGGCGTCGCCGGTAACCCAGCCGTCTTCGGGGATGCTCCACACCCCGGATAAAGATACTTCTTCCGGATTCCAGACCCATTTTTGCGTGCGGTGTGTCCAATCCGGGAAACCCGCCGAAGACCATGTGCCATGGGGGAGAAGCCATAACGGGCAAGGCGGCGCGGAAGGATCGAGAAGCGGCGCTAAAGCCGAGTTCTCGTAACAGATCGTCGTCATTACCGCGATAGAATCGCCGGATTTTGTGGCGACGGTGTCGGGATGAATCGTCGTGTCGCGTGCCGTAACATGCGATGAATACATACATTTGCGTCGAATGCGGTATAGCTTGCCATCCGGCTGGAAAATCGGTATCGAATTGTAATTCGTGCCGTCGATATTCTCCCCGCATGACGACGCCCAGATATAGCAGGTTTCCTGAATGGCGATATATCTCACCGAATCGAGGAAAGTCGCGCCATCTACATCGACCGTATTCGAGGAATCGCATGGATATGGCATGAACCCGATGCTGTCGTCCTCCCAGATGAGATATATGGATGGATGACCCAGCGCTGTGCCGTCGCGCCCGCCGAAAGCGAATTCCGGGAACAGAATAATATCGATTCCGCCGTCGATTTCCTCCAGCGCGTCGAGGCACTTGTAGTAGGAATCCTCCGATACGGTGTTGCGGTCGTAACTCATATAACCGCGAATAACAAGCACTCGCACCGGCACACACATCGCCACCGCGACGAATACTAATAATAGGACTACTTTTTCCTTCATAATAACCCCCTGTTATTTTTTCCATTATAACATTGCAGAAGGCTTTCCGCAAGCTAATATCGTATATTTTACTCAAAACGGCCTTTACTTGACAATTCGATACCCGCGTTTATATTACGTGGACTATATCAGTTCAATTACAATTGGAGCGAAATGAAAAACCATACCATATTGTTACTGTGCCTTCTCTTAACTGGATTTGTTTTAGCGATAGCTCCCACCGGCGTGGATAGTTACGGTTGGAAAATTCCCGAATATCTTCATTCGCCGCCCAACGAAACCGCGACGAACGCGCTTTATGACCTTATCGACGAAACCGGCGCGACCTGGACCGGGCGATGGAATCCGTCCACCGGCTTGCCGCACAGGCTTTTCGCGGGGGGATATCCTTTCCCGATAATCGACGGTGACGATCTGGAGGCGAAGTGCCTTCGTTTCGTCGATGACCACCCGGCGCTTTTCGGGCAGGTGGGTTCTGATAAACTGGAAGCGATTTCGATTAAATATCGCAACAAGGTCTGGTATGCGATTTTCGCTCAGCGGTTAAACGGTATCCGGGTCGAGGGCGCGCGAGTCGATTTCCGCGTCAAACACGGCAATCTCGTGATGTTCGGCGCGGATGTTATCTCCGAACTGGAACCGATTGGAACGCCCGCGATATCGCTTGAACAGGCAGTTTCTACTGCCCATAGCGGTTACGATTTCGATTCATACCAGAGCGAACTGGTTTATCTCGCTCCCGCCAACGGCGTCCCAGCATGGAAAATCAACGGCTATAACGATTCTCCGGTTCGTAATTGGGCGATTTATATAAATGCATCTACCGGTGAGATAATGTATGCTTTCGATGAAACAAAAACCCACGTCAGGGGAACCGTTTATTCGACAATTCACAACTTGTATGGGACAGATACTCCCGAATCGAGGCCGCAACCTTATATCTACGTCGGTTTAAGCGGTTATACCGCCGACACCGCGGATGTTGCCGGCGATTACTGGATAGATATCGACCCGGGGTCCGGGTGGGATATTTCAGGCAAGCTGGAAGGGCTTTATACAAAAGCGGTTCCCAGAGGCGACCTGGGCGCCGAGGTATTCATAACGGCGTCGGACAGCGTTATCGATTTGCGTTTTGAAACGCCCGACGCCGATCTCGACGAGATGGATGCGTATTATCACACGAATATCGTGCACAATTGGATAAAGGAAATCGCCCCGGAATTGACCGGCATGGATTATCAGGTGCCCGTTTATGTCAGGGAAACTACAGACCCCGGACCTAACAACGCATGGTGGGACGGTTACGCCGTCCATATGGGGGCGGGAGCTGGAGGATACGATAATTGGGGTTATTATGCGGATGTTTATTATCATGAATACGGACACGGTATCACCGAAAAGCAGTATCCGGCGGGAACTCTTCCCTATACCGGGCAATCAGGTGCGATAGACGAAGCCTGTTCCGACTACACAGCGAGCACTATCACGGATGAACCGGACGTGGGCGAGGGCGGCCTGATCCCCGGTGGGGGAATGTTGCGCAGTATGGACAACACCTTCGTTTATCCCGACGACTGGGAAGGCGAGGTTCACGCCGATGGCAGAATTATCGGCGGCGCTTTCTGGGATTTACGGGTTGCTGTAGGTGCGAATATCGCGGATACGCTGATTACGTTCGCTAAATACGGTGCGCCTGAGGAGTTTGAGGCTTTCCTGGACGAGGTTCTCATAGTCGATGACGACGATGGCGATTTGCTCAACGGCACACCGCATTTCCACGAAATATATACCGCCTTTCAGAACCACGGTATAGGGCGTTTCAGGATATCCTTCTATCACACGCCGATAGTCGATTCGGAAAATCTGGACGGGCCTTATTACGCGAAGTGTTTTATTGCCAGCACTCTGCCACCCGACGGTTCGTCGATAATCCTGTCCTATTCCCATGACGGCGGTATCGATTGGCACGATATTCCGATGACGTCCACCGGCGTGGATAGACTATATGAATGCGATATTCCCGGTATCGGAAGCCCGGCGGAGTATTATTATTATATCTCGGCCTGCGATACTGTGGGTATCTGCGGCACCGAACCAGATTCCGCCCCGGATTATTATCATAGTTTCATAATCGATGCCGACATGATCGATCCTGTGATCGTTCACAATCCGTTGACGCCAGTGGCCGCGGACGCCGCGCCCTATGAAATTAAGTTCAACGCCACAGATAATATGGGATTGGAAGAAGTGATAGTAGTATGGAATCTCAACGGCGCTTCCGACGAAACGCTCTCTGTGATACCGGATACGCTGGGCAATTGCACCGCCTGGATAAATCCTGTATCGTTGGCGGTAGGGGATTCTTTTGGGTATTATATCGTCGCGAGCGACTCGGCCGAGATACCGAATAATTCGATCTATCCTGAAAGCGGCTACCATTGGGTAGATGTTATTCGGGGCATTTTCCTGGATTTTGAGAGCTCCGACGGTTCATTCACCGAGGTCGAGGGTTGGGAATGGGGCGAACCCGATCCCTCAATAAGCGCTCATTCCGGCGATAAGTGTTGGGGAACTCAGCTGATATACGATTATACAGAAGACGCGAATTACGTCCTGAACACCGAGGCTTTTGATCTTTCCGATTGGGCTTCGGCAACGTTGGAGATGTGGAGTTATTATAATTGCGAAGAGTTGTTCGATGGCGGTAACGTCTGGGTAAGTTCCGATGCGGGCATGAGATGGTATGTTCTACAACCGATTGGAGGGTATCCAAGCGTGTGGGTGGATGCCCTTCGCGAACCCGGTTTTACAGGCGATTCAGACGGCTGGAAGAAGCATATATACGATTTGACGCCCTATATGGACAGCCCCTACGGGCATTTACTTTTCCAGTTCGTTTTCAAATCCAACGACCGCATAAACGGCCACGGGTGGTTTATCGACGATTTCGCGTTGCTGGAACGTCAATTAATTCTCCCGGCGGGAAGAATTACCGCGGAATCGGGTCACGACGGCGAAATCCCCATCCATTGGAAACCGCCCGATCCAACCGGCGGAAGCGCCACCAGAAGTCCGATGGAGTTCCTCGGTTACAATGTTTATCGCGCGGATACTTCCGGAGGTTATTCGAGCACGCCTCTTAATGCCACTACGTTAACCGACACCGTCTATTCAGATACCGACGTTGTGAACGAAAATACTTATTATTACCGGGTTACAGTTGTTTACGCAGAGGGAGAGAGCGAACCGACCTCCGAGGTTTCTGCTACGCCATATAACGCGCGTCTGTCGGTTTGGCCGGAAAGCCTGTATGTCGAAGTCACGCAGGGACCGGATATTTTCGATACCACGTTGATGATTTCCAATATCGGCGACGGCTGGCTCGATTTCGATGTTATCGAATACACATATTATCCCGGAACCCGTGCGCCGAGGATAAGACTTCTGGAGGACTCGAATAATCTGCTCGAACTTTTACAGGATATGTGGTCGGCGGGAGAAATCGAGCCGCCGACCTCTATAGCGACAACGGTGCCCCCTTCACCCGATAACTGGCGGCATATCATCCATGACCCCGACGAATTCTGGGCGACGAGGGACATCCGCGACGTTTATGCTCAGCACGATGTCAATAATTTCTGGCTCAAACTCGATTCCTACGGCCCCATGGGCGAACCGGGAGACAATTACGCGGTGGGATTTACGTTCGACATCGATCTCGATCCATCGACCGGAAGCCCCGAATTCTACGGTGTCGAATATATCGTTGCAACCGGCGAACTGGGATTCCCGGTGGATGGAGTTATCCTGGCATACGATTCGACCAGCGAATACGGATTCGATATAGCCGGTTTCCCGCATTGGGTGATGAATACATTCGATTCGGTCGGGATTGGAATCTCAAAAACCGATATCGGCAATCCCCCATCGACGTATCTTATGGCCGTTATCGTCAATAACCTGACTACCACTCCCGTCCCGGAGGATATTGCGCCGGACCTGGGCGAAGAATCGGAACTTTACGTCCTTTCCGACGCGTGGTGGATTTCGGAGGACCCAATTGCGGGCACCGCCACGCCAGGTTCGCCGCAGGACATCGATATCGCTATCGAAGTGCCCTATATGTCGCCGGGAGAATATTACGCCTGGCTGATGATCGAATCTAGCGACAGGATCGATCCGAACGAAATCGTGCCGATAGTTTGCAAGGTTAATCCGGTGGGAGTCGATGAATCGAGGATGCCCGTTAAACTCAGCCTGGATAATCCTTCGCCGAATCCGTTCAACGCTTCATGTAAACTGTCTTTCACGACGCCGGGTGGACGAACTTCCATCGAGATATTCGATATTTCCGGTCGCAAGGTCAGGACGCTATACGACGGCGAATTGCAGGCGGGACATTACTCATCGGTGTTCGATGGTGTCGATGATGCGAATAGCGAATTGCCAACGGGGGTATATTTTACCAGATTGGTGCATGATAAAAATATAATTATCAAGAAGTTAATGCTTGTCAAATAAAGGAAGTAATTATATATTTGTTTAGCGTAATAAAAAGGGCAATAACTTAAGATGATTACAATCGAACCTATAGTGGGCAAAAACGACCTGGGGGATTTCGTCCAGGTGCCCTTTTATATTTATAAATATGACGACAATTGGGTAGCGCCTTTACGTGCCGAACAATATAAAGAGTTGGATCGCAAGAGAAATCCTTTCTACAAACACGCCGAGGCCGAGATGTGGGTTGCCCGCAGGGGAAAATCGCCTGTGGGAAGAATTTCTGCGATAGTGGACACGATGTGGGAAGAAATCCACGGCGAAAAGGCCGCTTATTTCGGGTATTTCGAGTGCGAAAACGACCAGGCTATGAGTAATGCCTTATTCGACACCGCCCTCACATGGGCCGAGAGACAGGGATGCACGAGGATATTCGGCCCGATGTCGCCAAACCAAAACGGCATCGCCGGCCTACTTGTGGAAGGTTTCGACGATCCACCTATGATCATGATGGCGTATAATCCGCCGCATTATATCGATCTGATAGAAAACTACGGCTTCTCAAAATGGAAAGACCTATACGCCTGGAAAATCACCGGAAATGAAGTCCCCGACCGGCTTGCGAGGGTAGTCGAAAAACTCGAAAAACGTGGTCGGTTCGTCGTCCGAAAATTGAATATGAAAGATTGGGAAAACGAAGTCGTCCGCGCCAGGGAGATGTTCAATGCTTACGAACAGATAAATAATATCTATACTCCGCTGACGGAGGAGGAATTCGATAATCTGGCTAAAGACCTAAAAATGATCGTCGATCCCGACTTGGCCTTCTTCGCGGAAGTCGAAGGCGAGACCGTTGGTTTCTCGCTCGCTGTTCCAGACGCCAATATCGCGTTAAAAGCGGCTCACGGCAGGTTGTTTCCTATAGGAATTATCAAACTACTACTCGCGAAAAGGCGTATTGACAGGCTTCGTGTGATGGCGATGGGCGTTATCGACGGTTATCGTAATCGCGGTATCGACCTTGTCTTTTATTATAACACCTATGTTAACGGTCTTGCTAAGGGGTATCGCATGGCGGAGATGTCCTGGGTGGACGAGGACAACGACGCTATGAATAACACCGCCCGAAAAATGGGCGCGGAACTTTATAAAACCTATCGAATTTACGAGCAAAAACTCTGATGAAAGTTCTCGTTACTGGAGGAACCGGTTTTATCGGCTCGCACGTTGTCGAGAGATTGATCGATGACGGACACGACGTCGTAGCGACGAAACGACCAAATTCCAGTCTCAAATGGTTACCCTTGAATAAAATCGAGGTTGTCGATGCTCCCGTGGAGAATATGTCCGCATTGCACGATGTATTGCCTAACATAGATGCCGTAGTCCACGTAGCCGGGATTACTCGAGCCAAGGGCAGAGGCGATTTCTTCCGCGTCAACGCCAGAAGCGTGGATAATTTGCTCCGTCTTTGCGATGAATACGCTTCCCGGATGCGTAAGTTCGTTTTAATATCGAGTCTCTCCGCCGCCGGATTCGCAGAGGATGTACCTCTCGACGAAAGCATGGAACTCAGTCCATATACAGATTACGGCGAGAGTAAATACGCCGGAGAAAAATATGCACTAAATTACAAAAATAAATTTGAAATAGCCATACTTCGACCTCCCACTGTTTACGGCCCGCGCGAAACCGGAGTTTTCGTATATTTTAAGATGATAAATAAAGGGATTCTGCCGTTTGTGGATACTCGCGAGAGGAAGCTGTCGGTTATCTATGTCAAAGACCTCGCTAAGGCGGTATCTATGCTTCTCGATGCCAATTATAAGTCCGGATCGGCCTATTTTATCTCCGATGGCGAGGTTTATACGTGGCAGGAATTTGCAGATGAAATAGCTCTGGCTTTGGGAAAGAAGCCTTTGAAGTTAACATTGCCTTCATTATTGGGCTGGCCTTTTGCGGCCGTAGCCGAGGTGAAAGCGAGAATTACAGGCAATCCGGCATTACTCTCTTTCTATAGGATCCGAATGCTCAAGCGGGATTGGACATGCGATTCTGCTTTACTTGAATGCGAGACGGGTTTCGCCCCGGAATACGACCTCGAAAGGGGGGTTAAGGAGACCGCGCAATGGTATCTTGAAGAGGGCTGGTTATGACCGGATTATCGGTGAAAGATATTGTTATCGTAATAATCGTTATCGTTGCTGTTGGCACAAGCTATTTTGCGTTATGCCAATATTCGGATAATCGAGAACTAATTCAGAACTGGGCGAGGATACATGCGGAAGTGGCAAAGCACCGCGAAATGACGGATTCCCTTAAAAACCTTGCCGATTCGACCTCCGGACTCGCCAGGAGTCTGGAAGTCCAATTGGAAAGCCTCGAAGAGCCCGGATATTACCTCGTCGTGGATACGGATGCAAAAGAATTTCAGTTACGCAAGGGAAATAGAGTCATTCGGGAAGGATTATGCGGTGTTGGCAAAGGATTCACCGTAAGAGGTTCGAGAAGCTGGAATTTCGAAACGCCAAAAGGCGAACGTGAAGTCGTAAGTAAAAATATAAATCCCACGTGGAACAGGCCGAGCTGGCACTGGCAGGAACAGGGCAAATCCGTGCCGGACGATTTTATTACTTTCAGCCCCAACATGCCTGAATCAGAGAAGCGGGAAGCGTATCGTATTCTGTCATCTCGTGAGAAGGATCTCGTCAGGTCCGTTCCCGGCGCGCTTGGGCGATATAGTCTTGGATTGGGAGATGGATATTATATTCATTACGGCACCGGATTAGGGCAGGCTCAGTCACACGGTTGTATTAGACTATCTTCCGGCGATCTCGAAGCTATATTTCGCGTTCTCGAGGTCGGAGATCCCGTATATATTTATTGATTTATTGGCCATCCACGCAAAGCCGTTGGCACAAGGATTGCGACATGCCCGGCAATCCTTGTGCCAACGGCTTCTTCTGCAGTTAAGCTTCTTCGATTTCGGAAAGTGCGGGTTCGCCTTTAGGTTTGAATACCACGCAGGCGTTTCTTCCCCGCTCCTTGGCGAGATATAACGCCCTATCGGCCCTGTGGATTAAGCTTTGAGTATTGAACACATCCTCGGCTCGTATCGAGGCTACGCCTGTGCTAATTGTAACGTAAGCGGAACAGGTATTTAAGCGGTGTTCTATATTCAGATTCAAGATGGCTTCCTGAGCCTCCAAAGATAATTCATAAGCCTGTTCGGTTGAGGTATTAGGCAGGACGATAGCGAATTCTTCTCCGCCGTATCTCGCAACAAGATAACGAGGCTTGTTATATACACTGCTGAGTGTTTTGGCGATTTTCTTTAAGCATTCATCGCCCTGGAGATGTCCGTAGGTGTCGTTATAGTATTTAAACCTGTCCACGTCGGACAGGTTAAGGGAAAGAGTCGTCTTTTCCGCCCTGGATTTCTTCCATTCGTTGGCCAGATAACGGTCAAACAGCCTTCGATTTGAAATCAAAGTGAGTCCGTCCAGGTTTGCGAGACGATTGAGTTCTGCGTTGGCTTTGCTCAGTTCCTCGGTTCTTTCGGATACGAGTCTTTCCAGGTCGAGAGAATATATCTCGAGACGTTTTTTCGTCTCTTCCAATTCGGAAATGACGGATTCGAGATGGTATTCTCGAGCCTCGACTTTTACCATCATCATCCCGAAAGCCTCCGCGAGCCGCATCAATTCTTTTGGGAATTTTCCGTCGGACATAATAGAGAAAAGCTGACGGACGTCAGAACTCTCGTATTTACCCTGAGCTATCTGTTTGCAGAGAGTCTCGAGTTTGTTCAGAAGTAATCTTGTTTTAGCTACATCGACCATAATATGATACATAATAATAGATAAAATCCGTTTACGCAAGAATCGATTTTCACGTTTATTTATTATTATGATTACGGTTTCCTGGAATAAACTCTCAAAATAGAGATATCGCACGATCTGTATAGCCATAGTTCTAAGATTTTTAAGAATGAGATATTAATAAATTTGATCGGTGCGCCCTTAATTCCCGTTAAACGGCGGTAATTTTGAAGATTCGTAGAAATTTCTTGAATAATCGATGCTATACCTTATATTACAGAGTTGATGTAATTTTAATTTCAGGCAGGTATAGGTGATTTTCGGCAATAATATAACATATCCTTTATTTCTTGAAAGTGTGATTGTTGTAGTATTTTTACTACCTGCGATTACTTTTGGAGCTTTCGACGGTATGGTCGATTGGAGTGCGAGCGGTGGCGTGGCGGTATCGGCGGTAAGTGAAGGCTCGAACTCTTTCCGGGGCAATCCTTCAGGTATATTGCATGTTGAGGAATGGGGCGCTTCCGCTTCCTGGCACCGTGAATGGGAACTCGACGAGTTGTCTTCGGGTAATGTTTCAGGGATTTTATCAAGATCGTGGGGGAGTATTGCTATCGGCGGTTCTTTCGTCGGAGACGCCGCTCTTTATACTGAGAGCATAGTCGGCGCCGCTTATGCGAGAAGGATCGGCAAACTCGAAGCCGGAATTCGAGCTAATTTTGGGATGGCACGAACCGACAATTGGAACGCAAACACAATTTTAATAGGTGTGGGGGCGATGTATCCAACGAGCAAAGTCGCGTCGGTCGGTTTTTGGGTGGATAATATTACGGCATCGAAAATAGACGGCAATGTAATCCCCATGCGAAGTGCAATCGGTGTGAAATATTATCCGACGAACTGGATAAACCTCCATGCGGATTATTATCTCGAAGGCGACCAAAAAGCTACCATGAGGTTCGGGCAGGAAACGATTATAGCCGAACTCGTATCGATTCGCGGGGGAGTTAATTTCCGCCCGAATACCTATCATTTTGGGCTGGGTGTTTTATATAATGATTTTGAATTATCATGGAGTTATATCGCGCATCCCGAACTCGGCGGGAGTATGATGGTCGGCCTCGAATACGAAAGGTAATACATTTTGCACGGCGTAGATAAACATAACGAAATAGAAAAACTAATTCTGAAACCCTACGCTACTCGTAACGCCGATTCGCGGGGGAGAGCTCATCCCGAACCGAAGCATAAATACCGACCGCCCTTTGAAAGGGACAGAGAGAGGATAATCCACACGTCTTCCTTCAGGCGCCTGACATATAAGACGCAGGTTTTTGTCAACAACGAAGGCGATCATTTCCGGACACGGCTTACACATACACTGGAAACCGCGACTATCGCCCGTTCGATAGCCTTCGCACTGGGACTAAACACGGACCTGACAGAGGCTATCAGTCTTGCCCACGACCTCGGACATACTCCCTTCGGTCACACCGGCGAGGAAGTCCTCGATGAATTGATGACCGACGCGGGAGGCTTTGAACACAATCGCCAGAGCCTTCGGGTAGTCGATTTCCTCGAAGTGCGGTATCCTAATTTTGAAGGACTTAATCTGACGTTTGAAACCCGCGAGGGAATCCAGAAGCACGTTACGCGATATGATTCCGCACCCGATAACGAGGAGTTCCCCGGACGATGGCCTTCAGCCGAAGCCCAGGTAGTTTGTATCGCGGACGAAATCGCATATATGTGCCACGATATCGACGACGGATTATATTCGGGGCTTCTGGATTTCGACGAAGCCGTGAAAGATTTGCCCCTCTGGGGAGAACTGGTTCGGGACGTCAGAAAAGAACACTCCGGTATTAGCGACGAGTTGTTGCGTAAGGAAGCCGTGAGACGTCTCGTTAATATTCAGGTTACAGATGCGATCGAGGCGTCGGATAAACTGCTTAAAGAAATCGAACCGAAAAGCCCGGACGACGTGCGTTCGCTCGAACCTAAAGTAATTATTCATTCCGAAGATTTGACCGTATGGAACGAATTGTTGGGTAAATACCTGTTCGACAATCTTTATCGGCACTATAAAGTCCTGCAAATGAGCACCAAAGCTCGAATGATAATCGAGGGGCTTTTCGATTATTACATCGAAGATTCCCGACAACTTCCCGAAGGTAGCCTTAAACGACTGGACAGGGAACCGGAAAAAATCGTTGTTGCAGATTACATCGCCGGCATGACCGATCGTTACGCCATGCGGGAATACAAGAAATTCACTGATCCTTTTGAAAAACTACTTTAGTAAATGATTATTAAATAAAGAAAGAATAACCAGGAGGAAAAATGAGAAGACTACTAATTATTGCGATTATGCTTGTCGTCGTCGGTTTTGTGGCGGCACGCGACGCGGAACAAACCGCGTATCAAGCCCTACTCAACGATTATTCGAAGGGCGACATATCGATCGATACCTATGTCGAAAACCTCGTTTATGTCGTAAAGGCTCCAGAAAGACTATCTTCCGAATATCGGTCTCTCCCGGTCGGTCGATGTGGGACGCTTCCGCTGGTCGAAGCGTATAACCACATGGATGAGGTCTCCGAGGAAACCGAGGAACGATTACGCCCGTTGATGTCGCGTCCCTGGGGGCTTTCTCAGACTTACGATACGGATCATTTCAAGTTCCATTATACCACTACCGGCGGAGACGCTACGACCACAAGCTTCGTTTCGCAGATGGCCAGCGCTTTTGAGAACTCGTGGGATCATCTGGTTGCAATGGGATTCGATACTCCGCCGTCCGATGGTTCCGGCGGCGGCGATTCAAGATACGACGTATATATCCGTAATCTATCACCCGGTATTCTCGGTTATTGTGAGCCGGAAGCGAATGTCCCATCGACGCCGTGGAACGACGCAACGAGTTTTATCAATATGCGCAATAGCTATTCGGGCTACGGCAGTCCGGCGACGCAGTTGATGCAGTCAACTGCCGTGCACGAGCTGTTCCACGGTTTCCAGATGGGATACGACGCCAGCGAATCGCCCTGGTTCATGGAGGTCTCCTCGGTCTGGATCGAGGACGATATGTATCCATCTTATAATGATGAACACTCGTTCTTATCTGTATTTTTCAACAATCCCGAAGTTACAATTACCACGTATAACGGTTCCCACGAATACGGCAGTTATCTCCTCGCTACGTATCTTGAAAGCGAATTCGGTGTCGGGACTATGTATGAAATATGGGAACAGTGCAAATGGGTTACGGTCCTGGCCGCAATTCAAGGCGTGGCATCGGATAACGGTTCGTCGCGTAATGCGGTTTTCACTGAGTTCTATCAGTGGAACCTGTTCACCGGTAGCCGGGCTTCTCTGGGACATTACACCGAAGGTTCCATGTTCCCGGAAATCCATATCGAGGACGTTATTTACCCGAGCGATTATCCAGTTACCGGTGGGGGAAGTTCACATTGGCCGGATCATCTTGCATCGAATTATTTAGAATTTAACGTCCCGGGTGGCGCTACAGGGCCTTTCTCGATTACCTTCGACGGTGAAGACGGTGGTGTGTGGTCGGCTCAATTGATATTCCCGGGGACCTCGTCCTATGCCACTATGGATATTTCACTCGATTCCTACGGTTATGGTTACGTATCGATTCCCGATTCGATCTATACAGATTATTCGAATATATATTTAGTAGTCGGCCAGCTTTCGACATCCGGGAATGATTGGACTTACGCCTATTCCGCCGTTTTCGATACTATAGTGCCCACATATAACCCGCCCCGCAATCTTGTCGCAACCAGCGGTGTTTCTGGAAGCGTTCCATTGGTTTGGGATCCCCCGGTCGGCGGCGGCACCGGCGGTGAGGAAGAAATCTACTACGACGATGGAACGGCAACAGGATATTTACCTTCAACCGTATTCGGTTCTACCGATATTACTGAATATGTTAAATTCACATGCACATCACCTTGCACCCTGCTTACTGTGAAATTGATGGGTTACAGCGGAACAGGGACATATAATAACGTTGGAATCCGCGTTTGGGGTGAATCTGGAGGCGATTCGCCGGGTATAGAAGAAGGATCGGCGAGGTCGTTTCTTCCAACTGGAGCCGTGTGGGATGAATACGATATTTCAGGAGAGGCGATTACTTTCCCCGCAGGCGATTTCTTCCTGGGGATAGATAGAAGCACCGACGGTGAAACATGTTTGATGGTGGACGATTCAACTACGGTTAGCCGTAGTTTTGCAATCGTCGATGATTCTCTTCTCTATGGTATCCCATACGATTATTTGCTTCGCGCTATAGTAAAGGTCGGTTCCAGGAGATATTCTCTCGCTCCGAATGAAGGCCTTAGACCACTCGATCCTGCCGGCGGATATACGATTGCGGGGATTATCGGCGATCCTTTTATCCTCGACGAACCTATAATCCCGCTTGAACCTTATCGCCGACCGACGGAAACTCCCACAAATTATAAGGTTTACCGTAGCACTACTCCCGGCGGCCCATGGACATCGGCAATTGCCTACCCGACCGAAGAATCTTACGACGATGGCACGGTTACGGATGGGACAAATTATTACTATGTCGTTACTGCACAATATTCAGGCGGCGAATCCGGACCGTCAAATCAGGCCAGCGCCACTCCTGGCGGAGGTGGCGACACATCGGATTACGAACTGATTATCAACGCGGATACTTCCGCAATGAGCCTTGGAATATGGTGGTCTGACGGCTGGGCTGAAGTCCTGACTGTGGATAGACCCGCGAAGCTTATAAGCCTGTTATATGGGATTTATACTACAGGTCTCGGCGCTTATCGCCCGGGATTACATCATTGGCAGGATAACAGAATCGTAGGTGATCTTTTACCGCGAATCGAGGAAGAATGTGGGTTCAGTGCATCCGATACCGGATGGACATATTACCTATTCGACGTCGAAGATTATAATCAATACGTAAACGGCGATTTCGTTGTGTCCATGAAGCAGGTTACCGGCAACGAGTTCATTGTTCATGAACCTATAGCTTCAACCGAAGACGAGTTCCTATATAACGACAGTCTCGATCTATGGTTCCATCCCGATACCGGCGTGTTCTACATTGGCGCGATTGTCGATTATGTGGATTCTACGGATCGTTACTCGATATCCGGCCTCGTTTCACTATCCGGCGGCACCGGCGGAAGCCCACCGCCAACAGATTTGTCGGGAAGTATCGTCAGTATTCCCGGTCTCGGTATTGCCGAAACTACTGATGCTTCCGGTGCGTATTCGATCGATTCTCTTCAACCCGGCAATTACATGGTTACCGCGAGTCGTATCTGGTATGATCCAATGTCTGTGCTGGTTTCCGTCGGTAGCGACGTAAATCAGGATTTCAACCTCATTCCGTTCAACCTGCCTGTGAATCCTCCGAGATTTGTAGCGGCGCGCAGTTTCCAGGACGGCGCTGTTACGCTTAATTGGCTGGGCCCCGTTGGAAGTCCCGGAACTAACGAGTGGCTCTCCGACTGGGAATCCGATACGATGTATTGGTATCGTTCGGGACTAAACTCAGGATCCGTAGAATGCCATAAATTCGATATCTGGGCGCCGTGCACATTGAAAAACGCAAGAATCGCGTTTTACGATTCGGTCGGTGTTTACGATAATATCGAGTTCAATATCTGGGGCGACGACGGGTCGGAATATCCCGATTTCACAAATGAGTTGATTACTCCCCTTGTTATTTCTCCCACACCGTATAGCCCAACTACTGGAATACAATTCACAGAAATAAATCTGGATAGCCTTGGGCGTTCTATTGAACTCCTACCGGGAGACAAGATACACGTTGGAGTCGAACATCTAACTTCGCATCCAAGTATAATCCAGGATAATAGCGTTCCCTCCGAAACGCCGACGCCCAGCAAAATATACGATGCTTCCAGCGGAACCTGGAGTATCGAAATGGGCGATTTCTTGCTCGAGGCCTACGCCGAATATTTCGAGTATGCGGGAAGGCCTATGAGACCGGAACCTCCTGCACCCGAGTTGAGACGACACGATAAGTTCGCTTCTCCGGTGCCCCTGGGAGATACTCCAAGACTTCGACCCATGGAGGGCACCACGGTCGATTTCTACGATATCTATAGAACTGACGATATATCCGATACGACCTCGTTCGAACTGATAGTTTCCGCGCCCGGCGATAGCAATAGCTGGGTCGATGCGACCGTGACCAACGACCAGTGGTATTTCTATTATGTCAAAACCCACCAATCGCACGGTATTTCTGATAGATCTACTATAGTGATGGCTTATCCAAAAACTCAGGACGATTCCGCTATGGTGCTTCTGGTCGATGACGACGGAAGTAGCTGGGCGGGCGGCGTCGATGAAGCCTGGGCTTATATACAAGCGATGTTGGATGCCGAAATCCATTTTAATGGATACGATATCTCCACACCTTACGGCGATAGCCCCTCGCTCTCGACGTTATCCGACCACACTGCCGTAATCTGGTGGACTGGCGTTCTCGCTTCGGATAGCACGACGCTGTCTCCTTCGGATGAAACTTTAATCGAAAACTATCTTTCCGCCGGAGGGAATTTCGCATTGTTCGCCCAGGATTACCTGTGGGATCGTTACATCGGCGGCTTTAGTTCCTCGGATTTCCCCGCCGTTCAGTTCGATCTGGATTCCGCCGCTCAGGATAGCTGGAGCATAAGTAGCTCGCAGTTCGCGTCCCTAACCGGCTATGACGGCGGGCCGTTCTCGGGAATAAGTCTGATGATCACCAGCCCCTTTGGCAATTTCAACCTCTGGCCGGATATTCTTGTAGGCGATTCCATTCTCGCCTACGTCAACGACGGTTCGGTTTCCGGACCAGCAATTTGCGGTAAAAAGGGAGTGGGTTTCAATACAGTATTCTCCACAGTCCCGCTTTCGGCGATGATCGACACTACCGCGCCGTCAACCAGGGAAGATTTCATTATGCGGATTCTCGATGATTTCTTCGGACTTTTCGGCCCGGAAAACGTCGATATATCTTACAACATGACCACGGGTTGGAATATGGTCTCGCTTCCCGTCGATCTCGATAATAACACCGCCGGTTATGTCTTCCCGGGGCGCGTTGGCGAAGTCTATACATACGATCCATCCTCCGGAGATTATACCTCCACGGATTCGATATTTCCCGGAAAGGGTTATTTCGTCCTGTATTTCGACGATACCACGATTACGCATAACGCGCCGCCGGTTCTATCCATAAGCGAAATCCTCGGTCGCGGTTGGAACCAGGTGGGTGGCGTTTATGCTGATTCTACAATCCCCTTCGGTGTAGCTTCATTCTCGCCGGATGAATTCGTTACGGGTAATTTCTTCGGGTGGAACGGTTCGGATTATTTTTCCGCTACCGGATTCGACGCCGGTTCGGGTTATTGGGCTCTCGTTTCGGATGCCTGCACTCTGTCTATGGGTTCCGGCGCGAGATGCCGCCCGGCACCGGAATGTTCCGCGATGGATCTCAATATCGACGGAACTTCGTTGAGACTTGGACTCGGTAATGAGATAATCGGTTACAGGCCGCCCCCGGCGCCTTTCCAGACGGCATCGACGGCGTATCTTATCGAGAAAGGAGTTCCTTGCCTTATATCGATTAAGGAAGCCGGCGAATGGACATTGAAACTGGATTCACAGCAAGAGATTGTGTGTAGTAATTCCTCCAATGTCCTGTTTATTCTCTACGATGGCGAAAAACAAATCGAACTGAACGATGGTAAGGTCATCGATCTCTGTGCGGGAACATACCGGATTACCGCCAGAATCCTACCTTCGGAATTCGTTTTGCACGACGCGGTTCCCAACCCATTCAACGCTTCGACAATGATAGCGTTTGAACTGCCCACGGAGTCGAATCTTTTGCTGGAAATATACGACCTTTCCGGCCGAAAAGTGCGGATTCTTGTCGATGGGGAATTCTCTCCCGGCGTTTATAGAGAATCGTGGAACGGAGAGACGGATAGCGGGACGGAATTGCCGACAGGGCTATACTTCTATAGGCTGACAGCGGATTCCGGATTCTCGCAAACCAGACGAATGGTGTTGGTTAAATAGGAAATAATAATGGGGCGGCGTTAACGGTTAGCGCCGCCCCGAAAAATCGAATATGAAAAAAATTGTAATAACCTTTGCTCTGTCGATTCTACTGCTGGCGATATCCTGCACGCAGAAATACAGGATAAATTCTGCGGCAATGCTGGATCGTTCACCTCGGATGGATTACGGGATGATCGAAATAGCGGAAACATTACGAGCCCATGCCGTAAATGTCGTGGACGAAGACAGCATAGAATACGCTTTGGGGCAAAAGGAGGTGGCAATTCGAAAAGGCCTTCTCTGCGCCGGATACAGGGGCGAACGTCTCAATAGCGCCGTTTCACTGGGGAAAGAACTCGGTGCGGACGCAGTGATATTCTCCAGTATGCCGCCTGCGGGGATGAAAACACAGATGTCGCCCTGTCTATCCGAGAGTTTAATATCGTTTTTCATCGTTGATCCGCCAATAGTCCTTTTCGAAACCAGAAATTATTACGATTTTATCTACAATATGTCTTCGATTAACTGGGAGGTCGTCGTTTCGCCGCCGCCGGAACCGGAGGAATTCAGTCTGTTATTGAACGACGAATTGAAATACGCCGGATTGAAATTAAGCGTCCTTCCGAACGACGAATTGTCTGAAACAGGAAAAGACGCTGGAGAATCGAACCGGCGTGGAACTCCTTCCGGCGGTTCGAGGGATTTTAACGAAGACGAAAAGAAAGACGAAAACGAGGAAGAAACGGATGAAAAGATAGAAGATTCTGGCGATACAGGATCCGAATTGCCGTGGCTGTTCATCGTGGAGGAAGATTACCATACAATTCATTCCGAGGCCTTCGAGAAGAGGATAGTCGGCAGTATAGCCGGCAAACTCGAATACGACGTGTCCTCGGCCGGAACTGCGGACGAACCACGATTTAAACTTGTTTTGACAGACCTAAGGATTAACTGATTTTGATGAAGCACGGTTAATGTTGAACTAACAAATAAAAAGATATTGCATGTCAAATATAATCGAGATATATTATAACATTGATAACGATTGTTTCCAATCCATTGGAGGATTCCATGAATAAAGTCGTAATATATGTATTGCTAATAATTTCTTTGACCGCCACGGTTTTTGCACGCACCGGCGGCCCCGACGAATTCGGCTACAGATTTGTAGATTCCGATGAACCGGGAGGCCCCGAATTCGAATGGATCGATATATCCGCAACCGGGTCGTCCGGCCCTTATGGCGACGATTCCAGAATGACGGTCGCTCTCCCCGAAAACTTCGAGTGGTATGGAATCGAATATAACCAGATAACGATTTGCACCAACGGTTGGACCTGTTTCGGTAGCGCTACGACATCCGACCATACGGTAGATACCATTCCCGATACCTATGCACCACAAAACGTCATGGCAATATGTTACATGGACCTTTACTGTAGTTCCAGCTCAAGCGAAATATTGTATCAAGATATGGGCGATGGGTTTTTTGTTGTAAGCTACATCGATGTTTACGAGTTGGGTTACTCCTCCATCCTCTTTTCGATGCAGATCGTAATAGACTTTAACCGGTCCTCCGTGAAATATAATTATCTTAACGTTACGCCTTCGAGTTACCGCGAAGGTGTGGTAGGCATCGAGAATAACACCGGCACAATTGGCTTGTTCTATGGCTTCCATACCTCATCTACGTCCGTTTTACGGGATTCATTATCAATCGTCTTCCGCTCGAATCTTGTGGTCGCTCCGCCGTATTTCAATAATTGCTACGTAGGCGATGATTTTGAGGTAGGGGGGACCACGCTCTGGGAACTTGGCAGGCCGATGATAGGGCCGGATATGCCGCCTTCCTTCCCATACTGCTGGTGCACGGATAAGGACGACAACTACCCGCCCGCCGCGGACGCTTTCCTTTATATGCCGCGAATGGATATATTCGGTTGTGGCCAGCCCATTTTCGATTGGTATCAATGGTATGATATAGACTCCGCAAGCGATGGCGGTATTGTCGAGATTTCCACCAACGACGGGATAAACTGGACTCAGGTTACTCCGGAATTGGGTTATCCTTGCTCGGCACTGGAGCCGGGTAGCGCCCTGTCCGGACAACCCGCATTTACAGGTAACACCGGCGACTCATGGGAATACCAATCGATTGATCTCACTCCCTGGGTGAGTTCCGGCGAAGTCTGGCTTCGGTTCAGGTTCGCTTCCGACGCTTCCGGCGAAGCGCCTGGCTGGTATATCGACGACGTCGGATTGACCGAAGCTTTTGGTGTGATAAAAGGACGCGTCGATCTCGGATATGAAACCGATGAATCCGGAGCCTTAGTGCAAATCGCGGATCTGGAGTTGTCTGACATCACAGATGTCGACGGCAATTATTTCCTCGACCGCGTGAAAGTGGGAACATGGGATGTTTCCTGCACGAAACCAGGCTTTGCGGGCGATGTCGCGGGAGGAATCGCTATCGCCAGAGACGAGACGGTTACGGTGGATTTCTATCTGCCCCCGATACTATTTGCGACCAATTTCGATACGACCGATGGCAACGGCGTGTCGGATCCAGCAGGCGCATGGCAACATGGAAGACCCGACTCGATGACCAGTCCCCCCGGATATGCACCGGGCCCGAATGAAACCGACAGCCTTTGCTGGGGAACGAACCTATCCGGCAACTACACTAACAACGCCAATTGGGGACTCGAATTTACCGTATCGCTTCACGCAGATTATCCAGCTATGAAAATCTGGCATTGGTATAAACTCGCGGGCGAATATGTCGGATACCTCTGGGACGGCGCGGTGGTGATGTGCAAAGGAAGCGATGAAACCGAGTTTACTATAGTCGAACCGGTGGAAGGATACGATGGCCCAGTCTCAGACCATAACCCGTGGATAGGCGGAGAATGGGCATTCGGCGGAGAGTCAAACGGCGATGGTTGGCATTACAATAGATTCTACCTCTACGACTGGGCGATGCAGGATTCTGTTACGATCCGCTTTCAGCTTTCGGCGGACGGCGCCGGCACTAACCGCGGATGGTATATCGACGATATGGTCATCGTGGACGATCCTTCGGGAACCACGGGCGTCGCTGAGGAATATAAGACACCCGGCGAAATGAGCCTTTCGGCATACCCAAATCCGTTTAACGCCTCTACGAATATCGAATTCAATATTTCTCGACCGGGTGAGGTAACTCTCGATATCTTCGATATCTCCGGGCGAAGGGTTAGAAAAATCACCGATAACGAAAATTACGACAGAGGAAAACATAGCCTTATCTGGGACGGCAAGAACAATGCCGGCGAGACGCTACCCTCGGGAGTCTATCTCGTGAAAATATCCGCTTGTGGCGATAACAAGAGCACCAGAATCGTCCTTCTGAAGTAGTTGGCAGAGATATTGCATAATCCCCGAAGAAAAATAAAAAAAGGCTTGCAATACGCCAATCGAGCCTATATAATTTGCAACTTATGGAGCGACTATGGCAGTGAAGAGATCAAATAGAGGCAAAGAAGAAACCCAGTTCCCCTTTACCGGCAAGAACTACGCTCTTTTCGCAATAGGGTTTCTGTTCATTCTTCTGGGATTCGTAATACTCACTACCGGCGATATAACAATCGCGCCGATACTGCTGGTTGCCGGTTACTGCGTTCTCATACCCGCCGCGATTCTGGTGAAAAACGAACCTAAAGGCCGGAGTGAGACGGAGAAAGCGAAGTCTTGAGTTCTTTTTATCTTTGAGTGTGAAACGGATTTCGGGCGGATAGCTCAGCTGGTTCAGAGCACCTGCCTTACACGCAGGGGGTCACAGGTTCGAATCCTGTTTCGCCCATTTTAATTCGGTTCTTTCATCGATTTAATTTTACGGGGTCGTGGTGTAGCCTGGTTTAACACATCGGCCTGTCAAGCCGAAGATCGCGGGTTCAAATCCCGTCGACCCCGCCATAAAACTTACCCCGTCGCATTTAGCGGCGGGGTTTCCGATTTATCCGAACCCGGCCAATAAATTACTTCTCCAGCTCCTTCTCCAAATCCTGCATTAGAATCCGTATCTTGTAGTCGTTGCTACGGGTGGCGCTGAGCCGCGTTGCATATTTGTCCATTAAATCGGCACGTTCAACCATCAGTGGTTTTAGATGCGCTTCGGCCTGATCGGCCTCCTTGCGGATACGCTCGGCGTCCTGTTCTATTTCGTAGGCTCTGGCGCGGGACTGCGTAGCCGTCCGGTTGGTATTCAACCATTTGAAAAGTCCCTCGATGAAAGCCCTCGCCTTCTCCTTCTCGGCTTCGATTTCCTTCTGGATTCTGACAGAATCCTCCTGATCGCGCCGTCTTTCATCGCTTCCGCCTGACGTATCCTCAGACGCGCTTTCCGACGTATCCTTAACCGTGATTACCTTTTTGGCGGTGTCCTCGTAAGGATTCGTCTCGTAATCGAAATCCCTGTCCGACCTGTCGTAATCGCTTCTTCTGAGATAGGGATTATTCGGCTCCCTTTTTTCGACCGGTGCCTGAGGTTGACCTTCCGCGAGTGTCGATTCCGCCTCGGCGAAAATATCACCCAGATCCTCCGAGGGAGACTCTATCTCAACTCTGGTCTCCGTATCGCCTTTGGGGCGGAAAAAAATAAAGGCCACGACGATTATCCCGATAACGATTAAAAGTAATTTCGTGTCTCTCTTCATTATCGTAAAAGAATATAAATTTTACTAAAAACAAAGAATATCGGATTTACACACAATTTTTGTGCAATTCCCGTAAGTCGTTGTGGCTCAGGCTTCTTAGAGACTTTTTATTCCGTTATAAATGCCCCTGTAAAGTATTTGAAGACTTTTTTCTCGATTTGATAGAGATATTTTTCGTTTTCAAAGGCTTTTCAATCGATTTTAAGGACTCCAAACCCAATTTCGAAGACTTTTTCTCGGATTTCAAAGCCCTCTTTTGCGATAATTTATATTAATTTTCGATTAATACTCGATAACCGATGCCACCTGCCAGCCGGCATTGCGGGGTTTTAAGCGTTTAAGCGCGTCCGCGCACCAGTTGATGTCGGCATTACCCGCAATCTTGAAATCTACTGATTGGCATAGCAGAGAACCCCATAAATGAATTCCCTGACCGCCACCGGTCATATCTACGCTAACTTCGCCAAGACAGATGATTAGCCCTGTCCATTCGAATTGCCCCGAGATATGCATGTTTCCGCGAACGACTAAAACACCAGCGCCCACAGTTCCAGCCGGGCCGGGGCCTCCGCCCTGTTCGGGGAGTGTCCCGTTGCCGTTGCAGTATGGGCAAACCCTTTCGCCACTGCCGCCACAGACTGCGCAGGTTCTTGATACACCCCCAACTGTGCCCTTTCCTCCGCAAGTTGAACACTGGAAATAACCATGGTTACAACCGTCCGGGCATGGTATTTGGCCTGTTCCTCCGCAGGTAGCACAGCCGCTGGATGGGTCAACTCCAGTTCCGCCGCAGAACGGGCACGACACTCCACCCGTTCCTCCGCAGTCGGGGCATATACCTGTTCCCGGCGGGTCGTTTTGTCCTCCGGTGCCGCATCGGTAGCAGGACCATTTGTTAGGACCAGCAATCTTACTATATCCACTTCCACCGCAAATAGGGCAGACTCCAGTGCCGTAGCACTCAATACAACCGTAAATACCAGTTCCTTCGCAACTGTCGCAGGCTACAGGGTTTCCTCCGGTTCCGCCACAGTCGGGGCATACGAAATGGCCTACGCTATCGCAGGTTGCACATCCGATAACTCCATCCCCCCCGCAACTATCACATGGAACTCCCGGCTCGGACCATTCATAGCCAGTTCCATCACATCCATAACAAGTTATTGTTCCCGTTCCGCCACAGTTTTCACATGGCACGGAACCTCCGCCGCCGCCGGAATGTCCGCCGCCTGCTAAGACGATATCTCCGGGGAAATAGCAAACCTTGGGGTTGTTTGGATATTGGCCGTAAACCCAATTGATTGTATCGGCGAACTCGCCGTTTGGGCCTGCGTAAACAGTTGCGAGGGCTTCGAGGTCGAAAGTATCATGATCGAATTCTACTGCTGGATAACGAATCCCCATTGTGTCATCGACGGAAAAGACCTGGTCGTCTCTCATGCCGATTGCATCTACTATACTTGCCGAGTCGTGAACTGTAGCTACAGCTTCACGGTGGTCGCCGGGGGGGTCAGGAATATGATAGTTGGTCATCCCATAATGATGGTCGGCCCCAGATATATAAAAAGCATTGCCCGCAAAATGTGGTTCTTCCGCTTCGATATAAAGTGGGCCGGGAATATCTCTCAGGGGGTCGAGAAACGCCGGCACGACCCTGAACTCCAGCCTTCGCACAGCGTTGCGCGCCATTGCGACAGAGCGAATTACGCGCTCTTCAGGCGGAAGCCATGAAAAATCGGTGGAATCCAGTATCTCTACGGTATAACTACCGCCTGCAGTGGATTGATTATCAAATATTGTTCCATGGGTGTTGGGATGGGAATTTAAAAACTGAATGGCCTCCATCGCGCCGGATTCGGCTATGTAAAAGGCGCGTTTGCGTCTGGCCTCGTTGCCGGAAAGCTTGTTGTTGTAATAACTCATGGTCATCATCAGAAGCCCCAGCAGAGAAGCGATGATGAGAACCATTATGACGATGAAAAGGACGCTTCCTTTACGCGGATCTCCGCCGGTTATTTCGTAGGCAATTGATTTCGTTAAATTTATCATCTTGTTCCCTCCGTTTCTTGAATTTTGCGGATTCTTCGCATGCTGTCAAGTAACGCTGTCGAGATAGAATCCAGATTTGAGCCGTCGCTCTCTCGCATTGCCATAGCCTCATTACGGGTTTTCTCTACAGCTTCTCTGTGGAGTTCCGCTATTTTCCGTGGAGCCTTTTCTGGTTCTGGTCTGTCCGGAGTAAAGTCGGGACGTTGTGTCGTAGATGTGGGGTCAACCATCAGGGTAGTGCCTTTGGAAAGCAAAGACTCAGGATCGACTTCCTCGCCACTCATCTGTGTTGGCAAACCTATTACAACCTTTTCGGTTTCCTCTTTTTTCCCGGAAGAAAATATAGATATAATTATCAGTGCCAGGATAACCAGCAGTATCAGTCCTAAAACTTTTGGTGAGTCGAGTTTCATTTAGTGTTTTTCTATTGAAAGGTTGAGGACAACTACTTCGGCCTTCATCTTCTGCCTTCGGTAATTGTCATTATGAATTGTATCCACGTATTGGTAATCGGCAGTCTGAGCTCTGGATTCGACTTCGATATTGACGCAATATATATTAGATGCGGGGGACATCGTGGTTCTCTCAGTCGTATCCCCTCTTGTCTCGTAAGTCAGCGTCAGGTCTTCGATGCCCTCGACGAGGACGTATTCTTTATCGAGGCCGTTAATCGTATAGGCGCAATAAGGATTGCCGTCGTCGTCAACTTTAACCTTGATTGTATAGCTATTAAAAGTGGAAACTCTGCTTCCCGACGCGTATGATCTGGCGATTCCGTTTGCTAAATAAAATGCAATGAGTTTCTCGCCGGAATTATAAAAAACAAAAGCAGTATCGACTTCTGCACAGTCTTCTATAATTGGCTCGCTAAAGGGTTTTTGAATATACAATTTCATATCCTGTGTATATTTGAATCTGTCGGAATATTTGGCGATCACCAAATCTGAACCAACTGAAACACCGAATTTGATTGTCGATATAAAATTGTCATAATTACCGGTAACCCTGATGGAATCCGGGCCGTCGGTAACGTAAAACGGCACAATTGCATCGACGGAATCAGGAATCATGTGACCTGCGACTCGGATTTTATCCAGAAGTTCTCCGTGGATTCTCGATACCGATTCCTGCGATTCCTCCCGAGATTTTTGTCTTAGAAATCCCTTCCGCTGTCCGCTTGAGATATAAATCAGGGCTCCCACTACGATGACTCCGAGGAACATCGTGATGATAAGCTCGATAAGCGAGAAGCCGGATTTATGATTTGAATGGGTATGCATTTCGATAAAATGTTGTGTTATAGGTTGATATGTGCTCCCGATCTTTTGAGTCTTTCCATTTGACGTTTAATTCTAGAGTTTTAATACGAGGTTTTGTAGATACCGTTGTAATCGTCCAGACTCTGTAGAATTTACCTACTGAATCCGCGCCCGATGCGATATCGCTAAAGCTGTATCTCCTCAGTTCCTCAATTTTGCCCTCGGCAACGTTCGACGCCTCTCGCATCTCCTGGCTTTGCGTGTTTATCCTCTGCGCACCAAGGACGCCCATCACAATGAAACTCGTGATAGTCAACGCGATTACGATGGCTATCATAACCTCGAGCATGGAAAAACCGTATGTATTCTCTTTCCTCATCCACTAACCTCGTTTCCTACCGATTGTATATATCCTGAAGGCAATTCGTATTCTTCAACCCAGCCACTCGTTTCTTTTATAATCAAACCTTTGAATTCCTGAGTCTCGTTCGAGTAAACCGCAACGATTATGTCCTGGTCGGGTGCGCCGCTTTCATGAACATAGAAAGCCATATCATCATTTTTCTTTATTAACCCAAGGCTTCCGCCGAGTAGGTTTATACCGGACTCGAAAAACATGCTGTCGATTTTCGCTTCTGTGTCGTCGAATACGCCGTTTTCGTTTTCGTCCGCCCAGGCGAAAATGAAATTATATTGGAAGTTCACGTAAACGCAAATCTCCCGTTTACTGACTCTAGCTTCATTTGTGATATATCTGAGTTTGGATATAGCTCTTCCTGTTTCCCCGTTCAATTTCTGATGCGCGATAGATTTACGAAATCCAAGCACGGCAAGCGTTGTTATTATGCCGATAATGGTAACGGCAATCATTATTTCCATCAATGAATAACCCTGGTTCCCGCGTAATCTTATCTTTTTGTATAGAGCTTTCAAGTTTCACCTCGATTATATTTAAGCTCTCGAATCCTATCTTTCAAAACGCGATAGGCTTCTCCTCACCCGCACTATTATTATAATGATAACTTGCCTTAGTTTCAAGTATTTACTTTGAATAAAAAAAATAATATAGCCGGAGAAAACGGGAATTTGAAAGAACCGAGAACGATATTGATAAAAAAAAGCGGCTTCATTTGAAGCCGCTTCTATTTGCTGTCTGTTTACCATATGTTTAGCGAACAAGTAGTATCGAGCCGCTACAAACCGCCTCGCCGTCGTGCTCGATGGTATATAAATATAATCCAGGAGCACCGATACCGCCGTCGATAACCGTGCCGTCCCAGCTATCCGCGCCGGGCGGAGATTCATAAACCATCTGGTTATCGATATCGAATATGCGCAAAACGCCCTCGCCAAGCGCCATATATGGATAAGTGAAATAGATTACCTCGTTTATCCCGTCGCCGTTAGGGGTAAAGGGATTTGGATAGTAATTACAGGTCGTTACCGAGGGGAAGAAGCACCAGTGGAAAGGATCGCGGATATTCGCCAGTCCGTAGTCCGGTTCGAGGTCCGCCGCTACCAGATCCACGCAAACGCTGTCGTTGTTCCTCCATGTGAATTCGGCTTCATCCGGACGGAATGCGAAAACCTCACTCGAATTCGAGAAATACATCCCCGGGTCGCCCCAGACGAAGGTGGTGGTATCGTTGAACGTGATTTCGATAGACGTCGAATCGACCGTTCGGAGGTCGTCCCATAAGTCTGCGGTTATTTCGATATCCAGATCGATAACCACCTCGCCCTGCGGCGGATGCGGGTTTTCTACTTCGGGCGCAGTCAGATCCACGAAATAGTCCCAGTATTCCGTCTCGCCCTCGAATCCCTGGTTGTCGAAGACCTGTTTGAGACTACACGCCACCCACATGCCGTCCGTGAAGTAGTCGGGTGGATTCGGATCGTAATAGAGCGTATCGTTGATGAATTGCAGTTGGGCGTCGGCCACGTCGTAATCGATGCCGTTTACGCCGAAGATTATAGTAGATGGGTTTACGCCGTCGGCGGAATCGGCGATATAGACGCAGATCTGCTGGTCTTCATTCGTCGAGACCTCGTTATCAAGTGGATACTGGACTTCGACTATCGGGCCTCTGCCGATGCGGAAAGTATCCGACCAGCAACAACTGCGGTCGTCAATGTAGCCGCCGTCAGTATCGTTATCGCAGGCATAAACCATGAATACGAAGGCGTCGCTGTCGGCAATAAGGACATCGACGTCCGTTTCAAATGTATCGCCGGCCGTATTCGACATCGGGATTTCGTCTAAGTAGCCGTCGGACAGGTCTCCGTCGGTGTCGTAGCGGAGGATAACTCCCTGGGGATCGTCCGGATCGACCGGGTCGTAAACGCCGGACTGGTCGTCGATAATCGTAACAACTATCCGGACAGGTTCGCCCGGATTCACCGTTCTCGGCCCCACGAAATGGAATTCGGGGCACAGAGAATCGTCGTCCGGCACTCTGAAGCACCAGTGGATTTCATCGATAGCGTTGGGGCCTTCGTTCAAATCGACGTAATCCGGCATATCCTCGGCTCGCGCGACAGATACGCAGATGCTGTCGTTATCCGCATTGTGCAATGGCGGCCTGGCATTCTCGGGATTGAACACAAAATTAGTGCCGTCCCAGATAACGCCGTCCGAATTAATGTCAAGAAAGCGGATTTCCGGTGGGTATGTCTCGCGCGCCTCGCGGTTCTGGTAGGTCATTATTATCGATTCTTCGTTAATGCCCGAAAGATCGTCGAATATCTTGAAACTAACCGGAGCGTAATGGTCGTAAACCACAGCGTCCGGCGCGGGGCTTAAGTTAGACACAACCGGTGGCTCGAGATCGGCTCGCCAGGTCCATCGTAGTGGGCCGCAATAGGGCAGGTTGCCCTGGGTGTCCATTATTCTGGCAAGGACGCATTCCGCGAATTGCCTGTGTGTCCAAGGGTTGGCGGGCGTGAATGTCAGTTTTGAGTCCTCGAACTCCAGCTCGGTATTCAACAATGTATACATTGTCCCATTTACAATGAATTGTAGCCGGTCCTCGTCAACTGAATCCTCGAATTCAATCTCAGAGAGATCGACTATAATCTTCTGATACTCCCTGTTCGAAATGGGGTAGGGGTGTGTCGAGATTGTGTCTGGATGGGGCTCTACTATTGCCGCTTCCGGGCTACAAGGTGCCCAATATTGGAATTCGTCGTCGTCGTCCAGAACATCGCCGGGAACCTCGAGATGTGCTTCGATTTCGACTTCACGTAAGTCGCAAGATGCAACCGGATGGCTCGTGCTCCATCGGACATAATATCCGCCACGAATATTCTCCACGATTTGCGTGAGAATCGTATCGAAGTTCGTGGAGGCCTCATAAAAACCGCCGCCGGTTTCCTCAGTAATAGAACCTGGCCCATAATAAACACCATTGTAAGGCCTTGAAGGATCTGTGTAACTTGTATCGAGAATAACAAATGCTATGGCGTCGTTTGACATAATTGCATCGTAAACGTCGTCGTAGGTCTCGTCCGAATATGCCGTTCCGTCTCCGAGATAGTGATAGGGAGCGTCGGAAACGAGACATATCACTTTCTTTGCCCCCGGACGCCAGTGCATTTCTTCTAAAGCATCGACAATTCCGTCAAAATGCACCTCTGGGCCGTCGCCACCGCCGCTGGAACCTAAATCGTCCATCCAGGTATAGAATTCAGTAACATCGCCTGTGAGATCATGGCCGTAAGGGAAATTAACATGGTCTGCGAAAGTAACAAGACCAAGCCGGTAGTCGATACCGGAAGCGGCAAGCGCTGTCGCGAACTCCGTGCATCTAACAGCAACGGTGTCGATAAGCCTATACATTGATCCCGTGGTATCGATCACCCATACGATATCCGCCGCGCCCCCTCCGCCGAGGCTCTGCACGATAAGGGGGTATTGTTCGATACTATTCGTCCAGACACGGAAATTTTCTTCGTCCAGGCCCTCTATCATCGCGTCCTCTTCGTCGTTCACAATACAATAAGCGCTGATAAGCGGGAAGTGTGCGGGGTTGATGGATTCGATTTCGAGATTCAAATCCTCAGGTGGTATCATCTCGATGGTTATATAAAAACAATATTCAGTGTGATTCGGGCCGCAGGGCGGTGGAACGACGTCGTCCATGCCGAAACATATATCGACGGTGTCGCCGTATTCGAAATCGAGATGTGCATCCGAACAATCGAAAAAGATGGTATCGTTACGGAATCGAATAGCCGCGTCGCCCCAGAAGAAAGTATCACCATCTATTATGAAAAATATGCTTAACGTATCGTAATCAGTAAGCGAATCCGAGGCCGTGAAATAGATAGTTGGCCGAAGATCGTCCTCCGCGCTGAAAGGCGGGGGATAAATATAGTTGTAAGTGGGGCCTGTCGTATCCACGATGAAAGTGCAATCGAAAGCCGGACCCGGAATGTGGTTTCCAATCACGTCGGCAACGTCCAATAAAGAAACGCTGATTACGCCCTCGGGGAGCGTGCCGCCGTCGCTCCATGTCAGTATGCCGGTGACACTTGAATAGCTTAATTCAGGATCGCTAACCGTATATATTGTAGTGTTGACGCTTAACTCGATGGTGCTCCCATCGATTCCACTGACGTCTTCGAGTAATATCGTTATCGCACTGTCGACGCACCCCGTCGTTTCACCACACGCCGGAAACAGTAGCTCTACCTCGGGCGGGTCGCCTTCTGCCATTACCCAGAAATCCGCGAAAAGGGTATCGCTTTCGCCGCTAATGTTGGTAACATAAACGTCTCTAACCCCCGTCGTTGCCGTTGGGAGCACTGTAATATCGGCTCTCGCAAGCGAGGCCGACAATCGGATGGTCCCGGTAACGTCGATATCCGGGCCGAAATCGGACGTCATTCCGGCGAGGAAACCGCCGCCGTAAATCATTATATTGTATGATTCGCCGTGGACAACGACGTTCGGATCGACCGAGGTTATAGTCGGCGCTTGAGCGAAAACCGTCGGCAAAGCCAACAATAAAAGGACTGCGAAAAGTAGTAGCCTGCTTTTCATGAAAGGCTCCTTATATATGTTTCTTCCCTATAGAGAACATTAAAATTATATTCTCGCGCTCCCCTGGGATAAACCACATCCATAATAATATAGTTAGAAACCGCTTAATGTCAATAGATGAATGAAAACAATTATCGCATTCAAGCCGTCCTTGACATAATTCGTATTCTAAAGTATATTAATTAATTATTGCTTCGCGTTAAGCGAAGACGGAGGTTCGATAAATATGTCGTTTTTAGAAAATATATTGAGAAACATCTTCGGATCGTCCAGCGACCGGCAGTTGAAGAAGATCATCCCGATTCTGGACGAGGTGCACGAGAGGGAAACCCGGTTCCGTTCGATGACAGACGAACAGCTTTGGGAGGTTTCCGATGGATTCCGATCCCAAATCATCGAATACACAGCAGGTATCCGCTCCGAAATAGATAGGGTGAAGGCCGATCTATCAACCGAAATCGGCGAAACCGCGCGAGAACAGGCCGAACAGCTCCATGAAAGGCTCAAAAATGACCTTCATAAGGCGAACCTGGAGATAATGGAGGAGATATTACCCTCCGCCTTCGCTCTGATATTGGAGGTTTCCTATCGACTGACCGGCAAAGAATTCAACGCCGCTGAACAGCACATGGCCTGGGGCGACGACGTTACGGATATTTACGATGCGGACGATTTTGAATGGAAGGAACGCACGCCTCCCGGATACGAACGCCGATACGTGGCCGAACTCCCGGAATCCCTCGCACACGAATTGACAAACAGTTTCACACTCGTCCGTTTCGAGGACGGTAAAATAATTCGCTGTATAATCCCATTCGACGTCCAGATACTGGGCGGAGTCGTCCTCCATGAAGGCAGGATTGCGGAGATGGCCACCGGTGAAGGTAAAACCCTCGCCGCCGTGTTCCCGGCATATCTTAATGCGTTAACCGGTAAGGGCGTTCACATCGTTACGGTAAACGATTATCTTGCCCTCAGAGACTCCGAGTGGATGGGGCAGATTTACGAGTTCCTCGGCGTTTCGGTGGGATGTATCCACGGAGACGTCGAGCCGCATTCGGAAGACCGACGGGAACAGTATCGCCGCGATATAACTTACGGAACGAACAACGAATTCGGTTTCGATTACCTGCGCGATAACCTTGCGGTGCGCCCGGAAGACCGCGTCCAACGCGAACATCATTATGCTATCGTGGACGAGGTCGATAGTGTCCTCATAGACGAGGCTCGGACGCCGCTAATTATCTCCGGCCCGGTGGATTCCAAAATCCACGAACAATTCCGGAAATACGAACCGAAAGTAAATAGCCTTGTCCGGCGGCAAATTCAGTTTTCAACCCAGTTAATGACCGAGGCCGAACACGAACTGAAAAACGCGGGCTTCTTCGACGAGGAGGCAAAAGCCGACCGCGACGCAGTCTATTCGGCAGGCGAAAAACTGCTTCAGGTGAAACGAAGCACACCGAAGATCAGCCGATATCTGAAATTATCGAAAGAACAAGGCGTCCAGAAACTCGTCCAGCGAATCGAATCCGATAAAATGCGCGACAAGATTATGCACGAATTGGACGAAGAACTATATTTCGCCGTTGACGAGCATGAGAATTCTATCAACCTGACCGAGAAAGGACGGCAATTCCTCGATTCCAATAATCCCGAGTTATTCGAACTACCGGATATCACAGCCCAACTTTCAGAAATCGAGGGCGACGAAAACCTTTCAGATGAGGAGAAGTCCGAACTTAAGAAGAAAGCCTACGAGGAATATTCCGAACGAACGGTCATTAACCATGCTATTTCTCAACTCCTGAAAGCTCATGTCCTTTTTGCGAAGGACGTCGATTACGTTGTAATGGAGGGCAAAGTAATAATAGTCGATAGTTTCACCGGAAGGCTGATGTCCGGCAGGCGTTTCTCCGACGGCCTTCATCAGGCGCTGGAGGCTAAAGAAAACGTATCCGTGCAATCGGAGACACAGACTGTCGCTACAATCACACTTCAGAATTATTTCCGTATGTATAACAAACTGGCCGGCATGACGGGAACCGCGGAAACAGAAGCCAACGAGTTCTGGGAGATATACAAGTTAGAAGTATTGGTTATCCCAACCAATCGTCCGGTCCGGCGGGAGGATTCCGAGGACGAAATATATATGTCCCGGCGTGAGAAATACAACGCCACCCTCGACGAGATAGAATATTGGCACGATAAACAACGCCCTGTTCTCGTCGGAACAGTAAGCGTCGATGTCTCCGAGACTCTGAGTAGAATGCTCAAGCGAAGGGGGATAAACCACAACGTCCTCAACGCAAAACAGCACCAGAAGGAAGCGGAGGTCGTAGCTCAGGCGGGTCAACCGGGAGCGGTTACTATCGCGACGAATATGGCCGGGCGAGGAACGGACATCAAACTCGGCACGGGTGTCGTAAAATGCCCTGAAGGATGCCATCTGCTGTCAAAAAAACCGGATGACATGCCGGTTGCTCACGGGGAATGGAATCTCGGCAAATGCCGTGAAGAATGTCCGTGCGGATTACATATCATCGGAACGGAACGCCACGAATCCAGGAGAATCGATCGCCAGCTTCGCGGAAGAAGCGGAAGGCAGGGCGATCCCGGTTCGAGCAGGTTCTATCTTTCACTCGAAGACGACCTGATGCGGCTATTCGGCTCCGATAGAATCGCCGGGGTAATGGACAGAATGGGCGCGGAAGAGGGAGAAGTAATTACCCATCCGCTTATAACGAAACAAATCGAACGCGCCCAGAAACGGGTCGAAGCTCAGAATTTCGGCATCAGGAAACACCTAATCGAATACGACGACGTCAATAACGCCCAGCGCGAGGTTATCTACAACCGACGCAATAACATTCTGGACGGCGGCAATTTGGTCGATGAGTATCGTTCGATGATCCGCGATTACGTCGATACGCTGATGACAAGATATACCGATCCCAAAACCCCGCCGCAGGATTGGGATTGGGACGGTCTCCGCGAAGATTTTGCAAAGACCTTTCTGACGGCATTACAAATCGATAGCGAAAGCAGACTGAAAACCAAACAGGATACTCTCGAAGATAAACTCGTTGAAGCCGCTTTCGCATCCTACAAATATCGCGAAGAAGGTCTCGGCGAAGAAATAATGCGTAAGCTCGAAAGATACATCCTCCTTCGCACCATAGACGAACAGTGGAAGGAGCACCTCTACGCCCTCGACGGCCTGAAAGAGGGTATCAACCTTCGCGCTTATGGCCAGAAGGATCCATTAATCGAATACAAACGCGATGCCTTCGAGATGTTCACGGAACTTCTGGACAATATCAATCGGCTCGCTATCGAAAGGCTTTTTCGCGCACAGGTTACGCCTCAACCTCAGGAAAGCAGGCCGGGCAATTATCGCGAAGTCCATCGCGGGAAGGAAGGTTACGGCGTCCGCGCCGCTGGAAACGGTTCCGAAATCCCCGCTCCGAAACCTCAACCAGGCGTGAGGCGTCCCGGAATACCTAAACCTAAAACCGTTGTCAAAGGCGAAAAGGTCGGACGAAACGATCCCTGCCCCTGTGGGAGCGGAAAGAAATACAAGAAATGTTGCGGAAAAAACCTATAATACTGTTTCTGGCGATAGCCGGATTAGCGTTCTCCGAAGGTCTGGCTGTTTACTTACATGGTTCGCCGTCATTACCGTTGAGTAGCGATTGGTTCGATTATGTGAACAAATACCCGGCGATGGAAGGTGGATTGTCTGTCGAGATACCGACGAAAACGGTTTTCACCGTGAGAATCGAGGGAAATTACGTTTCACTTCCCTCAGGCGGCGTGTTGGAGAACGGCGAAGCTTATTTCGGCTGTATAGGCGGGGTAGTTAAGAACGATATCGGGTTGAGCGCGAAAGTATTTATAGGGCCACAACTTATATTAGGGCAGGTTTACGCGAAGGGGAGATATAAAAGCCTTGATTACGGCGAAGAGGAGAATTATCGCGTCGATTTCAATAGTAAGGGCGAAGGTTTTGGGATTGGGATTATCGCTGGTATTGTGTTTGAACCTACGAAACACCTGCGGATCGGTGCGAATCTGGCGACAAGCTATTTCAACGTTTCTAACGACCAGGTTGAAATTATTGGTTTCAACTACGATAACCCGGATGCGGGTGAAAGCGAGAGTATATACCGTTATGAGGGAGAATATACCGCGCTATCTTTAAGATTGGTTTTTGGCTATGAGTTTTTAGGGGAAGGGAGATAAATGAGCATAGTCGATAAATGCAGGGCTTTCGACGAGGCGGAGAAGGTCAGGAAATTAGGATTATATCCTTATTTCCGCGAAATAGATTCGGAACAGGATACCTGGGTAACGTTAAAGGGCGGAAAGCGCGTCCTGATGATGGGCTCGAATTCCTATCTTGGGCTTACGAATCATCCTCGTGTGATAGAAGCCGCCGTGAAAGCAACGAAGGAACTTGGCACTGGTTGCGCAGGAAGCCGTTTTTTGAACGGCACGCTGAAAATCCATATGCAACTGGAAGAGGAACTCGCCGATTTCATGGGAACCGAAGCGGCTCTGGTTTTTTCGACAGGTTTCCAGACTAATATCGGGACAATAGCGCCTCTCGTTGGGCGAAAAAATTACGTTATTTGCGATAAATTCAACCACGCCAGCATCTACGACGGCGCGAGACTCGCATTTGGAGAACATGTGCGGTTCGAGCATAATAACATGGAGGATCTCCGCCAAAGACTGGAATCTATCCCACTGGATTCGGATAAGCTTTTAGTGGTGGACGGTATTTTCTCTATGGAAGGCGACATAGCGAAACTGCCCGAAATAGTAACTCTCGCCGAAGAATTTAACGCCGACATCATGGTCGATGACGCACATTCGATAGGAGTTTTGGGGCCTAACGGCGAGGGCACCGCCGCGCATTTCGGTCTTCGGGATCGCGTTGCTATGACTATGGGAACGTTCAGCAAATCTCTGGCTTCCCTGGGGGGGTTCCTTGCCGCTAATGACTATGTCATCGAATATTTGAAACACCATAGCCGTGCGTTGATATTCTCCGCTTCGCCGTCTCCTGCGAATGCCGCCGCCGCAAGAGAGGCATTGAGAATTATCATCGAAGAGCCTGAACGAAGAGAAAAACTCTGGTCCAATACGAGGATGATGCTCGATGAATTCCAGAAAATGGGCTACAATACGGGTGTAGCGGAAACGCCTATTATACCACTACACGTCGGCGATATGCAAACAGCGTTTATGATGTGCAAAAGACTGGAAGACGAGGGTATCTTCATCAATCCCGTAGTGCCGCCTGCTACTCCGCCCGGCGATTGCCTTATTCGAGTGAGTTTCATGGCGACTCATACCGAAGACGATTTGAATTTCGCGCTCGAAATTTTCAGAAAGATCGGTATCGAGATGGGTGTTATCGAAGGTTAGGTGAATTCATGAGAAATGCAATCCTGACAATTATTGCCCTTTCGATTTTAATCGCTTCATGCACAGCGAATAAGGAAGTAGTTACCGATATATCCACCGAACCCGAAGGTCGTCCCGCGCCACTTGAAATCTACGTAAATAAGGAAAGCGGAGACGTCCCGGTAACGATCCAGGGAATAAACAGAATCCATGAAGTCCTGACGAGAATGGACGTCGAACTGACGTTTTTTGATACGCTTGCGGATGTGGAATGTGAGATCGAAATCCAGCTTGTCGGCCCCAAATGGGCGGAAATAGGAGATAGTCGCCGGGAAATAATGACCCCGAATTCGACCGACCTATATAACATCGATCTCGTCGAACTAAATTCTGCGGAATGCTGGAGTGCAATCGAAGCTGGATGGGAAAACGTTATAATCAACGGGAAAATTACCGAAACCGGGTTCTACCAACCCGGCGAAGACGACGAATAAGATTAACGCGGTAACGTCAGCAGGAAATTAATCTGTGCGAATTCTTCTGGTCAATACCTATCATTACAATCGTGGCGGAGCTTCCGTCTATACTTTGAATCTTGCCGATTTATTAAGATCGAAGGGGCATGAGATTTATCATTTCGCCATGAAGCACCCTCAATCGCTTCCCTGCCCTGAAACGGAGGAATATTGGCCGGAAAACATCGAGTATCCCGAACTCCTGAAGCGTAAAACGCCTCGAAATATATGTCGTGTTCTGAGAAGAACGATAAATAATGCGGAAGCCGCAGAAGGTATCCGCGGACTCATCGAAGAAAAAGGCCCCTTCGATATCGCGCATCTCAACAATATCCTCCATCACATAACGCCTTCGATCTTAGATCCCCTTAATAAAGCCAAAATCCCGATTGTATGGACATTACACGATTATTCTCTGATCTGTCCCAATACGAATTTCATTAACAATAGAACCGGGGAACTTTGCAGTAAGTGTATTAAAGGCGGCTTGAGTTTCATCCACGCCCCGCTTTCGAGATGTAAGAAGGGGTCATTTGCCGCAAGTCTTATGGCGGCGATCGAAGCCTGGATACATCGGTTAAAGAAGGTAACCGGAAATGTAGATAAGTTCATTTCTCCGAGTGCTTTTTTAATGGAAAGGTTCATGGAAGCAGGTTTCGATGGAGACAAGTTCGAAGTCTTGCCATGTTTCGTCTGGTTTGGGGAAGAGCGAACAAAGGTCAAACCGAGTAATTACGCCCTATACGCGGGGAGATTATCGCCTGAAAAAGGTATTGTGGATCTCATTAAGGCGTGGAAAGAAATACAGGAGGATATAATCCTCAAGATAGCAGGTTCCGGCCCTCTGCTCGATTCGGTCCAAAGAGCCGCTAATGAAAGCCCGAATATCCAATATCTCGGATTCGTTGAACCGGATAAATTAAGGGAGATAAGGAGAAAAGGCATTTTCACCATCACGCCGAGTATATGTTGGGACAATCTACCTATTGCGGTGATGGAATCCCTCTCGGACGGTATCCCTGTATTAGGAGCGAATATAGGCGGAATCCCCGAAATGATAGAAAACGAGGTAACGGGACTTCTTTTCAAACCGGGGGATATATACGATTTACGCGATAAAGCATTACGCCTATTCGATAATAATGACTTCGCTTCCCAACTTGGCCAAAATGCCCGGAAGGTCGCGCAGGAGAAATATTCTCCACAAAATCATCTGATGAAACTAATGGCGATTTACCGGAATCTGATTTCTAACTAATCGGCGTTTTTCCCCGACGCCGGTTTCAAGTATCTCGATATTATCGGGAAAAGGACTGCAAATATAACCACGTTTGCCACTATATGCAGAATCGAAAACAACAATCCGCCGATAATGAAAGGAATCAGGGTCGTTTCGGAAGCTATCATTAGATACGAACCGAGATTGGTTAGCAGATCATAGACGAGTGTTACTGTTCCTCCGATTAAGGCCGACTTTAGAACCAGGATCCACTTTCTCTTTACTATTTTTCTAAGTAAAGAGCCGCTAAATCCAATAAATCCCCCTCCAACAATTTGTGCTACTAAAAGCGGGGGAGGCGCAACCCCAAATGGCGAGAGTATCGAATATAGCCCGAAACCGAGTGCTCCTACTATAAATCCCCAACTTCCGCCCAGAAGATAACCACCTATTGCAAGAGTGAGTGTTACCAGTTCTATGTTTGGAACGAGAGCGAGAGCATATCCCAGAGCTATAGCCAGAGCGATAATTATCGCGCCGTAAGCTATTCTGACAGTCGATAACGGATTCGATCTGTTTTCTTCGATCGCCATAAAAAAAAGATATTCAAAATCGAAGACATGTCAAAGAATACCTTGCGTTTTTAATCTATATTATTAAAATCGACTGATAAAAAGTGTCGTTGTATATTGAGAGGTATTGAATCATATGAAATCAAATATAAATATAACGGTAATACTTGTTCTCCTGTTCGCCTCGCAGGTAATGGCGTTTCTTGGATTCGAGAGCTGGAAACTCTCCGCTGGTTTGATGGAAACTAATTGCCGTGCATCGGAAAACGTCGCCAGGGACCTCGGGGGAAATCCGAACGACGATATGGCTATAACTTTCAGTATCCAGACAAGGAACGACTACGGGGATCAGTTTGGCAAATTCAAAATCCGATACGGAATTGTGATCTCCACAACGCACCAATGGAATTACTGGGATACGCCGGATACGTTGAAACATATTTACGATGAGCATCTTGGGTATGGTTATGGAGCCTATCGAATCGCATTTATGCCGGAAATCTATACCCGGAAAGGAAAACTCGATTACTCGTTTGGTGCGGGAATAGGAATCGGTTATAGCAAGCATTTTTTCGACGATAATACGGGCGACAACGATAACGAAGACGTTTTCGAGGGATTCATTAGACCTCAAATATCGGTCGGATATGGAGTGAAGACGATTATCGAGCTAACCGCGGGTTATCATCGACCGTTCCTCGGAACATACGGCAGATATTGGTATAAGGATCCCGATTGGAATAGTGTTTATTATGGTTTCAGTCCGGGCGAATTAGACGGATTGTTTATTCAATTAGGCATCGTCTTCAAGGACTGATGAAATTACATCTTGAACTTGCTTCGCGCGCCCGGACGTTTTTTCGGTTGTTTCGATTTCTTTATATAAAAATACACCAGGCATCCAACGAGGGCGAGAGTAGCGCCGATAATGAAACCGGTTAATACACTACCGGCCGCGGCTCCGCCGGATAACCCCAATCCGATTCCAAGCGCGAGGATTACCAGATATACCGGATCTTCTTCTTTTTTCTTCTTAACCATTTTCCTCCTGTTTTTCCTTTGCCTGTAATATTTCTTTAATCTCTTCCAGACGAGCCTTTATTCGAGCTTCGATTCCCTGTTCCGTGGGAATGTAATATTGACGCGGTTTCATTCCATCTGGAAAATGTTGTTGAGATGCAAGGTGGTCATCCTCATTGTGCGCATATATATAACCTTTTCCGTAACCGATATCTTTCATTAATTTGGTGGGTGCATTTCGAATAACTTTGGGAACAGACCCTGTGAGCCCGTTTTTAATATCTTTCAAGGCCGCCTTTTCCGCCTTATATACGCTATTAGATTTTGGCGCACAGGCAAGATAGATAGCTAATTCATAAAGCGCTATCTCGCCCTCAGGACTGCCCATAAAATGGTAGTAATCTTTAGCTGATACCGCCAGCCTAATAGCGTTGGGATCGGCCAGGCCGACATCCTCGCAGGCCATCCTCATAAGCCGCCTTGCGCAATACAGAGGGTCCTCGCCGCCTTCGAGCATTCGGGCAAGCCAATATACCGCCGCGTCAGGGTCGGAATCCCGAATTGACTTGTGAAGCGCCGAGATTAAATTAAAGTGCTCCTCGCCAGTCTTATCGTATAATAATCTCTCATTCTGAAGAACGTTCGATACGAGCTCTAATGTGATAACGCAGTCCGAAGAAGTGTTCGCCGCGAACTCGATCACCGTTAGTGCAAACCGTGCATCCCCGGAAGATAAATTAGCGATATGTTCCAGAACACCGGAATCCACTTCGAGATCCAAATTCCCTAATCCCCGATCTTTATCCGCGAGGGCGCGTTCCAGAATTATTATGATATCTTCCGGTTGGAGCGGATCCAGAACAAATACCGATACTCTCGACAAAAGCGGCGAAATCACCTCGAAACCTGGATTCTCCGTTGTCGCGCCGATAAAAACGATGCTACCTTTTTCAACATAGGGCAAAAAGGCGTCCTGTTGTGCTTTGTTAAACCGATGAACCTCGTCCACAAAGAGAATACTGCGTTTATTTGTGTTAGCGAGCCTCCGTTCGGCTTCCTTGATAACCGCCTTAATCTCCTTAATACCCGATAGCACCGCGGAATATTGCAGGAACTTCATTCCCGTAACGTTAGCTATAACTCTTGCAAGAGTAGTTTTACCGCATCCGGGAGGTCCCCAAAAAATCATACTCGATAGTTTCCCGGATTCGATAGCAATTCGCAACGGTTTCCCATCACCGATTATCTTATCCTGCCCGACTATCTCGTCGAGTTCCTCCGGGCGCATACGATCCGCGAGCGTGTATGATTCGCCGGGATCAAGTGTTTCTTTACCGAATAAATCCATAAATTGAAAAATACGAGGTTATCTGCTGACTGTCAAATGCCGGTTTCCGGTATTATTATCGGGAAATTCTCCAAAATCGAGTTTTACCGGTCGATAGCTTTCAATAAATATACAGTAAATCGCGCTCCGCCGTCCGGTAAATTTTCCGATTCGACTATTCCGCTATGTCTGTTTACGATTCCCTGAGCTATAGGCAACCCCAGGCCTGTCCCGCGTTGTTTGGTGCTGTAAAACGGCGTGAAAATATTGTTAGACGAGTCTATCGGAATACCGCGACCGGTATCGGTGATACTGACTCCTACCAGTCTTTTTTCGGCGTAGAAACCCGCCCTCTCGCGAGCCCTGGTAATGGTTATTTTACCCTTGTTGTCGCCTATAGCTTCGCGGGCGTTGATGATGATATTATAAAACACGTTTTTCAGTTGATCCTCGCGCCCCAGTATCCATAGTGGTTTGTTGAGTTGGTTGATAATCTCAATATTCGGCGAGAAATCCGGAGTATTTCGGAGCATCTCCACGACTTCAGCGATAGTCCGGGATAAATCGAGTTTATTGTAAGTTACCTGCTCGACGGGTAATTCTTTTAATCGGGCGAATATGAGAAACTCGTCCAGAATCGACGTCAGCCTGTCGGTTTCTTTGATTATTAAGTGCATCAGTCGTTTATTACGATTAACTTCAATCGCCTCGTCGTCGGATAACGTTTCGACTGAAGCCCGAATTGCCGCGAGGGGATTACGAATTTCGTGTGCGAGGCTCGCGGACAATTCCCCTATAGTCGCCATTTTTTCGACTTCTTTAAGATATTCCTCCCGTCTTTTCTGTTCGGTAATGTCCTCGAACAAGGCTATTATTCCCCGCATACTGCCATCCGGGCTTGTAAGGAAACTACATGCCAATAGCATGGTTATTTCCTCTCCGGTGTCAGATTTTATCTTGAATTCGCCCGTTCGGACCTTTTCTCCGCTTGGCGATAGCAACTCGGTGAGTTTCAATCCAAACGGCCTCGCCCTGTTCGGGAGGACGTCGGTCAGGAACTCGCCTCGAACCCTTTCCGGCGCTATGCCGAGTAAATTTCCCGCCGACCGGTTGAAATAGACTATATGACCGTCGGGATCGAGCGTGAGAAGACCACTGCGCATGTGCATGAGAATATCGTCAGTGTCCATTCGCACCTTGCGAAGTTCCCGGTTGGCTTTCATCAACTGGCCGAGACGCGTTTTAAGCCTTCCGGATAGATAGCCTATCAGGAACGCTATCAGGTAAAGAAAACAAATATAGACATAAGTAGTGAAAAACAGAATTTCCGAATCGCTATATATCGTGCTGACACCGGGATAATCCGATTTGAACTCGAAAACTCCTCTATACTCGAAATATACCAGAGCGCTTAAAAGTATAACCCCAACGGTAGCGGTAACAAGCGTTCCAGATAATTCGAAAATAAAGGCCGAAGTTATTATCGAAAGACCGAGGAGGACAATAAACGGCGAGGCTATACCGCCCGAAAAATGGATTATTGCCACCTCGACGAGAAGTTCAAATAGAAGCTGTATCCCGCAGAGAAACCGAAAACTTACTTCGCGACGAGTTTGATTCCACCATAATAAAGAAAGCAAATACCCGAGAGTAATCAGGCCATAGGCGAAGAGGAATTTGAAAAGTAACGCTTCGGTGGAAAATAATAGAACAACCGCAGTGGCGATCAATACAAACATTCCAAAGCGTGCTATCAGAAGCCACTTTATTTTGCTTCGGAAATCGCCCGCGATATCGGGAGGTGCATCGCTTGTTAAAGGCCAATCTCGACGGTTTTCGGATGACATCGATTACCCATCCTCATTGATGTTTACCCCGAAATTTTTCCGATAATATCGAACATGGGAAGATACATCGAAATAAGTAGTCCACCGATGACCGTCCCCATAACTACGATAACGATCGGTTCGATCATACTCGTGAGTGCGGCTACTGCGGCATCGACTTCCTCATCGTAAAAATCCGCAATTTTAGATAACATCTCGTCCATATTACCGGTCTTTTCGCCAACACCTATCATCTGGATAACCATCGGAGGGAATACTTTGGTTTCCGAAAGTGGCGAGGTTATAGTTTCTCCTTCCGAAATTGCAATCATAGCCTTATGGATGGATTGGGTCAGGACCATGTTGCCTGCTGTTCTTGCGGTTATATTAAGTGCGTCGATGAGGTTCACACCGCTTTGGAGTAGTGTTCCCAGCGTTCGGCAAAAACGCGAAACGGCGTTTTTGCGAATAAGATTTCCTAAAACGGGGAAGCGTAGTTTGGCGGCGTCGAGGTAATATCGAGTAGTTTTCTTTTTGTTCAGAAAAACATAAAGAATAATGATACCTATTATACCGATTAACATCGTGAGAATATTGGATTGAAGGAAAGCCGAAACCGCGAGAACGAATACAGTAGGACCGGGAAGCTCGGCGCCGAGACCCGCGAACATGCCGGCGAACACGGGAATAATGAAAGTCAACATAACCCAGGTTAAAACAATTGAAACTGTGCTGACCATAATGGGATAAACGAGTGCGCCCTTGACTTTTCTGGCCAACCTATCGGATTTTTCCCTGTAATCCGCGAGCCTCCGAAGGATTGTCTCGAGGGCACCACCGATTTCGCCCGCTTCGATCATGTTAACGTAAAGGTCATTGAATATTTTTTTGTGTTTACCCATCGCCGATGCCAGCGTCGAACCGGATGAAACAGTATCCCTGATTTTGGCAATTGTGGATGCGAAGATCTTGTTGGTAGTCTGTTCCGTCAGAATGTCCAGGCACTGCACCAAAGGCAAACCGGCTTCGATCATAACGGCGAACTGCCGGGTAAATCGCGATATTTCGACGTTTTTCACGCCCGTGCCGATGGTTATATCCATCGCCTTGGGCTTTTTCTTTACTTTTGTTACGACAATACGCTGGCGGCGTAATAACGTGGTTACTTCCTCGGCGTTACGCGCCTCGATTGTGCCTTCGATCGTGCTACCTGTTGTAGTTCTGCCTTCGTATCGAAATTTGGGCATGCCTGTTACCTTCTACCTGAGGAGGAAGAACTCATCGAAGCCCTGGAAATGATGTCATGCAATTCCTGCGGATCATGGCTTCGGGAAAGTGCGTCCTCCAACGTGATTTTTCCGCTTAAATAGCGTTCGCCAAGCGAGGAATTCATGGTGTGCATACCATATTTACCCCCGGCCTGGATCGAACTGTATAATTGGTGGACTTTGTCATCTCGAATTTGTGCGCGAATTGCGGGAGTGGCGAACATCAACTCGGTGCAGATAATTCGCCCGCCGCCTATCTTCGGCATAAGCGTCTGAACAAGAACAGCCTGTAAAACAAAAGAAAGCTGAACTCTTACCTGAGTTTGCTGGCTTTCCGGGAACGCGTCGATAATTCGGTTAATCGTCTCCGCGCAGGAATTAGTATGAAGTGTAGCGAAAGCGAGATGGCCTGTTTCCGCAATTGTCAAAGCGGATTGCATGGTCTCAAGGTCTCGCATCTCGCCGATTAGAACCACGTCGGGATCTTCACGAAGAGCGTATTTAAGGGCGTTCCCGAAGGACATCGTATCGCCGTGAACTTCTCTCTGGTTGATAATACAATTTTTATGTTCATGGACGAACTCTATGGGATCCTCCACTGTGAGGATATGTTCGTGCCTTTCACCGTTTATTTTGTCGATAATCGATGCAAGAGTTGTAGATTTTCCTGAACCGGTCGGTCCGCAAACCAGAACCAGCCCCCTCGGGAAATTGGCGAACTTGGAAACGGCCTTTGGTAAGCCCAATTCGGTGAAAGTCTGTATTTTGAATGGAATCGCCCTAACTACGAGTGCGACAGCGCCCCGTTGAAGAAAAACATTACAACGGAATCGAGACAAGTCCTGGATGCCGAAAGATAAATCCTGTTCCCAGTTTTCCTCGAAATGTTGTTTTTGCTTTTCAGTCATTATCGAATATGCCAATCGTTTTGATATCTCTTCGGTGATAGGCTCGCCGTGCAGACGAGTGATCTTACCGTCAATACGGAGAACCGGAGGTGTGCCCACCGTGATATGAAGATCCGATGCGCCGCGGCGTATCATCTCCTCCAACAGTTCTCTCATGGAGAAACTTCTTTTCTTCTCCGTATCCGTTCCGTTAGCGCCCGCTGTTTGGACGGCTTGAGGACTTCCCGGACTGGATTGCATATCCATCGATGTTGTCATATTAACCTCTTACTAGTGCGATGCGGTTTCCGTTATTACCTGCTCAATATCGACGTCGCCCTCTATCATGTGGCGAATGGCTTCCTGCCTAAGCGTTCTCATACCTATTTTCGTGGCCGCTTCGCCTAATTCGAGCCCACTGGCACCATCAATTATCATCTTCTCGATTGTAGCCGAAATAGGCATAACCTCGAATACGGCTATTCGGCCTTTGTGGCCGGTGTTGTTACAGGTGGTGCAACCTTCTCCCTGGTAAAACGTTATTTTTGAAGCGTCCTCTTCGCTCATTCCTATAATTTCAAGGTATTCCGGATCGGGTTCTATTTCATGTTTACAGAATGGGCAAACCTTTCTTAATAGCCTCTGAGCCATAACCAGCCTTACAGAACTGGCTACCAGAAATGGTGGTGTGCCCATATCGACCAGACGGGTAATGGTGCTCGGCGCGTCGTTTGTATGTAGTGTCGAGAAAACAAGGTGACCGGTTAACGCCGCTTTGATCGCAATCGAAGCCGTCTCGCCGTCACGAATCTCACCTACAAGAACAATATCAGGGTCCTGACGCAGGAAACTCCTCAACGCCGCGGCGAAATTCAATCCGATTTCGGAATGCATGTGCACCTGGTTAATCCCGTCAAGGTTGAACTCTACCGGATCCTCGGCCGTCATGATATTGACATCGGGGAGATTCAACTGACTTAGTGCGGAATAAAGCGTAGTAGTTTTACCCGAACCCGTAGGACCCGTAACGAGGACCATTCCAAACGGCATGTGGATCGCATTGTTAAACTGCTTCATTGCACGTTTCGGGAAACCGAGTTTCGTGATATCCAGCATGAGGTTTTCCGGATCGAGTAATCGCATAACCACTTTTTCGCCGAATATCGTGGGAAGAATTGACACACGCAGATCGATAGCCCTTCCTTGAGCCTGAACCTTGATACGGCCGTCTTGAGGCAATCTTCTTTCGGAGATATTTAGCTTGGCCATGATCTTAATACGGCTAACGACGGCGTGTCTCAATTGGAAGGGGAGAGGAGCCATCTCCATGAGGTTGCCGTCAACGCGGAACCTGACTCTCGTTCGTTTCTCGTATGTCTCGATATGTATATCAGATGCACCTCTGCGGATTGCATCCATGATAATGGAATTAACCAGCTTGACCAGCGGTTTTTCCTGGATAGCCTCCTGAAGTTCGGCTTCAGAGAAATCTTCGTCCTCTTCCTCGACGAGATCGAGATCTTCGCCGCCGGCCATGTCTTCGAGAATATCGTCGATCGAATCCTCGCCCGAACCGTAATACTTATCGATAGCGGCTAAAATAGAGCTTTTCGAACACATCACCGGTTGGATTTCGTAGTTTGTAATAAACCTCAGTGTGTCTATTACCAGGAGGTTCGTGGGATCGTCGGTAGCGATAAAAAGGGTTTTGCCGACTTTGATTGCGGCTATCACGGTAAATTTGCGCGCTATTTCTACAGGTATAAGCTCGACAACCTCCTGAGAAAGGTCAAGGTCATCGAGTTTAATTGTGCCAACGTTTAACTGCTTGGCGACGAAAGAGTTAATTACGTTGTCGTCCTCGATATATCCCAACTCGAGAAGAACCTGCCCCAACTTTTGCCCGGTCTTCTTCTGTACCTCAAGGGACTTATTGAGCTGTTCCTCTGTAATCTTTCCTGCCCTTATCAACATATCGCCTAAACGAAGGGCCATTTTTTCCTCCAATTTATATCAATAGCTTCATATCTCACTATTATATAGATTCACCTCTTGTTTTCAAGCTGTATTAACTACTTTGTAAACCAAACCGGTTTTCTTCCGGGACAAATCTCTCTCCTGTTTCCCTGCTGGATACTTGCCATACAGACTTTCGGCTCATTTTCGACTCCGCTTTGAAATACAATCCAAAAACCGTCGCCGGAAATCGACGGCTTAATATCGTCGTTTTTCGTGTCAAAAACCGCCCTGATCTTGCCATCCGGAAGCGACTTGACGATAATAGCGGAATCTCCTTTGCCTTCACGGTTTGAGGAATATGCAATCAAGCCGTTTGAAACAGAAATATCGGGGTCGGCGGCCACTTCGTCGTGAGCGCTGACCGTTACAGGATCGGTTCCCCTTTGCGGACGCCACATTACTTTGTCATCCTCTACAAACACACTCCAATCGCCACTCCTGTCGATACCGCGTGCGTAGTCCTCTTTGATCGCACTATCGGGAAATTCCGACATTTCCGAAGTCTCGGGATCGAGCGTAAAAAAGTGCGTCGAACCTTCGTCCATAGTTACAACAAAGAGCGAATCATTTCGCCTGATTATGTCCGTTTCGCGGTATTTCGTGTTATATACCGCGACGGTTGTGCCCGTAACCGCTTCAATCTTAACTATTTGAGTATCTGACCCTGCAGACGTAATAACATATATATACCCCTGCGGTTGAATACTGGAACAACCACCTAAAGCTAAAAGTAAGATAAAAGTGTCGAACATTAAATGTTTCAATAAATTACCTCCTACTAATACTATAGATATTTTTTGGGATTATGCAATAAAAAATAACCCGCTGTCACGCCTCGTGCTACGCGCGCGTTGTTTAGTTGAAATTTTATCCGCACGCATGAGTCGCGCCATCGGGTATATCGGCGCTAAAACTTTATCTGGCGATGATGTTGAGTATCCGGCCGGGGACGTAAATATATTTCACGACCTTTTTTCCACCTATATGTTTTTCGATATTCGGTTCGTCGTGAGCGGCACAGGTCGCTTCGTCCTGAGTCGCATCCGGGGATATTTCTATTGTGCCGCGCAATTTGCCGTTGATCTGAACTCCAATTTCTATCGTCTCGTATGCTATCACGGATTTATCGTAATCCGGCCAGACCCGTTCGACCCCGAAACTATCGAAACCCAGACGGGCGTTGAGTTCTTCAGCCAGATGAGGGGCGAAGGGTGTCAGGATTCTCACCAGCCGATCGGCGACGTAAAAACCGATTTCCGATTCCGATAGATCATAATCCTCCGCGAAATTCAGGAACTCCATCATACGCGCGATAGCTGTATTGTAACTCATCTCGTCGATATCTTCGGTAACGGCTTTAACCGTGCGGTTTATCTCGCGATACAGGTCGGCGTCGCCTTCCGAGAGTTTATCTACATTAACCGCGTTATCCGATGAATCCAGACTATCTGGAATAAACCTTTCCACGCGAGTCAGGAAACGTTCCGCGCCCTTTATACCGTCCTCGTTCCATGAAATTTCGTGGCCGGGAGGCGCGAAGAACAGCATAGCCGTGCGAGATACGTCCACGCCGTGCTTTTCCATTATCGCGACTGGACTGACGACGTTTCCCTTTGATTTGCTCATAATATCGCCGTTTTCGTCGCAGACCATGCCGTGATTGAACAGCTTTCGCGCGGGTTCGTCCACCGAAAGGTATCCCATATCGTGTAGAACCTTGGTTATGAATCTGAAATACAGTAGATGTCCAGTTGCGTGTTCGATGCCGCCTATATAAAGATCGACGGGCAACCATTCGTCGGCTTTTTTTCTGGAAAACGCCTCGTCGGGATTATTGGCGTCAATATATCTCAACTGATACCAGCTCGAACAGACGAAAGTATCCATCGTATCGGCGTCGTGCTTTGCCGGGCCGCCGCATTTTGGGCACGTAGTATCCATGAATTTCGGGACGTCCGCCAGCGGACTGCGCCCCTTCGGCAGGAAATCCATAACATAGGGCAATTCTACCGGTAGATCGCTTTCCGGCACCGGCACCACTCCGCATTTTTCACAGTGAACGACGGGTATCGGCGAGCCCCAGTATCGCTGGCGACTGATCAGCCAATCACGCAGTTTATATTGTATCGCGCTTTCCGCGAATCCGTTTTTGGCGCCCTGTTCCGTTATCGCCGGAATAGCCTTCTGCGATTCCAAACCGTCGAATGGGCCGGAGTTGACCATAATCCCCGGTTCGACATAGGCCTCGGTCATCTCGGAGGATGATAATTCTTCTCCCTGCGGACGAATCACGACCTTAACCGGCAAACCGTATTTCACCGCGAATTCGAAATCGCGCTGATCGTGTGCCGGCACAGCCATTACTACGCCCGATCCATATCCCGCCAGAACGTAATCCGCTACGAATAGGGGCACTTCGTTTCCGTTATATGGATTTCGCACGTGCAACCCGGAATCTACTCCGTCCTTTTCCCGACCTTCGGCGGTTCGCTCGATTTCGCTTCGCAATGCGGCCTTTTCGATATACTCTTCGACAGCTTCACGGTTTGGGCAAACCGAGATTAATTTACGCATCAAATCGGCCTCCGGGGCTATTGCCATGAAGGTTACGCCGTAAACAGTGTCCGGTCTTGTAGTGAATATCGGTAGTTTATCGCCGGTCTCGATTATCTCGAAGATAATATTCGCACCCGTCGAATGGCCTATCCAGTTTCGTTGCATCGTCTTTACCGGATACGGCCAATCCAGTTTTTCCAGATCGTCCAGTAATCTTTGCGCATAATCGGTAATTTTGAAATACCATTGCTTCAGGACACGTCGTTCGATCGGCGTTTCCGTGTGCCGCCAGCAACAGCCGTTGATCACCTGTTCGTTGGCCAATACGGTGTTGCATTCCGGGCACCAGTTAACCGGCGATTCCTTCTGGTATGCCAGGCCGCTCTCAAAAAGCTTCAAGAAGACCCATTGCGTCCATTTGTAATAATCAGGTCGGCAAGTAACGACCTCGCGGTCCCAATCGTAGGAGAGTCCCATCGACCGGAGAGTCGCGCGCCCGGTCTCGATATTCTTCTCCGTCCATTGCGACGGGTGGATATTCCGTTTTATCGCCGCCTGTTCCGCGGGCAGACCGAAAGCGTCCCATCCGAAGGGATGAAGCAATTTCTTTCCGTTCATTTTCATATATCGCCAAACGAGGTCGCCTATCGAATAATTACGGAAATGCCCCATATGAACGTCCCCGCTGGGATATGCGAACATCTCTAACAGATAGAATTTCTCGTTACCGGGATTTTCCGGCGTTTTGAAAAGATCGGCTTCGCGCCACCTATCCTGCCACTTTTTTTCGATATCTTGAAAAGGCATCTTTGTCTCCTTATTAAAGTCTTTTTTTCGATATAAAAACACCCGACGAAAGCCGGGCACGGGAATCCCACGGGGTTTCGAGAACTCCGCGGGTTATACGTTAAGACCGTAGGCGGCAGAATGGATTCTAACCGCCGGAACCTCCTCCATATTTCGTCTCGGTTCGACCATGACACCGCAAATATAGGTAAGTTTGGGAAGGTGTCAAGCAGATTTGTTTAATTCGAGTAAAATAGGTATTTTTACATGAATCCTATTATCTATCTGTCCAGCTTGGCGTCGAAGTTTTCCAATATGGTTTTAACCTGTTCGGGAACTTCTCGTCCGTTTTTCGTCTCGATTTTGGTTTTTTCGATATTATCCTCGGTCAGCAACTTGACGTCCGTGCTTTCGCCGTAAACCGCCTGAACAGCTTCTTTCAGGGCATCTAGGTTTTCCTTGATTATCAAGATATTGTTGACCTGATACTCCAGCTTGTGTGGGAATTTTAGAACGATACGATTTTCGTCCTGGATTAGATCGGCTTCGCGTATCCATTCTGCCTTTCCCTCGCCGCGCTTTGCCGCGAATTCTCTTATAAGGCGTCCTTTTGGCGAATCATCCCGCGGTTCGGCTTCTTCCTGGGGTTCAATTTCCCGTCGTTTTCGGGGTGGTGGTGCGTAATCTCCAGATTTGACTTGTGTTAGCGCCCTTCGTATAGATGCCGTGCTGTCCATATTAGTAAGATAAACCAATGTCTCTTCGAATAAATACCTCGGTTGAGACGCCGATTTCAAACGGGATTGAAGCTCGGCCAGCATTTTGGCTATGCGTAGAATATCTTCCGGCATAACGTCGTCGGCAATTCTGGAGTAAATTTCTTTTTCCCTCTCGCCGATTTCCTCAGACTCGACGCCAATAGCGAATTTTAGCGCGCCGTGAAAATGCTCGGTAAGTCCGCTCGCGACCTGCCCAATATCGATACCGGATTCGAGTAGTCTGTCCAGCTCAGAGATAGCTCCGACCGGGTTCCCCTCGAGGATTTTTTCGGCTATTTGATCGAAAGCGTCGAGAGGGAGGATTCCCAGAACCTGCGCCACCTCGTCGGCGGTTAAAGCGCCCTTCGGCGAGTAAGCCAGTATCTGGTCAAGAAGGGACAGTGAATCGCGCAATCCCCCATCGGCTCTATGTGCTATAAGAATGGAAGCGTCATCGTCGAGGACTAGCCCCTCATGTTCGGCGAGTTTAGTTATGTGCTTTGCTATTTGTCCGCCCGGAATTCTACGGAAATCGTAACGCTGGCATCGACTGATAATAGTCGCAGGCAGTTTTTGCGGTTCGGTCGTTGCGAAGATGAAAGTTATATATCGTGGAGGTTCTTCGAGGGTTTTTAAGAGCGCGTTGAAAGCCTCTTTCGTCAGCATGTGGACTTCGTCTATGATGTAGATTTTGTTTCTCCCCTGAGGCGCATACTGGACGCTTTCGCGCAGGGATTGTATTTCCGCGATCCCGCGATTCGAAGCCCCGTCTATCTCCAGAACGTCGGGGCTGTTACCCTGAGCGATAGATACACAACTGTTACAGGTGCCGCAAGGCGTGGGGGTGGGGCTGTCGTAGTTCATACAATTAAGACATTTAGCTACAATACGAGCTGTCGTTGTTTTACCGGTGCCACGGGGACCGCAAAATAAATAGGCGTGAGCGAGTCTATCCTTCTCGATTGCGCTCTTTAAGGTATCCGTAATATGCTCCTGTGCAACTACTTCCTCGAAAGTCTGCGGCCTGAATTTCCTCGCTAAAACCAGATATGACATATTCCTCCAATCAAATTTATCTTAATATAATACAGCATTGCGCAACTTTCAACATGAATGATTGCAAACAAATCCAAATCGAGTTCCTTGTTCGCGCTAACGAAAGGGATTATTTGAAAAAATACTTGCATCGAGAGGAAATTAGAGTATATTTGCAATCTTGTAGCTCGATTATATGGAGGATACTATGGCAAAGATATGTGAAATATGCGGAAAGAAACCCAGAACAGGCAGAAACGTCTCGCACGCGCACAATAGGACTCTAAGAAAATACAATCCTAACCTGCAATCTGTCAGGGTTAATAAAGACGGAAAACCCGTCAGGATGAGGGTTTGCACTCGCTGTATCAAGGCGGGGAAAGTCAAGAAATGGGTTAGTTGATAACCGTGGATATTATCTAAAAGGCCGCTTTTCAGCGGCCTTTTTTTATTACTTTACTATGCCCCTTTCGGAGTTCTTCAGGAAATCGATAAATTTCAGGACAGGCGGGATCAGTTCGATTTCGGCCTCGATTTTCCTTATCGCGTCGGATTTGCCCAAATCGCTCCGATAGACAATTCGATAACATTTTTTGAGCGCGCCAATCTCATCGTCGGAGAACCCTCGTCTGCGCAATCCTATCGAATTTATCCCGCCCGGTTTTGTGGGATTACCCGCCACAAGAATATAATGGGGGACGTCCCGTGTAATACGCGAACACATCCCCACCATTACGTGTTCACCAATCGTAACGAACTGGTGGATTGGATTCGATCCTCCAAGTATTGTCCAATCTCCGATAGTTACATGGCCGCCAAGCCCTGAACAATTAGCGAGGATAACGTGATTGCCCACACGGCAATCGTGGCCAACGTGTGTGTAAGCCATAAACAGGCAAACCGATCCTATCGCGGTTTTCCCGCTTGCATGGGTGCCGCGGTTCATAGTCGTGGATTCTCGGAACGTATTCCTATCCCCGATAATCAGTTCGGAATACTCGCCGCCGAATTTTAAATCCTGCGGCGGACCGCCAATCGACGCGCCGTGATGGACTACGTTTTCGCGCCCCATCCTGACAAATGAGGTAATATAAGCGCCGGGGCCGATTTCGCAACCTTCGCCGATAACCGCACCCGACTCGATATAAGCGTGCGACCCAACGACCACACCATCGCCGAGTTCCGCACCTTTTTCCACAATCGCCGTCGGATGGACTTTTACACTCATCGTATGTCCTTCGTTATTTTATCGTCTACTTCGATGACCGCTTCCTCCACGATCGTTTCTGGGATCTCTGTAATTATCCGGTTTATCGAGGAGGGCTTTTCTGGATAACCTGATTTTCCCGTCTTTGTGGATCTCGAGGACTTTTACCTTGACCATATCGCCGACGTTCAATTCGTCTGTAACTGACCTGGTGTGTTCGTGTGCGATTTCGGATATATGAAGCAGTCCGTCCTGATTCGGCAGGATTTCCACAAAAGCGCCGAAATCGGTTGTCCTGACAACTTTGCCTTCATATACCTTCCCAACTTCCGGTTCCTCGGTAAGCTCTTCGATCATACGAAGCGCATTTTCCAGTCCCTCGGCATCGACAGATGCTATCTGGACGGTGCCGTCGTTTTCGATGGCAATCGTCGTTCCGGTAGCTTCCTGAATCGACCTTATCGTCTTACCGCCGCTACCTATGATCGCGCCTATCTTATCGGGATCGATCTTAATCGAAACGATTCTTGGAGCATAGGGCGAAAGTTCCTCGCGTGGCTTGTCGATTATCTCGTTCATCTTGCCCAGTATGTATTCGCGGCCTTTCTTCGCCTGCTGGAGAGCTTCTTTCATTATTTCGAGAGACACTCCACCGATCTTTACGTCCATCTGGAAGGCCGTGATTCCCTCTGCGGTTCCGGCGACTTTGAAATCCATATCGCCCATGTGATCCTCAGCACCCATGATATCGCTCAGAATAACATGTTTCTTGCCTTCCGTAACAAGCCCCATTGCAATTCCGGCTACCGGCGTTTTGGTTGGCACTCCGGCGTCCATCAGGCTGAGACTTCCCGCGCAAACCGAAGCCATCGAGGATGAGCCGTTGCTCTCGAGAATGTCGCAGACGATACGAATCGTGTATGGGAACATTTCCTCGGTCGGGATAATCGGCATAAGGGCTTTCTCCGCGAGAATACCGTGGCCGATTTCTCTACGTCCCGGACCACGAGCCATCTGAACCTCACCCACCGAGAAGGGCGGGAAATTATAGTGCAGGATAAAACTCTTGAAACTCTCGCCCTCGAGATCCTCGATTTTCTGTTCGTCCATCTTATTGCCGAGAGTCAATGCGGCTAATGCCTGAGTTTCGCCCCGGGTGAATACCGAACTGCCGTGTGTTCGTTTTAAATATCCCGTTTCGATCGAGATCGACCTGATATCGTCCGGTTTTCTTTTGTCGATACGGACTCCCTCGTTCAGGATCATGCTACGCATCTTCTCGCGTTCGACCTCGCCAATTACTTCCTTGATTTTGCTTTCGCTTTCGGGGAAATCGTCTTCGAGTTCGGTGGTAACCCACTCGATGAGTGCGTCCATAGCCTTTTCTCTGGCCTTTTTGCCCTCTACCGCGAAGACGTCGCGGATAGAATCTTCCACCTTGTCTCGAACCGCTTTTTCGATATCATCATCGACAGGTTCGACGGGATCGTAATCCATTTTTTCTTTTTCCGTCTTCTTTATCAGTTCCTTCTGGAAATCGCAAAGTTTTCCGAGATAGGGTTTTGCGAATTCGAAAGCTTCGAGTAGCAGGTCTTCATCTATCTCGAAAGCCCCGCCTTCGACCATAATTATATCGTCGGCCGTGCCCGCGACTATAATGTCCATAGAGCTTTCTTCGCGTTGGGCGTAGGTTGGGTTAGCGATGAATTCCCCTCCGACATATCCGACCCTGATAGCTCCGATAGGCCCGTCGAAGGGAATCTCGGAAATACATAGTGCCGCGCTGGCTCCGAGTATTCCGAGGACGTCCGGGTCATTTTCGCCGTCGAAAGAGACCGGTGTAGCCCAAACCTGGACTTCATTGATAAAATCTTTCGGAAATCGCGGCCTTATCGGCCTGTCGATTAGTCTTGCAGATAATATATGCGCGCCATAAGGACGGCCTTCTCTCTTGAAAAAGCCCCCCGGAATCCTTCCCGCCGCGTAACTTCGTGGGCGATATTCCACTATCAGCGGGAAATAACCGAATTCGGGACGGGCTTTTCTGCTGGCGCATGCCGTAACCAGTATCTGGGTTTCGCCCATTGTTACTACTACGCCACCGGAAGCCTGTTTCAATAAATGCCCCGTCTCGATCTGTAAATCGTAACCATTCAATTCCGTTTTAATAATTTCTTTCGTCATTTCACTCCTTCTGCGGCTTAAAGCCGCTGTAATACAACATTCTCGGCGAGTTATCTCGCGCGAATATCGAGTTCTTCTGTAAGCGATTTAAAGCGCTTGTAATCTTTTCTTCTCAGGTAGGCGAGTAATTTCTTCCGCCTGCCGATGAGCACGAAGAATCCCCGTTTGGAATTGTTATCCTTCGGGAATCTCTTGAAATGCTCGGATAGGTTGTTGATTCTCTCCGTCAGAAGCGCAATTTGCACTTCCGCGGAGCCTACATCGTCGGGTGTGCGCCCGAATTTCTCGATGAGTTCCTTTTTCTTCTCTGCTGTGATAGACAACTTTGTCCTCCCGTGTTTATTTTGTTTTGTTAACAGTTTCTCTTTCGAATTTGTTTTCCTTCAGCCACGCTTTTAGGCGCGCTAAGTCTTTGTTCATCTGTTCTACTAATTTTTCCGCCGAATCGAAAGCCATTTCGCCCCTGAACCTCTCGAAAATTGAAATGGCAACGTCGTCTCCGATTCCGCCCTCCGGTTTATTTATCCCATAGAATTCTATCGAGAATTCCCTGGGCTTAAATGTCGGACTGTAACCGATATAGAGCAACCCCGGGTTGCCGGATATTTCCGACGCGGCGTAAACACCGTTAGGTGGGGCGAGTTTGTTTTCCGGGACGACGAAATTGATCGTCGGGAAACCTAACTCTCGCCCGCGTTTCCTGCCCTCGACCACCTCGCCGGTTAAGGAATAGGGGCGTCCAAGCATGTGCGCAACCTCGAGCATTTTGCCGGAAGAGACGTATTCGCGTATCCTGTTGCTTCTAATCGATTTATCCCGCCATTTTATCGGTTTGATTATCTCCAGATCGAATTCCAGTTCTCCGCTCAGGCTTTTTAGATTATCGATATCGCCGGCGCGGTTCTTTCCAAAGCCGTGATCCTCGCCCAGAACAAGCGCCTTCATGCCGAAACATCCAATAAGATAATCGTTTACGAATTCCCCGAACGACATCTCCGCCATATTCTGGTCGAACTCGATTATCGCCAGATTATCCGCTCCCAGAGCGGCAATAGCCGGGATTTTCTCGTCGAGGGTAGTTAACAGCTTAACATCCTCGGACCTTGTAACCTTCCGGGGATGCGGTTTAAAAGTAACTACCATCGACGGGACGTTCCTCCTACGCGAGCAATCGACGAGTGCATTGAAAATCGCCCTGTGTCCGAGGTGTAATCCGTCGAAACTTCCGACTGTAACTACAGAAGCTTTCAGAAAATCGCGTGGTTCTGTAAAATACTCAGTTTTCAACTTCCTCCGGTCTGCGAAATACCCTTACGAATGCGAAATCCTCGGGGGCGGTCTTCTTCAATAAAGCTATCAAATTTCCCGACGAAACCAGGCGAAATAGCGAACAATCGGCAAGGGAGGAGAGGTCGAGTTCTATTTTTCCCCCGCCTGCAATCTTCGTAGCTTTCGATGGTTTCACTTCTACCGCCGGAAAGCACGAAAGGGCTTCGTTCGAGCTTAACATAATCCGGTCTGCGTTACTGTTACCCTCAGCTATAATTTCTTCGAAAGGTCTTGCGTCCTCGATATCGAAACATCCAATCCTGGTGCGCCGCAACTCCGCTATGTGAGCGCCGCAACCGAGCTTTTTCCCTATATCCATCGCCAGCGATCGGATATATGTCCCGGAACTCACGTGAGTCTTCAGCTTTACATAAGGCAACATGAAATCGATAACGTTCATACTGGAAACCTTGATACGGCGCGGTTCGACCTCGACCTCTACGCCCTTGCGCGCATATTTATATAGCGGTTTGCCTTTATGTTTAATGGCCGAATGCGCCGGCGGAACCTGCATTATCTCGCCGATCATAGAATCGACGGCCTGTTCGACGTCCTCATATTTCGTCTCGACTTTTTTCTCGTCGATTATTTCGCCTTCGCTGTCGCCCGTCGATGTCGTTTGCCCAAGTCTGATCGTCGCTTCGTATTCCTTATCCATTCCGATAAGCCACGGTGCCAGTTTAGTAGCGCGCTCAACCATAACTATAACCAGTCCGGTGGCGATGGGATCGAGAGTCCCGGTATGACCCGTCTTTACGCTCAATGTTTCACCTATTTTACGGGTGCAATGGGCGGTTGAGAGTCCGGCGGGTTTGTCCATCAATATAATACCTTCGATCATAAATAATCTCACATCAACTTCTACTCAGGTAACTCTCGAACCTGTCGAGTATTACCTCTCTCGCCAGCGAAAGCGGCATTTTCAATGTGCATCCGGCGGCGTTAGAATGACCGCCCCCGCCGAGTTCTTTCGCCAGTGCGCCGACATCGACGAGTCCCCTGCTTCGCATGGATACCCTGTTTACGTCCTTCGATATCTCCTTGAAAAGCGCCGCAAGCTCGACACCGCGAACACTCATCGCCAGATCGACGATACCTTCCGTCTCATCGAAGGTTGTCGAAAATGATTTCACCGAAGCCTTATCGAGAGTGAGTAACACGATCTTTGCGTCGTGATAAATTCTTGAATTGTAAAGAGCTATACCAATATTGCGCAGATATTCTTCCGAATAATTAAAATAGACTTTAGAGGCTATTTCCGACGGATTGAGATTACCGGCCTCGATCAATTCTCCGGCTATCCTGTGAGAATCTGAGGTCGTATTTGAGTGTGTGAACCTTCCCGTGTCCGTCAAGATAGCCAGATAAAGGCATTCCGCTATGTGGGGTGTTATTTCGGCAGAGTGAGCGAGGAGTATCTCGTAGATCATTTCACCCACTGCCGCTGACCTTTTATTAATCCAATTTATATCGCCATAGGGGATTCCTTCTTCATGGTGATCGATGACGATTTTTCTGGCGTCGCTGTATGTTTCCGGATTCAGCTTTCCCCAATCAACGCGGTCGGGCGTAGAACTATCCAGGAAAAAGATACTATCGACTTCGCTGTCCGGCAGTTCGTTATTTCCGTTACAGTGTTTTTTCAAGAAGGAATATCTGCCCGGCCAGTTTACGGGTGCGGGGAAGCATACTTCTTTCCCGGCTTGATCGCGGAGGAAAAGGGAGAAAGCGATTGCCGAACCTAAAGCGTCGCCGTCGGGTTCGAAATGGCTGAGAACCAGAACACTTCCGCTGTCGTCGATTACCCTGGTTATTTCTTCGATCTTATCATTCATCGGGGATATCTTCGAGTATTCTTTCTATATGGTCTCCATAAGCGATAGAAGGATCGTAGATAAAACTCAGATGTGGTGTAAACTTAATCCCCAGCCTTTTACCGACCTCGGATTGAATGAAACCTGAGGCGCTATCCAAAGCCTCGCCAGTCGAATCGAGTTCTTCTTTTGTGCCAAAACAGCTATAAAAGACCCTTGCGGATTTCAAATCCGGGGAAATATCCACTCCGGTAATCGTAACAAGCCCGGATATCCGCGGATCGTGAATGGTGCCGCTTTCAATTAATTCGCTTATGAGCTTTTGTATTTGATTTCCAACTCTTCTTGTTCTGATAGACATTATAACACCTATAAATAATCGCTTTCTACATTCAAAAGCTGAATTCGGTCGTCCGTGAGAATTATTTCCATTACTTGATCCAGCCTTTTATCGACATGCGACCTTTTATTTGCGACAGTTACGAAGGACAAACTTGTTCTCTGCCATTTATCGTGATGATCGACTTCTGCGTAGGATACGTTGAGGTTGGATTTGACTTTGTCCTTTATCCTTCTCAATACCATCCGCTTCTCTTTGAGAGATTGTGATTGCGGGATGAAGATCTCCACGGTTCTCAAGCCGATAATCAAAATTTCCCTGCCTTACTTTTTCAATCGCCTTACGACTTTCTTTGTTTCATATATCTGAAGGATATCATCCTCTCGATAATCCTTGAATCCTTCTATTTCAATTCCGCACTCGAATCCTGCGGAAACTTCCTTTACATCGTCTTTGAATCTCTTCAGCGTCGATATCGTTCCGCTTCCAATTACCTCGTTGGCCCTGATAACGTCCACCCGTGCTCCGCGACGGACTTCGCCGTCGAGAACATAACAGCCCGCGATTTTACCTACTTTCGTTATCTTGAATAACTGCCTTATTTCGACCGTTCCTATGTTTTCCTCGACCATTTCCGGTTCGAGCATTCCCTCCAGTGCCGCGATAACGTCTTCCTGTAAGGTATAGATGATATCGTATAGCTGGATATCAACGCCTTCCTTTTCGGCGGCTTTTTTCGCCCTATTGTCGGGTTTTACGCTGAACCCGATAATAATCGCATTGGAAGTGCTCGCAAGCAACACGTCATTTTCGGTAATCGCGCCTACTCCGGCGCTGACGATCTTAACTTTGACTTCTTCATTACCCAGCGAAGTTAAAACTCCCCTCACTGCCTCCAGTGAGCCGTTTACATCGGCTTTTAAGACTACCGGCAGTTCCTTGATTAACTGTCCTTCCATTTTAGCGAAGAAATCCTCCAGTGTCATCTTCTTCTTACCGGATTCCTCGTCTTGAGCCAGCTGAGCGAGTTCCTCTTCGACGATCTTACGGGCGACGGAATCATTCTGGACTACCTCGAATAAATCCCCGGCCTGCGGCACGCCGTTGATTCCGGTAATAACTACTGGTGTTGCCGGCGGGGCTTTCTTTATTCTGTTACCTCGTTCGTCCTCCATACTGCGGATTCTGCCGTATTCGTTTCCGGCGACTATCGAATCTCCGGTCTTAAGTGTTCCTTCCTGAACGAGTAGTGTTGCGGTAGCGCCACGGAACTTATCCAATAGCGCTTCGACAACGACCCCTTTAGCCGGTTGATCTGGGTCCGCAGTTAATTCGAGTATTTCCGCCTGGAGCACTATTTCTTCGAGAAGGTCTTTCACTCCCTCACCGGTCAATGCGGATATTTCCGTGCATTGAACTTCGCCGCCCCAATCCTCGACCATAACACCGTATTGTGCCAGATCGTTCTTGACTTTTTCAGCATTTGCCCCCGGCAGATCCATTTTATTAATGGCGACTATCATGGGAACGCCCGCCGCTTTCGTGTGTTCTATAGCCTCGATCGCCTGGGGCATCAGGCTGTCGTCTTGTGCAACAATCAGGACAACTATGTCCGTCGATTCAGCGCCGCGCGCCCGCATAGCGGTGAAAGCCTCGTGTCCGGGGGTATCTATAAAAGTGATATTCCCCAACGATGTTTTAACCTCGTATGCTCCGACATGTTGCGTAATTCCGCCCTTTTCGCCGGCGACTACGTTCGTATTCCTTATATAATCCAGCAGGGTTGTTTTCCCGTGATCGACATGTCCCATAACCGTAACGATAGGAGCTCTGGCCTGTTCGAGTTGTTCGCCCGGTTTCCTCTTCTTCCGTTTTTTCCTCGCCTTTTTTACTGATGGTTTTTTCTCTGCGAGTTCGGCTTTTTCGGCTTTCTCTTCCTTTTTAGGAGGTTCCGGTGGAGCGTAAAATTCCTCTTCGGAAACTAAAATTGCAAAATAACCAAGCTCTTCCGCCACGGCTTCGATGACATCCAGCCCGAGTCGCTGATTTGAGGTGGCCATAACGCCAAATGTCATACAAGCCCGTAAAACCTCGCTGACGTTCTTATCTATCGCCTTAGCGATATCAATTGGCGTCATCTTTTCCATCACGCGGAGAGGTTTTAGCTTCTCGCGTTTCCTGGGTTTCGGTTTTACTTCGAGTTCAGTTGTTTTCGGGACAGCGTGTTTTGCCGACGCCTCTTTTTCCTCCTTGGTCGGTTCGACTGAGACCGTCTTTTTCGGGGATACGGGTTTTCCGCCCGCTTTGCTCATCATTCGTTTCAGGATGGCCTCTCGTCTCGCGTCTCTCGTGGAATCTGCCTTTTTCGTTTTGGCTTTGCCGCTTTCCTTTGTTTTGCCCGTTTCAAAGTCGTAGTTGTCTATTGCCTCCTCCATCTTGTCGGTGAAGGAGCTCGAAGCGGTTTTTACCTCAAAACCGAGTTTGTGAAGGGCCTCGAGTAGAACCTTACTCTCGATACCTAATTCGCGTGCTTTCTGATAGACCCTTTGTGCCAAAACCGTTTACCTCCATTCAGACGATGACTGTTTATTCGTCTTCCGTCTGTTCTTCCTTTGGTTCCTCTGTTTGTTCATCTTCGATTTCTTCGGTTTCTTCTTCCGAAGATTCCTCGCGTTCTTTCTTTTCTTCCCTCTGCTGAGCTATGAATTCCTTCGGGTCGATTCCCCGTTCCCTGAGTAGTTCGTCCCGGTCGGTAACGAAACCGTGTTCGAGGCCGATGTCCTCCATAGTAACAAGTGCGTCGGCCAATAACAGCGGTGCTTCGTCCTCGACGCCCGGTATTTCCTGAAGCGCGGCGATGCTCATCCGCGCGAGTTTCTGAACAGTATCGATGTCGAATTTATGTAACGCTTCCGACTGTTCCTCGGTAATGGCCGGGAGTTCGGAAACGTCCATAAGAAGCGACTGATATTGGTCTCTGCCGAACAACGTGATCCGCCAGCCGGTGAGTTTTGCGGCTAACCTCGCGTTTTGTCCGCCCTTACCGATAGCTAACGACAGCTCATCATCCGGGACAACTACGATCATGTGGTTTTCGTCCGCGGCGAGGAAAGCCATTAGCACCGTGGCCGGCGAGAGGGCTCTCGCAATATACCGTTCGGGTTCCGGATCCCAACCGATTATATCAATCTTCTCGTTATTAAGCTCCTTGACCACGCTTTGCACGCGCGTTCCCTTTAATCCCACGCAAGCTCCCACGGGGTCGATCTTGTCATCGACGCTGTAAACTGCGAGCTTGCTACGCTCTCCGGCCTCACGTGCCACCGCGACAATCTCCACGCGGTTTTCATATATTTCGGGAACTTCGAACTCGAACAACTTCTTCAAGAACAACGGCGATCTGCGCGAAAGGACTATTTGGGGCCCCTTCGGATTTTTCTGGACGTCTTTGACCAGCGCGCGGACAATTCTCCCCACCGGAAGATGTTCTCCGGGGATCTGTTCGCTTCGTGGAATTACGCCCTCGGTGCGCCCAAGATTCAAAATAAACGCGCCCCGTTCCATGCGCTGTATCGCCCCGGACGTAATCTCGCCGACCTTGTGCTGAAAATCGTCGAATACCTGTTCTCGCTCCGCTTCGCGGATTCTCTGGATCATTATCTGTTTTGCGATTTGAATTGCGTTTCGACCGAACCTGGAAAGATCGAGCGGAACGGTAATGTATTGGTTTACTCGAATCGAAGGGTCGATAGCCTTGGCTTTTTTCGCTTCGATTTCCGTCAAAGGATCCTCGACCTCGCGTTTTACTTTCTTCCTGGCGCGAACCTGAAGCAAACCTATATCGGGATCGACTTCCACTTCGATATTATCAGCGGAGCCGTATTTCTTCTTAACAGCGAGGATCAGCGCGTCCTTTAGCGTTTGAATGACGACTTCGCGGTCGAGCAATTTCTCTTTGACAATATCTTCTATTGCCTCTGCTACATTGATATTTGCTATTTCTCCCATAGCCATTTTTACACTCTCAAAATTCGATTATGATTTTGCCCCTGGATATAGATCCGATGGGGACGGATTTCTGATACTCATCTTCTGCGGATAACACGATCTGTCCATCGGTAACCGAAATTATCTCTCCGCTGATTTCCGAGCCGTCGGTAAAATTTAATTTGACCTTCTCGCCCTCGGCCCTCCGAAAATCATTCTCGGTCTTTAGCTCCCTGTCGAGTCCGGGTGAGGAAATTTCCAGAGTATATTTCCCTGGAACAATATCCTCTTCGTCCAACAGGTCGCTGATATGTCTCGATATTCTCGACAAATCGTCCAATCCGATTCCGCCCTTTTGCCAGATTGTTATTCTCAATACGGAGGTCTTTCCTTTGCCGTGGGGCGAAATCTCTACAAGCTCTACTCCCTCTTTATCGAGGAAGGGGAGGATAATTCTTTCTATTTCCGGCAACAAATCACGTAATACCATCGTTATTACCTCCGGGTAATAATCTACAGAAGTTAACGTTCTTTTATTAATATGCAAGAAAAAACTGTAAGAATAGGAAAAATAGCGTGGTTAAAAGGAAAAAGGGTTGTTCGCGTTGTGCTTTCCAGACTAATTTATCGTAATATCTACTTCGGTAGTCCAAAATCCTCGAATTTGTATCGTGTCGGGATAGACGAATATCTTCTCGGGCATCCTATAAGGCGAGATCGAACCGGGAAACCAGATCGAATCTCCGTTTTCGTCTCGAAAAATATAAAGGCAATATCGACCCGCAGGTAGATACTCGCCGGTGAAATAGTTTTCCCTTCGGGCTAAAGTCATTTCGACTTTCTCATCATCCAGGGTAACAGCTTTGGCTATAAGATCTTCAGTGAACGGCGCGACATCCAACTTGAGATTACCGTAATTATCGGCCGATTGGAATTGCAGTTCATGAGTTGTCGTGTCCGGAAAAGCCGCTCCGCCGGGCGAGACAACCCGGTCGATCCGCCATTTAAAATCCTCGCGGTTAGGCCAGAGGCCGTCAGGTTTAAAAGCGATGGAAAAGGGATCCAGCATTTCCATATCTCCCGCGACAGAATGTCCCAGAGAATCCTCTATTATAATATCTGCCGATAAAACCGGTTTATCGAACTTAATAATCAAAGGTTCAGCCGGGAATAATCGAATTTTCTTATCCGCAGTGGAAGATGGGGGCAGAGAATCAAACGGTTCGTCTTCGATATCCAATGTTCCGTCGTATTGGGCAGTATTTCCCGATAAATCCCTGATTCCAGAGATCTTGAATTCCAGTTTGCCGGAAGGTAAAGGTTGTCTGGATAAAATTCCCGCTATTTTGGGGGCGTCGTTATATACGAATGCCCTATAATCGCCAATATCAGGCTGGGTTACCAATAACAAATCCCCGATATCCACCGGTTCAGAGAAACGAAATCTGGCGATAAAAGCGCCCTCGGTAGAGTTGGAAATCAATTCCGGCGGAATTGAATCCGGTTCGAAGAGAACCAAGGACCAGCCGGGATCTGTGCCTGCGGAAACCCTGATTGGTGAAAACGCGATCCTTTCATTCGAAGATAGAAAGCCGTCTTTGTTCTCATCGAGGATGCCGATTATATCAAAATCCCAATCCGGGAGGTTTTTAAAAACGAAAACCCCGTTTTTCCCGGTCCAGGTAACCGCGTCTGGATAATCGTTGCGAGGATCGAATGATGTTCGATTGGCGGAATAAGCGTAAACGCGTATTCCGTGTGCCGGTGTGAAATCCGAACTGAATATCCTCCCCCGGATTCCGAAAGTGTCCAGAACAGCACCGGTGGAAAAAGCGATGCTAAGAGCGTTTCTAAGAGTGTTATCCCGCAAATCGGAAAGGTCGGACGAAATTACAACGCAATATGTCTTCCCCGGATCAAGAGGGGGATGTTTGATTTCTATACTTTTGCTATGGAATTTAACCTTCGCGTTATCCACGGGCGGCGAGATCGCTACTTTGCCTTCGGAACCCTCGATATACTCGTTAAACGTTATTTTGATGGGCGTATCCAGAGGGACGTTCACGGAACTATCTGCAGGTATCGACTCGATCATTTTAGGGGGCGTTTCATCTACGGGGCCGCCGGGTGGCGGCTTGATCTGCGCGCAGTTGAAGAGGAATATACACAGTGCCACGAACAGGGCGGTAATTAATCTTGAATGATGGAATTTCACCGGCGTCCAACAGAAAAGGATTATAGCATGCTAACTTCGCGGAGTTTTTCGATCAGTGGCGGCAAAATCCTCAATACATATTCCACGTCTTCGTCGTTGTTCTGACGCCCCAGAGTAAATCGCAGACTGCTATGCGCCCGAATCGGTTCGAGTCCCATAGCCGACAAAACGTGGCTCGGTTCCAAATTGCCGCTTGTGCACGCCGATCCGCTACTCAACGCGATTCCCTGCATATCCAGCGAAAGTAACATACTCTCGCCCTCGACTTTGTCGAAACTAAGGTTAAGGAAACCCGGTAGCCTTAATTCGGGATGTCCGTTAAGCAAAACTCCCTCCAAAGCGTCCGTAAGGCCTTTGTAGAGCATGTCCGCGAGTTGCCGTTCCCTGTCCGGCTCACTGTCGAGTTCGTTGATTGCGAGTTCGAGAGCCTTCGCGTAACCTATTATTCCCGCGACGTTCTCCGTCCCTGCACGTTTACCTATTTCGTGAGTGCCGCCGTCGATTAAGCTGAGGAGTTCTCTCTTTGCCGAATCCTTAATATAACAAATTCCCATGCCCTTCGGGCCGTAGAGCTTATGTCCACTTGATGCCAGGAAATCGACGTCCAGGTCTTTCACATCGACAGGGATTTTTCCGAACGCCTGAACCGCGTCGGTGTGGAATAATACTCCCTTTTCATGTGCGATTTCCGCTAATTCTTTGATAGGTTCGATTGTCCCAACTTCGTTATTCGCCGCTATTATCGAGACGAGTATCGTATCGTCGCGCATCGAGTCTTTCAACGTTTCGGGATGAACCAGCCCATATTCATCGACGTCGAGGTAAGTGGCCGTGAATCCCAGTTTTTCCATGAATTTTACCGGCTCGAGAACCGCCTTGTGTTCTATCTTTGAAGTTATGAAATGGCCGCGTTTCTCGAAATTCTTGAAACCCACGCCCTTTATCACCATGTTGTCGCTTTCGGTGCCGCCTGATGTGAAGTAAACCTCTTCCGATTCCGCACCGATTAATTTTGCTACCCTATCTCGCGCCTCCTCGATGGCGGCGCGCGTCCATTGCCCAAATTGGTGAAGGCTGGAGGGATTTCCATATTGTTCCGTAAAATAAGGAAGCATAGCGTCAACGACTTCCGACCTTGTCGGAGTAGTCGCGGAATGATCCATGTAAACTTTACGCATATTTTCTCCTTTCTAAAACAGAATAAAAGATAGGGAAGGGCTGGGGTAAGTCAAGTCCAAATGCGATTTGATTTTCGGGCATAAAAAAAGGCGGCCTGAAGGCCGCCTTTAATTGTGCTGTGGCAGTAAGACTACTTACGGACAGCTTCGCGAAGGTTTTTACCAGGCTTAAACTTGGCAACCTTGCTGGCCTTGATCTTCATTTTCTCGCCAGTCTGCGGATTGCGGCCCATACGGGCGGCACGCTTCGTGGTCGTGAAAGTGCCAAAACCGACGAAAGTGATTTTGTCGCCCTTCTTGAGCGTGTCGGTGATGGTTGTGAGGGCGGCCTTCACTGTCCTGTTGACCTGAGCTTTGCTCTGGCCGGTCTCGTTAGCCACTTTGGTGATGAATTCGTCCTTGGTCATTTTGACCTCCTTTTTTGGTTGTGCGCTTCAAATGCGCTTTGCTACGTTATTTGCCAAGAAAGTAGAGTCCCAAAAGCCATTTGTCAAGACTTTTTTTCAAAAAAATCAAAAAAAATCCAGTTATTAAAGGGGTTTGCACGCGTTAAAAAGGTCGAAAATGACGGTTGAAAGACAATATCATTAACTGTAAGTAATTGATTAATAATAAGTTGCGAGAATACCGCGGGCGGGAAGAATTGTTAAATCATGCTAAATCTCCGCAAATACCTAAAAAATCGCTATCTCGCTCTGCCGCGTGATCCCTCCACCTTGATGTCCGGAATTTTCTTGATATTTACCCGAAAATACCAGCCCTTTCGATATCCAGACGGCACCCAGACGAGGGTTCCTTCCCAGCATCCGAGGTCTCGCCATAATCGAATTTCTTCACTCACGACCTCGCCACTTTCGATATCGAAATAATTCGAATATTCAAGACGCCAATTCCTCGTCGGATATATGTTGATGTTGCCCTTGATCCAATGCGTGGTAGAACCGGTGTAGTTATCCGCGAGATAATGAGACAGGGAAATCTTGTAGTTGCGGTCTATACCCGTGGCAGAATCGCCGTAGGTTATCTGACCCCGATACGAAAACTCAGTCGTCAGTGTTCGGGAAATAAGCCTTAGGCCGGATAATTCATCGCCCGCTTCTGAATATAGGGAATGAATCAGGCCGCCTGTTAGGGAAAGCCAACGAAAAGGCGACGTCCTTATGCTCGTAGATATATCCGAAAAATTGCGCGATTCGGAAAGAAAATTGTAGTTTCCGCTTGAAGTCAGCGTAGCAATCTGGATTTTTCGGTTTTGCCTGAGTGTATCCTCGGATGTTTCAAATGAGAAATCCTGACGCAAGGAATAACTCAGCAATTGTTCCTCGCTGGAGCTTCCCGGGCCGATTCCTCCGAATGAATAGAAATTGGATGCGTCCGAAAAGTCGGGCGACCAGGAGAAGGTCAATGATGGAGCCACATCGTGTTTAAAAGTATGGATTCCCAGAAATCCGTCGAAGGGGAAACGGCCGTAAAGATTCGTGGTTACGTTTGCGGAAGCGCCATAAGTAAATCTCGCCGGCCACGAAGTAGAATCCGATCCCTGATCGATGACCGCGAAATGGGCGTTGGCATTCGGCGTGAGCGAGAGATATGGGCCTATAGAAAAGGGAAGACTCGTGCCCATATCGCTTTGAAAACCGGTATGCGTCTCGGTATCGATTGAATCGCTCAGCCTGTAATGGACGGCAAGCCCGCTCGCGGAGAGGGCTAAATTGTGATAAAACTCCCTGTCTAATTCGCTTTCGGGAGAAAAAACCGTCCTGGAGTATTTGGATACTCGCAGTTTGGGCAGATAGGAGGTAGTTAGGCCTGTTATGAGGTTTTGCGAACGCTGAATGTTTACGGAGATACTGCCCCAATCTTGATTCTGTGAGAAAGCAAGGTTGCTCGTAAGGTTGCGTTGCATGCTTGTTTGCGGATCATACTCGATATCCGTCAGGTAATCGACGTCGCTTACGAAGCTGGCACTGCCGGTCAGAGACGCTCCCGGCCAGAGTTTTTGAATATGGCTTCCCGAAAGGCTCCACCTGTCAGAACCCGTTGTTTCCAGAAACTCTTTCTCCCTTTCAAGCTCGTAACTCGCCGATATATTGCCGTTCAAGCGATACCGTAAAGCATATTGTGTCTTCCCGCGTAAGACGACCCCGCTTTCCTCGTTGTAGTCGAAACCCGCCTGGATATCCCAATAATCGCTTGGCGCCCAGTAATAACCTATATTCCGCACATAGCGTTCGCCCTTTTGAAACTGCCCTATGTCGAAAGTCAACAGACCGCTCCGGCGACCGGACTTGATCGGAAAAACGAAGAAAGGAATGCCGATTATCGGCAATCTGCCGATATACAATATTATATTCCTCGCCACGGCTTTATCCTTCGGGATCAGTTTTGCCCTGTCGCTAATAAAATGTGTGCGCGCGGTTTCGCATTCGCAGGGGATGAATTTAGAATTGGCTATATAGAGCGTATCTCCGGGCGATTTATGAACCACCCCTCCCATATAATATCCCAGATCAACGGCGGTATAGGCGTGAATCATCCTTCCCCGGCGGGTGTCTATATTATAAGTGATTTTATCACCGGTCATTGTCTCTTCCTTATCGAATAGGACGGGTTTACCCGCGATACTATCCTCCATCTCAATAGGTTCGGCTACCAGAATTTCGGCGTCGAAATTGTAGATAATATTTCCGGCGTCGAGCCCCATATCTTTATAACGCACCGCCCCGCTGTTCTGGATGGCGACTGTTTGATTCCGGCGAGAAAGCGCCAGATATTCTCCCGAATAGATGATGCTGTCTTTCGATACGATTTTCGATACACTGTCGGACGAGAATTCCTCAACCATATATCTTCCCGTTCCGCCACGATGGACTTCGATACTGTCCAAACCATCGTCGGCAAACCAGACTGCTATACTATCGCCGGAAGTTCGGTTATTCTCGCGTTTCGAGGAGTCTTCCGGCCAGGGGTAATATGTAGCCGTAGCTTCTCGAATAAGATGTGCTACCCGTAATTCATCGTCCTTGAACTCAAACACCATAGATTTCGCGGTAAACCAGCTTTCGGGCAATATCTCAGTCGAATCTTCCGGCGGACGCCAATAACCCATGGGCGGACTTGTGCCGTCTTCAGCTCCGTAAACCCACATTCGCGATAAAGTGCCGTCTTTTAATTCAATAGTGAATCTGTCGCCGACGAGCTTATTGCTGTCTTGCCTGAGAACGGGATCGCCGAACATCTCGATTCGTTCGGCTTTTCGGTAGTATCGAATGCTATCCGCCGTAGCGATAGTCTCTTCCTGACGGACTTTCACCGAACTGTAACCGTAAACCTCGTTTCTTTTCGGGTAAAAAACCAGCGAATCGGCCTCTATATATACCGGCGGTTTTGTCGTATCCTTTTCCTGGATAATAACATAGACGGAATCCACAGCAATTCCGCGCTCGTTCCTGACGTCGTATAAGAAGAAATCGGCGTCGAGTTCGATTGTGGCGCTATCGACCGTATCAATACTTGTCAGATGAGGTGATGCCTGCATAGTTAGTTCTTCGATGATTCCATTGTAAGTTCCCCGTCCGCCGGTAATTATCAAGCTGGAATCCAGGCGTTCGTAGCGCACATTGCCTATTCCCAACGCGTATTTATCGTCACGACGATAAAAGAGTGTATCGGTGTATATCCTCTGCAGGCTATCGACAAGAGCGACGTTGCCAATGAATCTGATTTGTCCTGCGTTTTTGTCCCAAAAAGCAGAGGCACTGTGGAGATCGCGGCCTTCGTGTTCGAGGTAAACATGTCCGTAAAGGCGCACCTTCGTTCTGCCGCCCGCAAGGTCGGTTATCATATTATCCGCGTGGTGCAGAATGATATCCGCGCCTGTCAGTATCGCAACCGCGGAAAATAAAAAGAGTATTACGCCTCGGTATCTCACATTCAAAAAGATAAACCTGAAACGGGTTTAGTCAACCGATATGAGCTTATTGCACGGGACGGGCCAAAAATCTGAGATTTGTCGGATAATTCAACTATTGCATACTCCAATCGAATAACTATATTGAAAATTATGTTAGAAGACGACAGAACAGAAAAGTCCATCTCCGAATCACGAATAGAAGCCTTAGAGTCGGAAGTCGATATTCTTATCAATGCCCTTGATGAAGCGAAAGAAGAGGCCCTCGCTTTTCGCAAAGAGTTCACGACGAAGCGAAAACAGTTAGTTACGCTCTTCGATACGGCGGCAAGATTGAGCGAAACCGACGATCTTAAAGAACAGTTGAACCTTGTCGCCAGGGGCGTGGTTAAGGCGAAGCTATTCAACAGGGCGATAATATCGATATTCACGGGCGATTTCGAACGTCTCGATGTCGGCTATGCCGGACTTACCGAAGAGGATATCGAACTCCACAAATCCAAACCGCCAATCCCGAAACGTTTGTGGAAAAAGGCGTTATCGGACGAACATAAAATTGGCAATTCATACTACGTTCCCCACGATGATCCTCTAAACAAAGAACTTTCCGGAGTGCAGAGCAGACTGGAAGCGGAAAAAATTCAGGGAGACTGGCATCCGTCGGATATGCTCTTCATCCCGCTCCGCAATGTAGAGGGTGATATAATAGGCGTGATGAGCGTCGATGATCCCTGCGACGGGCATCGCCCTACGGTCGAATTGCTGAGATTACCGGAACTATTCGCAAGGGAAGCTTCAGCATTAATCGAACGTAGTAAACTTCTCCGCGACCTCTCCGACGCCGAAATATATTTGAAAAGCCTTATAGAGGCGTCCGCGGATATTATCGTAAGCACTGATAGGGACGGGAATATAGTAATCTTCAACAAGGCGGCAGAACGAATCCTGGGATATAAAGCCGAGGAGATAATCGGTAAATCGGTAACGATACTATATGCGGACGAGGGAGAAGCACGCCGGATAATGAAAACCATGCGCCAGGGCAGAGGATACGTCGAATCGATGCAAGTAACCTCTATCTCTAAAAAGGGCGAAGAAATACCGATAAGCCTTTCCGCGACAATACTTTATAATGATAAAGGCGAGGAAAATGGCACTGTCGGAATTTCTAAAGACCTGAGGCCTATCAAAGAACTGCAAGGGAGAATACTCGAACTCGAACGCAAAGAGGCCGTCCGATTGGTCGTCGTTACCCTGTCTCACCATATCAATAATTACCTGCAGGCCATGATTTCCAGAGGCCAGAATCTCGAAGAGCTATTCCAAACGGATGATATCGAGTGCTCCAGACCGGAAATAAGGGTCAAAGTCGAAAAATATCTAACGGAGATGAAACTCAATGCCTTCAGGGTGGCGAAATTGACTAAAGCTCTCCAGAATCCGCCCGAAGGCCTCGTTATCGAGGATTATCTCGAAGGTATCCAGATGTTGAAACTGCCGAAGGAGATGCTGGTCAATCTTCAATCGCACAATCACGAAGCAATGCTTCTCGGCGAGAAGCACAGCGTCCTCGTCGCCGACGATGACGAGACGATTCGAGACGGTGTCGCGGAGTTCTTGAGGGCGCATGGGTTATACGTCGAGACTGCCAAGGACGGCACCGAGGCTATCGATAAGATAATAAACAACCCGAATGAATTCGAGGCGGTTGTATCCGATATAAAGATGCCCGGCGCGAACGGGTATGAGGTCTTTCGCGCGGCAAAAGAAACCAACCCGGAAATCGAAGTTATTCTTATGACCGCGTTCGGCTATGATGAAAACCACACACTGGTAAAAGCCTCCCGCGAAGGACTGAAGGCGAGGATATTCAAGGAGAAACCACTCGATATGAATATCGTCCTGAACGTGCTCTCCGATTTATTCAAGCAGAAGGAATAGCCTTACATCCCGAATTATCCTGTTCAGGAAATGATATTGTGACTGTAAACCAGTAATCTGGTTTTGCATAGGATATATATGTAACCGTCTTTAACGAGAATCGACACAGCCTCGGCGCTGAGATCTTCATAATCGGCGCGGTAAGCGGCGGACGGATTATAGACATAATATAGGTATAGATTCGAATTGCCGCTGGTGCTGGCGTCGATTACGTAGGCCGAATTGCCTTCGACCGCTACTCCCTTGCAGACAAAGTCGGTCGTATCGGTGAAGACATCCAGAGATATGAAATCTCTACTTTTTATACTAAATATCCCGTTATTAGAAGCCATTTCTGCTTTCCCTGACGCGACGAAGAGATGTCCATAAATGTAGTCCATATCGAACCCTGTTTCGCCGCTGGGATACGTTGTAGCTACCTGGCTAAGCGATTCCGGTTGCATAATATCGAGCTGGAAAATCTTGTAATTGCTCTCCGAACCCACGTATAAAAGACCTCCGGCACCAATAGTTAGAGAATAGGCCGGATATGAGAACCAGGTTTTGATAGTTTCCGGCGCAAATACGTCCGAGGCGTCGATGCCCGTCAATCCACTGCTGTATCTGCCAACGAATACGTAATCCCCGAAGATGTCGATGTCCCTGCAACTTCCGCCAATCGATAGGCTACCTATCTCTGCGGGAGAAATCGCCGAGGATATGTCGAAAATTCTCAGTCGATTCTCGAATACGGCATACAGGTAATTCCCCTGGATAGCAAGGCCGGTTATGTAGTTGGAACTGGTAGAGGGAAATTCCGCGAGTTGCGAAGGCGATCCCGGATCGCTTACATCGAGGACCTTTATCCGTTGACCGTCTCCTACATAAAGATATTCGTCCTTCATCGCAATGCCCTGCGACACGCCGTTGCCAATTACGTTATATACGCCGATGTATTCAAGAAATCCCGCGGAAGTCGAATCCGGGCGGATGCCTTCCGAGGTATCGGGAATATTCGGTTGGGTGGTATCGGGGCCGTCTCCATCCGGCCCGTTAGAATCCGAACAGCCAGCTGTCATAAACGAAACGGCTATTATTATGATAATAAATACAATAGCCACGATAGTTTTGGTTCTTGTTCTCATTATGCTCCTTCCAAATTAAATACAAACTATACCGAAATATAGGGCTTTGCAAGTGAATTATTCTTGAACCATAGAGCTTTAAGCTATTAGTTTTTTTACACGTTTTTCTTGCTTTTCGAGTTATTGCGTATTATATTAAATTTTGAAAGTGTGTTTTTTAACTTCGATCTAAGTGGATTGAACTATGATGAAAATCCTCGATAAGAAAAGCCTTTCTTTAACCCTTTGGAATCTCGAAAGAGCGCGTCTTAACGGTGCTAAACCGAGCCAAAAGGAAGTAGATGACGCTATAGATTGGATAATAAAACGGCAAAAGGATCCCGGCAGATACGGGCTTGGTTTCGCCGCGCCTACGGAGGACGACTATTTTACCTCAACTTTGCCTACCGGCGAGAGATTACATTCGCGCGCAGGGACCGCTCATCTTCTCGGCGAAGAGGCTTTTTGGGCGCTATCGAAATGGCGTGGCCCCAATACCCCTGGAATCAGAGAGGGCTTGATAGGAATTCTTGGAAGAGCAAAAAGGTCTCCCGCTCAGGCCGATAAGGGAAGATATTGTTGCGCTACGTGTAGTTTATCGGTTTGGCGCGCTATCATGGGTTCAAAATTAGAAGAGGGCAAAGCCTTCGTGCATCGCGGACTTTCCACCTTAAATCTTAATAGGGACAGCAAATTGGGTTGGCGCGCGTTTCCATTTGGATACACCGTTTTTACCCTGACCAGCCTCGAACATCCGTTGGCGGATAAAGAGCTTAAATACGCCGCGGGAAGAATAGAAAGGGCGCTAAGGAGAATGCGTCCAACAAACGATCCCCACGGGTTACGCAAACTTGGCTATAAAAAAGCCCTCGAACGCGTGGGATAAAGTTACTCGAAAAAGGAATTCAACATAGCGCGGTGAAAACCGCGCTTTTTATTTGCATATCAACTTAATTGCCGCTTCGACGATTTTGCCGGGCGGTATCGTTTTCATACAGTCATGTCTCGAACAACTTCTCTTGCCGTGTCCACTACATGGGCGGCATTCGAGGTCTTCGTCCGTTTCGATTGTCTTCGATATCTCGAAATACGGCGTAAATCCAAAATCGGTTACGGTAGGGCCAAAGATAGCCACCACAGCCGTTCTCATGGCCGCGGCAATATGGACCGGCGCGCTGTCGTTGCCAATTAGAATTCCACATCTGTCGATTAGCGCGGTCGATACCATTATATCGCCCAAACCAATTGCCAAAACTGCTTTACTATCGGCTTTCGCTATTATTTCGTCTCCGATTTCCCGATCATCCTCACTGCCAATTATGACAGCGCTATCGAAATAATCGCTTTCTATCAACCTATCGATGACTTCGGCGAATCGATTAGCTGGATATCTTTTAGTGCCCCATACACTCCCCGGGGCAATAACAATGGTTCGCGAAGGCTCTAAATTGTTTCGGGATAAAAAATCCTCCGCGATTTCATAATCGGAATCGTCGGGGAAAAGTTCCGTCGGGATGGGTTCGACAACCCCGCAAAGCGGTCCGGTAAGAAAGAGCATTCTCTCGGCTTCATGAACATCCTCAGGTCTTTCGACTGTGTCCGTATAAAAAGCCGCCCCCGGAGAATCCTGGAAACCTATTCGACGAGGTATTCCCGCAAGTTTACAGATAAGCCCGGATCTGTATGAGCGATGGGGGAGAATGGCGAGATCGAATTCCTTTTGCCGAATTTTTTTAATCAACTCGAATAGCGAGATAATCCCTTTTTCCCTTCCACGTTTGTCATAGACGATAATCTCGTCTAAGTTTGGATTATTATCGAACATCCCTTTGCCAAGCGGCGAAACCAATATCTCTATCGCATTATCGGGGGCGGGAAATAGTTTTCGAATCGCCCTGACAAGTGGCGTCGTGAGGACACTGTCTCCAATGAAAGCAGTTTGTACGATCAGAATTCTCATATCCAGAATAATCTATTGTATTTAGCGGCCTTGTCAAACTCTATCGAGTTTAACCGGCAATTTGGAAATAACCAAACTCGCCAGATATCCCACAAGAATACCTGTCAGAAGCGAGGGCAACAACACACAGGGCAAAAAATATACGACAGCTCGAAAGTTGTAAACCAGATATCCTGCAACCGCCAATTGAGTTATGCTATGGAATAATGCCCCAAAAAGACTTATCCCGTAAATGGAGAACGGGAGTCTGGTTGTTTTAACCGTTGCCATTACAAGCGCGGAGACAATCGCGGCGGATATCGAGATTATAAAGCCGGCAGTCCCGATTCTCCCCAGGAGAAGAGCGCCGATAAGAACCCGAAAAAGGGCGACCGTTAGGCCGTCCCACGGACTTAGGATGTAAATTGCAATCAAAGTTGCGACGTTAGCTAATCCGGGCTTAACCCAGGGGAGTGGTCTCGGTATTAATTCTTCGAGCGCCCAGACTGCACTGCCAATAGCTACAAGCACCGCCAGATATGCTATACGATGCGATTTATTTCGTAACTGCATCGTATTTACACCTACCGTTTACTATAATAGCCACCCGTCCCGGCACGCAAATAATGGAGTTACCCGGGCGGCTGATTTCGCCTGTCTTCACGCAAATCTTATGTGGGCAACTTGCGCTTATAACCCTCGCCGAACCGTCTTCGATTGAAATCACCATAGGCCCGACCGCGCTTTCGACGGTCAAAGTCGTATCTTTCCTGAACTCGAGGCCGTAATTCCGGTAAGGTGTGATAACAGAGAAACCACCGGCTTCTTCATCCCCCGGAATCAAAGGCAAGACAGCAATCACAATAATAATCGCTACAGGGATTGCGTCGAGTGGTCTGGGTTTTAAGGATTTCCGGTCCACTGTCCTATTATATCTACCGGACGATCACAGTTATCACATTTGCCGTCGTTGGTGATACCCTTCATTTTCGCCGAGAAACCGCTTCGGGAAACCAGCGGATTGCCGCATTTAGGGCATTGCGTGTCGAATCCAATATCCGTTCTGCGATTCCCGATATAAACGTAAGCCAGTTTTTCGGAAGCCATCCGGTAGGCCTCGATAAGCGTCGAGATGGGAGTCGGCGGGGCAGTGAACTTATAGCACGGATAATACCCCGATAAATGAACCGGAATAAACGGATCGACAGACTCGATGAAATCGACCAATTCTCCGATGTTCTCTTTGGAATCGTTAAAACCGGGAATTAGCAGATTCGTAACTTCGACAAGAACCCCCTTTTCATTACACGTTCGGATGGTATTGAGAACCGGCTCCAGTCTTGCGCCGCAATGTTTTTTGTAAAATTCATCATCCATGGATTTTAAATCGATATTCAGCGCATCGATTACTTCAAGCAGATCTTCCAGAGGTTCCTTTTTGACGAAACCGTTGGTAACGAGGATATTTTTTAGATTTTCTTTGTGAGCTATCTTTGCAGTTTCCAGAACGAATTCGGCGGCGATAGTGGGCTCGGTATAAGTGTAAGCTATTCCGATGGATTCATGTTCTTGAGCGAGCTTTGCGAGTTCTTGCGGCTCTATATGATACGTCGACCCATCCTCCTGCGATATATTCCAATTCTGGCAGAATCCGCAGGCGAGATTACATCCCCGCGGGCCTGTAGATAGGATATTTGCCCCCGGATAGAAATGATATAAAGGTTTCTTTTCGATAGGATCCATCGAGAGCGAAATTACTTCCGCATATGCGTCGGTAAAAAGTTCTCCTTCCGCGTTCCTTCTCACCCGGCAAATACCGCGTTTTCCTTCCAGGATAAAACACTCGTGAGGACATAATTCGCATCGAATGGAATCGCCCTCTTCTATATGCCAGTATTTGGCTATTTTGTCGCTCATGTTATCTTTCCACTATGAATTTTGCCGCTTCTAATACGTCGTCGAACGTCCTTTCGGCTAATCCGGGAAAATCTCTTTCCGTATCGGCACCGTTGCCTGTTCTCACAAGATATCCTTTCGCGCCGATATTCCCGGCCAGCTGAATATCGGTCGCCTTGTCGCCGATTACGATTGAATTAGCAAGGTCGAGGTTCAAATCCATCGCGGCCTTTTCGGGCATTCCCGGGCCGGGTTTTCTGCAATCGCACTCTAATTTATATTCATCGACCTCGCCCTCGATATGGTGCGGGCAGAAATATACGCCGGAAATCCTCGCGCCCTTTTTAGAGAATAACTCGACTACTCTGTCGTTGATCCTCTCCACAACCTCGATGGGAAAATAACCGCGCGCGACTCCGGATTGATTCGATACAATAACAACTTCATAACCCGCTTCGGTAAGCAGTTTTATTCCTTCGACAGCGCCGGGGATAAGTCTTATCTTATTCAGATCTTTCAAAAAATGGGCGTCGTAAATAATCGTTCCGTCTCTGTCCAGGAAGGCCGCTTTTTTCCCTTGTATTCTGTTTCCCTGTAGTTCCTCCACAGCCTGAAAAACCTCCTCCACGCCAATCGCATCCATGCAGATTTGCTTTTCCAATTTGCATTTGCCTTTTCCATAGAGAGTGCATGGGCGACATTTCAAATCGACTCCGATAATCCTGGAATCTTCGTTATCCGGTGCATATCCCAGCGAGGGATGGGTCGGCCCGAAAATCCCGACTGCAGGCGTTCCAACACCCTCGGCGATATGCAATGGCCCGGAATCGTTTCCCACGAAAACCGCACTTAAGGCGATTAACGCTATAAGTTCCCTGAGTGTTGTATTTCCCGCGAAAACGATTCGATCCGATTCGATATCCAGCCGTTCACCGAGAACGATTATTTGATATCCACCGTCGATTAGCGATTTCGCCAGACAGCGGTATTTTTCCCCGCCCCATTCTTTGAGCGGCCATCTGGATCCGGGATGTATTGCGATCAACCTGTCGAGGTTTTCCGATTTCGGAAGGAATTTATCTCGAACGTTGGATATCTCATTTTGATTTACTCCGATAATCGCCCTCGAAGGCACATTTATATAATCTATTCCTAATCTTTCCGTTGTCTCGAGGAATCTCTTTCTGACGTCGGGATATTTATCTTTTCCACGTCCGAATTTCACGAGTAAAATCCTTTTAAGAGTCCTCTTTTTCACAACCACATAATCCCGAAATATTCGCTTACGAAGGACATAAGACCTCCCGTTTCCCTGAAGATCGACAATCAGGTCGTAGTTTCTATTTCGGAGTTCGTCGCAGAAGTCGAGATATGCCTTTGAATCCGTTCTGAGTTCCTCGGTGAGGCTTATTATTCCGCAATTCGAGGGATGTTCGACGAGTAACGGCCTATATTGCTCTTTAAGAAGATAATCGATTTGTGCGTCGGGATAACGCCTGCGCAAGGCCGTCAATACGGGCGTAGTAAGGACAATATCGCCGAGAGACGAAAACCTGACCACCAGGATTTTTCGATAATCAGCTTCGGGGGAGGCTTTGCGCATGAACAGCTAATTCTCTTCTTTTTGACGCTGGCGGGCTAATTCGGCTTCGGGACTGTCGGGATGTTCTTCGATTAGCTTGTCGTAATATTGTTTCGCTAATTCCTCTTGATCCATAACCCTATAGCAATGTGCGGCCTTGTAAATTGCCGAAGGGACGAGGTCGCTTTCCGGCCATTTCCGGGTAACGGTTAAAAAGGAAACCGCCGCCGATGTATATTCGCCTTTCGCCAGAAGAGCTTCGCCGATATAGTATCGCGCTTCGTCGGCAAGTGGGCCTTCGGGGAATTGTTCCAGATATGATTCGAAACCCATTGTCGCAAGGTCGTATTTGCCACGGTTCATATCCAGTCGAGCGGTTGAGAATATCTCGTCGCCGCGAACTTCCATGCCGAGATCAACAGTATCGGGCGATTCCTCGTCGAGGTTATCGCCATTCGGTTGAGTTCCGACCCGCGATATATCGTCCTCGAGCGTTTCGATCCTATCACCGAGAGTGCTGACCTTATAACCCGAATCCTCGAGTATATTCTGGATAATCCTCATCTCTTCCTGGAGGGTAGTTGCATTGGCGTTCTGCTCTGCCCTAACTGCACGCAACAGACGGGCATTCTCGGATAGCAACGAATCGAGCCGGAAAATCTGCCTCGATTGAATCGTATTCATAACCGTCAACGAATCCACCTGAGCCTGGAATCGCTTTATCTCGCCCCGACTTGCACATCCCGAAAAGAGAAATAAGGGGAGGAGCAGTAATAGAGCCGCTCCTCCACATGTCCAGATATATCTTTTCACTACTCCAGGATTATGAACTCTACACGGCGGCAACGTTGCCAGCAGGATTCCGCGTTTTCGGAACAGACCGGTCTCTCCTCGCCGAAAGATTTGGCGGTCAATCTGGTAGCCGCAATTCCGTATTCGGCGAGAAAATTCTTCACGGAATTTGCTCTCTTGGCACCAAGCGCCATGTTGTATTCATTCGTCCCGCGGTTGTCGCAATGTCCTTCCAAAAGGACGCGGGTGTCGGCGAACTGGCGAAGCTGTTCGGCGTTATCCGTTAACCTTGCCTGCTGATCCGGCCGGATATTATACTTGTCGAAGTCGAAATAAACCGTCCGTAGTTCCATTTCCGGTTCCGGTTCTGGCTCGACCACGGGCTCTTCGATTGGAACCGGTGGCGGCGTTTCGACAGGCGGGGGAGGCGGTGGCGGCGTCTTTTTAGGGCATCCCATCATAAATACCGAAAGGAACACCGCAATTGCCAATACTACCCATATTGATCTCTTCATTTTGGACCTCCAGGTTAAGTCCGTTTTCTAAGTTTGAGTATAATATAGTTTTTCTTGATATACTCGCAATACTTTTTTTATTAATATTTCTCAGAGCGCGTAGTCATCTTAAACATTTTCGAGCTTTCAGTTAAAAGTCCATCGGTATCTTGGCGACCATGCAGGCGAAGAATTATCGCCAAATCCCGTAATTCTCCTTACCTCGGAGCCGTCCCAGTTCATCGTGTAGAGCTGATACCTGCCTGTTCGGTTACTCGAGAACACTATGTGATAACCGTCCGGTGACCAGTAGGGATTTTCGTTGCTTCCCACGCTCGTTATATAAATCGGTTTTCCAATTGCCAGATCCATCACGGCGATTTCAAAAGAGTAATTGAATCTGCTTGTGTAACAGATCTTATCCCCGCGAGGCGACCAATCCGCGCCGTCGTTGTAATTCCCCTCGAAGGTCAATCTCCTGCAGTTCGTGCCCATCACGTCCATGATATATATTTGGGGCGTGCCGCTTCGGTCGGAAGTAAAAGCGATTTCCCTTCCGTTCGGGGAGAATGTCGGACTGCTTTCCAGGGCGTAAGGCGTATATGTCAGCCGCGTTTCCTCTTCCGTTCGGACGTCGAATAAATATAATTCAGAATTTCCATCGAGATCGCGGGAATAGCAGATATAACGTCCATCGGGCGACCAGGAGGGAGTGATGCTTTGACTCAAATGACGAATTGCCAGAGTCTCGCGGTTCTTGTAAACGTCGTAAATATATATATCCGGATTATCATTTAAAAAACTCATATACGCGATTCGATCTCCCGAAGGCGACCAATCGGGCGATAGAACCACGGAACGGGCGTTTGTGATTCGTCTCTGGGCGTAACCATCGTAATCGCAAACATAGAGTTCCTTTTTCCCGCCCCATCGCGTCGAGACAAATGCTATCTGGGTTTGGGCAACACCCTCCTCGCCGGTAAGAACCTTGTGAATATCGTCGGAGATATGGTGAATTAGCCTTCTGGCCTGGGAGCCTTCGCTGGAGTATTCCCGGCTGAACATCTTCGTCATTCCGGTAACAGACCAAACCAGAGGCTCCATTTTGACTTCATAACCGTCCGTATCGAAATCGAGAATCACCAGCACCTGTATTCCAAAAGAACTCCATTCAAAAGGCTCTATATTCTTCGGAAAATTGACTTTTTTGCTTGGATATAAGGACGTATCCACAACCTCGATGTAGGGCGAAAACCCAAGATCGCTTCGCAGGACGTCGGCGAGGTTTACGACCAGGCTATCCCACGACGTGCCGTAACTCTCCTTCTCGGTATTGAAGTTTAGAACCGCCACTCGCATAAGGCTTGCGCCATAATCGGTCAACTGGAGCCACGCATCGCCCTGCGAATAAAGAAGTGCGCTGGAGAGAATCAATATTGCTATTGCGATTCTAATCATTTCTATAGAGTTATGGGTTGTGAACGAACTCAAAATGGACACCGAGATGATCGCCGGAGAAGTCCTGTGGTAGTTCCGGAAAAGGCGCGGATACGAGTATAGTTCTCAACGCGCGCTGGTCGTAATTTAACGATCCGCTTCGTTTCTCCACTTTTGTGTTCTCGATTTCCCCGTTTTTAAGAATTCTGAAATATACCGTAGCCTTTAATTCCCTTCCTGAAACGGGAGGTAGCCAGTTCCTGTAAACTTTCATATAAATCAAATTCAGATAATAATCGTTCTGAAAATCCTGCCCGTCCACCGTGATATGCCCGGTTCCTTTAGGGCTTGTTTCTTTCGGTTTAGTCGTTTCGGAGGGCTTTGGTTCGGGCTGTTTCTCGTGTTTAGGCTCAGGTTTGGGTTCTGGCTGAGTTTCAATTTCGGGTTTCGGTTCGGGTTCGGGGGCTTCTTCCGGTTCCGGTTTTTTCTCCTCGACGACGGTTCTTTCTGGTTGTGGCGCGGCTATTATCCTCACATTATAGACCTTTGACGGCGGTTCCATCGGGCGCGAGAATGCGCTTACTAAAAATGCGATAAGGATGATTATCGCATGTCCGCTATAGCTTATAATTAACTCACGTTTCAACTTATCTCCGCGTTTTCTCCGGCGTTGCCACAAGACCGAGATTCTCGATGCCGGCCTCTTTGATGTACCCGACTACCTTCATCACCAACCCGTAATCGATCGACTCGTCTCCTTTTAGTGATATGTTGTTAATATTACCGGACGCCGCGATTTTCTCGATTTCTGCCGGGAATTCCTCCAGCGTTACCGGTTGTTTTCCGATATAAATTTCACCTTCCATTGTGATGGAAACGGTCAGCGTAGTATTATCCTTGGTTCTGGCGGCGGAAGATTTTGGCACCTTGACATCCACCTCCGCGCGCATAAGGGGTGCGGCTATCATGAAGATTATTAGAAGCATGAAAACCACGTCCAGCATGGATGTGATGTTCATTTGGATCTGTGTCTTATATCTATCTTTGTAACGGTTCATGGCTTTATTGATTGCGCGTTGATATTTCGTGGACGAGTTCGCGTTTTAATTGAACCACGAGTTTCTTTGAAAACGCCGTCAGTTCGCCTGCAATAGCCCTTAGTCTGCTCGTGAACACGCTGAAAGCAATAACCGCGGGAATTGCCACCATCAAACCAGCAATTGTTGTAATCAGGGCTTCTGCGAGCCCCGGAGCTACAACCGCAATATTGGCGCTGGATTGCTGTCCGATCTCCCAGAAACTGACCGTAATGCCCCAGACAGTTCCCAGAAGACCGAGAAACGGCGATACGCTAGCAGTCATGGCAAGGATATCGACGTTACGTTCCTCAGATTCGAGGACCTCTTCTACAGTAGCCTCAGCACGTTGATTTACTGCTTCGAAAAGTGGATTGATATCGACCTCGCGTATTGTCGAGGCCGAAGCAAGGACGCCACTACCAACTTCCTGGCGAACCGCTGTAATAACCTGTGATATAGGATGATTGCGGGTCGGCAAATTAAGCCGTAGTATCTCGACGCCGCGATGCGACCCGATCATCTTGTTGATTTCCTTCGAGAGCCGAGAAATCCTATTGAACCGCCGCCACTTGGTTATAATTATAGCCCAGGAATATCCCGATAACGCTAACAG
>CAZSHG010000010.1:0-105060 GCA_964606695.1 uncultured bacterium
TCCGCAAAGCCACGCGGGAGCGGGATTTGGGTTACTTCAAATAGACTACCCGCCGAGACATCTCGTAACCGCCAACCGTCGCCCGCACGAGGTAAACGCCGGAACCGAGAGAGACGTCGGGTTGCCATTTATATGATCCCCCCGCCCTTCGGGCACCCCCCTTAGTAAGGGGGGCAGGGGGGATTCTTTCGACCATTCTGCCGTTTATGTCAAACACCTCAATCGCGTCGATTTCCATTCTTAAATCATCAATCATAATTCTACAATTGCCGTTGAATGGGTTGGGGTAGGCTTCTATTCGGATTGCTTCGGGGAGCGGGCGCGGTTCTTTTACGAAAATCGGGACCGAGGTTATCTCCACCGGATAGCGTCGGAGTGTTGTCGAGCCGTCGCCGAGCTGGCCTCGGTCGTTGCGGCCCCATCCGAACAGGCGGCCGTCGCTGTGAATCGCAAACGCGTGCCCCTGCCCGGTCTCGATTTGCGCGATGTTATCCAGATATCCGATGTCATCGATGCCGTGGACACGCACTGGCAGGTAGCGGTCGAAGGTCGAGTTATCGCCGACGGAACCGTAGTAATTGTTGCCCCATGCCCAGACCGTGGCGTCGCCGAGGAGGGCGAGCGTGTTCTCCGAGCCGTTCGAGCAGGAGGCAACATCGCCGAAAAAGCCCGTGCCGGAGGCGTCGTGAACATGAACCGGCCTGTCGCGCGGGGTGGCAGTGCCGTCGCCGAGCTGGCCGTCGTAGTTCCTGCCCCATGCCCATAGATAGCCGTCGTCGTCAATAGCGACGCCGTGGCCTGTCGTGCCGAGAACGCCGTGCCGCGCGGCGTCGAAGAGGGCGATTTCGCCGAACATGCCCGTCCCCGCCGAATCGAGGACCGGTTCCGGATAGTATTGATTAAGCGTCGTGTCGTTTCCGAGCTGACCATCACCGCCGGAGCCCCACGCCCAGAGCGTTTGGTCGCTTCGCAGGGCGTAATTGTATTGCGAGCCGCAGGCAATCGAGACGACGTCGGCAAACACGCTGTCCGCCGAGTGCAGGACGTTCCGCGCGAGAGGATGAGGATTGTAATCCGCAGTTCCGCGCCCCAACGCGCCGTAGCGATTCGCGCCCCACGCCCAGACCTCGTCCCATTTGTCGAGCGCGAGGCAATGATAGGCCCCCGCCGAAATCGCGACTATGTCATCGAGCGGGTAACCGGAGGAGTCCAGAACAGCAACCGGTAGATGGCGTTCGTCGGTCGAGCCGTCACCAAGCTGGCCCTCGTCGTTGACGCCCCACGCCCAGATTGTGCTGTCCGATGTTAGAGCAACCGAAAATCCCGCCCCTGCGGAAATCGCGGTGATATTCCAAAGCTCGCCCGTGCCGGCGGAGTTTTTCACGCGAACCGGAAAGTGCGATTCAGACGTCGTGCCGTCGCCGAGTTGGCCGTAGTCATTCGCGCCCCACGCCCAGACGGAGCCGTCGTCGAGTAATAGCAAAGTATGATCGTTGCCGCCGGAAATATTGAGTATCGCGGCGAAAGAAACGGTTGCATAGATGCAAATCGTTAGAATCGATATTTGAATCACGATAGATTTCATAGCACTGATAAAGATATACAAAAAGGAGTTAATAAGAAAGAGTTAAAATGATAACTGCAAAAACCGAAATCGCCCCCCAAAAAACAAGGGTTATTTTATATAGTTTTTAGGTTGCCATATGCTCTTTCATATTGATATGGTTTAAGTATTTCAAAGTCGAATGCGAATCGTTCATGGTTTAACTAATCGCGTTGGTGATTGAACACATTGCGTTGGTGGTCGATGGCATCGCGCCGACGCGGAACGACTCACCCGACACGGAATGCTCTTTCCCCGAATCGATGTTGGTTTATTTTTGGATAGGCGTGCCACGAAGCCGAACAGGCGCGGCAAGCCTCAGAAAAGTGGCGACATGGGTTCGAGTTCGACGCCGTAGGTCGCGACCCCGACCGCCATCATCTGCGCCCGTGCGAGATGCTCCGCGTCGGTATCTTTTGAAATCTGGTTATTTTTGAAAACCATCATTGTCTCCTTTGTTTTTTTCGATTACGAGATTTCCTCGAACCATTTTGCACCCCGGACGGAGTATTTTGCAGGCCTGCAAAATGGTTGCGCGGGTCTGCAAAATGGTCGGTATGCCCTGCAAAATGGTTGCGCGAACCTGAAAAACAGGCTGTTCGCCCTCGTAATTCTTTGAATTACAAGAAGTTAACGATTTGGGAGAGGATTATCGGTGTGTAACTCATAGTTATATAACTCCTTAATTGAGAGTAGTTTAGCTTTAAAACTAATATAACTATAAACACCTGAAAATCCTCCCCTTTTTTATTTTATTGGGACAGTAGTTATTTCATATACACGATGTGTTCTAATCCGTGGTTATGTCGTAAAACCCTCAAATCGCTCAACCACGGCCATTATAGGGCATCAAAAAGCTATGAGTGGCCATCTAAATCTCAGGATTACACATCTAAAGCTCGGTTTCCACTTCTGCAAAGTCGGTTTTCGCCATCTAAAGCTCAGGATTGTCTTCCAAATCCACGGGAACGCCATCTAAAAACCCGGCGACACCATCTAAAAGCGCGGCACGACCGTCTAAAGCCCGATTTCGCCCCCCAAATCCCGGCGAAGCCGCATCCTCACCTAATAGCTCGACCATCTCGGTCGGTTTATGGGACGACTTATACCCTCGTTCCCTCGTATTCCTCTTTTCGGAGTTGCACTCCGCAACGCTATTGCCGGCTATGCTTCCATTCGCTAAAACGAAGCACAACTCCGCCCTATTTCAATAGGACGAATTTGGAAAACCTGTCCTCGCCGCAGAAAGATAACTTCACCAGATAATGCCCGGAACTCAAGCCGTTTAACTGCAGAGTTTCCGCGATAATGCCGGGTTTTTCTATATTTATCGTTTTATGAATAACTTGCCTTCCAGTTATGTCGATGATCTTCAGTTCGGCTATTCCCGACGATGGAACCGTGAAGGAGACGAGCGCTGAGGAATTCGTCGGATTTGGAAAAACCGGTTTCAACGAGAAGCGGCGCGGTGCGGAATTCTCTCCTATTCCAGTTACTCCGAAGATAGCCAGAGTCTGAGTATCCGAACAATATGGCTCGTAAGCTATCCATTCAACAAGGTCGTAGGATAAACTGTCAGGCGTGATTCCGAATATGGAATCCCCATCGAAGGTTATCCAACCCGGCATACTATAAACAACCGGAAAACCTTCGCCCGCATCGAGATGCCTGATATAGTTTTCTCCCCAGAAAACGGAATCATAAACGACCTCCTCCAATTGCGGGCAGTCGCGAACGTAGAGATCGACCTTTGCCGAGTCGGTTCCAAAGCCGTATAATTCGATCATGGCGGTAAAGCTATATGTCGTGTCGCCAACCGGAGGAACGCCGGATATTATGGAATCGGAAACCGACATCCATGACGGATAATCGCAATAATCGAAAGAATAAGCATAGAGCAAATTGGGCTTGAATTGATAATATTCCCCCACAACGGCGGTATCTACCGCGGGAACTATTTTTGCGAGATATTCGTATATGTAATTCGTCCCGTAGAAGATATCGTAGCATTTCGAGGTGCCTTCGGGCGGTTCCAACGAGCAATAAACCTTGAACGAGAAATCCCCGTATTCCTCGCCGCTGTATCCGATCATGCAATTGTATCCGGGGCCTGTCCCCGCCGGGCCTATAGCTCTAAGGCTTCCGGTAGGATTGTAAAGATCGACCTGGAGTTTGATATTCTGAAAAGTCCGTGTTATAATCCACAATGTATCGCCTTCTTCGAGATGCACCTCGTAATAATCCGTGTCGTTTTCAGGATAGGCTGTATGCCTTTGGAATTGCATTTCGCCCGATAAAACTATAGGAGTCGCCGACGATAAAACGTCGTCAGGTTCGTAATCGTCGGGAACCATACAGGACGTATCTACAAGCTCGGTTTTCGTCATCCGCAGATGATAACATCCGGATGCCTCGCTCATGTCGCTCTTCGATATCGCCATATAATAGACGTCGGTAGAATCGGGGATAAACTCGAACGAAACGCTGTCGCCGAGGCCGTCGTAAACGGCCATCGTCCCACCGTCGTTGTTCATTATCGATACTACTGGACTGGCGGGATTGCCCGCGCTAATCGAATAACTCTCGAGTGGCGTGGCTAAAAAGCCAAACCAATCGACGTCGTCCTCGTTATCGAAGTTGCAATTAGCCTCGAATGGAAATCTATAGATCCAATTGGCCGCCTCTCTCGAATCGCCCCTTTCGTAATCGTCGGGCAAAAGACACGAATCTATTTCTCCAATGAAGAAAGGACTATAGCTTCCATCGCCACTCACGATCTCGCCGTCCTCGAATTGAAGAATCCTGACCCTCGCTATCGAGGTCGCCAGCGATCCGGGGATTGTCCAGATAAAGCTGTCCGTTACGTCGGGCGACGGGACGAAACCGATTTCGTCGAAGCCCTTTCCGTCATCGATAGAAAGCTGAACAATGAGCGGCAATGTGGGACTTGCGCCTGTCCAGGAAACTACTAACTCGTTTCCAGGAGAGTATTCGGGGACGTCTCCGGGATCGGGTCCGTAAGCTTCCGTATTCAACCCGCTTCCGGGGCAGGGGGAGGTTAACCGTAAATTACGCCCGTCGAGGGAACCGGCCAGACTCGCCGCCGTGACTCCCTGCGAGAAAATAGTCCCATAAGTGTAGAATTCGCCAGTATAAGAGTCCGTGCCTGTAATGGAGCAGTAAGTCCACGTCCATCTCTCGTCGAGGACGTTATCCCAGGTATTATGAAGATAAAGAAGCTCGCCGTCGCCGTATCCAACGGCGGTCATACAATGACAAGCCGTCCCGCTCGGCCTATTCCAACAATTGTTCCAGATCACCGGAAAACCGTCGTTGATCTTCGACGTCAGGTTAAAATAACTTGCATCCATAACCTGAGTTATATTAAACGGCAATTCTTTGTTTTCCACAGTCCTGAACAGCCCGTTGGCGATCCCTTCGAGATGGGTGCCCCCGTAAGAGTAATCGTAAGGGGGATTATACGTCGTGTCCGTGGTCATGTAACCGGCGATATACCGTTTAAGATCGGGGACGTGATAATTGATTTCAGCATACTTATGATCAACGTGCGAGAAATAACCGGTGATGATCTTCCCCACCTCTGTATAGTTCTCCCAATAACCGAACAACATCGCGCCCGAGGTCGGACAACAGCCGTATTCCCAATCAAAATAGGGGACGGTCTCGTAGCCGTCGATCATTACATCGACCATAGAAAATATATCGTCGAATTCCTCCCACCTATCTACGAACTCCGACGGCGCGCTTTCCGGTGTAACGTTGTTTTCCGGAATGCGTAATTCATCGATAAACTCGATAAATTCGCCTTCGCTTATTACCTCGAGAGACATCGGATCGATGAAATGAGTTCCGACATCCCCGGAATATCGGAACAACTTGATTCCGAGGGGCATGTAAAATATTCTCGAAAGATAAAGCCCGTCCTCGCCGGTTTCGTTATGGATTATTTTCCGGTATAAATCGTCGTTGACGATTTCCCAGGGCGGAGCTGGGCAACATTCCAGAATAGGGGATAGGTAACTTCTCGCCGAAACGACTATCCTGCCGTAACCGTTTTCCCAATCCTCGATATTTCGCGGTTCGACGAACTCGTCCATGCCGATTCGAACCGGGATCATATACGCCACCCTCGTCCCGAGTGGATCGGAATATTCCCAGGCCTCGCCCAGAGCGCAACGCCCGAATTTGTGCGTAGCGTATTCGTTCGCAAATTCGACCGCCCTCTCTTTATCGACTGAATATTCAGCGCTTGCAGGCACCGAAAGTTGAATCGCGGTCGAACAAAAGGCGGTTGCGATCATTAATATATAGAAAAAAAATAGCCGTTTCATCCGATTATCCCCTTTCAAGTCTTTGAATTTCGTAGTTTAAATTCTAATGATATTTGACCATTGTGCAAGGCACTATTTAAATATTTTCGAGGATTAATTTATTTTTAAAAGATAGACGGTCTTTAAATTACTTTTCGCAAGCCGCTTTCCCTTTTTTTCCCCATCCTCGTCCCATAATTCTCCTTTATTTTAGATAAATAATTTTACTCGATGCCCTTTCGCCGCCAACCGTCGCCCGAACAAGATAGATGCCAGAACCGATGGAGGGGCGGGTTGCCAGTAGTATTATTCCCCCAAACGGGTTCGAGCACCCGCCTTGATTCGCTCGGCACCCCCTTATAAGATACCGTTGAAGCAAGTCGTTTGTCCGCAGGATGAACTCCATCATTGCTCGTGGCTTTTCTCTACCATTTCGATCATCTCCGCCGAAATATTATTTTAACTATTCTCATATATAAGAACATTCAAACTATTTGAAAAAATAATTAACCGATAATTAACACTAAACCTTTTTCGATTTCTAAAGTCATAATTTACGAAGTCAGGTTGATATTGACCGAATTGAAAACCTTAAATCGCGAAAAGTGTTAGTAAGTTATAACGGACATGTTACAATATACTAACACTAATTAATGCCTTTGATAATGGATAAAGCGACCCAAATAGGAATAATGAGCTAAAAGTGTTACAAGATTATAACATAATTCTTCCGTTAACGCGTTCTTTATTTAATTTTATTCTAATAACTAATTGTATAATAAACGACTATGGGGGATGCCATGTCGCGGCATAACTTATGCTTGACAATAGTAATTAAACGCTTAATTGGGGTTTTAAGTGAAAAAGTTAAATTTCGCAAGGGTGTAACGATGAAAACGAGATACGATTTAATAAACCTTCTAATTACGGTAATCCTCATGGCGGTTGCGTTGCCGACTTATGCCAGCTATTTCGAGGACACCGTCCACACCGTCCATGTTTATTTCGACGACCCGGATTTCTGGGACGACCTCCAGTTGACGCACGAGACGGAGGAATACATGATGTGCAGTGCCGTCTTCGATGCCGTCGATACGCTGGACAGCGTGGGAATCCGGCTAAAGGGAAATAGCTCTTATGGCCATCCGGGCAACAAGAAGCCATTCCACCTGAAACTGGACGAATACATCGAAGACCGCGACCACCGGGGCATTGAGCGATACACCTTCAATAACTGCTTCAAAGATCCGACTTTTTTGCGTGAGAAACTCGCATCGGAGATTTTCCACGACCTCGGTGTTCCCTGCCCGCGCGCGACATGGGCGGAAGTCTATTACAACGACGTTTACTGGGGATTCTACTTGGTGGTCGATCCAATAGATAAGACTGCGTTGACACGATTTTTCGGCGAGAACGACTGCAATCTATACAAAGGCGATCCCCACGGCACCCTGGAATGGTTTGGCTGGTTGGAAGACCCGTATAAAGGCCGTTACGAAAAAGCCACAAACGAGACCGAGGACGATTGGACCGACCTCATCGAATTCTGCAATTTCCTGAACAACTCCAGCGACGCGGATTTCCACGAGATTTTCGATTGGATGGACGTCTTCGGTTTCGCGCGGATGTGGGCGGTGAATACCTTCCTGGTTAATCTCGACAGCTACCAGGGCACCGGACACAATTACTACTTCTATTTCGATTCCGACACGGTGGGACATTACATCGTATGGGATATCAACGAGGCTTTCGGCGTATTTTCATTCGGGATGAGCGGTTCCGAGATGCGCACGATGGCAGTCGATTGGCATTCCGATAACAGGCCTCTCGCGGAAAGGCTTTTCGAGGACAGCCCGCTGTTCAATCGTCTGGTGGATTGCGCGATTCACGAGCTTCTCGAAACGAACCTCGAATATTCCACTTTCGACGCCAGAGTGGCAGAGCTGGCGGATCTCGTTCGGCCATATGTTTATGCCGATGTCAACAAGATGTTCTCTAACACGGATTTCGAGACGAATCTAAATAGCGATATCGTCCATCCTCATCCGCCCTTCACCACGATGCCCGGTCTGCGTGATTTTATCTTAGACCGAGGAATTTATCTGGCTTCGGTAATCGGACCCTGCGACCCCGTGGATGTCGAAGGAGCCGTTTTAATTAACGAGGTTATGGCGGACAATGATGCCGTAATTGTTGACGAGATGAGTGAATACGACGACTGGTTCGAGATATTCAATCCCGCGGATACCAGCGTGGATATGTCCTTCTGGTTCGCCTCGGACGACGTTACAGAGCCGCGTAAGTGGGTTTTCCCAAACGGAACGACAATTCCTTCCAATGGTTATCTTCTGGTGTGGGCGGACTCGGATCCCGAACAGGGAGATTATCACACGAGTTTCAAACTGGACGCCGACGGAGAGGAACTGGCTATCTCAGCCCCGGATTTCTGCGGCAATACGCTCTGCGATTCCGTTTCATGGATAAATATGCCGACCGACAGCAGTTGGGGGCGATACCCCAACGGAAGCGCGACCTGGCAGATATGCCTCGAAGCAACCCCCGGCGGAGAAAACGCCTGGAGTATAATCGTTTACGATAACGACGCCCTTCCGGAGGAGTTCTGTATAACTACATATCCGAATCCCTTCAATTCGGCTCTTCATATAAAGGTAAGCGGCCTCTATGAGGAAATTGACGATAAAATCGAAATCGGTGTGTTCGACGTCGTCGGCAGGCAGGTCGATGATCCTGGAGTGGTGTCGCCCGATATTTCCGGGGATTATACGATGGAAATCGTCTGGCGACCGGAGAGTTACATCGGCTCAGGCGTTTATTTCGTTCGAGTCCAATCGAACGGAAAATCGATAGCAGAAAAAGTAACTTATTTGAAATAAAGGGTTTATGCTGATTCTGTCTATAGAATAGGATAATATCGTGGAAAAGGCAACATTAACGAAAAACGAAAAGATAACCCACAGCGCCCCGGCTGACAAACGGCGTGGTTTGCTAATCGTATTTGAGGGTTTGGACGGAGCCGGCAAAAGCACGCAGGTAAAACGTCTGGCAAAATATCTCGAAGACGGAGGCTATCCCGTCGTTGTAACTTCGTGGAATTCGAGTAAATATGTCAGCAGGGCCATCAAACGTGCAAAGAAAGCGCATTTGTTGACTCCGGGATGTTTCAGCGCGCTTCACGCCGCGGATTTCTTCAACCGCCTGGAAAATATTATCATCCGGCGTTGAATGCGGGTAAGGTAGTGATCGCTGACAGATATTCATATACCGCACTCGCGCGGGACAGGGCCAGAGGTATCGATCAGGAATGGGTAAAAAGAATTTACTCGCTGGCAATCGAGCCGGATATCGCGTTCCTGTGCAACGTTCCGGTGGAAATCGCGCTCAAACGTGCCATGAAGAAGAACGGCAATGTCCCCAAGTATTACGAATCCGGCATGGACGTTTCCGGCGAGACCGATCCGGTGGAATCTTTCGTGGAGTTCCAGGGTCGAGTTGATAAAGCCTACGCGGAGCTTGTCGATAACGGCGCGCTTCATCCCATAAGAACGGACTGTGGCGAGGATAAAATCTTCGAGAGTATTATCGAACAAATCGAACCGTTGCTCGACAAGGTTTCTCTGGATTTAGGTTCGGTGCAGGAACCGGAATTGCCGGAATATAAGGAAAGCTGGCTGGCTAAATCGGCGGGCGATGACATTGCGGAGGTTGAGACGTTCATCGACGGTCTCCCGAAACACAAATATCCGGGCAAGCTCATCGCGATGGAAGGAGCGTCTCGGGAGAGCGTTACGCATCAGGTGAACGCGCTTTACGACTGGTTCCAGATACACAACGTGGACGTTGTCAAGGCGGGTATCGGCGAGACGTGGATATCGTCCGAGATAATGAACAAAGCAATGTCGAAAAATGCGTTGTCCGCACGAACCAACGTGATGCTGGCCGCCAGCGAGATGGCGTATATCATAGAAACCGAAGTCGTCCCGGCGCTGGAACGTGGCGCGACGGTCATCCTCAACAGATTCTTCCTGACGACGCTGGTGAGCGGTTTATTGAGCCACATGGGCAGGGAATGGCTTGCGGAAACGCTGAAAGGTTTCGCTATAAAACCGGATCTGACGTTGTATATCGACACGCCGACCGATATTCTACTGGAAAAGAACGACCTGTCAAACCTGCTCGCGATAGAATCGCTCAAATTGGATCTCGACGACGACATACCTCGCAATATCGAAATAAACTACGATTATTATCATGACGAAGTCCTTTCGGCATACAGAAAAATCGTGGAAGCGGACGCATTGCCGATAATCCGGGATAGTGATGATCGAACCGAGCTTTACAATCCGATTATCGAAGCGGTTTCCGGGGAAATCGGCATCGACCCGGACGAGAAGGGCATCGATAAGGAATTGAAGGAAGTCCTGGAACTATATCATAAACACAACGGCTATTTCGAACACGCGCAGAAGGTCCGCCGTTTCGCGACGCAGTTATTCGACGTAACAGTGGACATCCACGGCTTGAACAGCCGCGCACGGCGGCTATTGGAATACGCGGCACTGCTTCACGACGTCGGAAGGTCGCAGGGGGAGAACCACGAAAAGCACAGCTACAAGATCATCATGAAGAACAAATTCTCCCGAATAAAGAAGCGGGAAAAGCGAATTATCGCCATCGCCGCGCTTTACCACAACGGTTCTGTGAGCGGATTAAATCTGTCTCGGCAATGGAAACTTCGCGCGGGCGAACAACTTGCTGTGCGCCGTCTGGCCGCTATTCTCCGCGTCGCCGACGCCCTGGATTCCTCCGACAGGCAGGTCATTATGAAATTGCGCTTGTCAAGGGAGGAAAAAGCGCTCATATTGGATATTAACTCGGTGAACAAGGCGAAGGCCGAACGGAAATCCGTCCTTAACAAGAAGGATTTGTTCGAGCAGGAATTCGGGCTTGACGTTCTGGTCGATAGGAACCGCGCCGAGAGAATGAAAACTAAAGGCGTAAAATCCGGAAGGGAGCTTTTCCTATGATGAAAGCCTTTTCGCATATTTGGTGGAGTGCGATAGTAATTGTGATGATCGGCGCGATGATATTGATCCTGGGCAGTGAGCGTATTATGAGCGATTTGTCAGCCACCACGACGGCTTTCGCGCAGTCGATCGATTCCTTGTTCACATCGACCGGCGAAACGCAGGCGGAAGGCCCGCCTGACGAAGGAGGCGCGCCGCGCAAACCGCTATGGGATACCGATTGGAGCAACGCATTCAACATCATAGCAACGCTTCTGCTGGCGTCGGTGCTGTCCGCTCTGGTTAGCTACAGGCGGGGGGGAGGCAAGGCGCAGATGGATTTCACCGAGGCGCACGTTGTTTTGTCCGTGGCCGCGGCGCTGATGATGATGATCATCGGCAGTCAGATAGCGCGCGCTTTCGGTTTGATGGGCGCGGCGTCGATAGTCCGTTATCGATATTCGCTCAAATCGCCTAAAGAGGCCAGTTCGCTGGTGATAGCTCTCGGTGTGGGAATGGCATGTGGCGTGGGACTCTACCCTCTGGCGATTATTGCGTCGCTGTATATTGTCGCGATGATATTCATCTTCGAGCACCTTCCCGACGGCTTGAAGAAAGCGCTTTTCCCCACGAGTTGGAACTGGAACCTGCGAGTCCGGACTATCGACCCGGACGATACCCTCGCAAAAATGAAGGAAATCCTATCCGACGAGGAAGTCGTATTCAAAATCAAACGTGTGCGGGGCGACCGAGGCCCTAACAGCGACCAGACCGAGATCGAGGTCGAGATCGCGGGTTATGTCGATAGGAATCATTTCGCTGAGGAAATCACCGGGCCTAATGTAATTCGGGTGCGGTGGAAACGCGAGAAATCCTCCAGCTGGGACGATCTGGAGATCGAGTAATGATTGGAAGCCGGATTGCAATATTCCTCCTCGCACTTTTTTGCACTATTTCTTTTGCTAAAATCGACGTGGACGTCGGCGGGGATATAATCGCCGGATGGAGTTGGGATTCGCGGGAGATCTATCCTAACAACGAGTTTTATCTCGATCGCGTCCGCCCGAAGATCGAGGTCGATTTCGACACGCTGGACAGATTCTCAGCGGAAATATCCTTTGACCTGAACTTCTACGGCGCGGAACTCAAGGATGTCGAACTCGACTATAAGTATTCACGGGCAATCGGTTTTGGTATCGGACGACGGCGCAAGCCCTTCGGCGTTGAGGATTTATTCAGACGATGGTCGTCGCCGGGTGTCGATTGGACTGAATTACACGGCAGTTTGGACGATGCGCATTACCTCGATCGCGATGTAGGCCTCTGGGCAAAAGGTAAGGTCTTTCAGGAACCGTATCAAATCGAATACGAAATCGGCATATTCAACGGAAGAGACGACGAAGTTATAACCAGCGAAAAGAATTACGCGGGCAGGCTGATATACTCGCCCTCAAAATCTATCGACCTAATCTTTAGCTACGGCAACGGACTGGACACTTTGGGCTTGAAGTTCCGAGATGGAATAGGGGTCGGCGCGATTCTCGAATTCGGCGATTTAGATTGCGCTGGTGAGGCGATTTTCGTTCAGGATATGGACAGAGGGAAAGCAATAACCGGCTATCAGGTCTGGGTGCGCTATTTTGTGGGCAATTTTGCCCCGTATATTCAATTTGAGGCCCTCGAAGATTTATGGAACAACCCCGACGACCCGGATTGCTCGATAGACAACAGGCAGAAACGGTTCCATCTCGGTTTAACCTTCGACCCGGTCTATAACATCCGCCTGAGGCTCGAGAGCATACACGATAATATCGAAACCGAACCGCAATACACCACAATCAAACTTCAAGCACAGGTAGATTTTTAATGAGATCAACTATTGTAATACCCGCCTGCCTTGCGCTCATCGTCCTTGCCGCCTGCACGAAATCGCCATACGAACCTGAACCCGAGCCGGTGGATAGCTGGCATTTAGTTATTTTGACGGAAATTCTGTCCGACAACGAGACCGTAATCGCGGATGAGTTCGGTGATTATGACGATTACATCGAGATTTACAACCCACAGGACACTTCGATCGATTTATCCGGTTACTTTCTTACCGACGATCCATGGGAACTTAAATACGAGTTCCCGTTATATACGGTTCTCCAACCGGACACGGTTATTCTAATCTGGTGCGACACCGAGCCCGATGAGGGGGATTACCACGCCGATTTTCGTGTAAGTTTGGACGGCGAATGGGTCGGCCTTTACGACCTCTATGGCTCGCTAATCGACAGCGTAACCGTCCCCGCCCTCCCCGCTGATTCCGCTTATGCGAGGGACGATTCCACTTCCGAATGGCAGATCACCTCGCCCTCGCCGGGAGAGAGATAGAATAGAATCTTCTGTTTCCGCGAAACATGCGGTTGTCACAGTTCTTGCTAACTCTTTTTTGCCGATTTTAAATTGTGTGAGAAGGCAAGAACTGCGCCAACCGCTTATCCGCCTGGATTTCTTACTGTTTACATAATTTCTCGATCGCAGGTCGCTGTCACGCTACGTGCGAGGGATTCCTTTTTTTTGCAGGATTTCCCCTGTAGGCACGTATCGCGCCAGCGACTCTCATTGCAAACCGGCGCCGGGGATATGAGAGACTTTTCGAATACCTTTAAAAAGGCTTGCACCCCGCAACCCCGCGAATTATATTGTCATTCGATGATCGATGGTAAGAAACATATCATCAAATCCAAAAACGTTTCAAACGGCATTTCCGACGTGCGCCACACCCTGTTCGAGCGGATTGGCGGGGCATGCAGTAGCAACAATGTGCAACAAGCCCAAATCGAAGAACTCAAAGACGAAATCAAACAACTAAAGGAGAACAAATGAAAAGAACCATTCTAATCCTTCTCGCCTTAGCGGCCATTCTAACGGCCGCGCCTGTTGAGAACGTCATCTCGTTTCAGGGCAAGCTCGTCGAGGGCGGCGCGCCGGTCGATGGAACTCGAAATATTGTATTCAGAATCTATGACACAGATGCTGGCGGTGTCCACCTATGGGAGGAATCCCACCTCGGCGTGTCGGTCGTAGGCGGCCTGTTCAATGTCGAACTCGGCGGTTCCGTAAATTTCGCCGGTGCCGGAGTGAGTTTCGACGAACAATACTGGATCGGAATCTCTGTCGGCGGCGGCGCGGAAATTACGCCGAGATACAAGCTGACCAGTTCATCGTATTCGATGGCTCCGTGGACAATCGACGCCGATAACATCTACCGCGAAACCGGAAATGTAGGCATCGGAACGAACAGCCCTGTTTACAAATTGCATGTCAGTGCGGAAGGAGGTGGAACTGCTGTTTATGGTTTCACTGACGCCCTATTCATAGACAACTTTGGCATCATTGGCGCACAGGATGTGTCAACATGCTGGGGCGGCCTCGGCGGATATACCGTCGAAGGAAACGACGTCGGTGTTTACGGTGTTCAAGGCACGGGTGATTATGCCGGTTATTTCGACGGCGGCGTGTTCGTCGATGGTCAAATAACTATCTCCGGCGGTTCTCCCGGCGCAGGCAAAGTCCTCACATCGAATGCGAGCGGCTTGGCCACCTGGCAAACACCCGCAGGCGGCTCGAATTGGACACTATCGAGTGGCAACGTTTACCGCACAACGGGTAATGTTGGAATAGGCACATCATCACCAACTAACAAACTTCACGTTGTGGGCAATACACTTATCGACGGAACCCTAAAAACAGGTAATCATACTTCATCAGCAGTTCCAGTAGCTTATGGCAGTATTGCTTCTGATGGTTCAATTTCGTCAGGAACCTCAAATGTTCTATCTTGTGTTTGGAGTGGAACTTATGAAAGATATGAGATTACTATTGATGGCGAGAGTTATTACGGTCCTACTTATCCAACGGTTGTTACAACAACGGGTAGTTCACCGGCAATAGCTAGAACAGGCTCTGTAAGTAGTAAACTTCTTGTTTTCATATATAACTTAAGCGGTGATCAAATTCAAACAGCTTTCAGCTTCGTTATTTATAAACCATAATAACTTCATAGGAGCAATCATGCGCAAATACATCATTCTACTTATTTTCGCGGCGGCAATAGCGTTTTCGCAGACCGAGGTGAACTGGTGGGTGTTCGACGGCGGAGGCGGAATGCGTTCACCGGCGTCGGGCGACACCCTTTACGCCTCGATTGGCCAGGGGGCGATAGGATTCTCCAACGGCGGAACAGCCGAGGTTTCCGCAGGCTATCTCTACGGCGTCAACGGCCTTGTCAAAATCGACGAGAACGACGAGGATTTAGACGACAGTGGCGACGAAACCAAGCGCCCATACGTGTTTGGAATCAATTCCATATCGCCGAATCCGTTCAACCCGACATGCAAAATCGAGTTCGAGGTGGAAGACGGCGCGCCGGTTACCTTCGAGTTCTACGATATGCTCGGAAGAGTCGTCGATTCGCCTATTCGCGGCGAGGTCATGGCTCCGGGCAAATATCAGCTCACCTGGGGCGGCGATTTGCCCTCAGGCACCTATTTCGCGAGGCTAACCTCGAACAACAGAGCAATCACCAAACGAGTTGTTTACCTGAAATAGAACAAAAAACATCGGGCGGGGCGAAAAAAATCGCTCCGCCCGATTAGAATCGACCGGTATTTGGGCGAAAACGCCCTGAATAGTCATAAGTTCTTTAAAATCAATGAGTTGAAGATGTCGAGTGGTTGATTAAAGTTGTCGATAAATGCGTTTGTGCTCTCGATTAGTAGATTTTAGCAATCAATCAGGCAGATTTAGGAGTCGATCAGACAATTTGAGCAACCGACCGGGCAGTTTTAGTAGTCGATCAGACGATTTGAGCAAACGACCGGGCAGTTTTAGCAGTCGATCAGACAATTTGAGCAATCGATCAATCAACTTTTGCGCTAAAATCGTCCAATCGGGTGCTAAAATCGACCAATCGGGTGCTCAAATCGACCAATCGGGAGCTCAAATTGCTTGATCGATGGCTTTTTTTATCCACTCGGAAACAAAAATCCCTTTTCCCTCGTTCCACAGCTCCAGCTGTGGAACGCCACTGCCCTCGAAGCTCCGCTTCGACTAAGCGAAGCATAGCTTCGGACGCATTTTCATCGCATAGCTGGAGCTATGCGACGAGAGGGGGCTGGAGCTATGCGGCGAGAGGGGAAAATAATCCAAACCCCGCCCTTCCGCAAATAAAAAAGGGCGACCACAGTTCATTGAGTTTTATATGCACGGGAGGAGTTTCTGCCAGCTTTCTTTGCGGAATACATAGCTCTGTCAGCGTTTCGTATGTAGCTTGCTACATCAAATCGATTTTCGCTTTCTGCGACGCCAAAAGACATCGTAACTTTAACGCTTTTTCCTTCATAAATGATATTAATGCTTTCAATTTTCTTCCGTAACTTCTCGGCAACTACTAAAGCGCCTGAGATTTTGGTTTCAGGGAGTAGCAAAATGAATTCTTCGCCGCCCCATCTACCGACAGAATCCTGTTTACGAATACTTTCGCGTATCAGCTTTGAAATTTCTTCAAGGACGACATCTCCACATTCATGGCCGTAAGTATCGTTTATTTGCTTGAAGTAATCTATATCGCAGATGCCAATGGAAAATGGGTTTCCGCTTCTCTCCGAACGATGGCATTCGATTTTTACTATTTCTTGAAAATAGCGGCGGTTCCACAGTCCCGTAAGGGGATCGATCCGAGAAATTTCTTCGAGTTTCTCGTAAGCCTTTGCGAGTTCGGTGTGTTGAGCCTCTATTTTTTCCTTTGCGGAGGCAAGTTCAACATTGCGCAACCGATATATTTCAGCTTCTTTTTCTTTGCGTTCAGTCTCGAATTTTGTTTTCATCTCGGAAATTTTCTCTTTTAATTCAGAGTCCGCATATTCTATTTCCGCGTAGCGAAACTTTTTAAAATATTCGAGTGCATTTTTATAATCGCCCAGCTTTTCGTAAACTGCAGAAAGTGTGCTGTTAGAATTCATTATTGCTTCAACCCAGTTGGGTTCTTCGGCCATTTCCAACACGGTGTTCAGTATTACGATGCTTTTTTCAAAATCGCCTCGAAGATAATGTAACTCACCTATAGATTCGAGTGTAAGAGCCGTCTGCATCTTGTTACCAAGTTCTTCTATAATGGCCAATTCCTTGTTAGAAAATTGCAGAGCTTTATCATATTCGCCGAGACCCTTATAACAGTTTGAAAGGTTATTGAACAAAGCACTTTGCTGAACTTTCGACCCTTTTTCTAAAGTGTAATCAATTATCGGCTCCAGATATTCCAGGGCTTTTTTGTAATCGTGTTTGATGTCCGCATATATATTGCCTATGTTGCTTTTAAGGGTATTAATCTGTTCGATTGATCCAGTTTCAACTACGATATCGTGGGCTTGTAGAATGTATTGAAGGGCGTTATCGAAATCACCCATCTTAAAATAAATTCCCGCCAGAGTATTCAGTGCCGGGACGATAGATAAATCGAAATCGTTTTCCTCACACAGATTTATCGAATCGAAACAAAGTTCCATAGCTTCGTCGAATTCGAGTTGGACGAACTTTATATAGGCAAGCTTCTGTTTTAGGCGAGCTACTCCTTTTAGATACCCTTTAACTTCAAATTCTTCGATCCCCGCAGAATATTTATCGATTGCCGATTCATAATCGCCGCGAGAACGATAATGTTCGCCAACTGCATTGTAAATATCCGCTTTCAATGACAACGAACCGATGCTATCGGCGAATTTGTCTGCATCATCGACCTCCGATAACAAATCGGGATGATTCGTCTTAATCAAATAGCGGATTAAATCAGCATAGACATTTACCCTCTCTTCATCCGTGTCAGCGGAGCCGAGTTCCTTTCGAAAGTTTTTAATCCTTTCATCATTCATCGAAATTCTCTAACGGTAACTTCACTCGTTAATAAAACAATATCCAAACATGCTAACTTAAGATTAATTATAATACTAAAAAACGGTTATACCAATAATAAAAGGCAGGTTTTTACACTGCCCTTCGTTTCCCATTGCTTGCCTTTTTACGGCGTTTTCTTTTCGGAAAGAAAACACATGTTCGTGCTGTCGAGGTCGCAATTCAATTCATCGATATCCAGCCTCGAAAGTTGCGGTTCTTAGTTCGATTGCGCGAACAACGCCGCCACAAGAATCAATGAAACGAGAATCAGCTTATTCATTCTATGTCCTTTCGAGAAATCCTAAATCAACCGAACCCTAAAAAGCCCGAACAGCACGCACATAGTCCGTGTCGCTCTTATCGTCGAAGTTCTGACTGCCACTGCCGAAGCCCTGGCCCCAAGCGGCGCCGTGATTGAACTCGGTAGAACTCCAATAGTAGGCACTAGCAAAACCGCCACCTCCATTCGAAGTTGCGGTAGCATCAATAGTTGCCTTGTTATCATACATCAGGTTTAGTTCTTCTTTTGAAGGTAAGTACCAATCGCCATAGGTTTTGCCACCTTCGGTAATTTGTAAATCGTTGCAGATTTGAGCCGCATAATCAGAACCATCGTCTCCAATTGACACATGTGATGATATAATTATTGATGTGTTTAACTCGCCTGAATATGGGCCATCTCCGGTTGCTCGTGTAACACCATAAGTTCCGGCATACCATCTTATTCCTGTGCTTTGGTCATCTTTGGCACAAACAAGCCCGTGTTGCCCCGTTTCATCCACCCAAAACACGACACCGCCCTGCGCAAAGTCGCCGACTGAGTATGTAGTTCCGCCTCCGCCGGATGGCGTATATCCCGTCTCCTCCGGGTCGCTGGAGAGTTTGGCTATCCAGACCTTCGCGTTCCCCGGGTCGGCGAAATCGTCCGGGCGGATTACGCCGGGGGAGGACTCGGCGTCAGTCCCCGCAGTCAGGCGATAGATACGCGTCTCCGTGCCGTCGAAGACCGCGAGCATAGTTCCGACAGCCAACCCCGTAGTCGGGATGCCGTCCAGGTCGGTCGCCGTGCCGCCGGTGAGTCCGGTGATGTCCGGGCGCGATAACAGAACCTCGTAGTTCGATTGCGCGAACATCGCCGCCACAATAATCAATGAAACGAGAATCAGCTTATTCATTCTATGTCCTTTCGAGAAATCCTAAATCAGCCGAACCCTAAAAAGCCCGAACAGCACGAACCCTATACGTGATGCCCTTAAAGTAGTAGTACTGGTAGCCATCGTCGAAGGCCTGATACCAAGCGTTGCTGGTAAGGTACTCGGTAGAACTCCAATAGTAGGCACTAGCAAAACCGCTGCCTCCGTTAGCCCCTGCGGTAGCATCAATAATTGCCTTGTTTTGATACATTAAATCCAATTCTTCTTTTGAGGGAAGGTACCAGTCGCCATAGGTTTTGCCACCTTCAGTAATTTGTAGCTCATTACAAATACGAGCTGCATAAGTACTTCCATCATCACCTATAGCTACTTGAGCTGCAATAATTATTGAGGTATTTGCTTCACCTGCGTAAGGACCGTCTCCTTTTGCCTGTGTATAACCATAAGTACCGGCATACCATCTTACTCCAGTGTTTTGGTCATCTTTGGCACAAACAAGCCCGTGTTGCCCCGTTTCATCCACCCAAAACACGACACCGCCCTGCGCAAAGTCGCCGACTGAGTATGTAGTTCCGCCTCCGCCGGATGGCGTATATCCCGTCTCCTCCGGGTCGCTGGAGAGTTTGGCTATCCAGACCTTCGCGTTCCCCGGGTCGGCGAAATCGTCCGGGCGGATTACGCCGGGGGAGGACTCGGCATTCGTCCCCGCAGTCAGAGCGTAGATGCGCGTCTCCGTGCCGTCGAAGACCGCGAGCATAGTCCCGACAGCCAACCCTGTAGTCGGGATGCCGTCGAGGTCGGTCGCCGTGCCGCCGGTGAGTCCGGTGATGTCCGGGCGCGACAGCAGAACATCATAATTCGATTGCGCAAACAGTGAAATCGCAACAAGAACTGTTAAGAAGAGAATAACTTTTTTCATTTTTTGACCCCCTATAAATTGAAAAAGGGCAGTCTTGAAACTGCCCTTTGGTTGGTTCGATGCTTATTTACGGCGTCTTCTTTTCGGAAATCACCCACCAGTTCGCGCCGTCGGATTGGATTGTGATAGCGTGGTTTACCGAAGCAATAACTCCGATTGGGTCGTCGATGCCGTCGAGGGTCTGAGTGCCACTTGTTATGATATCAATTTCATCGAAACCGCCGCCGCCGCCGGCTGTCTTCTTAATCACATAGATTCTACCGGCACAGGTTGTTGCGTCTGGTAGCGTTAGGACAGTGTTAACAGCATCGAAGCCGGTATCAACGAAGATGCTATAGTCATTATCCGTAACGGTATAGTCAGTGTTTGCTGGGACGGAGACAATGGGCATTGAAACTGCGCCGCCGACATTGAGGCCTTCACTAATGGTTACATCGCCGCCGGTTCCGACGACCAGGGAAGCGTCGCCGATTTTGATTGGGTTATCGGAGTTGAAACGGGTGGTGTCGCCGTCGTCGTAAATCCAGAAGGAGTCGGCTAATGAAGCGTCGGTGCCCCAGTAACGGTAACCACCGTCGATCATGAAGTCGTCGTAAGTGTATATATTTCCGCTTGTTCCATCAAAGTTCATCTTGAGAACCGCAGGATCGCCGGTGTATATTCTAACATCGCCTGGCCTGGCGGCATTTTGATGCCCACCGCCGATTAGATTCACATTGCCACCATCGAGAGAGATACTATAAGCATCTCCACCAACGATACTCACACTACCACCACCGTGACCGGCAGATGCATGACCAGCATTTAGTGAAATACTCGATCCCCATCCTCCATTGCCATCAGATCCCTTGATATCTGTCGAACCTAATAAATTCAGATTTCCACCACCAACAGCGAGGTCTTGTGTTGCAAATACGTCGCCGTCGGTTTCGACGATGAGAGAAGCATTGCCGACCTTGATGGGGTTATCGGAGTTGAAACGGGTGGTGTCGCCGTCGTCGTAAATCCAGAAGGAGTCGGCCTGAGTGGCGTCCACGCCGATGTAGCGGTTGCCGTTATCGAGGAAGACATTGCCGCCATCGATGTGCAACTTAGACTGAGGACTTGTCGTTCCGATGCCGACATCGCCAGACGATAATACCCGCATCGCTTCGCCAGAAGTGGTAGTAGTAAATTTAATATCAGAACCGCCGCCGGAGGTTAATACAAGATGTGCGTCGGATTCAATTGTGCATTCATACCAAGCCGGACGCTTGATAGATAGTTTCCCAAATCCATCGTTCGGGAAGAAATTAGTGTTTAATCCAAGTAAGCTGGCGTCGCCGTTGACATCGAGCAAATTCCCAGGAGTTGTCGTTCCGATACCTACATTGCCAGCGGCATCGACATAAAGGGCGCTATCCGGGTCGCCGTCGGAGGCATTGAGGAAGTTATGCCAATGGCTGTTCGGGTCGATGCTCGTTAAGCCGGAACCGTCGCCGGTGAGAACACCGCTAACATCGAGATCGCCGGAGACATAAACGTCGCCGTCGGTCTCGACGATGAGGGAAGCATCACCGATTTTAATCGGGTTGTCGCCGTCGAAACGAACCGTGTCGCCGTCGTCGTAAATCCAGAAATCATTCGCGCCGGAAGCATCCGAACCGCGAAGATAGGCACCATCGCCCATAACGACGTCGCCTACTGTTTGAATCGCGCCATCGACGAAGAGATTATTGTCGATATAGACCGTATCGCCTATGGCCTGAATGGAATCGACGATGAGTTCGCCGTTGACGTATAGTTGCGCCATGGTCCAGATTGTGTCGCTGTCGCTACCTGAAACAGAGCGAATCGTGTCAACTGAAGCTAACGACGCTGTAAGATCCGACCAATAGACATCGGAGCCGTCGGTTATGAGGATTTGTCCTGCGGTGCCGAAGGATGTGCCGTCGTGGATGCCGCCGTCGAGATATAGGTCGTTATCGATATTCACGTCGCCGTCTGCGAAATAGGCCGCCCAATTGATCGTTCCGCCGGAAGCGGTTGCATAAATACCGTAGTTTTCGTCGCCGTTGAGTGCTTCCATGTATGCACCATAATTGATGCTGGTTCCGGAGCCATTGTCCTGGGCATAACCATAGATACCGTAGTTTTCGCCGTCTCCCCATGCATCACCGTAAACGCCGTAGTTTGATCCGTCGCTACCATCTACATAACCATAGACACCGTAATAAGAATTACTTCCTGTGGTATAAACCTCGCCTGTAGTTCCAATATATCCACCCAGTCCGTAAACACCGATGCCGTAGTAATCTGCGGGAACACTTACGCCGTAAACGGCCGCGCCGTCGGTTGTTCCAACGTAATTATTCTGGAAATAACCTACTGCTTCGCCCCATGCGTCCGGTTCGCCTTCGACATGGAGCCTTGCCGTTGGAGTTTCCGTTCCGATTCCTACAGAGTCGGCGATAATCGCGCTTCCTCGTGTGTATGTATTATCATCGAACCATATTGTATCCCCGTCGGCTTGAATTGAATCGGCGATAAGCTCGCCGTTGACGTAAAGTTGCGCCATCGTCCAGATTGTATCGGAATCGAGGCCATTAACCGAGCGGAGCGTATCGAAATAACCTAATGACGCTACTACATCAGACCAGTATATATCGGAGCCGTCGGTCATGAGAATCTGGCCTGAGGTTCCGAAGTCTGTGCCATCGTGAATGCCGCCGTCGAGATAAGCATCGCCCGTTACCATTAATCCCGAATTAATCAGGAGAGAATCTTTCAATAGAACCGTTCCGCTATTCCAGGCCTCGATGGAATCGAGGGCAATTTCAGGAACAACGAGGACTGTATCGACAAAGAGCGAACCGGCTTTTGTGCCGTGAATTCGACTTGTATAAAGCGTGTCCGCCCACAATGGCTGATGACCGGCAATGATAATCGGTCCCCATATCATCAGGGAGTCCATGATGTCGAGATTGTCGCCTATCCAGACGTCGCCTTGCACTCTTAGATATTCGTTGACGAATAATGAATCGCCAACCTGAAGATCATTCTGAAAAATAGCGTCGCCATAGAGTATAAGGCTATCATTGACAGATAGATCGTCATCGATAACGACATCGTTATCGAAATACGCGTCGCCATTTACGGTTAATGAATCATCGATATATGCGTCATCATTTACCCATAAATCGTGGTCGATTTCGAGATTATCGTCGATATATGCGCTTCCCATTATTATGAGGCTGTCAGCCAAATACATGTCATCGGCTGAAATATCGCCGGTAACATCAAGGTCGCCTCCGATAGATACGTCCATAGTAACATCGAGACTCTCGGCAATAACAACATTATCCGCGAAGAATGCATCGCCGAGGACGTAGAAGTCCTGAGTTGCGATTACATCGCCGTCGGTTTCTACTACGAGGGAAGCGTCGCCGATTTTAATCGGATTGTCGGCGTCGAAGCGCGTCGTATCGCCATCATCGTAAATCCAGAAGCTGTCCGCGCCCGTGGCGTCAACGCCATAATAGCGATTGCCGTTATCGACGAAGACATCGCCGTCAACGGTAAGGCCGGCGTTTATCAGGACGGAATCTTTTATCAGGATAGTTCCGCTGTTCCACGCCTCGATGGAGTCAAGGGCGATTTCCGGCGTAACCAGAACGGTATCGACGAAGAGGGAACCGGCGACCGTGCCGTATATTCTATCTACCCAAAGTTCGTGCCCGGGAGTGATGACGACCGAGCTGTCGAACATTGCGGGACCGTCAACGTAAAGGGTGTCGTCGCCTATGAATACAGTGCTGTCCAGGTTAGTCGGTCCGGCGACAAAAAGGCTTTCGAGGACATCGACATCCGTTGCCAGTAGATAGAAAGCCGTGATGCTGTCCGCAGTGATGACATTGGCAAATATCGTGTCGTCGTTGGTCAGATTGTCGTGGAAATAGGCGTCGAGATCGACTTCGAGCTCGCCCTGTAGATAGGTGTTGCCGCCGACTATAAGGCTATCGGTGATTTCGACGTCCTGATTGAACAAGCCGTCGCCATCGACTTCGAGGTCCTCCTGGACGTTCACATATCTCTGGAAATAAGTCGAATCTTTTACGATTATTGAATTTCCGTTCCACGCCTCGAGTGAATCCAGTGCCACTTCGGGAGTAGCCAGAACAGTATCCACGAAGAGGGTGCCTGCGACCGTGCCATAAATCTTATCGACCCAGAGTTGATGTCCCGGAGTGATAACGACCATGCTGTCGAACATTGCCGGTCCCTCGACGTAAAGCGTGTCATCATCGATATAAACCGTGCTGTCGAAATTGGCAGGGCCATCGACATAGAGGCTTTCGAGGACATCGACATCCGTTGCCAGCAGATAATTTGCCGTTATACTATCCGCGGTTATTACATTTGCGAATATCGTGTCGTCGTTGGTCAGATTATCGTGGAAATAGGCGTCCAGATCGACTTCCAGCTCGCTCTGAAGGTATGTATTTCCGACAACCATCAGGCTGTCGCCGATCCATACGTCCTGATTGAATAGCCCGTCGCCGTCAACTTCGAGGTCCTCCTGGACGTTCACATATCTCCTGAAATAAGTCGTATCTTTGATTATTAACGAAGTCGTATTCCAGGCTTCGAGTGAATCGAGAGCTACTTCGGGAGTCGCCAGAACCGTGTCAACAAAGAGCGTGCCGGCAACCGTGCCGTAGATCTTATCGACCCAGAGTTGATGTCCCGGGGTGATGACCACCATACTGTCAAACTGCGCCGGGCCTTCGACGTATAGCGTATCGTCGTCTATATAAACCGTGCTGTCGAAATTGGCCGGGCCATCGACAAAGAGGCTCTCCATAACATCGACATCTGTAGCTAATAAATAGTTAGTCGTGATGCTATCGGCTGTGATGACATTGGCGAATATCGAATCGTCGTTGGTCAGATTATCGTGGAAATAGGCGTCCAGATCGACTTCGAGTTCGCTCTGCAAATAAGTATTTCCGACGACCATCAGGCTGTCGCCGATCCATACATCCTGATTGAATAGCCCGTCGCCGTCAACTTCGAGGTCCTCCTGGACATTAACGTATCTTCGGAAATAAGTAGAATCTTTTATGATTATTGAATTTCCGTTCCAGGCCTCGATAGAGTCTAAAGCCACTTCCGGTGTGGCCAGAACTGTATCTACAAACAGAGTGCCCGCGACAGTGCCATAAATCTTATCGACCCAGAGTTGATGTCCCGGTGTAATGACAACCATGCTGTCGAATTGCGCCGGGCCGTCAACATAGAGCGTATCGTCGTCGATTGTAACCGTGCTGTCGAAATTAGCTGGGCCATCGACAAACAGACTCTCGGTAACATCTATATCGGTTGAAAGCAGGTAATTGGTAGTGATACTGTCCGCGGTAATCACGTTGGCGAATATCGTGTCGTTGACCCATGCGTTGTGCATTACGTAGAGATCGGTTCCTACCGTTAATGTCTGCATAACGTAAGCGTCCATGCCGACCATAAGGCTCTCGCCAATCATCGCATCGTCGTAAACGAGGAGGTCGTCATCGACAACATTCGAGCCGTGAACGATGATGTTGTCATCGAAATGGATTGTATCGCCCACCGCCTGCATCGAATCGGCGATAAGTTCGCCGTTGACATAAAACTGCGCCATCGTCCATATCGTATCGGAGTCGCTGGCGCTGAGGGTGCGCAGAGTATCGACTCGAATTAAATCGCCGTAGAGGAAATCCCAGAATACATCGGAGCCGTCGGAACGGAGATACTGGTCGTGAGCGCCGAAACTGACGCCGTCATAAAGACCCGTGTTCAGGTAAATATCATTTTCGATGTTGACATCGCCGGCATCGAAATAACCGGCCCAGTTGACCGAGCCGCCGGAAGCCCATGCATATACGCCGTAGTTCTCGGCTCCGTTTGTGGCCAGGAGGTAACTACCGTAGTTTTCACTTGCTCCACTACCATTATCACTTGCGTAACCGTATAAACCATAATTAATTCCATCACCGTATGTTGAGCCGGTAACACCGTAGTTTTCGCCGTCGCTACCATAGACATAGCCGTAAACGCCGTAATAATAATCACTGCCTGTCGGATAAACGTCACCCTCGACACCGATATAACCGCCTTCACCGACGACGCCGATTCCCCAGTAATCCTGCGGGACGCTAACGGCGTAAATACCCGCGCCGTCAGCCGATCCAACGTAATTATTCTGGAAATATGCGACAGCTTCGCCCCAAGTATCCGGTTCGCCTTCGACATGAAGTCGCGCAGTCGGGGTTTCCGTGCCTATGCCGACCGAATCCACGACAATTGCGCTTCCGTCAGTATAAGTGTTATCATCGAGCCAGATAGTGTCGGCGTCGGCCTGTATCGAATCGGCAATCAGTTCTCCATGAATTTTCGTGTTGGCCATAAGCACTATAGTATCGGTTACATCGTGTCCTTCACTCCAGATCGTATCGACACCCAGGCTGTTTACGATAAGACTATCGCCGAAATAGAGATTACCGCCTATGTGTAAATCTCCATCAATCCATTGGCTTCCATGGACAATTAGGGAATCGAAAATCTCAACGAAATCGTCCATGGCGGCTATCGAATCGGCGAATAACATACCGTAAACCCGGAAGTTCGACATAACGAGCATAGTATCGCCGGTAAGACTATCCGTGGTATATAAAGTGTCGAATCCGAAGGGGCCGTTTGGGATATATGCCGCAACGGGATAAGCGCCGTCGAAAATCCATAGCGAATCGGTAACGTCGTCGAATTCGAACCAGGTAATACACTCATTAAGAGAGGATAGGTCGTGATCCGCATCGACATGACTGGTTATTGCCGTTTCGTTGGCTGATATGTTTATTAAATTCGCCCTGACCCCCTGGTCGAGATCGACAAGAGCGCCGTGAACTTCGGTCTCGCCGAAAACGATACCGAAGTCGCCGGGGCTGGTCAAAGGCACATCGACGTCGTCCTGCATGAAACCGCCGCCGCCGCCTGCAGAAGAATCGGCGTAAATCGCGTAGAGCGCGGTATCCGCATAGATAGACCTGAATGAATAAGGGGAAGCCCGGAAGGTTACTCTGGGCTCCAGAACGTGTCCATCGATTGTAACTTCGAGATAATAAAGAACGTCGAATTCCAGATTCAGAGGTGTTACCGAACCGAGATCGACGTCGAACAATCCTCTAACTATCGGAATAGAAGGATGAGTCTCAGTCCAAACCGCTACACCTCCAGTTTCTACCTCGTAAAGCCCAAATTGGATCGGTAAGGTGTCGTTGACACCGACGCCACCGATATCTGTAACTTTACCCTGATAGGCGATTACTCTCGGAATAGCCTCGGCGCTAAGCCCTATAGCTACAGCGAGAGTAATAATGATGACGGAAAATAATGTCTTTTTCACGGGATTCCCCTTTCTCACTTCATTAGAAGTATAGTTATCTAATCATTAAAAGTTTAGTTATCTTAGAACTCCTGTTTAACTTCTAAAATACGAAAGTCTAATTTATAAAACAAATAAATAATACCTTCATCTTAAAAAAGTATTTCACCCAAAATAGCCTAATTGAATGTCCTGTCAAGTCTAAAAACGATTTTTCTAAAGTTTTTTTTTAAGTTAATAAAAAGCTTTTTATGATCTTATTACTGATTTCTTACTCTGAAGTAACGCGTTATTTCTTATATGTGCATATTCGAATATTAATTCGTAATGGTAAAATTATATTTATGGATACACTCGTATTCCTATTGATATTTGTGTTATTATCCTATTAGAATTTGACTATAATTAATATTAATGTTATACCTTAAGTAAAGCAGATAACTATATTATAATCAAAAGAGTAATGAATTTCTTAATAAAGATATTCCATAGAAAAAAGCAAGGATTGAAAATTTTAATCCTTGCTTTAATCTTTTTAGATTTACTGTTCGTTAGAACGAGAAGGTCAGCGTGGCGTCTTTCGCCTCGTTGATGAATGTGGTCGCGCCGACTACTTCCACGCCCTCGCGCAAATCTTCCTCGGTGAAGCCGTTGGCTTCGAAGGAAAGCTCGCACATCAGGATTCTTCCGCCGAGAAGCTGGTAGCCCTCGACGAGTTCCATCAGTTCGGGCATGCCTTTGCCGGTCATGTTTTCCATAACGCCCTTAACCAGAGCGGATGCGCCGCCCGGGGTGAAGAACAGAATAACGTCGTCGCCGGAAGCTATCGCCGAAGATGCTACGACGAAAGGCATGAAAATGTTTTCCGGTTTAGCGCCGTTGATTGTGATTGCCATCATTCCCATTTGTTTTCTCCTGTTGTTTTTTGTTTATCGATTGAATTATTCCATCGGGTTAGAAGAAGTCGCCGCCCATTCGTAGATGCCGCCGTCATAGACTTTGACATTCCCATAGTCCAGAACGTTTTTGAGGGCGAAGTAGATTATGCCGCTACGCAGGCTGGTTTCGCAGTAGATGATGATTTCCTTGTCGGATGTGATTCCGGCGTTGGTGAAGAGGGATTTCATTTCCGCCTGGGGAATGAGGGTCTCGTCTTCCGTGATTATTTGCTCATAGTTGAAACTAATCGCGCCGGGGATATGTCCCTTGCGGGATGCTTCGCCCTTTTCGCCACTGAACTCTTCCGGTGTGCGGACATCGACGAGAACTACGCCGGGTTTGGCCATATTCGCCTTGACATAATCCATGGAAGCGAAGACATCGGGGTTCAGGGAGACGTTGAAGGTAGTCGGTTCGAGGACAGTGGGGTCTTTTGTAACGGGCTTACGAGCTTTGCGCCAGGCTTTCATCTGGCCGTCGAGCATCGAAACGTCCTTTGCGCCGAGGTAGTCGAGAATCCAATAGAGTCTTCCGGCTCGAACGCCTGTGTCGCAGTATAGGACTATCTTGTTGGTTTCCGAGATGCCCTTTTCGCCGAGGATTTTCGCGACGTCTTCGGGGCTTTTGAGCATGCCCTTGATTTCGCCGGGTTTGTCGAGGTCCTCGAACCAGAGATGCATCGCGCCTGTGATGTGAACTGTGCTGTAATCCGATGCTTTTCTGCCTGAGACGATAATGAGGTTTTCATCACCAGTCATGCCTGCGAGGTCTTTCACGCTGATAAGTTGCGCCTGAAGCAGACCTGCAAACAGCAGAAGGGCAAGCGAGAACAGTATTAGAGTTTTTTTCATTCTTTCTCCTTTTCTATTAGGTTAGTTAAACAAAGCCTGGAATTGGACAACAAGCTCATCATTGGGGACTTCGTTGCCGTATTCGGCTTTGTATAGATAGTTGACCTGAACTCTCGACCAGTCGTTGATGAAGTAGTTAATGCCGAAAGTAATAATGCCGGTTTCGTCATCTTCGGTATCCGAATCGCGATCGTAGAATTCGTATTTGACCACGGGCTGAAGGTTCCAGGGCGTCATATACGCTATGAAACCCCAGTAGCCGCCGCTTTTGGATTCGCCGGGGGGGACGACTGTGTACCAGGTGGTATCATGGGTGCAGTCAGGGGGATGTGTGACGGTGCCGCCGGAAGATTCTCTTTTTCCGCCGATATATTCTCCCTGAATGAGTAAATCTTTATAAGCAAATTGTAATTCGCCTGCAAATATCGTCTTTTTGTCTTCCTCTTCGGCTGTTGGGTCGGCCGCAGGCTGTTTGCCGGTCTGGAAACTCCCGCCGATGTTTAACATCTCGATAGGGGTTACTACGACCCTTGCGACGATGTCTTTGGCCTTGTTGTTATCGATATCGGCCAATCCTGTCCCGTGCATTAACCCGATATTGTATCTGACCAAACTTTCGTAGTTGCCGTAAAGCATCAAACCAAGGTCGCGGTCGAGGACCAAATTGTTCACAACTTCGGAACGATAGATGGTGTATAATGCCTGGCATCCCGTATTTCTTTCGAGTCCGAAAGGAGTCTTGAATCTACCCATAGAGAAACTGGCGTAGGATTCGAGACGAGTGTATGAGACGAATGCATCCAGGAGCTTGACATCGCCCTTGAAGGGGCTTGTTTCGAGCAGAAGATAGTAACTGACGTCATATGGGATATTGCCCATGACGCCTAATCTTGCCCGGTTAAAGGTGAAATCGAATCTATTGTCGGCCTCGCCGGAAGCGTCCTCGGCGAATTTGTATTCCAGCTGAGGCTGAATATAACCGATTACATTGACGCCTTCCGATGAGCCGCCAGCCATGCATCCTTGCGCAAAAAGCGCTCCCGAATACATGGTGAGTAGAAGAAGCGATAGTAACAACAACCTTCGCATATTTTCCTCCATTGTTTTTTTTACAGGGAGAAGGATGGCTTCCCCCTGTATGTTATTGTTTCTCTTAAACGTATGTAACTACGGGGTTGTAACCACGTAGGGATAATCTCCCGAAGCCGTCCATTTACTGCTCTCGAGATCGTCGTAGATCATGGCGTTCACACCGTATTTGAGGCTCTTAGCATCGTAGCCGAGAACGGTCAGATATGCTGTAGCTACTGCTGAAGTATGTCCTGTCCAGCAATAAGTTACGATAGTCTGGCTCGGATCGAGATGCATAAAGCCGTCACTGGCGAGGGTTAGGTCTTCATTGATCCTATATGCGCCATCGATGTGGCCATATTGAGTAACGGCTGTTTCCGGCCAATAGACATTCACGAAGTAATCGGTCGGAGTTTCGAGGACGACACTGCCGTCAATGCCTTTGAATCCGCCGGTAACCATAGCCTCGACGCGCTCGGCGAGAATAGCCGAACCGGTGGTCGAGTTTGAAGTGATTTCCGGATAGTCGAAGGTTGCCAGTGGCGCTGTAGCCGTTGTAACCCAACTCGCATGTCCCGAGGCGATGTTGCCGGTAAAGGAAGTCCATTTATCGAACACGGAATTCCACGAGCTCATGCCGAACTTGAGGTTCTTAGCAGTCGGATAGCCGCTGAGACGCAATGCTACGACAGCATTACAGGCACTCTGGCCACTATAGCAAGTAACCACGATGGGCAAGGAACCGCTGGCCGCGGCGTCGGTAACGATATTCGCCAATGACGAATGAATCGCGCCTTCGATGTGGCCGAGGGTGTCGTAATCGCCCTGACTCCGAATGTCCATAATATAGTAGGAATCGGGATTGGCCGCGACGTCAGAGGCGGTGATTGTCCAGGCGTTTGTCATATCCGTCAGGTCCATGCTGTTGGCTTCCATGTATTCGACAAGGATATCGAAAGCTGAATCATCGGGGGGATCGGTGGAATCTTTACAGCCGCTGAACAATGCCAGCATGGCCATAAGAGTGATAAGCAAATAAGCTTTTTTTAACATATTCTCTCCTCAAAGGATAATTTTTTGGGGCTATCCGCCGCAACCGGCCGCAACCGGTTCGGCGTCAAGATCGGCATCGGGATCGAGCCAAAGGGTATAGCCGCCATATAGATTGTAGATATTTGTGTATCCGAGCTTGCGAAGTCTCTCTATCGCTAAAGCTCCGCGCTTTCCTTTTTCGGAATAGATGATGATAAAGGCGTCCTTGCCGGGCTTATCCCAGGCTTGAGCGCGCCAGTATGCATCGTCTTCGATGCTTTTTTCCACCACTCCGAGGGGCATGTTGAAAGCGTAGTCGATATAGCCCTCGTCGAACTCATAAGGCTCGCGAACATCGAGGAGGATGAATTCGCCTTCCTCGTCGAAAATTGCCTGAAGCTCGTCTCGGTCCATTTCGTAATCGCCCTTGATGCCGGATCCGCCGCAACCAGTAAGGATTAGGGATACGGCAAGAACTAACAGTATAATTGATTTTTTCATTATTCTCGCCTCCTTAAATTGCGGAAAATTTGCCGGTTCGTTCGTTCCACTTGACGAATACATACCAGAGGATGATCAACACCGCCATGAGAGCGAATGCCCCGCCGTAGCGCAGATAATCGGGCAGGAAAATAGCCTTCTGCGACCAGTCGGGAAGTATGTGTGTAAACCAGGGTCCTACGAACTGAGCCGAGATAGGAGACATGAGTGCGAAACCAAGTCCTGCAAACCAGAGTTTGATTTGGCCTTCGCCCATACGCCACAATGTTCCGACAGCACACCCGCCGGCGATGACCATTCCCATACCGAAAATGGTGCCGCCGATAAGACCGTTCAGCCAGAAATTAGGCATGACCCAGACCAAAGCTACAGCCCTTGCTCCGCTTGGATAGGCCGAATTGATGCCCATATATTTCAAGACCGTGAAACCTATCAGTCCGACCGCGAGAGCAGACATGACAGCAACCGGAGCCTCCGATTCACCAGTCATAAAAGGTTCGCGGAAAGAACGGGTAACGCAGAAACGCGACCGTTGACTGATTAATCCGAGAACTAATCCAATAATCGCAAACCAGGTGAGAACATCGTTATTCTTGTAGAAGAATGACGCGCCAATGAGCAGAAACATCATCACTAAGAAGCCCAATATAGGTTGCCAGATGCCGGATTTCTCCCTGGCGGCGAGAAGCGTTACGCTCTTGCCCGAACTGAACTTTGGAAGTTTTTCCATTTCCCATAGAAGATACCTCAGGGCAATAAAAGCCCCCAGGGCAAATCCCAGGGCTAATGGAATCGCGCCGGCGGACAGAGCCGGGATACCGCTCAGGAATCCGCCAATCGTGCAACTTTTGCCTATATGGCATCCAAGCGCCATCAACACACCGCCAATAAGACCTTTCACCATCTCGCCCAGCGGCGGTATTCGAATGGCGAATTCGCGGGACATAAGCGCTCCCACGAAAGCACCGATAACAGTCATCGTGCCGAGAAGGCCGTAAAGGTGATAATGAACCGGTGTTGCTCCTTCGAGACCGAGAATACCGAACAGCTTGAATATATTCTGTCCCCAGCTGAGATAGGTTCCAGTGCCTCCCCATGGTGATTTAACCATGAAGAGCACAATATTCAGCGTCGCAAGGATAATCCCGCCGACCCACATAGGCCAGGTTTTCCCGAAGAATGTTAACCAAAGTTGGCGCCAGGCTCCATTTTTAGAGTCTGACATATAACTCCTTTCTTTTTAACCGTAACTCGTTATGAAATTCGGTCGTTTAGACCGTTTCAATTGTTATGGTTATCCTTTTTTGATGTAAAACCTATTGACCCCGCCATCTTCTTCGACCAGTTCGAGAAACTCGTTGCCGGTTTTCTCGCACCATGCGGGGACGTCGTTCTTCGAACCCGGATCCGTGCCCAGTAGTTCCAGAACCTGACCGCTTTCCATTCCCTTAATCGCCTTGGCGAGTTTCAGAATGGGCATTGGACAGGATAGACCTTTGCAATCCAGTGTTTCGTCGACTTTCATCTTTTACCTCCCTTTTGGGTTTTGATAATCCATATCGAATCGTTTTATTAGTTAATTTATACGTCTTAGAATAATATAAACCACGCACATATCCAAACGTTTTTTTTTGTTGATTAGAGTATATGCAATCAGCCTTTCTCTATTAGTTCGACAATATTCCAAACGGTCTTATCGATGACTTTATAGCACCTTTTGGAACCTTCCCGCCTGCCCTTAATAATCTTCAGATTACGAAGAACCCTTAGATGCTGTGAAATGGTGGATTGGGGTATTTTCAGTTTTTCGACCATCATCGAGACCGAACATTCGTCCTTCATTACCCCGGAGATTATCTGAAGGCGGGTCTTATTAGACAGAGCTTTGAATATCTCGGCGTATTTTTCAAATTCTCTTTCCGTCATACTAACATAATTCCTAATTAGATATTTAATGCGGCTTCGAGAACCGACGATGTTTGATTATATTTGAATCCAAGTTGCTCCATCGCACCGGAGGGACAGCTCGTCGCGCAGTTCCCACAGCCCTTACAAAGAGCAATATTGACCTGCGAAACCTGTCTTCCGTCCTTGATTATCACCTTCGGCGCTGTGTAGGGGCAAACGGCTTCGCATATACCGCACCCAACGCAGACGTCCTGGTTCACCGACGCGATAATAGATTCCGCCGTGTATTTGTCCTTCGATATTAGCGTGCATGCTCTCGCGGATGCGGCCATAGCCTGAGAAATCGACTCGTCTATAGTCTTGGGTGCGTGCGCCAGTCCCGCCAGGAACACGCCCTCCGTTGCGAAATCCACCGGGCGGAGCTTCACGTGCGCCTCCAGGAAGAAGCCGTCCTCGTTAAGCGGCGTCTTGAGCATACGCGAAATATCCACCGCGTTGGCTCTCGGAACAACGGCGGGAGCGAGAACGAGTAAATCCGGGTTTATTTCCAATCGTTCGCCCAGTATAGGATCATCGACCTTCACGCGAATAGTGTCGCCGTCCTGCGTTACTACGGGCTTTTCGGCCTCGGTGTATCGGATGAAGATAACACCTGCATTCCGCGCTTTCTGATAATATTCCTCGCCGAAGCCGTAAGTCCTGATGTCCCGATAGAGTATGTAGATATTCGCTTTGGGGTTTTCCTCGGCCAGTTTGATCGCGTTTTTAATTGCCTTAGTGCAACAAATCCGCGAGCAATAGGGGTGTTTTTCGTCCCGCGACCCGACGCATTGTATCATCACGACGTTCTTGGTCTTTTTCAGGGACTTATCCTCCGGATCGAAAAGCCTCTCTTCCAGTTCATTTTGTGTGAGGACTTTATCGTTTTCGCCGTAAAGATATTCTTCCGGTTCGTATTCCTCGCCGCCCGTAGCTACTACAATAACACCGTGTTCGATCGGTCTGTCCTCGCCGCCACTGTCAACGATTTCCGTTTTGTAATTACCGATATATCCGTCGATGTCCTTTATCTCCGCGCTATTAAACAGGGTTATTTTTGGATGGTTCTCAACGGAGTAAATCAGGTCTTTCAGATATCCCTGCACGTCCTCGCCGGCGGGAGTGGAGTATATGTTGCGCATATTGCCGCCGAGTTCCGCTTCCTTTTCGACGAGGGTAACATCGAACCCCTGATCCGCGATCGAGAGCGCGGATACCATACCGGCCAAACCGCCACCAATAACCAGCGCACTCTGATCGACGTCGAGAGTAACTGTCGGCAACGGTTCGAGCAGACACGATTTAGCGACCGCCATCCTCAGGAGCTTTCTGGCCTTTTCGGTGGCTTTTTCAGGTTCTTCACGATGCACCCAGGAGCATTGATCACGAATATTCGCCATCTCGAACAGGCGCGCGTTCAATCCCGATTCGCGCAGGGTCTCCTGGAAAAGCGGCTCGTGCGTCCTCGGCGAACACGACGCCACAACTATCCTGTTAAGCCCGTATTCGGCTATCTTATCTTTGATCTTTTCCTGTGTGTCCTGCGAACAGGTGAAAAGGTTATCCTCGGCGTAGGCTACGTTCGGCAATGTGTATGCGTAATCCACGAGCGATGGGACATCGACGACACTGCCGATATTTATTCCGCAGTGGCACACGAATACCCCGATTCGCGGCTCTTCCATCCTGACGTCCCTCTCAGGTGGATAGACCTTCTCCGCAATCGCCGTCCCTCTGACTTCGGCGAGGATACTTTCCGCGCCGGCGACCGCTCCAGATGCCTGTGTTACGGTTTCCGGGATGTCCTTCGGCGCGCTTGCCGGGCCACATACGAAGATTCCTTCGCGAGACGTTTGCACAGGTTTGAAAGTCGATGTCTCGACGAAAGAATGTTGGTTCAACCTTATTCCGAGACGTCTTTCGAGTTCGGACGTAGTGTCCGTCGGCTCGAAACCGACTGAGAGAACGACCATATCGAATTCCTCGGCATATTGACGCCCGTTTTCCTCGGTAGAATAATATACCATCAAATTGCCCGTTTCGGGTATATCGACGACCTTTCCGACACGCGACCGAATGAACCGAACGCCCGTCTCGTCTTTTGCCCTGTTATAATAGGCCTCGAAGTCTTTGCCGTAGGCGCGTAAATCCATGAAGAATATAGTCGGCTCGATGTGTTTCTCGTGTTCCTTTGCGATCACCGCCTCTTTTATGGCATACATACAGCATACCGATGAGCAATATTTCTTATGATCGATTTCGTCCCTGCTCCCCACGCACTGTATCCACGCGATCTTACGCGGACTTGAATCGTCGGAAGGTCTCTGGATATGACCGCCAAAAGGCCCCGACGCCGATAGCATACGCTCGAATTGAATACTCGTCAGGACGTTGGGATATCTGCCGTATCCGTATTCGTATTTATGTGATGGATCGTATTTCTTCGCGCCGTTGGCCAGGATAATCGCGCCGACATCGACCTCGACTACTTCGCTGACCATATCGTGCAAAACGGCATCTGCTTCACACGCGCTCTCACACTCGAGGCATCCGGAACACAAGCCGCATTCCAGGCATCTTTCGGCCTCAGCCATAGCCTCCTCTTCCGAAAAGCCGAGTTCGAATTCCACGAAACTCTTCGTTCTCTTTTCCATTTCGACGGTCGGCATGACCGCTCTGGGTTTTCTGTCTGTGATTTCAGGGAGAGGTTTCATGGGCAATTCCTCGTCGGGGACGTTCCTGCCCGCGCCGATGTCCCGGCCGGTTAAGAACCTGTCGATAGAAATCGCCGATTCGTTGCCCTGATGGACGGCTTCGACAATCGATGCCGGGCCGAGAACAATATCGCCGCCCGCGAATACCCCCGGGATATTCGTTTCCAGAGTTATCGGATCGACTTCGATTACGCTTCTATTTAATTCGATCGCGTCGAATCCGTTCAAATCGGAACGCTGACCTATCGCGATAATCACCGTGTCAGCCTTAATATCTTCGGTCTTCTCCTTTTCATCGTAAACCGGCGAGAAGGAGCCCTCTTCATTATATACCGAAGTGCATCGCACTGTTTTAACTCCAACCACACGACCGTTTTCGATTATCAAATCCTTCGGGCCGAGTCTGTCGTGAACCGCAACGCCCTCTTCTTCGGCCTCCTCGATTTCCCAAACGTGTGCGGGCATCCTGTCCTTCGATGTTAGATCGCGCGTTTCAAGGCACATCAGATCGACGCTTCCCGCGCCGAGCCTCACAGCAGACCTCGCGCAGTCCATAGACACATTGCCGCCGCCTATCACGAGGACGCGTTTGCCGAAACCTTTTATTTCCTCGCCTTTCTTTGCGGCACGGAGGAAGTCCAGTCCGAGAAGAACGCCGTGGGATTTGCCATATTCGCCGAATAGGGTTGATGGATTCTGGAATCCGATCGCAACGTAAAGGGCGTCGTGTTTCTTCTGAAGCTCTTCGAGAGAAATATCGCGCCCGACACGAACGCCCATCTTCAGCTCGATTCCACTGGCCAGGATATTGTCGATATCCTGATTTGCTATTTCCTTCGGTATCCTGTAATCGGGCAAACATGAAATCAACATACCCCCCGGTTCCTCGGCCTCGTCGTAAACCGTGACCGAATAACCGAGGTTGCGCAGTCTCATCGCGCAGGTAAGGCCTGAAGGCCCCGCGCCGACTATCCCGATTGTCTTGTCGCTGGTTATCTCGACCGGTTCCGGACGCGGAAAGTCGCCCTCATATTCCCTGTCAGCGATGTATCTCTTCAGCGAAGCTATCGCTATAGGTTCGTCGTATTCGCTACGTCGGCAATTGCTTTCGCATGGGTGATGGCATACCCTTCCGCAGATAGATACGAAAGGATTATGCCGCCTGATAAGTTCATAAGCCTCGTGGTATTTTTTCTCCTTAGCAAGCGCTACGTAACCCTGAACGTGTATCCCCGCGGGACAATTCGTTTCGCAGGGAGGCCGCAGTTTCTTATCGATTACGAAAGCGTTCGGAAAGGCCTGAGCGTAAGGTTTATATATCGCGGTCTGCTGAACAAGACCCTCGTCGAAAATAGATACGGTTTTAACCGGACATACCTCGGCGCACTCGCCGCAACCCGTGCAATCTTCCAGACTGATGAAACGGGGATGTTTGAGAACTTTCGCTTTGAAATTCCCCGATTCGCCTTCGAGAGAAAGCAGTTCGGAGTTGGTCATCAGGTCGATATTGAGATGTCGCCCGCATTCCACAAGTTTGGGGGAGACGATACACATCGCGCAGTCGTTGGTGGGGAAGGTCTTGTCCAACTGCGCCATAATCCCACCGATAGCCGCCGTTTCCTCGACAAGGTAAACCTTGAATCCGGAATTAGCGAGGTCCAGCGAGGATTGAATCCCCGCAATGCCCGCGCCTACTACTAAAACAGCGCCTTTTTTTTCCAATTGTCTTTTATCGCTCATATTTCCACCGGGAGTTGAATAGTTATTTTCTACAATAATCCTGCCTATAAATATCGATAAACATTAATCTTCGGTTAATTTTTCACGATGTCTGGCCGCTCGCTTTTTCTTTTTATCTACAAAGGTCTCGATCGTCTTGCCAATCGTGGTCTGTTCTGTATCTGATAATTTCGAAACCTCGATGTATTTCTGGTTCAGGGCGTCCGTGAAGACCTGTTTAGCGAATGTCGATCTTATCATGACGGTCGTATATCCCTCCGGCGAACCCAATCCACCAACGGAAACGTCGGCGAAGTCGTTTGCGAAATCCTCGCAGAACAGGCAGGCGGGACGCGCAATGTCCTCTATTTCATTGAAAGGGATATGGACCGAAACGCCCGATTTCAGTTCCAGCCGGAAATTTTCCTTGACGTTCATTTTGGTTATATCGGTCGGGGTTATCTGATGTTTTTTAATAAATTCTTTCTCCATCAGATTATCGAAAGCGAAACACTGCATACAGAATAATCCGACAGTGAAATGGATTATATCGGAAGGCAGGATATTCAACGCCTGCATCTTCCTGATAGCCAGTATCTGGCAGGGCGTTCCGACAGCCGCGATCCTTATCTGCCTCTTGGGTTTGATTTTCTGAACCGTCGATATCACTGGAACGTAATTAGTATATTTTTGCCCGATCTTGTCCAGATGTTGGGCTTCCGCGAAAGCCGATCCCGCGGCCTCGATGAGTTCCTCGCGGTTCTTGGCAATCGCTGGGTCACGGCTGAAAAGCCCTGTTCGTCGTGAGACTATAGCCCCGTCGATGATATTATTTTCCAGCATATACCACAGTAAAGCCGTAACAACTCCGCCATCAGTGGCGGCTTCGAGGATTTCGATGTCCGTTGCCTGAGCCATGAAAATATCTCTGTAACGTCCAATTGGCGGCTTCCAGCCGAATTCCTCGCGGATTCTTCCATTGAGATCCTGTGTTTGCGGACATATCAAATAGCAAATCCCGCATTTATAACACAAATCCGGATCGACCCATTGAGGGATGTTGTCCTCGCAATCGCACATTTGTATAGCGCCCACTCTGCAAGCCGTGCAAAAGGAAACACATGCGCCACAATTATTGCAAAGCCCTTTGTCGATAACGTCTCGTTTGAGATCGTCGAAACTTAGTTTGTCGTTCTGGTTCACTGGTATCTCCAGGTTTTATGTGCTTGCACGTTTGAGCTTTTCATCGACCATTTTCTCGATCTTAGCGCGTTGCTTATCGGTAGGTTCGATAATATGGCGCACGAAATTGCATCTGAGATCCTGGCAGTATCTATCGAGTTCCTCCACCTGTTCGATTCTATCTTCGGGAGAATATCCCTGTTCGACGGACATCTCTCGAATAACACCCATTACATCCGCGAACTTGACGTTCTGTGGGCAACGGGCGTAACAGACGTAGCATCTCTGGCACATCCAGATTATCTCGGAACTGAGAACGGCGTCGCGCATGCCGAAAATCGACATACGGATGATCTTGCGCGGGTCATAATCGTCGTTGACCTCAGCTACGGGGCAACTTGCGGTGCAAGTTCCGCAGGTGAAGCACAGCTTGAAATTCTCCGCTCCCGGTCTCGAGGCTATCTCCTCTTTGAATTTCGGATCCTGTTCACTCAATACGATTGTATCCATTATATATCTCCCTTTTCTAAATCTCTTCGGGGATTTCTTCTATTTCCGCGAATGAAAACACCGGGCCGTCGAAACACACGTATTTCGACCCGATATTACACCGTCCGCATTTGCCGATACCGCATTTCATACGCCTTTCAAGCGACGTATATATTCTATCGGGTGGAAAACCGAGTTCAGCGAGTGTCGGTAGCGTATATTTTATCATAATAGGCGGGCCGCAAAGCATGACCCACGTGTCTTTGGAGCTGGGTGAAATCTCCTTCGTTACGGTCGGCACGAAACCGACCATCTTGTCCCAGCCCTCGACTTCCTCGTCTATCGTGAGATGAACTGTGATATCGTTTTCCTTCTCCCAATCTTCGAGTTCGTCGCGATATATCATCAAACCCGGGCGTCGTGCGCCGTATATCATCGTGATATCGCCGTAATCGTTGCGATTGGCCTTGTCCCGAAGATAAACGGTCAGCGAACGCAACGTCGTCAGTGCGAATCCGCCGCTGATTATTACGACGTTCTTGCCTTTGAATTCCTCTACGGGATAATAATTCCCCAGCGGCCCGCGGATGCCGATTACATCGCCCTCACGAAGGTGATGCAGTTCTGTCGTAACTACGCCGACACGGTTTACGGTGAAACGTAAAAAATCCCTTTCCGTGGGGGAGGAGGCTATTCCGAAAGGAGCTTCGCCGACGCCGGGAATCGATAACTGGCAGAACTGACCGGGTAGATAATCGAAGGCGTCTTCTTCGTTGACGAATTCCAGGTCGAAAGTCCGCAGTGTCTTGTCGTCCGATTCGTTGCGGATGCTCTTAACTCGCACCGGGATGGGCATATATACGTTCTTCATACCACAGCTCCTTCGGACTTTGCAGTTTCAATCGCCTTTGTCATAAACTCCCTGACATCGATGTTCACCGGGCATAGGCTTATACATCTTCCGCAACCGACGCATCCGAACTCGCCCTGAGTTTCGACCATATAACTGAACTTATGCATGAACCTTTGCCTGAGCCGCGACATTTGCGACTTCCGTGGATTGTGTCCCGAACCTTCCTTCGTGAAAATCGGGAACTGGCAGGTGTCCCAGATTCGCAATCGCACGCCCTTACCGCGCCTGCTCTCATCCTGAATGTCGAAGCAATAGCAGGTGGGGCAGGAGAAGGTGCAAACAGCGCAACCGAGACATTTTGCCGTAACCTCGTCCCAGAAAGAATCGTCGAAAAGGGAATCCAGCGATGCCTTGAGCGGTTCCAGTTCGGGCGACTTCGCCATAGATTCGAGAGCCTTTTCTCCGATTGCCTCCGCCCTTTCGATATCGCCACTACAGGCCTTTTCGACGCTCTTCAATGAAGAAATCGCTTTCTCGCCGTTTTCCGTGATGGATTTGAGTATATAATCCTCTCCGATGTCGATAGCCAGCACGTCTGAACCGCTAACGTCGAAAGGCCCGCCGCCCATCCAGTTGCAGAAACAGGAGGACAGCGGCAAGTTACAACCCAGAGATATTACCAGTGAATTCTCGCGTCTGGCCGCCCAGTAGAAATCCCTGTATTTGTCGTCGTCGAAGACGCGTTCGACGGTAACGAAACCCTTCGCGTCGCAAGGCCGGACTCCAAATATCCCTATAGGTTTGCCGGTATATTTATTCGATTTCGTGTCCTCTTTATCGAATCTGAGCATTACCTCGGTTTGCGGATAATATATTTCCTTTGGCGGTTTCCGCGTGCGAAGGAAGCTTGTATCCGGCGATTCGCCCTTATCGAGCTTCTCGAAAGACGTTATCCCATCTCGTTCGACCGGCCCGTAAACCGAGTATTTTTCCGCGAGTTCCTCGATGAAGCCGTTCAGGTTTTTCTTTTTAAGTTTATATGTTTCCATTTGTTAACCGCTATTATTTCAAGTTTTTATTCATATAAATAAGCTTAGTTAATTGCTATATCACAAAATAAACTCTTCGCTATCGTCCTCTTTGAAAGTGGCAAGCGCGGGCGGAGTTTCAAAATCCATACCCGCGACATAATCGAAGCGTTCAAGGACCTCTTTCTCGACACGTTTGCCCAGCAGACGGACATCTATATCGAGGGGACACGCTGACGCGCAAGCGCCGCAATCCACGCAACGTCCAGCCATGTGCAACGCACGGACTATATGATACACGAAATTGTCCGGCAGATTATTGCCCTTGCCGAGCCAGGCCGGCATTGACCTGTCGACAAAGCATTCTTCGCAGTAACACATCGGGCAGGCGTTTCTGCAGGCGTAACAGCGGATACAAGAGCTGTATTCAACCTCGAAATAAGCCCATCTCTCGTCGATAGGTTTACCCGCGAATTCCTCGATGTCCGCGAAATGTTCCTTCCCGCCGATCGGTTCCGCCGGCTCGCCGATGAAATGGTCATATTGGGGCGCATTTGGATGTTGGCATGTCAGGCAGTTATCCTGCAAAAGCTCGATTAACGGCACTTTGCGCTCGAAATCGTCGCTTATCAATATTATATTATCGCCGTCGATTTTATAATCGGTCAGGTCGCCGTTGTCGGTTGCATCGCGCAACTTCTTCCTGTCGATGACTCCCTCGCAGGGGACACCGATGATAACTACCTTCTCGCGTGGGAATTGGTCTTCGACGACTATCTGCGTAATAGCCCTCGCGTCGCAACCTCTGGCGACAACCCCTATCTTGCGCGGCCCGTCGGGGCGTTTTTTCTCGTCGTTGAGGTATTTGGCCAACGTATTAGCGCAGGTGAAATCGAAAATCAAGCCGTCCAGTTCCTCGATCGATTCGAAGAACCTCAAAGTTCCGCGCAGAGGGACACTACCCTTCTCGAAGCCGATAACGAGGTCGAGTTCCTCATCGGCGAATATCTTTTTTACACTATCGATTAGCTCGCTCATATAAAATCCTTATAATTGATCGACGTTCTCGTAAAGCCCGGTTTTAACCATCTTTGTAGCCGGTCCAAGTTTGCGAACGGTCTCCGTTACGTGGGAAATCACCTTGGAGAATTTTTCGCCCTCTCCCGCGGATACCCACGAGAACTGGACTCTGTCCGGTTCGATGCCGATGAATTCGAGCATCGTCTTTAGTATGGCAAATTTCCGCCGTGCCACATAATTCCCCGAAATGTAATGGCAATCCCCCGGATGGCATCCCGATACCAACACGCCGTCGTAGCCGTCCTGAAGGCATTTCAGAATAAACATCGGATCGACTCTGCCCGAACAGGGCACACGTATCACACGTGTATTAGTCGGATACTGGATGCGCGAAACCCCCGCCAGGTCGGCGCCCGCGTAAGAACACCAATTGCATAGAAAAGCCATTATTTTAGGTTCGAATTCGGCCATAATTACCGCCGTTTCAAGCTATTGTTACTATGTTGAATACTCCGCCGTTTCCAGAGCGTCTATCGCGTTGTAAATCTGTTGCGCCGTGAATCCCTTCAGATCGATTGCGCCGGATCTGCACGATGCCGCGCAGGCCCCGCAACCTTTGCACAGAGCTTCGTTAATAAACGCGACGCCTTTTTCCTCGTCCATCTGAGTTGCCGAATAAGCGCAGACATCGACACAGACGCCACATCCCGCGCAGAGATCCTGGTTTACCTCGCAAATCGAACCCTCGGCCTCAATAACCATCTTGCTCAGCACGGTCATAGCCCTCGCAGACGCCGCAGTCGCCTGAGTTATCGACTCTTCGCTGTTTTTCGGATTATGCGCGAGGCCGCAAACGAAAACCCCATCCGTGGCGAAATCTACCGGGCGAAGTTTGACGTGCGCTTCCAGGAAGAACCTGTCCGCAGTCAACGGCACCTTCAGCATCTTAGCTATTGTCTCGTTGCTCTGCGGCGGATCTATGGAAACCGCCAGAACCACGAGATCAGCCTCGACCCGGACGTTCTCGCCCAAAATCGGATCGAAGGTCGTAACCTTGAGTTTGCTGTTCGGGTTAGCCGGGTCGATTTGTTCGACGATCGGTTTATGGTCGAGGTCGTATCTGGAGAAAACGACGCCCAGATTACGGGCTTTTTCGTAATATTGCTCCTTCAACCCGTAAGAGCGGAGGTCGCGATAGAGGACATAGACGTTCGTCGGTGGGCGTTCTTCTTTTATTTTCAATGCGTTCTTAATCGCCTGCGGACAGCATATTCGACTGCAATAATCGCGTCCCTCCTCGCGGGAATTCACGCAGTTAATCATCACTATATTATCGATCTTCTGGCCGTGCATATAGCCTTCGTCCAGCAATTTCTCGAACTCCAGCTGGGTTACAACGCGGTTACTCGTGGGGTAATTGTATTCTTTTGTGGGATATTCCTCCGCGCCCGTAGCAACGATCACCACGCCGTGTTCGATTTCTCTCTCGCCTATTTCCGGTGTGAATAACTTCGATTTGAAATTTCCTATATAGCCGTCCACGAATTTGACTTCAGTATCCAGGAAAACCCCGATTCTCTCGTGTTTCATGACCCTGTCGATGGTTTCTTCGAGGAATTTAGCAGGATCTCTATCGCCTAATAGGAATTTAACTTTCTTGAATTTGCCGCCGAGTTCGCTTTCCTTTTCTACGAGATATACGTCGTAACCGGAATCGGCGATTTCCAGCGCTGATGTCATACCGGCCATTCCGCCGCCGATAACCAGAGCTTTCGGGTTGATTTCCACAGGTAGTTTTTCGAGAGGCGTCAGTTTCCGCGCTTTGGCGATTCCCATCTCGACGAGTTCTTTTGCCTTCACGGTCGCCTTTTCGGGCTCTTGCATGTGCGCCCAACTGCATTGGTCGCGTATATTCGCCATCTCGAATAGATACTGGTTCAAGCCCGCCTCGCGGAGTGTTTCTCGGAAAAGAGGTTCGTGCGTTCTCGGCGTACAAGCCGCCACGAGTATGCGATTGAGGTCGTGCTCTTCGATGGCTTTCTTTATTGTTTCGAGACAATCGCCGGAACAGGCGTAAAGCAATTCGTCAGCGTATTCGACGTTGGGCAATTTGCTGGCATATTCCACGACCGAAGGCACATCGACGATACCGCCGATGTTCGTTCCGCAATGACATATAAAAGCGCCGATTCGCGGCCTATCGCCTATGACATCCGCCTCGGGCGGGAATTCCTTTTTGGATATCTTCTCCTGCCTTTCCAGGCCGAGATATTTAACCGACCTGGCTACTGCCGCCGATGCTCCCATAACCGATTCCGGAATGTCCTTCGGCCCGCTGTTCGCGCCGCACACGAAAACACCCGGTAGAGACGAATCCAGTGGCTCGAAATCCCCGGTTCTGCAGAAACCGAATTCGTCGAGCTTGATTCCGGCGTCTTTCGAGAGTTCGACTATTTCCTTTCTCGGTTCTATGCCCACGGACAGCACGACCAGCGAGAAATCGCGCGTTTCCTTCGTGCCGTCGGGATTGGCGAAATGAAGCCGCAAATCGCCGTTGGGAAGCTCTTCCACCTCCGCCACGCGCGACCGAACGAAAGATACGCCGAACTGACCCTCGGCCTTTTCGTAATATTTATCGAACTCCTTGCCGAAGGCGCGGATATCCATGAAGAAAATGGTCGCGTCGAGACCCTTGATATGCTCTTTAGCGATGATAGCTTCCTTGATTGCATACATACAGCAGACCGAGGAGCAGTAGTTCTTACCGTTTTCTCTATCCCGCGACCCGACGCATTGGATAAACGCGACGTTTTCCGGTTCTTTATCGCCCTTGGGACACGTAACATGCCCCCTCTGAGGCCCTGAAGCGCAGAGCATCCTCTCGAATTCGAGCGAAGTAACCACGTTCGGGAATTTTTTGTAGCCATATTGGCCATATACTATAGGATCGAAGGCGTCGATGCCGGAGGCGATAATAACCGCCCCCGCCTCGATTTCATTGACCTCGTCTTTATCCTCGAAATTGATCGCGCCTGCGGGACAGGTCTTTTCGCAGATGCCGCAAACGCCCTTGTTTATCCGAAGGCAGTATTCCGGGTCGATAAGGTAGGTTGAAGGGACGCTCTGCAGAAAATAGCGGTATATCGCCTTGCGGTTGCGAAGCTCCATGTCGAATTCATCCAGGACTTTCGAGGGACACTTTTCCTCGCAAAGGCCGCACCCTATACATTTCACCGGATCGACGTAAGTCGCATGTTCCAGAATGGTGCAGGTGAAATTCCCCGGTTCGCCGTCGATGGATTTCAACTCGGAATTCATGTGAAGCGTGATTCCCGGGTGACGCGCGCATTCGCTCATCTTGGGCGACAGAATACACAGCGAACAGTCGTTGGTGGGAAATGTTTTGTCGAGTTGCGCCATGCGTCCGCCGATAGAGGGTGTCTTTTCGACGATATGCACGTCCGCGCCAAGTTCGGCAAGGTCCAGCGATGCCTGTATTCCCGCGATTCCAGCGCCTATAACTATAATTGATTTGCTTTTAGCCATCTTACAATTCCTATATGCTATTGTTTTCGCGATATATGAATTTCATAACTCATTGGTAATTATAAAAATACCTCATCGGATATATTATTCGGTCCTAAGTCTTTTATTTTATCCGTATATTCGGTAATAACTTGAGCGAATCGAGGCCCTTCCGAAGCCGAAATCCACGAAAGGCGTATCCGGTCGCTTTCAAGCCCGAAGGTATCCAGGATTTTCTTCATCATGGCGAATCTACGTCGGGTGTAGTAATTTCCCTTCTGGTAATGGCAATCCCCCGGATGGCAACCGCCCACCAGGACCGCATCCGCGCCGCGAAGAAGTGCAGTTAGAAGGAATAAAGGATCCACGCGACTCGAACACATCACCCGAATAGGCAGTATCGACGGGGGATACTGAAGCCTGCTCGTGCCCGCCAGATCCGCGCCGGTATATGTGCACCAGTTGCACAGAAAACCTATAATTCTCGGCTCGAATTCCTCTTTTTTATCTTTTCCCATTAATCCTCGACCTCCGTAAGCTCGTCCTCGATGAATGTCGAAAGCGGAACAGGTTCCTCCAAATCTGCGCCCGGAACGTAATCGAATACCTCCTGCACAGCATCGCCGACGCGCGTGAATATCGACGCTACCGGTATATCCACAGGGCAGATATCGGCGCACATGCCGCAACCAACGCAGGATATGCTCATGTGCGCGATCCTCCCGAGATGGAAGAACACCGTATTCGGCGGGACTCGTAATCCGCCGCGTCTTACGAGTTCCTTCTCGAAAACGTCCGGTTTGTATTCGTTTTCCTTTGCGTCGAAAGCACATAGCGCGCAGTAACATATCGGGCAGACACTACTACAGCCGTGGCATCCGAGACATTTCCCGAAGGCTTCGACAAGCCCTTTGATCTCCATCTTTTCGAGTTCCAGTTCCGCGAAAACGCTTGCGCGCTTCGCCTCGCGAAGCTTCTTAAGCGGTTCTATTCGCGACTCGTCCAGTCCGCCCTCGGAGATTTCGCCGGAACCTGCAAGCAGATCCTCAGCGACGTCCGTGTTCAGATATAATTCGCAACCGGCTTTAGTCGGCAGGACTGTGATATCGGTGTTGAAAGGCACTAAATATTTACAAACCTCGCAAGTCGGCCTGATTTTGGGCGGGTTTTCATTATTATAAAACGCCTTCCAGTAATCGGGGAGTGCGTTTTCGATTTCGCCGTTATTGTAGGTATCGAAATCAAGCACGCCACCACAAACGGGGGAGATGAAAACCAGATTCTCTCTATTTCCGCTCTCGCGTTTCACCAGTTCGCCGAAAGCGCGTAATTCGCAAGGTTTTACCACGACCGCGACCTTGTTTGGAAAAGCGCCGCCCGACGTCAATTCGGAAAGATAATTCGCGGCGTTTTCCGGCATGAAGGGCAGGCCGGGGCGAAGATCCTCGATTTTATCAGGATCCGCAATAAGGAGGTAATTCAGCGCATCGCCCAACTGCCCCAGGCCGAAGACAGCATCGACCTTCTTATTTTCGAGTAAGTTTTTCAGAATGTTTTTAAGTCCGGTATCGATATCGCTCTTTAGTTTTACTGTTTTCATTTGCAATCACACCCTTTCAGAGGGTCGGTGCATATCCGTTCGATATCGCCGAGTTCCTTTTCCTTGCGGAAAACCCTCAACGGCAAGGGTTCATCAATATCCATACCGGGAGAATATTCGAACAACGCCTGGCTGTCTTCAGCGACAGCACTGAATAACTCCGCCACCGGAATATCCACCGGGCAGGCGTCCTCACAACTTCCGCAGGAAACGCAGGACATGGTCATGTGCGACATCCGACCGAGATGGAACAGGAGAACGTCCTGCGAGAAGCGAATACTGCCCTTCTGCTCCGCGCGGGACATATATTGATCCTGTGAGAACTCGATAGCTTCCGACTCGAAGTAACATCTTCGGCAATAGCAAATCGGGCAGACGCTCATACAGTTGTGGCAGGAGACGCATTTCGAGAGAACCGAGGCAAGGTTATTCAAGCCGTTCGTTCGCTCTTTGATTTCGGCGTTCGCCTTATCTCTGGCCGCCTGGCGTTCGGTCTTGATCTTCTCGATTTCCTTCGCCCATTTTTCGGTGCCGGTATCGGGCTTCAGCCCGCTTTTTTCGAGGATTTCCTCGCCCTTTTGGCTGACCGGAATTACCATGTAATCGACGCCGAACCAACCGATATGCAGATCCGGTGAAGTTATAGCGAAATGCACGCAGGATTTACACGTCGGACGCATGGTTTCGACGTCGTTAGCCTTCAAGGCTTCGACAAAAACCTTCTCGCCGTTCTCTGGATTATCGACATAATCCTGTATCGGCAGTGCGCCCGGGCAGTCGATACTTATAAGAGTTATATTCTCGAGATCGACCTGCTTGAGTTTGGCCAGTTCGATAGCAGACCGAATCTCGCAGGGACGCAGGACAGCCGCGATCTTCTTCTTAGACGGGCCATGCTTGGTCAGGCTGGAAAGTGCTCTGCCGCCCTGAACAGTCATGATAGGGGGGAGGACGTTGGCCAGTTCGAGCAGTGATGGGTTTTCGACAAGCACCCAGGCGTAGGAATCGTTCGACGGGACTTTCAACGGCACGAAAACGGCGTCGAAAAGCCCGCCGTCGAGTCCGTCGCGGAGGATTTGCAGAACGCCCGCGTTCAGACCGTCCGGGGCGGATAATTTGGCCGCCTTCGAGGGCATCGTCGGTATTTCGTTTGACTTTGGTTTCATATATGCTCTTCGGTTTATTAAATTATCGCTTTCATGCTATATTTATAAAGACGCAATCGCCTCGATTACTTCCTGATGTAACTGCTTCTCCGTGAAATGCTTGGAACGAATCGCGCCGGAGGGACAGCTTCCCACGCAATTGCCGCATCCACGGCAGATAGCCTCGTTGACGTTGGATACACGCCTTCCGGGATCGTAGGTAACCGCGCCGTAAGAGCACACTGTAACGCAAGTCTGGCACCCCGTGCACAAATCCTCGATTACTTCCGACGTCTTCACTTCGGGATGAAGCTTTTTCCCCGGAACGAGCCGAGCGAGTATATTGCCGCTCGCCGCAAGAGCCTGTCTGGACGAATCCACGATGCTCTTCGGCCCGTTGGCCGAGCCAACCACGAAAACTCCCTCCACCGCCGTTTTAATCGATCCGATGATCGAGTGTTCTTCCTCGAAGAAACCGAATTTATCCACCGGCAAATCTATCATCTCGGCGATTTTAGCCGTGTCAGGTCCGGGGATAATCGCGGAGGCGAGGATGACCATATCGACTTCGATTGTCTCCTCTTTCCCCGATTCAGATTTGAACGCTATCCCGACCTTGCCGGATTTGTCGGCGATTATTATATCATCCGCGAGGGAAAAAACGACGCCGTCGTCCTTCAATTGCTTTATATAAACCGATTCTGCAGGATTTGTTACCGATAAATTGCGATACAGGTCGTGAATTTTAATGTTGGGATATTTCTCTTTGAGCGTTCCGGCGATTTTCATCAAACCGTTGCAACAGACGCCGGAACAGTAACCGACCTTATCCCGACCCACGCAATGCACCAACGCTACCGACTTCGGATCCGAACCGTCGCTAAGTTTTATCCCACCGGATTTGCATTTCTCTTCGATTTCGGAAACCGTGAATACGTTATCGACTTTGCCGTATCCCCATCTGTCGTCGTCCGAGGGATTATATTCTGAAAAACCGGTTGCAATAACCACCGAACCGACCTTGAGATCGGCCTTCTCGTCGCCAGGTTTATTCACGACGACCTCGAAATTCCCGAAGAAGCCAATTACGCTCTCGACCTCGCTCTCAAAGAGGATATCGATATTCTCGTTCTCCTCGACAGCCTTGATTTTATCAGCGATAGTATTGGGGGAAAGGTCGCCGTAGGGCAGGATGCATCCGAATTTCCCCGCGACGCCGCCCAATTCGCCGGTCTTCTCGACGAGATAGACCTTGCGTTGCACGGAAGCCATATTCAATGCCGACTGGATACCTGAGATTCCGCCGCCGATAACCAGGACGTCCGGAGTGCTCTCCAGCTCCTTCTGTTCGAGGGACGAATGATAGATAACTCGCTTCACGCCCGCGCGAACGTAAGAGATGACTTTATCCGTTGCCGCTGTCTTGTCTTTTATCATCCACGCACACTGCTCGCGGATGTTGATTATCTGATATAAATAGGGATTTAGCCCGGCTTCCTTGCAGACGTTCGCGAAGGTAGTCTCGTGGTCCTTGGGCGAACACGCCGCTACTACAACGTGCGTGAGCTCCTCGTCGATAATGTCCTGATGAAGGAATTCTTTGCCTGCGCCCGAACACATAAGTTTGTGCTTCTTCACAACCGACACGTCCGGGTAATCGGAAACCGTCGCCATCACTCTATCGATATCGACCGCGTCGGCGATATTCGGGCCGCATTCGCAAATATAAACGCCTATTTTGTAATTACTCTCTGCCATCATTCTCCCGCTGGATAAGGAGTGTTTATTCGGTTATTAAAATCGGTTCACCAACCTCTGATAATGCCTTGCCTACAGCTCCAGAAGCCTGCTCGATGCTGGCCGAAATATCCTTTGCGCCCTCGATACAGCCCGCGATATAGATTCCCTCTTTCGACGTGCTGACCGGGGTCAATTCCGATTTGTCAGATTTGATGAAACCCGTGTCCGCAATTTCGATTCCGAGCATTTCAGCCAGTTCCGCCGTGCCGTCACGCGGGACAAGCATGGACGCGAGGATTACCATATCAACCTTAACTTCCGCTTTATCGCCGTTGACAGCGTATCTAACGACCGCGCCGTCACCGTCCGCCACTACTTCGATATCGTCGAATCTCTGAAAATGGACGTTCGGTTCGAGAACCTCGTCGTAGAAGGCCTGATAATTCTTCCCCGGAATGAAGAGATCGTTGTAGAGATTGTGAATCTCCGCTTCCTCGATCTTGTGTTTTATATAATGTATGAACTTGACCGGATATAACGAACTCACGCCCGAACTATAGCCGTTAACCTCTTTACCGACATCGTGAATTACCGCGACGCTCTTCGGCGATTCGCCGTTGCGCAATGTCAATTCGCCCTGAGTGGGGCCGTTGGACGCGAAAAGCCGCTCGAATTCCATCGCGGAATAGACGCAATCGATTACACCGAGGCCATATTTAGCCTCGGTCGAGGCGTTGAACATCTGGAATCCGGTGCAGATGATAATTGCGCCGACCTCGATATCGACAGTCCTGTCTTCTTTATTATAATCGATCGCCTCGAACATGCAAGATTCCTGGCACAGCGTGCATTCCTCGCCCCTGGTGAACCTCAGGCAATTAGCCTTGTCGATTACAGGAACGTTTGGCAGTGCGCCCGGACACGGCACGAAAATCGCCTTCCTCTCTGAAAGGTTCTCCTCGAACGCGTTAGGGATGCTCACGGGGCACGGCTCGTAACACGCCCCGCATCCGATACAATCCACAGCGCTCACGTAATCCGCCTGCACGTTGATCTTCACGGAAAAATTCCCGATCTCGCCGGAAATCTTCGCAATCTCAGCCATCGTCAGCAGTTCGATATTCGGGTGCTGTAACAGCTCCTGTTGTTTGGGCGCGAGCATACAGGTCGAACATTCCATATTCGGGAAAACCTCTTCGTATTTCACGAGATTCCCCCCGATCATCGAGGTCTTCTCGGCGATATAAACCTTCCTGCCCGAACCTGCCATTAGCAAAGCGGCTTCAATTCCGGTTATCCCGGCGCCGATAATTAATACGTCTTCTTTCATGATAAACTTTCTGATGTTGTAGTTCTTACTATCAATAGGGCGTTTGCTTGAGGGGATTCGGCCCCAGTTCTTTTATCTTCGACGTGAACTGATTAACCACGTCGGCATATCTGCGCCCCTCGGCGGCGGATACCCACGCCAGCTCTACCCGATCCGGATCGATGTTCAGGCTCTCGAGAACCTTCTTGAGCTGAGCGAACCTTCTTCGGGTAAAATAGTTTCCCTCTTTGTAATGACAATCCCCCGGATGGCATCCCGCGACCAGAACGCCGTCCGCGCCCCAGAGCAGGGCGTTGAGAACCATACCCGGATCGACGCGGCTCGAACACATCACACGCGTTACCGAAATCGACGGCGACACATCGAATTTGTTCGACCCGGCCAAATCCGCGCCAGTATAAGAACACCAGTTGCAAAGGAAGCCGACTATATTCGGCATGAATTCGTCAGACACGTTTCACCTTTTTCCTGAAACAGTGTTAAATCAAACAAAAAGAGGATACGACGTCGTATCCTCTCGAGTGCAAATTAAAACTGAATTTGCGCAGTGAATTTACCCGTTCCGTCGTCGTTACAGAACAGAAGGGTCTTGCCGGTCTTGCTTGCCCACGCCTTGACATCGTCGGGGAAAGAGTGACAGTCCGCGAGAACTTCCAGAACGTCGCCTGGTTGAAGATCCCGCGCCTCCGCGGCGACCTTCAATATAGGCTGGGGGCATTTTAGGCCGAGCGTGTCCAGTGTTTTCGTTGCCATGTTGTTCCTCCTGGGTTATAGCGGAGCGTAGCGCTCCATTAATATATGCACTTATTACGATATTCGGTTATGGTCATAGCTCGATAATACAATTAGTCTGTCTAAAGAAGTTTTGAATAGCTGAACTACGCGACTTTCAAAAAAGGACGATGAATAAAATTGGTCGGCGAAATACGAGGCCCTTCGGTTGCTTTTGGAGACCCACAAAAATTTCCAAAGACCCAAAGAAACTCCAATATATGAACGAGATAAAATAACGCAAGAAAAAAACGCAAACTTTGTGAATTTTTTCGCGTTATTTCTGCAGGACATTGATATAACGACATCCGGAAGAGAAAAAAAACAGTTCCGTCCGCGAAATCGGCACCTTGGGGGCGTGGCCCCAGACGCGCCCTTTTGTGTCACGGGCAACGTAGGGTAAGGTTAGAAATCCTGGCCTAAGGAAATAGCATCGACGATTCGTCCGTTCACATCGAACACCTTTATTTGTATTTGTATGCCGGACATTCCTGTCTGGCCGGTGGCGTCTTGAACCTACAGGAATGTCTGTTCTATCGAGATTTTGGCCGCGGAATTGAAGGGATTCGAGTAAACGGAAATTGCGAAGAGCAGAAGGAGGAGCAGAATAATTGCGGATTAATTGGGGTTTTGTTTCCCATTAGCCTACTAACATAAAAGGCGAATATCGCAAAAAAATGCCCTCCATGGGGCGGGAGGGCATTTGCGAAGGGAGAGGGGATTATTTTCAGTTGATCTTCTTGAATTCGACGCGCCGGTTTTTGGCTCTGCCTTCCTCGGTAGCGTTGTCGGCTATGGGCATGGATTCGCCGTAGCCCTGCGCTGTCAGGTTGGCGGGAATCACGTTGAAATTCCCGGCGATGTAGTTCTTGACCGCTTTCGCTCTGCGTTCGGAGAGCTTTTCGTTGTAGGATTCGGTTCCGATGGAGTCGGTGTGTCCGGCGATTTCGATTACCCATCCGGGGTGTTTTTCGAGCACGCCGCCGATTTTGTCGAGCAGGCCGTAGGAATCTGGCGTGATCTCGTCGGAGTTGAACTCGAAGAGGATGTCGTTAGTTATGAATACGCCTCTATCGACGAAATCCTTCTCGACGTTAATTTCCTGCACCGGCCTGCGTTCGCGGCGCGGGCAACCTCTCTCGTTGACGATTGTTCCGATCGGGGTTCCGGGGCACATATCCCATGGATCCCAGACGCCGTCGCCGTCGGTGTCCTCGTATTTGACCGGTTTCGGGCTGAACCCTATTGCGAGCTGGATGCCGACGTTTCGGATGAAGCTGGATTTATCCTCGATTTCGAGTATGGGGACTTCTGCGAAGCCATAATTCTCGATTTCATTATAAACCGGGGATGAGCCGAGGTCGAGCGTGATGTCGCCCTCTATGAAGACTGAGGGGGATAGTGGGTATCGCGCGGTCAGGCCGGTGGAGATTCCGAATGCGGTCGCGCTTTCGTTGTAAACGTAGATCAAACCGCCGGCTTCGGCGAACCAGGTATCGACGCCGTTGTCGTAGGTTTCGACTGTCGGCACGACATAGAAGACCTCGTAATTATCCATGTAGATCGCCGGGCCGATGAGGAAGCCAAGGCCGGACTGGAGATTGTCGCCGAAGGAAAACTGTAGCGACGGGGCGATTTTGAAGGTCGAGTAACCGCCGTCGTCGTTGGGCGGTTCGAATTCGACGCTGATGTCGCGATGTTCATCCGAGTAGGAATCGTAGAGGTGGTAGTCGAGAAAAGCTTTTGTCTTGATCGATCCGGCGAAGTAGTCCAGGTCAAGTCGGGTTCCCAACGAATTGCTGAACCAGTATCCGATGAAACCTCCGCCGCCGATACGCATGCCGGGCGTGACGTCCCAATGTGTGGTCATCGTCCTCACCTCGAAAAAAGGCAGTGCGCCAGCATTGTCGAACCATCCGCCGTTGAAGCCGTTGCCTGAGTATTCGTTGGATTCCCAATCTCCAGCGATAGGCATGTCGAAATTGAGCTTAAGGCCGAAATCGACCGTTCCCTGCGCGAGCAATATCGCTGAGAATAGGCAAATCGTCAGGATTAATAAGGACACTCTCATAGTTCCCCTTTGCATTAGGTTATCATGTAACTATGCGCAAGATAATTTGCGCTATAGGGGCTGTCAAGAGATAATAGATGTTCGGCTTGACCGACGCGTTTCTTTTCCATATAATAGGGCTTGATTTGAGTTGAAACGAGATTTTATATGCTGACTTTTCTTAACAATATATTTCTCCCGGCGCTTACCGCAGTGGTTCTGCCGATATTGATTCACCTTTTCACGCGCAGGCGTTTGAAAAGGCAGAAATGGCCTTCTCTGCGATTCCTGCTCGAGATCCAGAAAAAGCAGATGAAGCGGATGAAGCTCAAACAGATACTCCTTCTGATTTTGCGAACGCTGATACTGCTACTGGTGATAGGCGCGTTTGCGAGACCTGCGATACGCGGCGTTTTCAGCGGGGGAGTCGGGGCACACGAGAATACTGCGGTTGCACTGTTAATCGATCGGTCTTATTCGATGGGGCAGGAGGCCGCGGGAGTAGACCTCTTCGTTCGTGCGAAACATCTTGCGGGGGATATTTTGATGTTGTTGAAGGAGGGGGACGAGCTTTTGGTAATTCCCTTCGACGAGAAAGCGGCGCCGGTTACGGCACAGCCGACTCGGTTTATTTCCGGGGCGCAGGAGGTGGTGGACAGTCTGGAGATTTCCGACGCCGGAACGGACGTTTGGATAGCGATTGCCACAGCTGTCGAGAGATTGGATGAGAGCCGGTTATTGCATAAGGAGATTTATGTTTTGACAGACTACCGCGCCGAGGGCTGGCGAAGATCCGGTCGGCTTGAAATCCCGGACAGGACGAGATTATACGCGATTACTATCGAACCTGACGACGAACGTAATCTGGGATGTTCCGGCCTCGAGTTCCCCCGGGCACTTTTACAAAAGAAAGTTCCATTCGATATAACGGCTACGGTCAGGAGTTTCGCGCCTAATCCGGTTTCCAACCACGTAGTGGATTTGTATATCGACGATCAGAGGATCGCTCAGGGCTCGGTGGATTTACTCCCCGGAGGCGCGGTTCAGGTAATACTGAGAGGGCGAGTGGAAAGCGGCGGCTACCATTACGGCATAGTCGAACTGGAGGGCGACGCGCTCCCGGCGGATAATAATCGATATTTTTCGATACGAATCCCGAAAACGCTGGACGTTCTCGTGGTTGGCGGGGCGGAAGCGGGATTTATTCAAAAGGCTCTATCGCCTATGGAGGACGATTTCTTCGATGTTAAGCGCATCGATTATTCGCGTCTTGGCGGCGAACAGCTTTCGCAATACGACGTTTTGATTCTATCCGATCCGCCCGTGTTGACATCGGCTATGGGGAATACTATTCAGGGATTTGCGGAACGCGGGGGAGGACTGATAGTTTTACTGGGAGGTTCCGATGACCCGGAAAAGGCCTTCAGCTCGATTTTCGAGGAAGAAACCGAATTTGATATAATGTCGGCCATCGGCGAGGAGGGTGGCGCGGGAAGATTCGAGCTCGCCACCGCCGATTTCGATCATCCCGTTTTCATGCCTTATAAAGACGAGGGATTGCCGGATGTAAATTTCCGCAGGATAGCCGCTATAGAGAAAGCGCCGTTGTCGTTACTAACTCTTTCCAATGGCTTACCCGCTGTTTCCGAGGGGGAAATGGGAGATGGAAAAGCGGCTATTTGTGCTTTCTCGGCGAATTTAAAATATGGAAATATCGCCACGACGGGTTTCTTTGTTCCGCTGGTTCACAGGCTGACACAGTATGTTGCCAGAGACATCGCGGCTTTCGATCCGGGGTATATTGTAGGCGATATGGCGGTGCGAAATCTCGACGATTACCCTGTAGGATCGGGTGCCGCAAAGGTCGTTTTCCCCGACGGTTCGGCGAATTATGTTACGCCGAGGTTCGGAGCCGGAAAGGCGGTTTTAACCACGCAAGAACTCGATCAGGCCGGGATTTACAGGATTTACGCCGATACGACTCTCGTAGATTTATTCGCTGTTAATTCCGATATTTCAGAAAGCGAACCTGAGTCATTGGAAAAGGACGTAATCGAAGATGCGGTCCCCATTGTCTGGTTGGATAACGAGGGCAAAATCGAGGAGGACATATTGGCCGCCAGATACGGCAAGGAACTACATCATGGGATGCTCGTTCTCGCTTTTTTATTGATGTTCGCCGAACTTGCGTTGGGTAGCAGTTGGCGGCGACAGAGGGATTTATCGGGTTCCATCGAAAAACACGGGGCTCTTTAGTTACGCCGAAAGAGGTTGTCACGATTCTTGCTATCGGTTTTCTTCATTTCCTAAGGTCAGTTCTGGCAAGAATCGTGCCAACCTCCTTGTAAAACGCTCGCTGTCACGGCGTTTGCCAAGATTTCCCTTTAGCCACAGATTTCCTTTTATTTGCAAACGTCGCGCCAGCGAGCGTTAATCATCTTCCCGGTCTTTACGCGATTCCCATAAGAGAGCTTCGCCGGCCCATTTCGACGCGAGGGCTTTTTCGCCGTTATCGCGGTAGTATTCTGCGAGTTTAAGGGCTATTTCCGAGGCGAGTTCGGCGTTGCCGAACCCTGCCGATGCGCTATAAACGTATTTGTAATCCTTGATGGCTTTTGCGGGGGAATCGGCGAATATTTGGTTTGCGTTTCTGTAGCGATTGGTCATTTCAGCGCCGAATTCGTCGAGTAATTTTTCCGCCCGGGATGTATAGGGCTGAAGATTTGGCGGGACTTCGACGGTATCTGGACGGGAAGTTAGCCGCATTAAATAAGCTATTGCGACTCCGGGGCTGTCGGGGGGAACGGTTTCGGCGGTTAGCAGTAGTGCGTCGGCGAGAGGGAATGGATCGCCACGATATGCGTGGAGGCTATCCGACCACTGCAGGTAACGGTTGGCTGTCGCGTATGCGGAATCGGAATATTCTTCCGGGCTATCGCTTTTAATAGAGTAATCGAGATAGGTCAATACCAGGTTTTTGTATGATTGAGCTCGAAGAACGTCGTTGCCGAAGGTTTTTGAGACGTTTAGAAGCCAGTAATACGCTGAAGTCCGGCATTCCAGGTTCGAACATAGGGAAGCCGCCGAATCGATATGGGCTGTCGCGGACCTGAAATTTGAAGAGTCATAAGCCTGTCGAGCTATCGTCCTATGTCGCTCGATTTCGGCCTTGTTGCCCGCACAGGCAAGGATAAGTATGGCTACGAATAAAAGCGCAGAAGTTATGTTTCTCATCAAAAACTCCATGTTATATTAATTCCCATAGGATATGCGGATACCTGTCCGGTCGGGATTCTCCCTTCGGCCTGTGAGTGCTGGTAATAAAACGTCCCCGCGCCTACGGCGGTTCCGAGCACAGCGCCGGAAAGGACTTCATCCCACCTATGAGCATTGTCCTCGACTCTCGAATATCCAACCCATCCGGCGGTGCCGATCAGAATAGCCGTGAAAAAGCCTCTGGCTATTTTTTCGGATTCGCTTTCGGAATCTACGGCCTGCCATAGATATAGGGAGAGGTAGGAAGCCACGGCGAAACTAGTGCTGGTATGGCCGCTGGGGAAACTGTCTCTAATGCGTGTTTCGTCGTATCCCGCGGCCTGCCGAGCGTCGGCGTTGGGACGGTAACGTCCGGTAATGTCTTTTCCGAGTGTCGTCAGGAAGGAGTTCAACGCTACTGTTTGCACCAGGCCTTTAGTATAAATATATCGGGTTTCCAGATCGTTTTGCGATGGCGGTATCGCTATAACTCCAGCTCCGGCGAGGGCGCTAACCGACATCAGCCAGGAATTGGGCACGGTTTCCGGGACTAACGGTTTGTCCGTTTCGCCGACGATTAACGGCTCGTCGGTGAAAGGGCCAGATTTCCAGCAGGCGTAGGCACCGGCACCGGCGGAGCACGTCAGGCTCCATTCAACCGTCTCGCGTTTCCAATCGAGGGCGAAAGTGTTAGAATTCAATAACAGAAGTGTTACAAAAATATAACACCCTATAGCCAGTATTTTCTGATGATTCTGGATAGTTCCTCTCCGTTTATCAATTCGATAGGGCACTTTTCCGCCTGTTCGATAGCCTGCCGTGTGAAATCCGACGTCGTTATCAACACAGCCTGATCAGCGCCGAAATGCGGCATCGCTCCTATTAGCTGTTGAATCCATCTATTGCCGACTTTGCGAGATTCTTCGTATCGTTTAGCACCTATTATCAGAGTTACTCCTTTCTTTCGTGCAACGACGTCCGCGCCGTAATCCCCTCCGCCCGATGTCATTTCGATTTTGTATCCGCGTTTTTTGAATATCTCCGCGCATAACATCTCGAATTCTTCCGGGGTCGCAAGATGCGGATTGCGAAGTTTTTTCGTCCTTAAAGGCCCTCTGCTTCCGACGACCAATCTCAATCCGATAATCCATATCGCAATCGCAATAGCCACGGCATAGAGAAGCGATTCGTGGATTTCGAGTCCTGCCTTGCAGTGTAGTCTCCATGCGCCGACTCCGAAAAGAGCGAGCGAGATTATCGTCCAGAACCAGAACCTGACCGGGCGGGACATGATTATTCTCCGGACTTCGATTTCGGAGATGATAACCGTTCGCCGGGCGTCAATAATATACGAATCCTATCTTTATCGCCACCGTGGACATAATCTTCTAATGCTATCCCAATAACTATTGGGGTTAACGGATAATCCTCTTCGAGTGGCATCGCTGTGCCGATTCCCCCCGACGCTACCAGCCATTCGCCGGTATTAACGCTATCGACACTCCCGTCTATCAGGACTTCGACTTCGCCGCCGACGGCCACCCGAAGCGAATCCAGAGAATCGAGAGACGCAACGCCTATAATGTTGGGATCATAGGGCGTTACGGAACGTCCCAATGTAGGTTGTTTTCGGTCGGGGATAATCGACAGAACCTCGCCCGGAGTGGCGTTTTTCGGGATCGTATAATCTCCGTAAACAATATTCCATCCGGGAATATTAATCATCGATGGGATAGGAGGTTCCTCGGCGAAAATGGAGAAACATAAAATGAATAGTATTACAAGTATCGATTTACTCATTATCTATTTTCTTATCCTTAAAAATCACATTATAAGTCAGGAGATACCCCAGAAAAGCCACAGCGATACCGCCCGGGAAATCTACAAACCAATGCTGTTTGATGAAAAGAGTGGATAGGCTTATACATAAGGCTATGAAGAAACCAATGTAGCCATATATCCTGTTTCTTCTGAAGAAGACCAGCGCGGCTGTCCAGCTATAAGCCACATGTTGGCTGGGGAAGCAGTTGTATGGGTTATCCCCCCGGTAAATCGCTTTCAACAATCTGGCGGATAAGTCTTCATTGATGATCTTCGGACGATTTATTCCCGTTCGCCAGAAGAAATAGAAAGTGAGCGTAATGGCCGCGGTTATTAAAAAAAATGTGAATGCCCTATATAGTTCTTTCCTGTTTCGGAGGAATAAAAAGGGTAGGAAGATAAAGGGAAAATACAGGTAATAAAACCACACCCAGTGCCTGTTGTAGGGGATCATACCGTCGATTACCGTGGAGAGGAACGTGGCGTCCTCGCCGTCGTGCATGCGATTGATGGATAGATAGCCCAGACTGGTAATAATTGCGAGGATAATAATCACCGCGATTTTTTGAACCCAGAAGAGGTATTCATTTTTTTCAGACTGCGTCATGGCGATTTCCAATATATATGCGATTTCGTTTTAGGCAAGTGCAAGAATTATCGACGATTGGTATAATTTTTGTAGTTCATCAGTAAATTACCGCTATTGCCCCGCTTATTCGCGTTTCACCGCCGGAGGATAATCTGTAATAATAGGTTCCTATTGGGACTGTCGATCCGTTTTCGCGTGCGTCCCAGTTTTCGAGATGGCCGCTCGTTATAAGATTCCCCCGGGAATCGTAGATTTCCACGTTCCAGTTCGATTCGCCGTCCGGGACATTGAATTCGATTATGTCGTTGAGTCCGTCGCCGTTGGGAGTTACAACCTCGGTGCTGACGGAATATCCCGCATGGATTATTCCCAATCCCAGCGCGAGAAGTTGGTATAACGACTCATCCGGGTCGTTGGATTCAGTATCAATCCATGTGTTTAGCGAACCCGCGGCGGTCGGGCAGAACTCGAAGACGTAGTATTTTCCCTCGTTGAGCGTTAACGTGTCCGGCAGTGGCGGCCTTATGAACGCTACGCTTGTAGCTTCTGGCGCGACATCGTTGATTATCAATAATCCTCCGCCGGAGTTGGATATATAGACAGAATCTCTCTCGCAGGAATCGACTATGACGGCACCGAAATCGAGTATCTCCGGGAATACACCTATATCGGGGTCGTCCGGCGGATGGACATGCCCCAGGAGATGGAGGGCTAACCGCGATTCATCCGGGTCGTTGGATTCGATAATCAGCGTATCCCTGTAATCGCCTATTACTGAAGCTTCAAAGGTAACGACAACTACTTCGGAAGAATCGGGATCGATCTCTACGGGCGTAATATCCGCAAATGTAAACTCGTCGAGGCTGATTGCGCGGTAAAGGGAAGTTATCAATAAAGTTGAATCGCCCGCATTCGAAACTTGAAGAGTCTCCCGATCCTCTGTCTCGCCCTCGTAAATATCAAATTCCAACCAGGGGGAGGATAGGGCAATATCGGGATAGGCGGGAGGAGTCAGCACCGAAATGTTCACCGAATCGACCCCTGTGCATCCAATCTCATTTGTTACGGAAACGGAATACCAACCGCATTGCGATGTGTCTATATCATTGACAAAGTTAATTCTATCGTTCGATAAGAAACCGGCAGGTCCGCTCCATTCATATATAAAAGATGAGTCCGCGGGATATGCTCGCAGTTCGAGATCTTCGCCGATATATAATGTTTCGTCGATAGCCATGGCCAGAACAGTGGGCGTCTCCCGGATTACCACGGATACGCCGTTTGAATCTTTGCAACCGAGGGTATCCGTCGCTATCGCCCAATAGAAGGTAGTTACGGTCGGCGACGCCCATATCGACTCCGACGCAGTATCGCTCAATCCTGTCGATGGTCGCCATAACCAGTTTATTTGGCCGTTTGCGCCCTCAGCCGTTGACGTTAATTCGACGGAATCGCCCCGGCAAATCGAATCGGGAGTAACTATCGAGACTTCCAGGGAACATGGATCCATGCCGACTTCGACGAACACACTATCGGTAATCGAATAAATTCCGCATTCCTGGCTGTCGCGCACCGTCACGGTAAACCACATCGACGAGTCGGGAAATGCCCATGTTATATCCTCTGTGGGCGATTCGACAATTCCATCAGCCGTATCCCATTCGATAGAGACCTCGCCGACCTCGCCGTCTATCACAACCGTTAACAACGCGCTATCGCCGGGAGCTATAGTATAAGGCGAAGCGTAAGCGTCTATCAACATGGTAATCAATATACTATCCACTTCGATATTGACCACGATCGAATCTGAACATCCCGCGTCATCGGATGCGATAAGTATATATTCCGTAGTCGTTTCGGGAAAAGCCATCGTATAATTCGAATCCGGGTGGGATAGCCGTAAATCGGGCGACCACTCGTAAGTTATTTCGCCAGTGGGATTTATGAGTTCTCCCCACATTTCGGCAGTGTCACCTCTACATATATTTATTACGCTGTCTAATAATGAGATAACTCGTGTTACATGAATAATTATATTAGATGAATCAGCGCAACTATCGTCGGTTACGATAATTGTATATGTAATCGTGGAATCGAGTTCGCTTGCGACCGGGTTAGCGGAATCCGGGAAATCGAGATAATCGACTGGAATCCATTCATAAGCAACATCGCCCATCTCGCCGGATAACGATGTTTCCAGTTGAACTGAAGAACCTCTGCATACAGTGGTTTCCTCAAACGCCGGAGTTACTTCGAGACTGCATTCAAATTCGGGGATTATATCGACGATAACCGAATCATCGACGGAATAAACGCCGCAGAGCTGACTGTCAAGCGCTGTGAAGGTATAAACGGTAGTGGTCGGCGGTGTGGCTGTGGGGGTGAGGCTATACGGATCGTCAAGCCAGCTTGGCGGAGACCAGAACCAACGCACGGAACCGCTTATATCGGTTATCTCCGCGCGAAGATTCGCCTCTCCGCCGAAAATAATTGATGTATCTGGCGAGAGATTCACTTCCATGCCGGTTCGCATGGAATCGACGGTTATGGGAATTTCTATTGTATCCGCGCAATCCTCGGCATCGGATGCGATTACAGTGTAGGTCAGGCTCGAATCCGCCCAACATGAAGGCGAGGATATATCCGCATCCGATAGGAAAATATCGGGCAACCAGGTCCATGAAACCGGTTCGACGCCCGCGTGCATGGACAAATCGAGGAGAATTGTATCCGTATCGCAAATATCCAGTTCCGGTAGATCGCCAGTGTCTATGGTTTTAACCCATATTGTTACGGTATCTCGCGCGATACACGCGGAATCGTCAACCGCGGTTATAACGTAAGGCGTCGTAACCGAAGGCGACGCGATAGGATTGACTATGTATGGGTCTGAAAGCCCCGTATGCGGAGTCCACTCGAAGGAAGAAGTTCCAATTGCGTTTTCCGTGAGGGCGTCGAGGGGCGTGGAACTACCCGGACAGATACTATCCGCCCCAAAAGCCGTAACGGAAAGGGAGCAACCAAACCATGTGTTGACGAAAATGTGTATGCTATCGTTAACTTCGTAAACCCCGCATTCCTGGCTGTCCATGGCTGTGATTACGTAGGTTGTAGGTTCTTCCGGGAAAGCCCACGTTTCGGTGGAATCGGGATTTGACAGGGAAGAAACCGGTGTCCAATGGACGGACAAATCACCGGATTCGCCCGTAATACTGGAAAATAGATAAGTCGAATCGCCGATGTCTATTGTATCGAAAGTAGCCGCTACAGAAACAATTCGCATCCCGGTGTGAACAGTATCGACGAATACGATAACTCTCGCGCTGTCCGCGCAACTGTCGTCGCTGACGATTATCCAATAAAAAGTAGTGTGATTCGGCGTAGCTATTGGATTCGGCGACGAAGGATCGGAAAGGCTCGACGACGGTGTCCAGGAGTAATCCACGGTGCCGGAAGCGCCTTCGACAGAAACCTCTAACATTATCTCATCGCCGAGGCAGATATGTGTATCGGGTGTGATATATGTTATATTCAGTGGACAGCTCGAAGTGTCCTCGACCTCGATGTATATACTGTCGTATATAGTGTATTCACAATATTCCTGATAATCCGTTACGGCGACTTTTAGCCACCCGGAGACCGGGGGAGTCGCCCAGGGATTCGGCGAGGCGGGAACGTCGAAGTAGGCCTCGGGTGTCCATAAATACCCGACGGAACCGCCCGCGTCGTAAGCGTTCGCATGGAGCCGCGTGGACTCGCCGAGAATAAGACTGCTGTCGTCCGCGGAAACCTCGACATATAGTGTAGTTATAGGCGTATCCACATGAACTGTAACATAATCTATTCCATAGCAACTCATCGAATCCACGGCGATTATTCTGTAAGTAGTCGTGGTTTCGGGCGTCGCTATGACAATTTCGCTGTCGGGATCGGATATAGTAGTTGCGGGCGTCCAGGCTATTTCGTAAGGCGGGATTCCACCATGCAGATCAGCAATCAATTCAATAAAACCGCCCACGCAGATATGTCCCGAATCGGGTTCTATATCGATTTGAACGTCGCTGACCGATACCTCGACGTATCCGGTATCCGTGCAGGCCGAATCGTCCTCCGCGACGACGGTGTATATCGTTGTCGTTTCGGGATAAACATAGGGTGTTCGGGAGCTAATGGAGGAAATATTATAATTAGGCGACCATCGATAATCGGTGGTTCCGACTCCCAGAAAAGCATCGACATGGAGCTGGATAGTGTCGCCAAGACATATCCGTTTATCGTGCGTCAGGCTGTCTATGTAGATAAGACATTCAAAATCAGTCATAACCTGAATGATAATCGTATCACTCACCTGATATATGCCGCATTCCTGGCTATCGGTTACCGTAACCTCGAACGTAGTCGTAACCGACGGGGCAACCATTGGATCGGAGGTGTCCGGATCCCATATCGACTCGTAGGGTTCCCAATGATAGCTCAAATCGCCTTCTGCGCCGGACACGAAACAGTGCAGTTCCGTAATACTGCCGGAAAAAATAAAGGTGCTGTCGGCGGTGAGCGAATCGATTTCGAGGGTTTTGATAACGGTATCGATTATCGCCATAACCCACGCCGTATCTGCGCAACCGTCCTCGCTGGTTCCGATTACGCTATAAATTCCGGACATATCCGCGGATACGGGATTCCGGAAAATTACTCTACCAGGAATAATCGTGCCACCGGGAACATACCAGAAATAAGAATCCAATCCGGGCGGTTCTGCGCGCAGTTCGAGGATACTTCCTTCGCAAACCGGGGCGTTGGAAGACGCCGTGATTTCCGGTTTTTCGTAAACGATTATACTCGTAAATGCCGTATCTACACATCCTGCGTCGCTTGTTACAATCACGCTATAGGTTCCCGCATGGGAGGTGTCCGCAGAGGGGATGATCGCTATTCTATCGCTACTGGAAAAACCGAGCGGTCCGCTCCATTCGTAAGTGGCCATATCCGCCGGGTTCGCGGTGAGTTGTATTGCCTGCCCGCCACAATAAGGGCCGGTATTCGACGCCGATGCCGAGGGTTTTGAATTGACCGTAAGATATGTATTTGCGGTATCGAGACAACCGTAGGAATTCTGGACTATCAGCCTGTAATTGCCGGTCATCGACGGAGTTCCGGGTGGGAGAACGGGAGCTTGCAATGTCGAGGTGAATCCGCCGGGGCCTGTCCAGTAATATGAAACCATACCGTCCGGGCCGCCGTATAATTCCGGGATTTCATTCTGGCAATAGGGGCCGCCGCTGGATGCCGTCGCGGTCGGTTTGTCTTCCACCGTGATTAAGACCGAATCGGACTTCTCGCCGAAGAACGAGATGCCGCTCTTGCCCATCTGCCATTGGAATACGTAGTCTCCCGGTGTATCCGGCGCGATAACCGTGAATTCGAAGGTATGAGTTTCTCCCGGTTCCACCATACTGCCTTCGAACTCGACCTCCGAAAGCCCCCAGATTTCGTTCATCGGAGGATTCTGGCTCCATAAGTATAAGTTATCCCACTCCGTCCATTCGATCGAACCGGAATTTAACATCGTAACGGAAACATCAATGTGGGAACCTGCACATACAATTGCGGGAGGAGCGCTCTGCATCATGAAATCCGCCGTGATGGAATCATAATAGCAAGTGATCGTAACGTTCGTCGCTCCTACTTCGTGGCAATGGCTAATCGCGCTGCCGTCGCTCCATTCGCGGTAGTAATAAATGGCGCCATCTGGAGGATAAGATTGCGGACTGACGGCTTCTATCAAGTGGCAGGGGCCGGTGGGGCCTTCGTAAGGCCAATCGAATTCGGTCGTAGTGTAATAAGTATCTCCCTCCGCGATGAACATCAGGTCTTCCGGGGAGGTCTGGATTGTCGTTATCGGTTGTGGAAGAGTATTGAACGGAATGCTCGTCCACGGAGAATAACTTATGCTGGAGGTTTCGCAATTCAACCAACCACGAACGTGAAGGTAATAGCTCGTCTCCGAAACAAGCCCGGTCAACTCGATGTAATTCGTGTCCAGATCGATTCCAGATGCGGGAGGAGTGGGAGAAGTGTTGATTCTGTATTGATATCCCTCGTGCAACATCACGTGATGCCAGACAGCCTTGGCTTCGAGCGGTGTGATGTCGTAAACCTCGCCACATTTGGGCGCGCGCATCGGAGGACAATCCATGGCGGGGCCGGTAATCGTTAGTGTTGCTGTATCGCTGACTACGGTCCATTCGTCGTAGGCGTCAGTCATGTATTTCTCCGTCAGGGATATCTCGAGATTGCCCGGTCGATAACAGTCGATGTAAAACGCATATTCCGTTCGCAGGAAGGCGTCAGCGCTGTCCAGGCTATCCGAAACAAAGAAGTAACATGCCGTCGCGACGAGTTCCCGGTCGAGGTCGAAGGGGGAGGAGTGCGTATAATAATCGCGGTAGCACGGCGAACCGGTGCAATGGTCGCCGGCTTCAGGTTCGATATCGCCAAGCGGTCTGCCCGCCGTAGAATGGAGACGCCAGGTCTGGTATTCCTGCAAACACGGATCTGCGGCAAGAACCGGGTCACCCAGGACGGTGCGAATCGAGTCGGTAATCGCGGTCAATTCGACACTTGTTCCGACGCCGGCCGAAGGAAACTCCAGATCGAGGTGACAATAGATAGTTCCGACGACGTCGGCGGAGAGAGAAACCAAGATGAAAAGTAAAAACAAGCAGACTACTTTGAGCGAAGCGGGATTTCTATGTGATAGATTCGTCGACATTTTTACTCGTTCCAATCGAAAACAGGCGCGGTTTCTACGAGCCTATATAAATATTGAATATCGATTCTCCTGTCGGGGAACTCTCCCTCGACAGATTCCACGCGGATGACGAGTTCGTAACCGTCGGGTGTCCTAACGAGATAGCGCGTTCCCACCCGGCACGGTTCCGATTGTTTTTTATCGATAGACGTTATTTCCTGCACATCGTAGGGCGCTTGAAGCGGGAGGACGTCCATCATGAGGATTCCCGCGTTGCGGCTCTTCCAGATAGTCCTCTCCGATTCGACTATCGACGGCGATTTCAGTTCGAGGTTGCCGTAGCCGTCCTCGGGCACGTCGGTGCCGAGGTAAAGGTCGATTATTTCCGCGTTGACGGACAGCATCGACACCTCGCGGTATTCCGAGAAATCGAAGGCGGACGGATTGCCCAGCTTGCTCGAAAATTCGTAAACAGTAGTCTTTCGCCGGGCTTTGGTCTGGATAGTAATTTGATTGGAAAGCTCCCCGAATTGCCCCTTTCCAGTGATCGGGGCAATACGCGCATACACGGGGATATCGGGCGATATCTCGGAAATGATGAACATGTTTCCGACAATTGGTTCTCTGTTGAGTTGCAAATACGCCAGCGAATCGTAGAGCGCGAATTCCGGAATCGGTTTGTTATCGGCGAAAACTATGTAACCCGCGACGTCCGCCGGCTGAGGAATATCCTCCCACATAATTATAGCCTGAGAGAAATTATTGATGAACCATATCGAATCCGGCGCAATCCATTTTCCCTCGAAACGAACGCTGGGGGGAATCAACGAGGGATCGATGCGAACCTGTGTCGCGGGCAAAGTCTTTCGGGCATGATTATAAGCGCAAAGGGCGTCGCGATAGCGGTAACCAGTTATCAACAATTTGCCGTCCGTGGTTTTCGCTCTATCGATGAGATGTTTTAGATGCGGGTCGATATCGCCTCTGCAGTTATCGTCGTTTTCGGCGAAATAGACGAAGTTGAACAGGCTATAATCAGTGTTATCCCAGACCTTGGCGATTATTTCGTTGTCGAGAGTATCCGGGCCTATTTTATGGACGCGCATCCAGGCGTCCGTAGCGCTTCCGGTAACGACTATCGGAATCGAGTCCGGGATTTCGTTAGGAACTATGAAAGTGAGAGTATCGTGAGGATTATTCGAGAAAACCGCGCAATCCCCCGCCCATGACGAAGTCGCCAGAAGTCTATGCGGTATCCTCCCAACCGCGACCGCGACTTCGGCGTGCAGGCGGTTATCGATTTTTTCCACGGCGAACTCCGATGCAAGCCGTATTTCCGGCGGATCGGGATTGTAGGTCGGCGCGGCGAAAAGGAACCGATCTGCGCTTTGCCAATCCAGATAATATTCCCATTTGCGTTCGTCGTCCGAATCGAGATAAAAGGGAATCGGAAGATCGGAATAGACGGCAATCGAATCGATAATCTCGTTGGAGAATACAAAGGGGATAACTGCTACGTATTCTTCCATCGCGACCGTCATTCTGGTGGCCTGAGCTGGATTGTTGTAAATATGTTCTAAACAGAATCCCTCGCCGTCCTTGAAACCGGCTATCCAACAGGTTGGGCCGGGGAATTCCGTCATCTTAACCCGCCAGAGTTCGCCGTTACGCGATCCCGACATCTTGAAGTTTCGCCCGGGGGAAAGATAGAATATCGCGGAATCGAGAGTCTGTGTCTGAATAGAATAATCGTATATTCGAGAATCCACGCCCTTACGGACGATAGCCCATTCCGCGATTAAAGGATTGGAAGGGCAGATGTAATCGGTCGTATCCGGCAGTTCGATTTCGACCGGTTCCGGTTCGAAGGAACGAAGCTCGATATGTGCGGAATGACTGTTACCGTATATATTTGCAGGATCGCCGAAAGGTCGTTTGAATTCGTAACCGACCGTTATTTCTCCAAAATCGTAGGAAGCTCCCGCGGTCAGGCCGTCATTACCGACGGCACATAAAAGCCCGAGACGATTCTTCAACGCAAATCCCACGATTCCTCCGCGGAAATCGAAATCGGGTTCATTGTCGAAATATAAATCGACGTCGCCGAAGGGAACGTATCTTCCGAAACGCCAGGTTAGTCCGGTGGAGAGAACCGTTGGATCCCGCGATTTTTCCTGTGATCCCAACGCCATATTCGGTCTTAATATATTTTTCGCCATAAGAACCAGCGATAGATCTCCTGTCGGCGAAAAACCGGCTCCGACACTGAAACTCGGCGCGAGTTTGGATTGATTTTCGGAAGCGAGAGGGTCGTTCTCGTCGCCGATGGACGCGTCGCCGGGAGAATAGGCATAGCCGCAAAGATCGCCGGAAATAGCGACATTAATAAATCTGGACAGATCCCAATTCGCCCAGAGATTCCAATAATACCGAGTGAAGAACCTGTCGATTCCTACCGAAGATTCCAAACCGAGACCGAAATTCCGTCCAATGGGAAATCCGGTGGAGATATGGACGTAGCTGTCATTTCGATCGATAATATCCAGATTGTGCGAGGTAAACCCGGTGCTGATGAATCTCGACGAATTGGATCTGGCCGGCCATAGCGAAGTATTTGATAAATAACCGTATTCGAGTGCATATTGGCCGATTAACGATATCGGCCAGTAGAGCGATATCAGAATCAGAAGCGACAGCAAACCACGCCTGCCGAGGATTCCGTTTCCGTAGATTATTTGAGTCTTTTCTGGTCTGGTCATAGGATAAACCGTCTTCGCTCCCAAATTATTATAATAATACAACGTAAAATATCAAGCGCAAATAGTAATACGCGGGAGTAAAAATAATCGCTTTTCTATAAAAAACGCTTGCAATTTGTTTTATTAATCGTATATTACCAATATGACCGGGCGGTCATAATAGTATGAAAGGCGATTATCATGCAACTTGCAGGAAAAATTACCTATGTAGAAAAAAGAGGAAAAGCCAGTTTCGAGTTGAAATTGAAACTGACCGAATCGATATGCGACACGGCGAAACTCCATCGATCGCTTAAGAACAAAGAGGTCTGTCTGGTTAGGGAATTTAGCACAGCCGCACCTGCTCCGTCGGTGGGGGAGCTTGTTGTCCTCGACGAGACCGAATCTCGTGAAATCCTGGATTCTCTGATGCCGGCCGTTGAAGTGCACGAACCGAAATCGGGTAAGGCTATTTCTCAAACGGCGGATTTCAATTTGGACGGCTACGACGAGTTGTTCCTATCCAACGATATAATGTCTTCGATGATCTCGCCGAAGAGGGGCGGGATTATCCAACACCTTGGCGCTAAAGGATTCAACGGCCTAATCGAGGATACGGTGCTTCAAGGTGTTATGGCAAAACTCGCCTGCGGAATGGGCTTCGATTCGACTAAAAAGGATTTCGATATATCGAACGCCAAATTTAAAATCGCGGGGAGTTATTGTGGAGCAAAGCTCGAAGATGAAATCGAGGTTCCCTTACGAGCTAAACTCGGTGGGATGAAAACAACCGTGAATATCGCCATTTCGTCGCAATCCCCGGCGCTTTCGTATAATCTACATATCGCGAATAAAGTAAAAAAGGCGAAGCCAAAAAAGGTGTCGCCGACGTTCCACATACGATTGAAACAGATGGACAACAGGAATTCTCGTCTCGTCTGTATCCAGCCCGACGGAGAGAAAAGACGGTTCGTAAAACGCGTCCAGATTCCCGTATGGTGCTGGCATGAGCACTGGTATATGTATATCGGCGACATACAGGCCGGCAATAGCGGTTTCATAGTATTGAAGCGTGAAGACACCGGGGAAGCCCTTCTCCTGTCGTTCCAGCCGGGGCAGGTGAGCAGGATATGGCACAACAGCGGTTCTTATATGCCGGAAATAATTATTTTCGCGCGGCAGAAAACTCTCGCTAAGAACAAATCCACCGATTTCGATATCTCGCTTTGTCCGATTAATCGAATCCGGGTCGAGGACGGTTATTTATTGGCTTATATCGAGGACCGGAACGGATTTCATGCTATTTCCGCCGGGCCCAGAGCGAGGAATTTTATTATAGACGACGAAGAAATCACTGCGGACAAAATCGGGCCGACGATATATCATCGTAAACTCGATACAAAACCGGGTGCGCTTAGTCTGACCGGCGGATTTCCGGTGCTCGAAGTTATCTAAAGGAAATAAAATGCAACCCATAAAGAACGTTACAATTGGAATCGATTGGGAATTATTAGTGAACTCGCTCAAAACCGGCCTCAGCGTGGGCCCGGAGAAGATCGGTTCGATAATAGACTTATCGAAAAGGAAACTGCCCGACCTGGAAATCGGGGAGGATATGGACCTTCTCGAAATCAGGCTGGGTATGACCCGGAGCTTCGATGAGTTTGCGGAGAAAACCCGCCGGGCTTTTAAGACATGCAGTGAAATCGCGTCCCGAAAAAAAGCGGTTTTAGTTGGAATCGGGTACCGCGAGGCCGACTATAATCCTGCGGGTGGGCATATCCATGCCGGTTCGTTGGAAACATACGAGGAAGCGGGGATACTACATAATCGACTGATGCCCTTTGTTCCAGCGTTAATAGCGATTGCGGCTTCTTGTCCGAGTCTGGACGGTAAATATAAATCGATGCGGATGCAGAACAACGCGCATAATTGCTCGAATCCCATGACTACGATGGATCCGAAGCTCAGCCGACACCTATGGGGCACGGACGTCTGTTTGAAATATCCGGACAAACCCACGTTGGAGCTTCGGGCGGGAGACAGCCAGCCAATGCCGGAACTTATGTGCGAAATGGCGGCGCTATACGTCGGATTAGCCGCTGGGCTTGCAAAACGCGGTTCCGCGGTATTGGACGCCGATATTATCGAATACGGTTTGAATCGTCTTAACGCTACTGTTAACGGCATGACGGCAACTTTTCGCATTAAAGGAAGAGAAATTCCAGTGTCAGAAATGTTGATGGAATATATCATTCCAATAGCTGTTGAAGGTCTTGCCGATTTCGGCACACCCGAAGGGCCTTTCACGATCGCGAAATTATTCGCTAATAAACGCATGTCCGTTTCGGATTGGGTGTCGGCGATCAATCCGCCGGGAACAGATAAATACCGCGCTTCCGGCGAGATTACGAGGGTTATCCATGCCGGCGCGAATACAGTAAGTTGGATCGAGACACAATCACCGCGTAAAATAAGGGATTTCGAAGAGCCAGAGAAATTTCTATTGGGCGCGATAACGCTTGAAACGCCGCTTCAACAAGCTTTCGATTCGGTTCCACTGCCGCGAAGTTATATCGAGAAATTGATTTTCGATCTGGACAAAGCTGGAGAAATTAAAATAACCCGCGGCTCGAGAAACGAGATGTTGTTGAGCCGAATCTGATGCGAAAAAAAACCGTCGAATAAAGAAAGGCGGCCAACCGTGGCCGCCTTTATATTTACCATTTATCGGGGCTTTTAAGATTTCCGTAACAATATCCAGTTGTCGCCGAATTTAGCCTGTTCTTCCTCGAATCCCTTGTATTTTGGGTATTTTTCCGGCGGTAACATCGGTTCATGTTTGCCTTCGTCGATTTGTTTGTATCGAAGGACGTTATCATCCACCTCGATATCGGCCTCGAAGGAGCGATAACCTACTGACAGATCGACACTTTTCGGTAGATATTCGATTTCGTAACCATCGGGAAGTTCGATATTAATATATTTTTCATTGTAGAAATTGCCTGCGCGCGAGAAAGACAATGTCCTTTCGGCGGCACCGACCTCATATGTATTGAAATCTACGGTCGGCAATCTGAAGGCGAGTATTTCCTCGCCTGCGGAAACCGCAAAACCGGGAATCTCCACGGTGTAACTCATTTCGACTTCATCTGATAGACTCTTAAATCCTTCGAGTTTATAATCGACAATATTCGCCAACTCGTCTATATTCTTCGCCATAGCGTCGAAATAGTTATCTATCTCGCGCGGTTTGCGATTCTTCTGGCGTCGAAAACGATCTCCGCCCGTCTCGCCGACATATCGTTCGGTATATTCAACTTCGAGCGTGCCGTCGGGGAGAAGCCTGCAGGCATATTGGGGGATAGTATAATGGTCGTCTCCCGGAAGTCGGTCTTTCTCGCGTAATTTTGAGCCTTTCTCGCTTACAGGAAGGTAGTAATAACCGCTGTGATGTTGATGATCGTAGCGGAGAAATTCGTTGGGGGAGATGTATCGCGTTTCGCCGTCGTCATTAACCTCGACGGCGACCGAATTAAAGAAACTAAGGTTAAACATTTCATCCGGCATTTTCGTGTCAATATCCGGGCCTACAAGAATTAATTGCGGTTGATGCCCCGCCGCTTTGAGGAATACATATAGTATGAAATCCAGCTCGTAGCTCGCGATGCGAGACATATCAAGTAATTCTGAAAGTGGTTTAGGATAAGGGTAATATTCTCTTAGACTTACACCATTCGATGAGAAGTTCTCCGAGACGAAATTGTAAACTTCCTCGATAGAAGGATTACCCTCAGGGAATTCTTCGGTCAGACGGGATTTAACGGCATCCATCGCGTCCATCGCGTTGTCGATTTTGTTGTAGTAAGCGGCGGAAAGCTGTTCCATATCCTGCGGAAGAGTTACAGCCACATTCGGCATGAACCAGTTCATGTTGGGGAGCATTGTCTCTTCGATATAAGGCTCGATGTTCTCCACCGTCCATGTTCGAATTACGTATTCACCCTCGCTGGATTTTTCCGGTTTAGGCACTTCGACCTCGTGAAATTCTAACGGAATCGACTCGTCGTATTTTACCTCGAAGCAGGAAAATATAATCGGCTCGGTATCGTAGAAGGTCCAGCGCTCGAAGAGTGGATTCCACTGGTCGAACCGGTCGTAATGTTTGGTTAGCTGATAATCGACTACGGATCCCAGAGAAGCGCCGGTAAGAGCGAATTTCTTCCTTCGACGGCGTTGATATTCGGCAAGCCAGGCGTTTGTGCTACCGTCCTCGATGGCGTTATCCGCGACCGTGCTCACTGAAGCCAATCCTACCGAACGCGCGAAATCGACGGTTACGCTCTGGACGTCGTCGTAATATGTCCAGGAATAATTGGCCTTATTCTTACCGCGTTCGTTCGCGATATAATGTATGTACCGCTTGACGTAATCCGCGCTCAAATCTTCGTTGACCGTGAGAACGCCCTTTTCGTAAAGCGTTATGTAACCGGCACTTGTGTATTCTCTGCTGGCTCTATCTGCAGTTTCAAGGGCGTTTTCGAGAATATCGTCGTCGATGTCCAGGCGGTTTTCCCAATCGTCCCCGGGACGCCAGGTTCCGAGATCGATGCTTCGGACGCTGTCCGCAGAGAAGCTTCTTTCACCCTCTGCAGTTTCGAGTGTAACTATTTCATTTGTTATTTTAACCAGACTGCCGACATACTCGCTTCCGTCGATAAGATAAACGATATCCCTGTCTTTAGCTATAGTTGCGGAAGCCAATATTGCGATAATGAAAAGTGTAATTGTAAGTTTCGTCATGATTTCCTCCTAACTCGCCGGTGCAAGGAACACGCGTTGTTTGAGATATGCCAGGACTTTCTCGGCATCTGCCTTGTAACTATCATATTCGGAGATAGGAATGCGCAGTTTCGTTCTCCTGAAAGTATCGCAGAAACGGACGTTGTTCCCTTCACGTTCGTAACTGGCGTCGTATGTGAAATATTCACTTTCCAGATGGAACGGTTCCGGCAGAAACGCGGCCTCAAAGTTATCGGGTAGTAGGAATGTAACATCGTGTTTCCGCATATAAGTCATATCGACCTTGATACCATATTCGCGTTTTTTCAATTCGATTTCGTCGAAATTATAGCGAAGCGCGGGAACGTCCATAAGGTAATAGTCTCCGGCTTCGGTGAGATAATCATCTACTCTGTATTTCATTTCCAAACCAAAGGGTTTAGATATGCTATCGACCTGATGGACCTTAAAGTCCTTGAGGTTAGCCCCGCTCTTTCTCTGAGCGACGAACTGCTCCATTACCTTGCCGTGGCGGATTTCCGGTGTGTATTGGAACCAGCCTCGATACATTGCCTCCATCGTGCCCGTATACCAGAAGCTGTCACTAATGGAAGCTGAACCGTCCGGGAGTATTTCTACAACAGTCTGGCTTTGCATAGAATTATCTTCCGGCGCGATAGGGGGATTGTAAACGACCTCTCCGCGAACGAAGTTACAATAGTATAAATCGCAATCGCCCATCGAATAATAGGGAAAGCGGAAAAGGTTCGCGGTGGCGTCGAGAACATGTGGTTCGCCGTCCCACCAGACCTCGTTAACAGCGTGGTTACCGCCCCAAAACGGGAAACGTGTGCGGTCGAGGAAACCGGCGTCGTTGGTCATTACGATAATCGGGTAAGCCTCGATTCCAACCGCTTTGCACAAAGTCGCGAAGAAAACGGCTTTGTCCGAGCAGTCGCCGTATTTATTTTCATAAGTAATTTCGGCGTAATGCCCGCCGAAACGACTTGCGAGAGCGCCTTTCACGCTGATATAGCGGATATTCCTCTGCACCCAGTGATAAAGCCGAGCTACTTTTTCCTTCTCGGATTGGGCGTCGCCGGCGATGGCCTTTGCGAGGCTGTCCAGTGTAGGCGTGAGTTTCATGTGTTCCGAATGGAGTTCGCCGAAACGTTTGTTATAATAGGAATAGTCCGGGTATAACGATCCGTGGATACAGGGAACGCTGTTCATAAAGCCCTGAAAATACCTTTCGCGTATGACAGGTTCGACGTCCCTTACTTCCCAATGGTAAACCTTGCTTGAATCGGTTTCAGAGATAATCGGTTCGACCGAATCGCTGAATTTGGGAAGTTCGATTATAGTATTGCCGATATAAGGATCGTCCTCTGTCATCAGAAACTTCTCGTAGTAAATTTCGCGTCCTTTGGGCACCTCGAAATCCACGGCGGAGAACTTAACCGGCTCGAAACTCTGAAAATAGAACCTTGTCTGGAAAAGTTCAGGGTCTTCAGGCGCGTAAGTTTCCTGGATATACCCGATATCGACAATTGAGCCGATATCCGCGCCGGGAATATTGAGCGTCATGCTCTTTCCCTTACCAAAGAATACCGTTCCGCGGGTGGGTTCGGAATAGGTGATATCTTCCGGGCTGTAATTCATAATCGTGCCGTCTGGCGCGATACTCCTCGCAAACAGTATCTTAACCCGGTTGATACCTTCGTCGATATACCACGATCCCTGCGCGTAATGTTTGGCTTCCTGGGTAAGTATCTTCACCGTATAGCGAGATTCGTTTACCTCCCTGCCATCCGATGTCAGCGTCTGGCGTCCGTAATCGTATAAAATAAGACCGTTCGCGTCAGGATATTTCTCTTCCATTTCGCGCGAGGTCTCTCGCCATTCGGCGATCTGTTCTTCGGTAAGCCTGTATTGTTCCTCGGTTGCCATCTCAGTGGTTTTGACATCGCCGAGGAAAACCTTCTTTACCTCGCCGCGTTCGAAATCATCGTCCGCGACAGTAAATTCCTCACCGTCATAGTGGATTTTGCCGGTAACGCTCGCTCCGTCTTTCAGGTTCAACTGACCGGCAAAAGTAAATATGACGATTGTTAGGATCAATATGCCATAGGTCTTTCTCACTACATCTCCCTTCATCGATATTTATTTTTCTTTTGTCAAATGTAAAACACTCTTTTCGATAAGTCAACTCGAATGAACAAATATGGAATAAAGATAAGCACGCAATACAAAATGTCAAGAACTTTTTACAATTTTTCCGCATTATATCGCCGATTGTATTTCTTGAACCGCTTTTTCGAAGCGTTTGCTTTTAGCTCAATAGGGTTTTTTGGGGAAACGCGACACAGGGAGCAAGTAACTCGTTAAATTTTATCTCGTCTTTTGAGTTGACATATATAAATATATAATTTATTTTAGTAAATCTATATTGCGGAAGAGTATTCTCCGCTTTAGAAAGGCAAATGGTTTGTTTACCGGATTGATTGAAAATATCGGCGTCATAACTTCCTCGCGCGCCATCGCCGGCGGGATGTCTCTGGAAGTCAACGCGGATTTCGAGGAACCGCTGGAACCCGGCGAAAGTATCGCCGTGGACGGCGTGTGTCTGACGGTTGCCGAAGTCTGTCGAAATGGTTTCCGGACGGACGTTTCTCGAGAAACGCTCGATAGAACTACTCTCGGTAATACGCGTGTGGGAGAGAAGGCCAATATCGAAAGGGCTTTGAAAGCCGGTTCGCGATTGGGCGGGCACTTAGTGCAGGGGCATGTGGATTGTGTGGGACGAGTTGTCCGTTTGATCAGGCGCGACGATTTCGCGTCGCTAGAAATAAATTTTCGGCGTGAATATATAAGCCTTGCGGTAGAAAAAGGCTCAATCGTCGTTTCTGGTGTCAGCCTGACAATCGCTAAAATTAAATCGAACGTTATCGAAATAGCCGTTATTCCCGAAACATTGAAGAGAACTACCATCGGGGATTTGAAACCGGGGAAGGAAGTAAACCTCGAATTCGATATAATCGCCAAATACGTTCAAAAACAGATTGGTTAAAATGCCGCGAGAAGAATATAAAAATAAATTCGCGACGATCGAAACCGCTATTGAAAGGCTTGCTGAAGGTTCTCTCGTTATCGTTGTCGATGACGAAGACCGCGAGAACGAGGGGGATTTCGTTTTCTCGGCGGAAAAAGCCACAGCGGACCTCGTAAATTTCGTTACGCGACACGGCAGGGGGATGGTCTGCGCACCGGCTACTTCTGAGCGGCTTCACGAACTCGATCTCGATTTAATGGTCGAGAAAAACGACGCGCTACACGGCACACCCTTTACCGTAACCATAGATTACAAACACGGCACCACGACCGGGATATCCGCTTACGACCGCGCAAAAACGCTGAGGGCGCTAACCGACCCGACCGTAGCTAAAAGCGATTTCGCCCGCCCCGGACATATTTTTCCTCTTAAAGCGGAGAACGGCGGTGTTCTCAGGCGCGCGGGACACACCGAAGCCGCGGTCGATCTGTGCAAACTCGCAGGTCTTACTCCCGTCGGCGTGATATGCGAAATCATGGACGACGATGGAACGATGGCGCGTCTCCCGCGACTTTTTAAGATGTCGGAGAAATTTGATATACCGGTAATCACAATAAAAGACCTAATCGATTATCGCCATAAACGCGAAGTCCTTGTTAGACGCGTAACTTCGGCGAGGTTGCCGACGAAATTCGGCGAGTTCGAGATTAACCTTTTCGAATCGCTGGTTGATGGAAGGCAACATATTGCTCTGGTCAAGGGCGAAGTAGATGGCATGGAGAACGTGCTGGTCAGAGTCCACGACGAATGTTTGACGGGCGACGTCTTCGGAAGTATGCGTTGCGATTGCGGCGGCCAACTCGCCGACGCTCTGATGATGATCCACGAAGAAGGACAGGGCGTCCTGCTGTATATGCGTCAGGAGGGGAGGGGCATCGGACTCGGCAAAAAAATGCAGGCCTATCATCTGCAGGACCTGGGATTCGATACTGTGGACGCAAACTGCAGGCTCGGTCTCGCGCCCGACCTCAGGGATTACGGAATCGGGGCGCAAATACTTACCGACCTCGGGTTGTCGTCGATAAAGTTGATTACGAATAACCCTCGAAAGATAGTCGGATTGGAGGGGTATGGGCTTTCCGTTGTCGAACGGGTGCCGATTGAACCGCATCCGAACCCGGAAAATATCGATTATTTGAAAACGAAAAAGGATAGAATGGGACATCTAATCGAATTCGAAGATAAGGAAACCGAAACTAAAAAGATAAAGGAGTAATATGCCTGAAATCAACGGCAGTTACATTCCAGCAGGCGGAATAAAAATAGCGATTGTCGCATCTCGTTTTAACGAGTTCGTAGTCGGCAAATTAATATCCGGCGCGATAGATTGCCTTAAGCGACACGGCATCGAGGAGGAGAACGTGGTCGTTCATTGGGTTCCGGGAAGTTTCGAGATTCCACTGACAGCGAAAAAAATCGCGGAGTCTGGTAACTACTCGGCCGTTATATGTCTTGGCGCTATTATCCGTGGCGATACCCCGCATTTCGAATACGTCGCCGCCGAAGTATCTAAAGGCATCGCAAAAATAGGCCTGGAAACCGGTATGCCGGTTATTTACGGCGTTCTGACTACTGATACTATCGAGCAAGCTATCGAAAGAGCCGGAACGAAAGCCGGTAACCGCGGTTTCACAGCCGCCCTCGATGCACTCGAAATGATCGACCTAATCGACAAGATCGAAGATTAGCGGATGGGCGCGAGAAGAGAGGCAAGAATTGCGGTTTTGAAAGCTCTCTACGCCAGAGAAATGGGCGCGGTCAAGGATATCGACGTCCTCGTTTCGCAGATCGAAGACCTGCATAAAATACCAAAAACATCGAAAGCGTTCTTCAAGGCCTTATTTGGAACGACTATAGATAATTTAGAAATAATCGATAAGGCGATTGAAGAACGCGCGCAGAATTGGTCTCTTGATAGAATAGCCGCTGTCGATAGGAATATTTTAAGACTCGGCCTGGCCGAACTGCTCTTTTTCGACGATATTCCGCCTCGCACGACAATCAACGAGTGCATCGAATTGGCAAAGGATTTTGGGACGCAGGAATCCGCCCGTTTCGTGAATGGACTACTCGACGGAATCCTTCGCCACATGGATATTAAAAAATCTGAGGAGCTGGACGAAAGATGAGAGTTGCGGTGATAAGCGATATCCATTCGAATCTTCCCGCTCTCGAGATGGTCGTGGAGAAAATCAAGTCTCTCGGCGTCGAAAGCGTCCATTGCCTGGGTGATATTGTGGGATATGGAGCTGATCCCGGAGAATGCATAGCGATTATCCGCGATCTTTGCGATATAGTAATCGCCGGTAATCACGATTGGGGCGCGGTTGGAAAGACCGATTTATCTAAATTTAATAAATCCGCCAGGGCGGCTTTGGAATGGACGGCGGGACAACTCGATTACAATGAAAGTCAGTATTTAACGTCCCTTCCTCTAATAGAAGATACCGGCTCTTTTTGCCTTGTCCACGGAACCCCCGCTAATCCGCAGAACTGGGATTATCTCAATTATAAGTCGATGTTGCCGGGGCAGTTCGCGGCGTTCGAGTCCAGAGTATGTTTTATAGGACACAGTCATAAACCGGTTATCTGGAGCGATTACGGAGAGATGATAACGGCGGATTTTAGCGGGAAGTTCGAGTTCGGTGTGAAAAAGAGATACATCGTTAATATCGGAAGTGTAGGCCAGCCGCGGAACGGCGATCCGAGATCCTGTTTCGTAGTTTACGATGACGAAAAAGGCGAATTCGAGTATATTCGGACGAATTACGACGTCGATAGGGCGGCGAATAATATAAAAAAAAACGGCCTACCCGACAATTTGGCATCGAGATTGTATCGAGGTTTTTAAATTATGCCATTTTGATTGGATTCTATGTAATCGAAAGTGTAAATAAATGAATTATAATAACATACAGGAGACTTTATGCCTCACGTCAATCGAATAATCCTGACGCACGTATTTATATGGTTTACGGCATGCGTGGCATCAGGAATTATCACGGCGATTTTAGCGTCTCGAAAAGGGCAAAGCGGTTTGAAATGGTTCTTTTTAGGTGCCGTAGCGCCCTTCGTTTCGATAATCGCAATAACCCGGACGAAGGAAATACCGTCGGGAACTGATTTTCACATATCCGATAGCGGTTATAAGGTAATGCGGAGATGGTATGCGGCTCTGGTGGTTTTCATAGCTTTCGTCGTATATGCTCAGACCGCCCAACCTACCGTCCCTTTCTGGGATTGCGGTGAGTTCATCGCCTGCAGTCACAGTCTCAGCGTTCCACATCCTCCCGGCGCACCGCTGTTTCTTCTTCTCGGAAGGTTGACTTCCATGCTTCCCCTGGACTGGATGGCTCCACTATGGGGTCTGGAGGAACTAACTGTAGCGCACAAGATGAATTTACTCAGCGGCTTTTTTAACGCGCTTGCAATAGGATTCCTTTTTCTAATTATAACCAGAATAGTCAGTAAATTCTTCATTATAGTCAATTCCGTATCCGAATATGCGATTACCCTGGTGGCCGGTCTCGTGGGTTCTCTGTTGGCCGCGTTCGCATATACTTATTGGAATAACGCGGTCGAGGCGGAGGTTTACGGCCCGGCTATGATGATCACCAATCTGGTGGTTTATCTCTCGATGCTATGGTATGAGAAACGGGAAAAACCGGACAGCGATAGATACCTCGTCGCTATACCCTTTTTGCTTTATCTGGGGATATCCATCCATTTGACTACGATGATAATACTTCCTCCGATATTCCTGTTTGTGATCTTCTCCAGTCCGGAAAAACGCAAAGACCCATTCTTCTGGCTGACCTGGTTGATTCTATTCAGCGTCGCCACTACTTTCGGGATGTTTCTGTGGGCAATAGCGTTCGGACTTGTCTTTACTCTAATTGGAGCGATTGCCACTCATCTCTCGTCGCCGGGCAAGGGCAGGAGCAAAGCCCGCAGGATGTCCCGGAGACTTGGATTGGCGTTTATCACGTTATTTCTCGCCACGATGGCCTTCGGATTGAGCCTATATACAATAATAAGATCCTCGCACGACCCCCTTATCGACGAGAACGATCCCGAGACAATAGAGGGATTCGCCGATTACATGGATCGTAAACAATACGGCCAGGAGTCGATGTGGGAGCTTATGTTCAAACGGAAGGGACTCTGGAAAAACCAGCTGGGAAATCATCCCAGAATGGGTTTCTGGGGCTTCTTCAGAATACAGTGGTCGGATATCAAAACCAGCGCGAACGGACTTATACCCTTTGCAATAGCTTTATTCGCTATCTTCTACTTCGCTCCAAAACATAAGCAGTTCTGGTTACTTTTGTTTCTGGCGCTTCTTGTATGCACACTCGGTCTCGTGATTTACATAAACTTCTCCGACGGCACACAGGGGATTAAACTCGAAGTCCGTGACCGGGACTATTTCTTCACGCCCGGATATATGTTCTTCTCGGCGTGGATTGGGATTGGGATAGCGGCGATATTGGCCATATTCGATAAATTGCGAAAACAGGCGAAGCTTTCGGAAATATTCACCCTCGTCATTCTGGGGATTTTTACGTTTCTCCCCGCAATACCGCTTAAAGCAAACTGGTTCTCGCACGACAGAAGCGGAAATTATATCCCGCACGACTACGCCTATAACATCCTCAATTCGTGCGATAAAAACAGCGTTTTATTCACAAACGGCGACAACGATACTTTCCCCCTGTGGTTCCTTCAGGTCGTGAAACAGGAAAGGGACGACGTTTGTATCGCAAACCTTTCGCTACTGAATACGAACTGGTATATCAAACAACTCAAAACGAGAATCCATTATAAATACAATGGAACGACCTCGTCGGGTAGAATAGTCGAGGGCAAGATATGGGCGGATAACGAACTCGATCTCAAGACGAAACTAAACGCGCGGAGTATCTCAATCAACTCGAACGAGGTTATCGAGAAGAGAAACCAGTTCGGTCACGATTTCGTAAATATCGAGTTTTCCGACGAGAGGATAGATATGCTCCAGCCATATCGGACGTCTTCCGGGGAAATTGTCCGTGTGCAGGATATCATGGTCAAACACCTTATCGAAAATACCGAAATCTCTTTGAAGGTTAAACCCTACTCGGAACCCGATTCAACCGGTAGAGCGGCAGATACGGTATATAACTTCGATCCGCCCGTATATTTCGCCGTTACGGTTTCGCCGGACAATAAACTCAATTATGGGCCGTATCTTAGAATGGAGGGACTCGCGTATCGTCTGACCGGAAAAGCGGGAGAAAGACAGGTCGAACCGGATATCATGAGGGATTACCTCTTCAATAAATACCTATTCCGGGGACTGAAAGATCCAGAGATCTGTAAGGACGAAAACTCGGAGAAGCTACTCCAGAATTATACAACGGCGTTCATGACACTCGCGCTGGAATACAAGACCAACGACGAACTCGAAAAAGCCCAGGAAGTAATGGACAGAGCCTGGGATAAACTTCCTTACGATTGGCGTGTAGCGATGTTCTCAGCCGACATATATTCAACTGCCGGAGAATGGGATAAATTCGACGAACTGTTCGAGCTGGCCATGGAAAAAGATTCAGCAAATATTCGCTTGATAAGAGTATTCGCGGATGTCGCGTATCAAAGGGGAAACGAGGATAAACTAAACCGTATCTTAGAAAGAGCGCGCGAGGCTAACCCCGACGATAGAACGCTATTCCGGGCGAGTATCGGATATATGTATCAGCTCGGCCAGGTTCAGGAGATGAACGAAGCCATCGAAAAATGGGTAGCGAAACATCCCGAAGACGAGGAACTCAGGAGATATCTCGATCAGATAAAACAACAACCTCAACTCAACGTCGTCCCGAAAAGCGGAAGCGGGGATATACCCGAGGAGGAAATAATCACGACCGAACCCGCGATCCCGTCGGGCGAAGTCCCCAATTAGAATATGAAAAAGCGGATCCTTATAATAAACTGGCAGGATAGGTTGAATCCTTATTTCGGCGGCGCGGAAGTCCATTTGCATGAGATATACGGGCGTCTTGCTCGCAGAGACGATTACGAGATCACGTTGCTGTGCACGTCGTTTCCGGGGTGTCTGTCCGAGGAAATACTGGACGGTATTCGAGTAATCAGAAGCGAGGGAAACCGCAACACTTTTAATATGCGGGTTAAACGTGAATACGAGAGGCTACTCAAAGCCGGCAAGGAATTCGATCTCATCATAGAGGATATGAATAAAATGCCCTTCATGGCACCGCGCTGGGCGGATGTGCCCGTGGTAACGCAGGTTCATCACTTTTTCGGAAAAACGATCTGGTCAGAATTCCCGTGGTATCTATTCCCCTTTCCGCTCTATGTCCTTTGGGGCGAGTGGCGCGCGTTAAGGTTATACGCCCGAACCAAAATCCCCGTCATATCGGTTTCGGAATCTACCGCGGAGGATCTTATTGAAAACGGCGTCAAACGCGAGAATATATCGATAATTTACAACGGCATATTTACCGAAGTCTATCATCCCGACAATACCGTCGATGAATTCGAGACACCGACCATCGTCTATCTTGGTCGAATAAAAGCCTACAAAAGGGTGGACGTTATCATTCGCGCCATGCACGCCATCCGCCAGAGAATTTCGGGGGCGAGATTGGTTATTATAGGTTCCGGCGACGGTCTGCCGGCCCTTCGTAAATTGACCGATACCCTTTCCTTATCCGAGGGGATCGTGAAATTCGCCGGCTTCGTTTCCGAGGAGGAGAAGGTGGAATATCTTCGCAAAGCCTGGGTGGCGGTTAACACGAGTCCTAAAGAGGGATGGGGGATTGTCGGCATGGAGGCTCAGGCTTGCGGAACTCCCGTCGTAGTATCGGATGCACCAGGTTTGAGAGAATCCGTAATAGACGGCGAAACCGGTTATCTTTTCCAGTTCGGCGACGTGGTCGAACTGGCCGACAAAGTATCACAACTCCTCGAATCGCCTGAAAAACGGGCTCAAATGGGTTCGACGGCGGCCCGATGGGCGGAAAAATTCACCTGGGACAAAGCGGCTGAAGACACGGATAAGCTTATCCGCGAAATCCTCGAAGAATAACGATGCGCGCTCTCGGTATAGATTTTGGGATGAAAAGGGTCGGGCTGGCCCTGTCCGACCCGGAAATGATTATCGCTTCTCCCTGGAAAACGATCGAATGGCTCGATATCGAAAAACTCGCCGAGGAAATAAATTCCCTCATCGAAGAGAAGAACGTTGGAATCGTGGTTATCGGGAAACCAATTCACCTTTCCGGCGATGAAAGCGAGATGTCCGAACAGGTGAACGATTTCATTCGAATCCTCAGTTCTAAGATAGGCGATGTAAGTATAATCGAGATGGACGAACGATTGACTTCCCGGGAGGCCGAAAGGGCGTTGCAGATTTCCGGTGTCAGAACAGGCCATAATAAAGCCGCGGTTGACGCAATCGCCGCATCGCTGATTCTCCAGACGTATCTGGAATAGTCTATTGGTAAAAAGAAACGGTAAAATAGGGTGGATCATAGCTATCGTTGCGTTATGCGTTATTATCGCGATAGCGTTCGTCGGTCTGGAACTATACGGCGTATCGGATAAGACGGCGCTGGATGAGCCTATAGTCGTCGAGGTTCCGCGTGGGTCGAATCTCGGGACAATGGCGGATATTTTCGTTGATGCCGACATGATAGACGCGAGATGGAAATTCATCCTCGCCGCGAGGATAACCGGTTTAGACAGGAAACTCCGCGCCGGTCGATATACATTCAAAACACCCCTTTCGCCGACAGACCTCGTCAAACGTCTGACAAAAGGCGGCGCATTCGACGTTACCGTGACCTTTCCGGAAGGTTACACCGTATATCAAATAGCCGATATCGCTCACGATAGTCTCGGAATAAATCCCGATTCCATCATATCGCTTTGTTTTAATCGAGAATTTCTCGATTCGCTGAAAATAAATGCTTCCAGTTGCGAAGGCTATCTCTTCCCGGAAACATACAAACTGCCAGAGGGCCTTTCTGCCGAATACCTTATCAAACATATGTATTCGCATTTCCTTTCGATCTGGTCGCCGGAATACGAAAAACGCGCTGAGATTAACGGTTTTTCGCGGCATGAGGTTATCACACTGGCAAGTATAATCGAGGGGGAAGCCCACGTCGCCTGGGAACAGCCGGTCGTGTCGAGCGTCTATCACAATCGTCTTCGCCGGGGCATGTTGCTTCAGGCGGATCCTACCGTGATTTACGGCCTACGCAGTTTCGACCGCAAGCTCACCCGCGCCGATCTGGATACGGCTTCGACTCCATACAACACCTATCGTTTTCCGGGCTTACCGCCAGGACCCATCAATAATCCCGGTCTATCGGCTATAGAAGCGGCATTATGGCCGGATTCGAGCGACTATCTTTATTTCGTTTCAAACGAGGATGGAACACATTGGTTTACCAGAACACTGCAGGAACATTACGACGCGATTCACGCAATTCGCTATCGCGGAGAACACGGTCCGCCACCGCATGTTAACAATCGTAATATTATGATTAATAATTAATTATCTCATATTACTTAGCGTAACACATTATATAATTTCAAAAACACTTCGAGTTTTGCATTAGAAAAAATCGAATTATCCCTTGAAAAGCAAGATATTAGCATTTTCATGAAATAATTTTATCGACATATTTTATTGATATTCAATGCATTACGCGCGTAACTTAAAAGTATTTTGAAAAAGTAGTTGACAATCCACTAATTGGTAAGTAACTTTATAGACGAAACGATGAAAATACCGCCCATAATAATGAAAGGGGGCCGTATGATCAGGAATATTATAAAAGGCCTTATTGCTGTTGTCGTTATCCTCCCGATGATCGGAGGAACCTGCGGACCACCGTCTTATTATTCGACGGGCGTCTGCGGGCGGCCATCCAAAGGATCGCCTCATGTCGAGGAGTTGGCTTCCATTGTGAGGATCACGAATCGACCTTCGCACGATTGCACGCCGGACGTCTCTCCTGATGGAAAGCTGGTTGCATTCTGTTCCTGGGAGCCGCGTAATTATTATGATGTCCCCGTAAGAAACAGACTGGCCGGGGATTTCGATATCTACACGGTCTCGACGATGGGAGGCGGCGGTTACCAGAGGATCACAAACAATCCCGCCGACGATTATTATCCCGCCTGGTATCCAGAAAGCGACAGGCTATTGGTTACCAGCGAGAGGATGGGGTATCCCGCTATCTGGGTGAAACATTTTTCCGGATTGAACGGCACCCAGAAACTATCGTGGGCCGGAACAAGCGATTTCGGCGGAGACGTGAGCAGGGATTACATCGTTTTCGCGAGTTCTGACCAGCTTTACCCGAGTATCTCGAGTTTTTACTGGCACGTCGAACAGATTCAAAAGACACCGAAATACCCCGGTAGCAATCCGTATATAGGAGGCAACCCGGAATGGCATCCGAGATGGCATCCGAGGATATATCGAATGGACAGAAACGGCGCGAGATTGACCGATCTCGGAGTGGGATTAGATCCGCAGATTTCGCCCGACGGTAAGAGAATCGTATATTCAAGTGAAGAGGCGGGGAGCTGGGATATATGGATTATGACTATCGATGGCACGAAGAAGACTCAGATTACGAGTTATCCCGGAAGCGAAACGGATCCTTGCTGGTCGCCCGACGGAAGATGGATCGCGTATTCGAAGAGCGCCCCAAACGCTATAGCCGGAGCGGGGCTTATCAACGATGAATACTGGAATCTGTGGACTACGAATATCGAAACGGGCGAACACGTCCAGAAGACCTTCAGCAGGTGGTTCCGCGATCTTTCTCCGGCGTGGGGATACGTCGATGAAGGCGAATTCTACCGCGACTATATCTTCTTTCATTCGGACAGAGATAATTGGGAAGGCACGGGTTTCGATATTTACAGGCTCGACCCGGACATGGGTATAGAAAAATACGATATACCCGACGTCCCCGACGGGAAAATAATCGAAGCACAGCCTGCGGTTAAAAAAGGCGTGGTCGTTCGCGTATTGAACGGAACTCGCAATACCGACGACGAAGTTCCCAAATGGGCGGCACGAGTAACCGAAAGACTAAATGAATACGGCTACAACTGCCTCGAACCCAGGAACACTTTCGTGGAAGTGCCCAATTACATCAAAGTCTATTACAGCGAAGGGCACAAAGACGTCGCGCTAGATATCATTACTATAATACCCGATGTTCCGGAAATCAAACCGGTAATCAAACAGATGCCCTCTAATTTCAGATGGAAAGAGGAGGACGTCATTATTGTTCTTGGCAAATAGCCACAGGGGTCGCGCAGTTGTAAGAAAAAGCCGTCCTTTTCGGGCGGCTTTTTTTATCGCTGGAAACGGGGGATAGGTAGAAGACTAATCTTCTTCCAGATATTCGTTCAATTCCGCAAGGACTTCATCTACATCCATTCCCTTCGATTCGATGAGTTCGCCTATAGTCCCCCAAACCGGTTCGCCGCACATCGTGCAGTGAATACGCTTCTGCATGAGCCATTTATTTGATTTCGGATATTTCTCCAGCAGGATATCTACAGGTAAATCCGCTTTGACCATTACGACTTTCTCCTTATATTTGAAATCGAGGCTTTAATATTCACTTTTCGAAAAGGGAGCGCTGATGACAATCGGGCCGAAGGAAATGCGCGAATATCGCGTGAAAATGAACGATCGTATCCTCGCCGAGGATCATCTTCCGATAAAACGCTTTTTCAGGCTGGACACTCAGGCCTATCATGAGGGCGCACTCGATTGCAAAACCAAGGAATTGATAGGCTTATCGGTCAGCGTCGCTTTCAGGTGTAACGATTGCATTTTCTATCATATCGACCGCCTGATGGAACTTGGCGCCGGGAAATCCGAAATTATCGAGGCTTTGAATATCGCGCTTATTATCGGCGGCAGTATCGTAATTCCGCATCTGCGTTTCGCTTTCGAGACGATTGATGCTATCGAAGCGGAGAAAACCGGCGATTAGCCCTTGAAACCTATTGCCCCGCCCGCTTGTGGCGTTTTATCAGGCGTATCGATCTCGCCGAATTTATCCTCGAACTTTTTGATGTTGTCTTTGAGCGTCCTGAGCAGAAGTTTCGCGTTTACCGGCGTCATGATTATTCGTCCCTGAACTTTCGCCTTGGGATTTCCGGGAACCATGCGCGCAAAATCCAGAACGAATTCGCTTGTAGAATGAGTTATCACTGCCAGGTTAGCGTAGATTCCTTCCGCTACTTCTTCCGGTAGCTCGATTTGGATCTGCCGCGGTTTGCCCTGTTGTTTTTCGTTAGCCATTAGTGCTCCTTATTTAATAAATGTTATTTTCTCGTAGATATCCAGTCCAGATAATTTAACAAGATATATACCGGATTCGGTTTCATTATCGGGTTCCCAAATTAAAGCCTTATTCTCTTCAAGGATATCTATTTGGTCTATTAAACAGCCTTGAATGTTATAAATCTCGATTTGTATGGGCGTATTGTTATACGTCCCAACGGGCACGTCCACCGCAATCCTAACCGATGAATTGAAAGGATTTGGATAGGCATTTATACTTATATTCGACGGTCTATAACTCTCCTCGATTCCCGCTAAATCGGACAGGTCGAAACAGTAAAGCGTTCCGTTTTCATCGGCGGCATAAGCTTTGTTTGAGATATTCGATACGTCGATGATATTAGCGCCATCGGGAACGTAGTAGCCGTCTTCCCAGATAGCCGCGCCGGTTCCGAGATTAACTACCGAGAATCCGTCCGTGCCGGCGGCTACGAGAAGTCTATTGCCGTCCCACGGCTCGACGTCGTAAACGTTATCATCCCAGAAATCTATCGTCGTAACGCGAATGAGGCTTTCCAAATCGGTAACGTCGATTAACTCGATCCCCGTATCCCAGACAGCGATAAAGACGAGACCGTCCCGGCGAGCAATCCGAACGGCGTCTCCGGGGAAACTCACGAACGATACGGGATCAGAAGTGTCGTCGAGGTCCCATGCGGAAAACCCCGTGCCGCTTTCGGCCATCCAAACAGTGCCAGTCGAATTGCCCACGGCATCCATCGCGTATGAGCCTGGTTCGAATGAAATCAGGGGAGTGGGGCCGGTAGCAATTTCGTAAAGATGAAGGCCGCTGGAATTGCTACAAACGAAGAGCGAATCGCCGTGAGGATAAACCGAACGGGCAAGCATCGCCGAAGTTACAGTCGATTCCAGCTCGATAGATAGCGGGTTTGTAATGTCGATAACGTGAAATCCGGAAGACCAATCGGCCAGGAAAGCGCAGTCGCTTTCGCACTCGATCCACCTGCCGGAAAGATGCGTATGGCTTGCCATCGCGAAGCCATCAAAAACAAGGCTATCAACCACGAATAATCCGCCACCGCAGACATATTCGACCGAATACAGTTTGGGTTGCTTGGCGAAGGCGTAGATATAGCCATCGTGCGTATCGACTCCGCGCAGTTCGTCCAGTTCGACCGACATCTCCAGATTGACATTGAGCGAATCTACAGCGAATGTGCACGAAAATAAAACCGTTGCCACAAAGAAAATAAATACTAAACGCATATTTCTCCTCCAATTGAATTTTTCAAAATATAAAGCTAATTTTCCTTCAGGTCAAGGTTCGCTTTGATCCTTTTTTCAATTTACCTACGAAAAATCCTTGAAAAAGGTCGCTTATTAATTAACATTGTTTGATACACGATTCTCAAATATAGGGAAAAAACATGTCAAAAAAATCCCCGATAATTGCCTTCTTATTACTGTTTGTTACCTTCCTGTCCGCTACTCCGGTAACGTCGGATATGGTGCGCGAAGTGGTTCACACTCATCTTGAACTGCATTCGAAATACGACCTGCAAGCTAACGATAGTGAATCGCAGGATGACGAGGGCGATTATCAAATAAGGCGGGTTAGTCCACTACTCGATAATGAAGGCAGGATTGTTCTGGGCTACATCGTGGAACTCGATCCGGTCGGATATGTGGCGATAAGCGCGGATACCAGGATAAGACCGATAATCGCGTATTCATTTAACCGCGATTTTAGATTTGAGGAAACCCGGACGAATATAATGTTGAACATGTTTCGTGGCGACCTCGAATTACGATTCGAAGCTCTGCCGAAGACGTCCGGAGATGTTATTTTATCGAATACAGAAGAGTGGGAAGATTACCTTTCGGGCGGCGACGGACTGGTTCCGCTTTTCTCTTCGATGACCGTTTACGGCCCCTGGCTGGATACGAATTGGGGACAGGGTTATCCTTATAATATGCGTTGCCCGATAGATCCGGAAACCGGTTACAGATGTATCACAGGTTGCACGGCCACGGCAATGGCGATGATTCATAATTACTGGGAATATCCGCCTTTCGTAGCCTTCGCCGAAGACGAAAGCTACTATTCCGGTTATACCTCGCCGCCGATTTTCATCGATGCGCCCACCGCCAGCGACGATTCAATCGAATATAACTACGCCGGTAGCGAATATCCGTCTAATTCCGAGATGGCCAATCTTATGTGGGCTTCGGGCGTTTCGGTGGGATCGTGGTATAGTTCCAGCGGCACGGGCGCTAACGTATCCGCTGACGATTATATAGAAAAATGGGGATACGGCAACGAAGCCGTCGAGCTTAGCGGCGACCATCCCGGTTTCTACGACTATCTTTCGACAGATATGATTGAGGGCAGACCCGCGCAGTTGTCGATTTATCAGTCGGGATGGACCGGCGGACATTCGATTAACTGCGACGGCTACAACAACGCAACGAATAGATACCATCTTAATATGGGATGGGAAGGCTCTTCTAACGGCTGGTATTCTCTACCTACCGGAATGCCAGCCGGATATTCGATAATTTCCAGCGCGGTAATGAACTTGCTACCCGAACCCCGCCCCGACGCACCGGATATCTGCGCAGACGCGATGCCTATCTATCCAAACGAGGATGGCACGGTATATAAAGATGCAATCTATCGCCCGGGGGAGGAGGACTGGTTCTCTTTCGAGGCCGTCCCGGAAAGCAGTTATATATTTTACACCCGCGGGTCGACGAATACGTTCGGAGCGATCTACGACGCCTGCGTGGGAGAACTAATCGATTCTTCTACCGCCGGCGTTTCCCGATATAATTTCTTCCTACAGTTCATTCCATCGGAAGCGGGAACTTACGTGTTAGAGATAAGGGGGATCGATGACTGGGAATTCGGCCTATACAGTTTCCATTACCGAACCGGGGAAGGGCCTTCTATTACCGTGACGCGCCCCTCGGCGGGAGAAGTTCTTACCGAAGGGACGAATCAGGTGGTGCAGTGGTATTCCGGGGGAGTGCCGGATTTCACGACCGCAAGGCTGGATTATTCCCTGACCGGCCCCGACGGCCCCTGGGAGACTATTACCGATTCCACCAATTATACTTTCCATATATGGGAGGTGCCTTATGTTACGGAAGAAGAGAACGATGTTTATATCCGTGTGGGCAGTGTGGAATACACCGCGATTTTAGAGGAAATCGGGCCCCTGACGATTCTGGACGTTACCGGCATCGAGGAAAAACCGACTTCCCCGGATGAAATGTCGGTTGGTATCTTCCCGAATCCCTTCAATTCGAGCATGGCCATAAACGCGCCCGCCGGATCAGATATTCAAATATACGATATCTACGGCGCTCTGGTGGACGACCTCGGAGAAACAGAGATATGGCGGCCTTCAGACGACGCCGAAACCGGGATATATTTCGTTATTATTAACTCGAATGGCCGGAAAGTTGTCCACAGGGTGTTGTATATTAAATAGACCGATATATCGAGTCGAATGAAGGAATTATTTCATCGATTAAGGGATAATTTTAGTTTGACTTTGGCCGGCCAGTTCATATATTGAAATTCTGAGTTTGAGAAATTTTAAGATTTAACTAAATAAGAAAGGAGCGCTCTCGATGGTCGAGTATTTCAACAAGGGTGGATTCTTGATGTTTCCGCTTTTAGGCCTTTTTATCATCGGGATAGCTTTTGGGATAGTCAAATTATGGCTACTCATGAGAGCGACCATTAACAGCAAGAAGTTCTTCGAGATGATCAAGGGAACCCTCAAGAGCGAGGGAGTTCGTCCGGCAATAGACAAGTGCGAAGGAACAAGAGGCCCTCTTGCGGCTCTTTTCCACGCCGGGCTCGAACGTGCCGATCGCGGGCTTTCCTACGTCGAGCGTGCTATCGAAAACGAGGCCGCAGTCCAGCTCGGGTTCCTCGAAAGGGGAATGGTATGGCTCAGCACGATTATCAGCGTTGCGCCTATGCTTGGATTCCTCGGAACGGTTCAGGGCATGATCATCGCTTTCGACACCATCGCAAAATCGAACGACATCGTTCCCAGTGAGGTTGCAGGAGGTATTTCGACAGCGCTGTTAACTACTTTCAGCGGCCTGGCAATAGCGATTCCAATCCAGATATTCTATAACTATTTCGTCAACAAAGTAGATCGCATGGTTGTCGAGATGGAGGACTATTCAAACAAGCTGGTGGAGTTCTTGATCGATAACGATCTGGTTGCTAGTTAGGAAGCCAAGTGCTTAGGTTAATGAAACACGGAAAAACAAGCTCGGAGATACCAACTTCAAGTCTCGCCGATATCGTATTCCTGCTTCTTATTTTCTTCCTGGTTACTACGAGTATGAATCCGGCGAAAGGTCTGGGATTGACCCTCCCGCCGCCGGGTCAGGAAGTCAAGATCGCCAAACAGAACATCCTGAACGTCTTTATAAACCCACAGGGACAGGTGCTCGTTGCCGGCGAAGTTACATCGCTGGAAAACGTTAGAGCCGTTATCGAGCAGAAGAGAATGGAATACAAAGCGGAAAAAGGCGAGGAAGAGGAGATTATCGTTAGTCTCCTCACTCATGTGGAAGCCGAATATGAGATGATGATCAATGTGCTCGACGAGATAAAGATGGCAGGCGCGAAAAAAATCTCTATCGCTACTCCACAATTTTAAACTCGTCATTCGAGCTGAAATATAAACAGGGAATTAGCCCTTAGTTTTCGGAGGGAAAATTGGCAGTAGGATTTAAACAGAAATCTAAACTTTCGAGCCAAATACCCAATTCGTCGATAGCGGATATCGTATTCTTGCTTCTGATATTCTTTATGACCGTTACGGTGTTCAAAGAATACCAGGGATTGAGAGTGCAATTGCCTCTGGCAAAGGCCACGCAGAAAATCGAAGCGAAGCGCGATATCACATATATCTGGATAGACAGGGAAAACCGGCTTAATATCGACGATATGATGATCTCCTATGGCGAGGTTACTCCGATTATGGCGGATAAGATGCTCGAGAATCCGGCGTTGATAGTCTCCATACGAGCGGACAAAAGGGCGAAATACGGCCATGTCTCGCGGGTGATGGAATCCCTCAAGGAGGCTAACGCTCTCAGAATCAACTTCGCTACACTTACGCAAGGTTAACTTATGCGATACAAAGACGAAAAAGCGGATCTTCCGGGGCAGTTTAATCTACAATATAGAAAAAGCCTTATTATAACTCTGCTCGCTGTTCTACTTATCACTTTGACCTACATAACCGTCCAGGTCAGGAAACTGGAGGGACCGGAATACCAGCAGACAATAGAGATAGAGGAAATCGAGGAGACCAAACAACAGATAAAAAAGGAAGAACCTCCCAAACCAAAAATAGCCGAGGTTATCGAGGCGGAGGATGAAGAGGTCCCCGATACCGTGACAATCGCCGAAACGGAACTCGAAGTGGATAGCTTTGTTCCTCCACCGCCGCCGGACGAAGGCGAGGTAGTCGATTTCTTCGTCCTCGAATCTCCACCCGTTCCGCAAAAACAGGTCGATCCGAAATATCCCGATCTGGCAAGGCAGGGGCAGGTCGAGGGAACGGTACTCGTCGAAGTGATCATAGGTTTCGACGGTAGCGTTGAAACAGCTAAAGTGATTCAAGCCGATCCGGAAGGATTTTTCGAGGAGGCCGCTGTAGCCGCCGCAAAGCAATGGAAATTCTCGCCGGCCAAACAGAGGGATAAACCCGTGAGAGTCAGGTATCAAATTCCATTCCGGTTTAAATTAAGGTAATTATATTTGAATACCGCTCTAAAAGCCCCGTCCAGGGGCTTTTTTCGTTATCCCAGGACTTGAAATTCGAAAAAAAATCCCTATAATTATAATGAGATGAGAAGAATGTAGTTAACGCAGGGGATTTCGCGGAACTTAAACGAAGGAGTATCATGAAGATACCATTATTCGAAACGGCGAGATCCTCTTGGGGTAAAGAATTCCGCAAGAGCCTTATCATTGCGCTTTCCAGCGTTCTGCTGGTGGCGTTGACCTTCGTCAACTCCTGCACTACCGAAATCGACGGCCCCGAATATCAGGACCTTATCGAAATCGAGGACGTCGAGATCACGCGGCAACAACTCGAAGTGGAACGCCCGCCGGAAAGGGAAGTCAACGCAGAGGTTGTCGAGGCGGATGAAGACGAAATAATAGAAGAAAAAACGCTTATTAACAACCAGTTAAACGAGAAATACATCCCGGAATTGCCGGAAATCGAACAGGTAGATACCGTTCCGGTTATTTCCCTCGAAGAACCACCCGTGCCTGTAAATCAAGTCGATCCGCGTTATCCTGATCTTGCGAGAAAAGGCGGGGTCGAGGGCGCTGTCCTGGTGGAGATAATTATAGGAACCAGTGGAAACGTCGAATCGGCCCGTATTGTCGATTCTCGGCCAAAGGGTTTCTTCGAGGAGGCCGCCCTCGAAGCCTCGCGCCAATGGAAATTCACTCCGGCATACCAACGCGATAAACCGGTAAAAGTCCTCTATCAGATTCCATTTAATTTCCGACTCCGGTCATCCGACTGAAGCTAACCTGAGAGAGCATCGTGCGATGTTAATGCGCAATGCTCTCGCTTTTTTTCTCAAAAAAATTATTTCAGCTAAACCAATTTCTTAAGAATTCGTCTAAATAATACGAATATTTTGGCACGAAGTGTGTATAAAAAATAGCGGACATAATGTAAAAAACGCTTGACATTATGTTATCCGATTCTTATTATTATCGATGACAATGACCAAATGGTCATAAAGGAGTTAATAAATGATAATGAAGATAAGCCGTAAAATACTATTAATACTTGCGTTCGCAGTAATATTCTCAACTTTCGCGCAGGGGACGGCCCATCAGAATCTTCCCTTCGACAAAACGTCTCTCGAACTCGAAGAATGTATCGAATTGGCATTGAACAGGAACTACGGCCTACTCATGCGTAAGGAGGCGCTTACCAGAAGTGCGGCAACGCGCCTGGGTTCGTGGTCCCAGTTGATGCCCTCGGCGAGTGTGCGATATTCGTGGAGCCACAGCGGCGATGAGCGATACAACGTTTCGGAAACCGGTGTTATGGTTAGCAACGACTATTACAGCATGGGATTCAGTGCTTCCCAGCCGCTTTTCGCCGGCGGCAGTAAGATACTTTCCTTGAAGACATCATATTTAAATTACAGGTCGTCGGAAGCCGACCTTAGAGGAGAGACCGCCGATTTGATCTATGAAGTCAAGCAGGCTTTTTATACCGCGATAAGCGCGTCTCAAACCGTGGACAACGTCGTGCAATCTCTCGAAAGAACGCGCGAACAGTGGCGTTTCGTTGCGCAAAGGGATACCCTCGGACTGGCCGACCCTACCGAAGTTTCGCAAATGAAGGTTACTCTTGCAGAGGCGGAATTGTCGCATCTTCAGGCTAAGAACGCGAAACGGCAAGCGGAGGAAAGTTTGTTCTCGATTCTCGCATTGCCGGTTTACATAAAAGATGTAAGTTTAATTGAACCGGTTGTTTCAATTCGGGAGCCAGAGGACCTGGATTATTTCATCGATAAAGCGCTGGAATCGAATCCACAGATTAAAGCCGCGGAACTGGCGAGATTTTCGGCGAAATTGAATAGATTCTCCGCTTGGAGCGATTACCTGCCGTCGGTCAACGCCAGTTATTCCTATAATTGGAGCGATAACCAGATGCCCTCGGACTTCGGCGAGATAACCGACGACGCATCCTGGAGTGTGGGCGTATCGGCGTCGTGGAGTCTTTTCACCGGGACATCGAGGATATCTTCGATTCGCAGTGCGAATAGTAGCGAACGCGACGCGGAATTAACGTTAAAACAGGCGAAACAACTTATCGAAACTTCCGTCCGAAGGGCTTACAGAACGATGGAAGAGGCGGTTGCGAGGTCAGAACTTGCAAAAGCTCGATTGGAAGACGCCCAACTGAATGCGACTCTGTTCAGAGAAAAATACGAAATCGGGAACTGCACGCTATTGGAGCTTCTTCAGGCCGAATTGTCATTGCAGAACGCCGAGGCCGAAGAGGTTCAGGCGATATTCGATTACAGGATAGCAATGGCGGAATTGGAGCGGTTATCCGGTGTGGATTTAGAAGAATAATGATTCAAATTCGGAGGATATAGTGAAAAAAGTAATTATAATCCTGTTAATTCTTGCGGTCATCGCCGTTGTAATCGTCGGCTCGATAATGCTCAAAAGGAGAGCTTCCGGCGTGACGGCGGTTACAATGGAACCCGTCGCGAAACGCGATATCGTGCAGATAGTAACGGCTTTTGGCAGGCTTAATCCCGAAGTTAACGTGGATATTTCCGCCAAGGTCATCGGGCAGATCGAGGTCCTTCACGTGGAGGAAGGGGATACTATCGCAAAAGGCGATACACTGGTCGAACTCGAGAAAAACCGTTATACCGCCGCAGTGTCTTCGGCACAGGCCGCGCTCAGGTCGGCTCGTTCGGATGTCAGTCGGGTTCGAGCCAATTTGAAACAGGCCAGGGAGACGCTTCGTAAAACACAGACCATGTTCGATAAAAACCTCGCCTCCGAGGACGCCCTTCTACAAGCTCAGACTCAGATGGAAGTCCAGGAAGCTATGCTGGAGTCCGCTATTAACAACGTTGACCGATCGAAGGGCACTCTCGATGAGACTCTCGACGATCTGGCGCGAACGACGATAATAGCGCCCGTTCACGGAGTGGTTGTGAGTCTTTCCGCAGAGGAGGGCGAAAACGTTATCACCGGCACGATGAATAATCCGGCAAGCGTGATAATGAGCATAGCGCAACTCGACGCTATGGAGGCAGTGGTCGATGTCGATGAGGCCGACGTCGTCAATGTCGAAATCGGACAGACCGCGAGGATAGAAGTCGATGCGTTCCCCGATACGTTCCTCATCGGCGAAGTCGTGAAGATTGGCAACACCGCCAATCTCCAGAGTGTCGGCGGTCAGGAGACTGTAGCTAATTTCGAGATAAAAATCTCGGTGCCGGAGCCATTTAAAGGGATACGCCCGGGGATGAGTTGCACGGCGGAAATCGAAGTCGATAAAGTCGATTCAGCGCTTTCCGTTCCGATACAATGTATAGTCGCGGCCAAAGAAACCGCTCAGTCACGTGGGAAACCTGCAGAAGGAGGCCGCTCGAAATCGCCTGAAGGTGGGCCATCCGGAACGCGAAACGGAATCCCCAAAAAGAAGGACGCCGTATTTACCGTCAAAAACGGTATCACACACCAGAAGTTAGTGGAAACGGGTATTGCAGACGACAGATATATCGAGATTAAAAGCGGCCTTCAGGAAGGCGAAATAGTCGTTACCGGAAGATACGAGGCCCTCAGAAACCTCGAGGACGGCGATAGGGTCGAGCCTATAAAGGACGAAATGCAGGGAATGCCTTTCCGCAAAGGTGGATTCAATGCCAAATTCAAATAGCCTGATACGACTTGAAAACGTAACTAAAGTATATCAGATGGGCAAAACAGAAGTGCACGCGCTCAGGGGAATATCTCTGGCCATAGAAAAAAACGAATATATTTCAATAATGGGGCCGTCCGGTAGCGGAAAATCCACGTTGCTGAACATTCTGGGAATGCTCGATGTCTCCACGGGAGGCGACTATCTTTTCCGGGGAACCAATGTATCCGAGCTCTCAGACTCCAAACTCGCCGAGGTCAGAAACCGCGAGGTGGGCTTCGTATTCCAGACCTTTAACCTATTGCCCAGGGCTACCGCGCTTGGTAACGTCGAACTGCCTTTGATCTACGCGGGTATTCACCGTAAGGAACGCCGCGAAAGAGCAAAGGAAGTCCTAGATGAAGTTGGTCTCGCGGACAGGATGAATCACAGGCCAAACGAGCTTTCCGGCGGACAGCGCCAGAGGGTGGCTATCGCGAGGGCTCTGGTTACAAAACCCGGGATAATCCTCGCCGACGAACCCACGGGCAACCTCGACAGCAAGACAGGCGAAGAGATAATGGCGCTCCTCGACGAACTGTCCGAAATCGGCCACACGATCATTCTGGTAACGCACGAGAGATTTATCGCAGACCACGCCGACAGAAACGTCGAGCTTCTCGACGGCAGAATATCGGTAGATAAGAACAGAAATTAAAAACGAACTGAAACCTTGTATCTAATAATAGAGAGCATACGATCCGCCGTAGATTCACTTCGGCATCATCCACTAAGGACATTGCTGACGATGCTTGGTATCCTGGTTGGCGTTACCACGATTATCGTAATCGTATCGCTGATAGCCGGTCTCGACGGCATGGTTGCCGAGGAATTTTCCCGTATAGGAACTCGCGTGCTCTACGTTGGGAGACATCAATGGGGAGGAGGCCGTTTTTGGCGCTCGCCTCGAATTGGTGACAAGGAACTCGACGCACTCAGGCGCGTTTATCTCGCGGAATATGTCGTGCCGTATAGGGAGGTCTGGGGTAATTTATCCCGCGAGGGCGTCGAATTGAATGCGATGAAGATAATAGGCACCACGGAGAATTACCATCTGGTGAGGGAAATCCCCATTGTAAAGGGCAGGTTCTTTTCACGCTTCGAGGCCGAATCCGGAAACCGCGTATGTGTTATAGGATGGGATATTTATGACAAATTATTCCCCGGCGGCGAAGATCCGATAAACAAGTATATCGAGATATATCAGGTTCCGTTTCGAGTGATTGGAGTTATCGAAAAGCAGGGCAACCTGATGACCAACATGAGCGGCATCGCCGCGGATTACAAGGCTTTCATCCCAAAACCCGTCGCCGATAAATTGTTCGGGCGATGGCGTGGAATAGAGATAATGGTTAGCGCGCCCACCGAGAATCTGGTTGAAGACCTCGAACAGGAAGCGCGAATGGCTCTCCGAGCCGCACGTGGCCTCAAACCGGGCGAACCGGACAATTTCGGAATAAATAAACAGGACTTCTTTTTACAGGAATTCCGCAACGCCACGAAATATATGTGGGCGGCGTTGATTGGCATTGCAGGTTTATCGTTGCTGGTCGGCGGCATAGGCGTGATGAATATCATGCTGATATCCGTTACGGAAAGGACACGCGAAATCGGAGTGAGAAAGGCTCTGGGAGCCAAACGCAGGAATATTCTGCTCCAATTTTTGCTCGAAGCATTAATAGTATGTTGGACGGGAGGTTTCATTGGCGCGACGATAGGATTCTTCATCTCCGCGACAATCGCCGCCGTTACGCCGCTGGTTTTCGTTTTCTCATGGCCTGCGGTGGGTCTCGGTTTCGCCTTCACTTCGATGATAGGCGTCTTTTTCGGATTGTATCCGGCGATTAAAGCGGCTCATAAATCTCCTGTAGAGGCATTGCGTTATGAATGATTATATAAACTATAATATGAGATAATATAATTGAAGTTCTTATCTAACATAATAATAGCATTACACGGTATTAACCAGAACCGCCTTCGAGGATTCCTGTCCATTCTCGGGGTGGTTGTGGGAGTCGTCGCCGTCATCGGTATGGGAACTCTCGCATGGAGTATGCAAGAAGCATTGGCCAATCGCGCTCAAAGCCTCGGATCGAACACCTTTAGCCTTGAAAGGGCAAGTCAAATCGAAATGGCTATGTCCTGGAGTTCCGGCAATAGAGCCGCGGCATTCGAGTTGTGGAGGCGACCTCGATTCGATCTGGATTACGTCGATGAAATTATGAAATCATGTCCGTCAGTTAAATCGGTGGCGCCGATAGCAAGTGGCGACTTCCGAATGAGATTCGGACGGAAACGTTCCGATGAAGAGATAAGTTATATCGCTACAAACGAAAACTTTCTACAGGGTGGAATTTATAAGCTCAAAGACGGTCGTTTCCTCCGAAAGCACGACGTCGAAACCCGCCGCTACGTTTGCGTTATCGGACAGGAATTGGTCAACGATTTCTTCCCGAATACCGACCCAATTGGAAAGACGCTGTATATAGGCGTCATGCCTTGCAAAGTAATCGGGACACTCGAAAAAGTCGGATCGACATTGGGCGAAAATCCTGATGAAATTGCAATCCTTCCAATTACAACCGCCGCGAAACACCACAGGTGGTTATTCTGGCGGCTGAAAATGAACGTCGAAGCCTACCCCGGACGGCTCGACGACGCTATCGAAGAGACTATAACCGCACTCAGACGCCTCCGCGGGCTTTCCTACGAAGACGACAACAATTTCTCGATAGTAACCTCCGACATGATGAAAGAGCTTTACGGCAAGATCACCGGCGGCGCTACCATAGTCGTTCTGCTGATTGCCGGCGTCAGTCTTATCGTTGCCGGTATCGGAATCATGAATGTCATGTTCGTATCGGTCAAGGAAAGAACGAAAGAGATCGGCATCCGAAAGGCCTGCGGCGCGGCATCGAAAGATATACTACTACAATTCACCGCCGAGGCGATAATGCTATCGACAATCGGCGGTATAATCGGAATGGGCATGGTAGGTGTTCTTGTCGGGACTGTCGGCAAGATGGCACCCTTCGACATAGTCTTTCCCCCCGGGTTGGTCTTCTTCGGCCTCCTGTTCTCGATGCTGGTAGGGGTCGTATTCGGCATAATCCCCGCCGTCCGCGCGAGCAAGATGAACGTAGTCGATGCCCTGAGATACGAGTAGTAAATGATTCGCGAGCTAAGCCGTAAACACAATTCTGGATTATAAACTGTCACGAACTTGACATAATCCAAAAAACCTAATAAGTTGTATTCGGCGATTAATTTAAACAGAGGTTACAAAATAGTTGACATAGAGGAATTAGAAATAGCGGTAGAATCCCTTTCCGAGAACCAATATGACCAGTTTCGCCGGTGGTTTTTCGATCTCGGTTTTAAGAAGTGGGACGAAAAGATAGAATGGGATTCCGATAGCGGGAAACTCGCCGTTGAAACTCTGGATATGATTAAACAGAATTACCCGGAATTTGTATCGCTAATCACCGCCCTCGAAGAGTAAAAAAACTGACCGCAGAATTGGAGGTGTGAGTATTATGGCACGGGGAGAAGCCCACGACGTATGCAAGCATCCGCGTAGGTGGCTGAAGGAGTTCAAGAAATACCTTACCGCGCACTACGCGCTGTTTCAATATGGTTCGCAATATCGGGAACCGATTGAACCTCACTTATTGGATGTATATAGGAGCATTCGCGCACAACACGAACATGATTGTATTCTGGAAGGACTCGAAAAAACACTGGTCTATATAGATGCTAAGATAGAGGCTATTAATTCGACATTAGAGGCTAAGGAATGACTACGCCGAAAAAAGGAAAAGGATCGCATCGCCCAATACGGGTTCGTTGCCTTCATCCTCGATACCGAGGGCAATAAAATAGGATTACATTCGCGCAAATAGCGAAGAACAGCCTTTGAAATCGAGAAAAAAGTATCGGGAATACATAAAAGACTTTCGGGAAACCCTGAGGCTTTACGACACACGAGAAATTGCATATTTTTTATGTGGAAGATAAAGTAATCCCTTATAACCAAATTGATTTCTACCAAATAGTTTTCGCTGGAAATTCGCGCGAATGGCGTTATATTGTTGACGACGACGAAGAACTTATTTGAAAATGGAGATAACATGAAACGGGCAACAATTCTTTTAACGATTATTCTGATTGCCGGGATGGCTACCGGCGGCAGTATTTCCGGGACGATAACCAACGCGACCACCGTGGACGGATATGTTCTGGTGGTGGCGGCGCTTCACGCGGGAATTACCGACCTGACCTCCGCGCCGATGACTTACGCCTGGGGGCCGGAGTTCCCCTACGACTACACGATCACCAACGATGCGATTGTCAGCATGAATTTTTATTTCCCGATCGCCTACATGCCCGCCGGCATTTTGCCGGCTTCCGGGGATCCATTTGGCGCGCGGCTTTTCCCGCCGGTGATTCCCATAGGTGGAACCGCCGAGGGCGTCGATTTGACGCTGTTTTCATCGGGAAATATCGGCGGAGATATCGATTACGACGGCAATTACGGTAAGGTGTGCGTCAATGTTTACGATTACTATTCTTTCTTCAATCCCACACTCGAATCGACTCACTATATCGGCGACGACGAATATTTTCTGGAGATAATACCATCCGGGCCGAAACAGGTGCAGGCCTTCGACGATCTCAATGGTAATATGGTCTGGGACGAAGGCGAACCGAGCGGTTATTACGAAATGCCCTTCATCGGCCTTGACATCGTTCTGGTTACGGGCAATGTCTCGTCGTCGGGGATCGATATCACGATATCGCCGGCGGCGGTGGAGGAGGAAAGCGAGCTACCGGAGGATTTCACGATCAACGCCTATCCCAACCCGTTCAATTCCGCGGTAACGATTTTCGTTTCGGGCGAGGCGACCTCGCCCCTACAAATCGAGATTTTCGATATAAACGGGCGTCTCATCGACGTCATTGCGAGGCCGAAGGCCGCGGCAATCCCATCGAACCAAGGAGATTGCTTCGTCGGGCAAAGCCCTTCCCAGACGGGTTCGAGCACTCGCAATGACGGCACGAATTTCATCTGGCAACCGGACGCTTCCCTCGGTAGCGGCGTTTACCTCGTGCGCGCGCGCTTCGGCCCTTCGACAAGCTCAGGACAACGCTCCTCTCAGCGACCGGATAGTAACGAATCGATCTCGAAACGAATTATCTACCTAAAATAACAAGGAGAAACGATGAAATCTTTAATAGTTTCGTTCGTTATATTAGTTATTGCGGCGAGCTGTTTGGCCGATACCACATGGGTGTCCGGCTCCGTGACCGGCGTATGGAATGCCACAGGAAGTCCCTATGTAATCGCAGATAGCGCATGGGTCGAACCCGGAACGACTTTATATATCGGGCAAGGTGTGGACATCGTTCTAACCGATTCTTATCTCGGCGGAGTGTTTGCCGCGGAAGGTCTCGAAAGCTCGCAAATCTTCTTTTCGGGCTATCCAGACGGCACGATGCGCTTTTCGGGCGATTTTAACTGGTGCAATTTCGAAAATCTGGAAATGCTTTGCGAAAGCGCGAATTTTCTCGATGGAAGCATCGCAAACTGCCACCTCGTTTCGGAAACCGATACGCTGAAAAATCTTATGAATATCTATCTGGACGATATTTCATTCGATTGCGGCGCGAATTTAACCAACTGCTTAATAACTGGAAGCGGTAATATCTCCCCGACGACTATCGGCGGCGATTATCAACTCGCGAACCTTTTAAACTGCACAATCGCCGGTGATTACGAGCTCAGCGGGGAGGGAATCCCACCGGCCACGACGTCGTGGGTGAATATCTACAACTCAATCCTTTTCGGCATCCCGACGATAGACGTGAACAATCTCAGGTGCCAGAAGTCCTTGCTATGCAATGTCGTGAATACGGGCTACGTTGTTTTTTATACCGATACAATCTGGGGAGACCCTTTATTTTTAGACGCCCCCGGCGAGGATTTTCATATAAATGAATTGTCCGCTGCAATCGATTACGGCGACTCTATCGTTGACGACCCGCCCTATTTCCTTCTCGATGCCCCCGCTTTTGATATCGAGTATAACAGCAGGCCGTTCGGCGACGGCTGGGACGTCGGTGCGTATGAATATGTCGGCGTTAAAGTAGAAGAACGCCCGCAAATGCCCGATGGGATTTCTATCTCCGCCTACCCCAACCCCTTCAACTCCGCGATAACCATCGCCCTCGACATTCCCGTAGGGGACGGTTCCCCCGTCCCGATTAGCGTGGAGAT
>CAZSHG010000011.1:0-93834 GCA_964606695.1 uncultured bacterium
ACGCGCGATTAGCTCCTTCGATAATTTCGTCCTTGTCGACTCCCGTGAGTTCCCCGTCCTCGACCACAATTTCGCCATTGACGATAGTGAACGCCGTGCGGTGGCAAAAGCCGGAAAACACAATCGCCGCCAAGGGATCCGATTGCGCGCCGGTGTATTGGATCGTGTTCATATCGAATAATGCCAGATCAGCCGCATATCCCGGTTCGATTCGACCTATACCGCCGAAACCGAGCATTTCCGCGCCGCCGCGGATTGCCATATCCAGAACGTCGCGTGCGCTCAGGGCGTCTGAGCCGTATTTGACTCGTTGAAGAAGCAGTGCGTTGCGCGTCTCGCCGAGCATATCAGAACTGTCGTTCGAAGCCGAGCCATCGACCCCCAAACACAACCGAATGCCCATCTCGCGCATCTCTTTGATTCGTGCGATTCCGCTTCCGAGCCGCATGTTCGAGGTCGGGCAATGGCAGATTCCTGTGCGAGTTCTGCGGAGAACCTCCAATTCGTCGTCGTTGAAATAAATGCCGTGTGCGAAATAGACGTCCTCGCCGAACCAGCCCCAGTCTTGCATCAGGCGCAACGGGCGTTTGCCGTATTTCTCCAGGCAGAATTCCTCCTCGTCCAACGTCTCCACAAGGTGTGTGTGAAGGACGACGCCGTATTCGCGTGCAAGTTTCGCCGTCTCTACCATCACTCGTTCATCGACCGAAAAGGGCGAACAGGGCGCAAGCGCGACCTTATGCATCGCCCGAGGTGAGGGATCATGAAATTCCCCGATAACACGAATCATGTCGTCGATAACATCGTCCGCGTTCTGGACAACGTGATCCGGCGGAAGCCCGCCGTCCTTCTCGCTGAGCGTCATCGAACCGCGGGTGGGGGAGAAGCGAATGCCCAGCCTGTCCGCCGCCTCGAACTGGATCGAGGTCATTTCACCTTTGAATCCTTGAGGGTAGAGGTAAAGATGATCCGCCGACGTCGTCGCGCCGGTTTTCAACAATTCCGCTCCGGCAAGCAACGTCGAGTAATAAACGGCATCTTCGTCCAGCCTCGCCCAAATCGGGTATAAGTAGCGTAACCAATCGAAAAGTTTCGCATCCTGTGCGCCGGGGAGATTTCGTGTGAGCGTCTGGTAAAAATGATGGTGGCAATTCACCATTCCGGGAATCGCCAAAAAATCGCTACAATCTATTACTCTGGTTTCGGAAAGCTCGTCCTCGGTCAGTTCGATGTTATGCTCGACGCGATCGATAACACCTTCCCTGATTAGAATATCCCGGTCGTTGAATTCGTCGCCGTCATCGTTGAAAGTCGCAATATAATAGCATTTCTTGAGTAGAATCATGTTTTATCCTATAGTATTCCTACCCGGTCGTTGAATTCCTGAATCAATTCATCGAATTGCGGGACGATGTCGTGAAATTCGCCCCAATAATCCCGGTCGAACCATTGGGCGTTGAGTTCGGCGAGTTCCTTCTTTTGTTGCTCTATCCATGTGTAATACTTGAGGTTATGGATGCGCTTGCGGTCGTAATATCCGCATTCGAGCATGTTATCGATGCTTTGAGATTGCAGAATTTCGAAATCGCGGGCGGCGTTTTCGCGAGTATATTCGCCATGTTTTTCACGGAGTTCCTTCAATCGCGAGCCATAGAGTTCCATCGAATCGGTGAAAACGGTCATTACGTAATCATTTTTGTCTAATTCGTAATATTTTGCGAATTTTATCGAACCAAGTAGATTCGCTATGCTGGAAATGCCCAGCATGTCGAGCTTAGACGCGGTTTCTTCCGGCACACCCTGTTCGATCAAGTAATCCCGCCCGACCGGTTCGTTGAACAGGCGCGTAAAGCGCATGGAGTAATCATCATCTATCGCGATTACCATGTCTGTATTTCGGACGTTGTGAATCCACGGCACGTGTTTATCGCCGATGCCCTCGATCCGATGCCCGCCGAAGCCGTTGCGTAGTAGCGTCGGGCACTGTAGAGCTTCGCCCACAGCCATTTTTGCGTCGGGATAAATTTCCTTGAGATAATCACCTGAACCCATTGTGCCGGAAGATCCAGATGTCAGGACTATGCCCGCGAGGCGATCGCTTTCATCCGTCAACTCGTTAAGAACCTCTTCCATCGCACTGCCCGTAATTTCGTAATGCCAGATGTGATTCCCGAACTCGTCGAACTGGTTAAATATGACAAGATCGTCCCGTTCTGCAAGCAGTTCCCAGCATTTGTCGAAAATCTCCTTGACGTTCGATTCGCATCCAGGCGTCGCAATCACCTCGCCCGCGACCTTCGACAGCCACTCGAACCGCTCCTGCGACATCTCTTCCGGCAATATAGCGATCGATTCGCAAGCCAGCAAATTCGCGACATAAGCTCCTCCTCTGCAATAGTTTCCGGTCGAAGGCCATACGGCTTTTTGCGACGTCGGATCGAATTGCCCGGTGATCAGCCTGGGAGCAAGACATCCAAATGTCGCGCCGACCTTGTGCGCCCCGGTTGGGAACCATTTGCCTACTAGAGCCACTATTTTAGCGGGTGCACCGGTCAGTTCAGGCGGAATTACCATATAATTAACGCCGTCGAAACCGCCGCCGAATTCGGTCGGTTCGTTCTTCCATGTTACACGGAAAAGATTACGTGGATGCACGTCCCATAGCCCGATATCCTGAAGTTCTTCGACTATTCGGTCAGGAATCAGGTCGGGGTCTTTCATCTGGGAAAAGGTCGGCACGATGATGCCGCGTTCTCGGCATCTTTGAACCGTCCGTTCGAGTTGTGTTTTATCGATTGTCAGGTCTATCATTTGCGCTCCGTATTTTATAAGTCTAAGTCTTCTAATGATTTAATTGGCGACGGCAGTTCAGGAATTATCGCGACAGCCGCGTCAATATCCTTTAGACCACTACCGGTTATCATCAAAACGATACTCGCGTTTTTTTCTATTTTGAATCCTTTGATTGCAGTCAGGAATCCAGCGTAGGATGCCGCCGCCGCGGGTTCGCAGAAGAGGCCTGTTGTCGATGACAGTTCGTGTTGTGCCTTCAGAATCGCTTCGTCAGAGACCGTTACGCAATATCCATTGAACTCACGTAAATTTCTCATCGAAAGATATCCGCAACTGGGGACGTCTACGGATATTGAATCGGCAACAGTTTGCGACGGCACGTGTTCCTCGAAACCGTTGGATTTGATGGCATTGAATAAATTGGGACTGCCCTTCGATTGAACTGCGACCAATACCGGAATTTCGTCAATCAGGTTGAATTGTCGTAAGTCTTTGAAACCCTTATATATACCGGATAGAATTACGCCGTCGCCGGTGGGAACGAAGACGTAATCAGGGGCCTTACCGAGTCGTCTATAAATCTCAATAGCCGCAGTCTTTTTTCCCTCGATTGTCAGAGGATTGTATGCGGTATTACGACTTAAAGCGTCCGTAACATTTGTATATTCGAGCGAAATCCCAAAGGCGTCGTCGTAAGTTCCATCGACCGGAATCACACGTCCGCCATACTGTAAGCATTGCACCAACTTGGCTTTTGGCGCGTTTTTCGGGACGAAAATAGTAATCGATAATCCGGCGGACGCCCCAATTCCAGCCATCGAAGCCGCCGCGTTTCCCGTCGAAGCCACCGCGACCTCACGAATGCCGTGTCGCCGGCAAAAGGCCGCCACAAGGTAAGATGCGCGGTCTTTGTATGAGAAAGTCGGTTCGCAGGTGTCGTCTTTTAATAATAAGTTCGGGTAACCGAGCTGTTCTCGTAACCGCGCAGGCTCCCACAGTGGGGTGTTTCCCACCGGAATATCCGGATAGAATTCGCGTGGAACCGGCATTAAATCGAGCGCGTCCCATTTCTTCGGTAAATCCCCTTCGATCTTGACTTCCAGAAGGCCGCGCAAGGGTTCATTTTGAGATTGATTCGCCGAACATGTCGGGCAAAGCATAGTATCCGGTTCGATAGGATATTCGCGCCCACATTGTGTGCAGATGTAACTAAATCGTAACACCATTACTCCATTAGCTTCCATAGTATGCCCTTGGCCGTGTGCAGACGGTTTTCGGCCTCGTCGTAGATGATCGAATTCTCGCTGTCGATTACGCTATCGACAACCTCCTTGTTGCGGTCGGCTGGGAGGGCGTGCATGATCTTGCAACCCTCGCCGGTCAAGGCGTAGCGACGTTCGTCCAGTATCCAGTCATGATATTTTTCGAGGTTGTTTTTCATATCGGCGCGATGTTCCTCGTCATCGACGAATTCATCGAAGTAACCGAATCCGCCCCAGTTCTTCGGTATCACGATGTCCGCGTCCCGAATGCCCTCGTCCATATCGTGAATGACGGAGACTTTTCCGCCGTTCGCGTCCGCGTTTGCCTTTGCCTGACGCATAATGCCGTCCTGCAACGGGAATTCGGGGGGATGCACCAGGCGGACGTCCATGCCGTATCGTGGAAACAGCAGAACCTGAGATTGCGGCACCGAAAGGGGTTTAGCGTGGCTTGTCGCGTAAGCCCAGCATACTGCGACTTTCAGCCCGGACAAATCCTGCCCAAAATGTTCCTGGATGGTCATCAAATCGGCGATTGCCTGTAGTGGATGATAGACATCGTCTTGCATGGAAACCAGCGGTATATCGGAGTTTGCGGCGATTTCATTGAGATATTTGTTGCCGATTCTGAAAAAGCAATTACGTATCGCGATAGCCTCGCCCATGCGGGACAGCACCTGTGCGGTATCCCTCGGTGTTTCACCGTGCGAAATTTGCATTTTGCCCGCGTTAAGATCGTGCGCGTGGCCGCCTAACTGTGTCATGGCGGCCTCCATAGAGTTGCGAGTTCGAGTGGATTGTTCGAAGAAGATCATAAACAGCGTCTGATTAACGAGATAGTTCGTTATCTCCTGGCCGTATCGTGCGGATTTTAACTTGTAACTCGCGTTCAGGACCTCTCGAATTTCGTCTTTGCTCCAGTCGTCGAAGGTAATCAGGTGCTTTCCTTTGAGCCTGTTCATTTTTCCTCCATTATCGTTGGATAAAGCGCGTAAAAAGCGGAAGCGCCTACCAGATGGTCGATTGGGGCGGCCTCATTCGGCGCGTGGGCGTGTATTTCGTTGCCCGGCCCGAAACCGATGCACGGAATGCCGTGTTTGCCGCAGATTGCGACTCCGTTGGTCGAAAACGTCCATTTGCCAATGCTGGGCTCGTCCGCGAAGAGCTTGCGATAGGTGGAAATCCCCCCGGCCAGATATTCGCTATCATTTTCGATTTTCCATGTGGGGTAATATTTCTCTATTTCATAGACAGTGCCTTTATAGCTGGGTTTGCGGTAGATAGGCACCTCGATTTCGGGGTCGAAACCAATAGCCCTACGAACCTCCGATATAGCGCTTTCCTTCGTTTCGCCCCAGGTGAGTCTTCTGTCGAGGTGAAAATGTGCGTAGTCCGCAACGGCGCACAGAGAGGGCGAACGCGATTCGATCATGGTCACGGTAACGGTGCCCTTGCCCAGGAATTCGTCGGTGGAAAGTCGCTCGTTTAGCTTCTCAATCTCCAGGACAGCACGTGAAGCCCTGTATATAGCATTGTTTCCGCGTTCCGGCGCACTGCCGTGACACGAAACCCCTGAAAAGTAACACTCGATTTCCATCCGCCCGCGATGCCCACGGTAAAGACCCATATTGGTGGGTTCGGTGATGATTACTACCTCCGGTCGAATGCCCTCTTTTTCAATCAGGTAATTCCAGCAAAGGCCGTCGCAATCCTCCTCCATGACCGTGAAGGTGAAAAGCAACGTAAATTCGCCGTCGTAGGCGAGTTCTTTGAGGATTCGCCCTGCGGTTATCATCGATACAGCGCCGCCGGATTGATCGACCGTGCCGCGCCCAAGCACCTTCCCATCGCGGATTTTTCCGCAGAACGGATCGAATTCCCATTGAGTCAGATCGCCGGTGTCCACGGTGTCGATATGCGCGTCGATGGCTAATATACGCTGTCCTGAGCCGACGCGGCCAATCAGATTCCCCAGTCCGTCCACGCGAACTTCGTCGAAACCGGCTTCGGCGCAGAGTTGGCCGAGTTTTTCGATGACATCGCGTTCTTCGCCGCTCAGCGACGGTATTTTAATAACCTCGCTGAGGTTTTTCGCTGTGTAATCGCGGTATTTTTCCGCCAGTGTTACGATTTCATTGGAATTGCACATCCTATCTATTCTCCAATTTTAAGGCGTCCTGCAAGCAGAAATCGAGACAGTATCCGCATCCAATACATAATTCGTCTTGAATATTTGCCTTCTCGCCAACCATCGAAAGCGCGCCCTGAAGGCATTTTGATACGCATACGCCGCATCCGATACATTTCTCCTCATCGACGGTATTAACTGGCGTTCGTTCGAACACCACCCGTTCGGCCAGTTTGCGACCGTAAAGCCCCTTTATTTTATCGATTGAATCGTAGTCATGGTCATCGAGCCAACTCTCGATTTCGAACGCTACTTTGCCGTAGATTTCGTCTCCTTTTTTAATAGCGCCACTGCAGATTCCTACCGCGGAAGCCCCCGCCATAAGGAATTTTACGGCATCGACCCCCTTTTCGATTCCGCCGACACCGATAATCGGTTTATCGGTTATCGATGATATTTGATAGACGATTCTTAGCGCGATGGGTATTATCGGTGGGCCTGAAATCCAACCCTGGCCGTAGTTTGATCCAAGTCGGGGCACCGGATTATCTATATCGAAATCCAGCACCGGGCCGAAGGAGTTGATTGCCGCAAAGCCGTCAACAAACGGTTCTACAGAGCGAATTAATTCGGGAATATCAAGGAAGTTCGGCGAGACTTTCATGAAAACCGGCGCAGAAACCGTGTTTCGCAAAGTCCGGGCTACCTCGACGATTGGGCCGGTTTCGTGGCCGACATAATGCACAGAGAACTCGAAGCCGTCCGGTTCAATTTCTTGCTGAATAATCTCACCGAGCTCGCGGACTTCGTTCGATCCATATCCAATCGAGACGATGAGCGGGCATCCGGTCTCTTTCACTCGACGCAATTCAATTATAAACTGTTCCAACGTCGTTTCCGACCAGGTTTCACAGTTTGTGAGACCGCCGCAAATCGTTTTGCGGATAGTGGGGCGTTTGTCGTCGGCGGGTTTGACCGATACGGTTTTGGATACGATCCCTCCCGCGCCGGCCTCCCATGCGGCGATCATCGCTCGCGCGTCCTTGACATTCGGCCCGGCGGCGGGTAGGACGGGATTTCGCAAATCGATTCCAGCTATATTTGCTTTAATTTCGGCCATAAAATCTCCGAGTCTGTTTCCGCGATACCTTAAGCGATTCACTTAAAACTCGCTCCACGTCGATGTTTATGAATGCACCATCCCGATATAAAATCTCACCATCGATTATAGTAAGGTAAGCCACCCCCTTTTTTGCGCCAAAAACCAGGTGTCCTATGATGTTATTATTGTCGATTGGCGTAACACTGCGATAATCGAGCACTGCGATGTCCGCCAGAGAGCCGGGAGAAAGGCTTCCGGTTCCTGGAAAATATTTTTGCTGGATTTCGAATCGATGAATGAAAAAAACGTTCTTTAGTTCGGTAAAATCGATGCCTGAAGGCGAATTCAGCAGGTAATGCGAACGGAGTGTCGAAACCATATCGCTGGTCATGCCGTCGGTGCCCAGGACATATGGGAAACCTGCCTTGCGATTCATAAATCCAACCCGATTATTCGCATTGGATTCCGAATTGCACGCGACGATAAAATCGCGTTCTTTTAATATTGCTATATCTTTATCGCTCAAGTGGATACAGTGAGCGAGGATCGAGTCGTCCTCTAATAATCCGAAGCTGTCGAACCTATCGACCGGGCCGGAATAACCAATTTCACGGCAGAATTGTAGGTCGGCTAAATCCTCGCCGCAATGTGCATGGACGGGCATTTCGAAAGGTTTTTCGTCAGCGATTTTACTGAGAGTGTTTTCGGATAAAGTCAAATTCGCGTGAAGGCCGAAAACCCCGCGTATTTTCTTGTTTTCATGATGTGATTCGTAGAATTCGATATTCTCCGCGATATGTTTTTCGACGTCGGCAACGCCCATCCTATCGGATGTCTCGAAGCATAGAGTGGCCCGGATTCCTACATCATCGACCGCTTTAGCTATTGTTTGGAGACTCCCCTGGACGAAATTCATCGAAGCATGGTGATCGAACACCATGGTTACGCCGTTTCGGACGCATTCCATCGCCGCGATGAGTGCCGAATAATACACGGCTTCCTCGTCAAGCGCGGCGTCCCAGGGCCACCAGAGGTTTTCCAGGATTCCGACAAAATTCCGAGGTTGTTCCAATGGCGAAATCCCTGTCGAAAGAGCTGAATAAAAATGGTGGTGCGCGTTCATTAAGCCCGGCAATATCAACCTTCCGCCGACATCGAAGAATTCAATGCCAACCTCGATAATCTCGTCCAAAGGCCCGACTGCCGAGATTCGATTGCCTTCAATCTTGATCGCACCGGGATCGAAGAAAATACCGGCGCCGTCCGTAACCACGCCGTTTCCAACAATATATGTGTGGTTATTACTCATCGTTCTTTCCGTAACACATTACCATAACCCGGCTTAGCGATTATCCCGCGATCGCTGTCATAGACAATTTCTCCGCGGACGATTGTCTTCTCGAATTGTCCCAAGAATGTCATTCCCTCGAATGGCGTGATTTTACCTTTTGACGGGAATTTCGCGCCATCTACGAACCATTTTTTCTGAGGATCGAAAATTGCAAAATCTGCGTCCTTGCCGATTTCGATTGAACCTTTTCTATTATCGATGCCATAACGCTTTGCCGCGGAGCCGGATGTAATCTCGGTCAGTCTCGATAATGATAATCGTCGCGCCATATAGCCTTCGGAGAAGAGAAACGGGAGCAAAGTCCCACTGCCGGGGATTCCGGAGTAATCCGTCCATATAGAACCGGTGCTTTTTTTCTGGATTGTCGAAGGCGCATGGTCAGATGCGACGAAGTCGATTTCTCCATCGGCCAGCAATTCCCAAAGTCTCTCCTTATTGGGTTTTGACTTGATTGGTGGATTAACCTTTAGCGGGGAACCGATTCGCTCGAAATCATCCAGATCGAAGGCGAGATAATGCGGGGCGGTTTCGCAAGTTAGATTTTCGCCACGAATTAATACCACTCCCTTCGCCGTCGTAACGTGCACTATATGCAGGGTTGCAACTACTTCCCTTGCGATTCGAACAGCCGATTCGATTGCCAGAAGCTCGGCGATTTCGGGTCGAGAACGATAATAGTCACTGGGTGAATTACCTTTTCGACGCCAATATTCAGTCGCCGAATAGACGTAGGATGGGTCTTCGGCGTGAAGCAAAATGACAGTGTTGAGTTTTACCGCCTTGCGTAACACCCTCTCGAATTGATAATAATCGAGTTGCCCGAAACTCTCCATGCCCGATAAAAAGTAGGTCTTGAAACCCAGGACGTCGTTTGCGATGGATTCCATGTCGGTTTTAAAATCACCGTCGAACATCTGGCTACAAACGCCGCCGAAAAGGCCATAATCGATTACAGCTTTTGTGCTTATAACTTCTAGCTTTTTTCGTAAATTTACCGAATTCGTTACCATTGGGATAGAAGTGCAGGGCATATCGATTACCGTGGTGATTCCACCCGATGCCGCCGCGCAGGTGCCGTGGTAGAAGTCTTCGCGATGAGTATAACCCGGCTCGTTGAAATGGACGTGCGGGTCGATTCCACCGGGAAGCACTATTTTCTCTCGTGCATCTAATGCTGTCTCGCCGGATATTCCCGTATCTATGGCGACTATTGTTCCTTTCTCGATAGCTATATCCGTTTCGAGAAGATCGTCGTGCCCTGGCAGAGCGACTTTGCCGCCGCGTATTACTATTTCGGCGTTACGTAACACTTATATTACGCCCTCTTCTTTCAGTCTAATATAAACTCGTTCGGACGTGAAGGGCGCTTCATATAGACGCACGCCAACAGCGTCGAACACGGCGTTTGAGATTGCGGGTATCGGCCCGTTGATCGCGATTTCGCCCACGGATTTCGCGCCGAAGGGGCCGGTTTCTTCGTAAGAATCGGCGAGAATCGTTATTATCTCGGGTAGATCGAGTGTGTTGTAAATCTTGTAATCCCATAATTTCGGGTTGAGCATTTTGCCCTTTGACGAGTAGATATACTCCTCCCAAAGCGCGTAAGCAAGGCCGTTTACGACCGCGCCCTCGACCTGGCCCTCCGCCAGTTTCGGATTGAGTGGCTGACCGCAATCCACCGCGGAAACGAATTTTATCGGACATATTTTGCCCGTTTTTATATCGACTTCGACCTCTGCAAACTGCGCTATGAAGGGTGGTGGCGACTCGTTCGCGAAATGTGACGCCGATGCCGCGATCTGTCTCTGATTCTGTGTATATAATGCATAATAGCATATATCTTCGAGACTTACGTGCCTTTTGGTGTTTGCGACGAAGGCTTTCGAGTCCTCCAATTCGACCTCATCGAAGGGCACATCGAGCATCTCTGCGCCGACTTCCTTTATCTGTTTTGCGATTTCGACTGCGCATTTCCGCACCGCTTGCCCGGAGATATAGGTTGTCGAACTGGCGTAAGCGCCTACGTCAAAAGGAGTTAGGTCAGTGTCGCTTGAAAGGACTATGAAATTTTCGGTTGGCACTCCGAGCACCTCCCCAGCGATTTGCGCCATTATGGTATCCGAGCCGGTTCCAAGGTCAGTTGCACCGATATAAAGGTTAAAGCTGGCGTCCTCGTTCATTTTCATCGAAGCCGCTCCCATGTCGATTTTCGGGATGCCTGAACCCTGCATTGAGCAGGCTACGCCGACGCCACGGATTCTATCGCCCTTACGGATGTGTTTATCGCGCTTGTTCGACCACTCTATAGCTTCCGCACCTTTATCTATGCACTCGACGAGGTTGCATGACCGGATAACCTGTGCCACGCCCTCCTTGCCCTCGCCCAAAACGCGGAAAACGTCCGAAGTCTCGCCAGATTTAATCGTCCATTTGCGGAAGAAGTCCAGGACGTTGATGTTTCCAGCGCGCGCGACCATGTCTATGGCCTGGTTGTATGCGAAATAGGATTGTGTCGCGCCGTAGCCGCGGTAGGCACCACCCACAGGCAGGTTCGTGTAAACCGATCGCCCCAGGAAGTGCACATTTTTTACTTTGTTCAGCAAGGGTAAAACTTTCGCGCCGGCGTTGGATAGCACGGTTAATGCGTGCGAGCCGTAAGCGCCGGTGTTCATCAGACAATCCAGGTCGATTGTGGTTATTTCGCCGTTGGATTTCGCCCCGACATGGATTCGCGTGCGCATGGGATGCCTTGTGCGGGCGTTTGCGAAAACCTCCTCACGTGAGAGGATAATTTTCGATGACCGTTTCGTCCGCCATGTTACCAGTGCGGCCAGTTGTTCGAGAAAAACTTCCTGCTTACCGCCGAAACCCCCACCGATACGTGGTTTGACCACTCGAATATCGCGAATCGTGATACCCAGCGACCGAGCGACTATTCGCCGTGCGTGAAACGGCACCTGCGTGGCGGTGTAGATCACAAGCCTGCCGCGTTCGTCAATCTTCGCGAACGCGCCGTGCGGCTCTATCGCACAATGGGAGGCGTATGGTGTATGAACCTGAAAATCGAACTCGATGTCGCTATCAGAGAAACCTCGTTCGGGGTCGCCGAATTGCATTTCGACCTCCGCCGCGAGGTTGCGGGAGGCGTCGTATTCGACGGGAATTGGCGCGTAGGCATCGTCGCCGTGGAGTCTGGGAGCGTCGGGATTCATGGCGTGTTCCGGGTCGAAAAGCGGTTCGAGGAGTTCGTATTCGACTTTGATCTTAGAAATAGCTTCCTCAGCAATCTTTTCCGTCTCCGCCGCTACCAGTGCCACCCTGTCGCCGACGAAGCGAACTTTTTTATCGAAAACGCGGGTGTCATAAGGCGAAGGTTCCGGGAACCCCTGTCCGGCTGTGGTGTGGAGTGTGTCGGGGGTGTTACGGTAGTCGAGTATTGTAACAACGCCATACATGGTTACGGCTGGAGACGTATCGATAGATTTGATAATGGCGTGGGCGTGCGGGGAATATAAAAGTTTAATATGCAACGGATTATCCAGAGGAAAATCGTCCACGAATTTTTCTTCGCCAGTGGCAAGAGAGAGCGAATCGATTTTTCGGACGTTCTTGCCAATGCTCTTGAACTCACGCATTTTTTCGTATCCTTTCCGCGGCCAACCGGACGCCTTCGATAATTTTCACATACCCGGTGCATCGGCACAGATTGCCGTCCAGAGCGCGTTTTATATCGTCCTTGGTGGGATTTGGTGTTTCTTTAAGAAGGACGTAAGTAGCCAGCACAATCCCCGGTGTGCAGTATCCGCATTGCACAGCGCCCGCGTCCACCAGCGCCTGCTGGATAGGGTGGGGATCGTGGAGGTCGCCGATGCCTTTAACCGTGGTAATTTCCGCGCCGATACAGCTTCCAGCGAGTACCTGGCAGGAATTCACGAGTTCGCCGTTCAATAGAACTACACATGCGCCGCATTCGCCGGTCTTACAACCGATTTTCACCTCGGTATGGTCGGTTTCGCGTAGAAGTTCCAGAAGTGTGACATCGCCGCGAAAATCGACTTCGTATTCGATGTCGTTGATGACGAAATCCCCTTTCATTATCTGCCCCTTCCCAAACTCTTGATACCCCGTAAAATCTCTACTCTGGCTACCTGCGCGAGATATTCCGGGTTAGCCTGCATTTTCGATGGGAAATCCAGTTCGAGTAAATCGACGGCGTTTTCAATATTATCTCCCTTAAGGAATGCCGATTCGACTTCCGGCAAGCGCGCGAACTTACCTTTGATGCCGGTGATTACGAACCGCGCAGTTTCTTCGTTTGCAAACATTGATAGCGTGAACATCGGATAATCGAACCTGGTGCGGGTTTCTCGATGATAATATCGCCGACCGCCCGATTTAGGCAGTTTGATATATTCGATGATCTTATCCCTTCTGACGTCAGCGTTCTTCAAATAGTTTTCGGCCGTTATTTCATCGGAATATCCGGAGAGTTTAACTTTTGCAATGTGCGTTACCATCGGCCCGATAATGTCCGACCATATCGGCGCCATCGCCAGACTTCCGCCAATAGTAATTCTGTTGCGAAGCGGCGTGGAAGCGGCATAACCGGCGGCCTTAGTCAGAATATTATCTTCGGGAAGCTGGTTCGCGCAATCTGAATATGTCGTCATCGCGCCGATTTCGTAATAATCACCCTTATCCTCGATGTATCGAAGGTCGAGACCGTGCATATCGATCAGTGCCGGCTTTTTCAAACCGCCCATCAACAGGCCCGTGCCGCCTGCGTGCGGAACTGCAGATTCCTTCCGGGCTATTTCTGCCACTTCCTCAATCGAATCGGGGTAAAACCATTTAACGTCGGGCATAAATACCTCTTTCATCATAGCCAATTTATATTAATAATATAATACCAACGGCAAAGCAAGGTTAATCGTCGGTTTAGAGCTTTATTATTCTCCGATGATTTTCACCAACACCCGTTTTCTGCGCATGCCATCGAACTCTCCGTAGAAAATCTGTTCCCAGGGGCCGAAATCCAATTTGCCGTTGGTGATAGCAACCACGATTTCGCGCCCCATAACCGTGCGCTTGAGATGCGCGTCCGCGTTGTCTTCGAAGCCATTGTGATGATATTGGTCGTAGGGCTTTTCCGGGGCGAGTTTTTCCAGCCAGACCTCGAAATCGTGGTGCAGGCCGGATTCGTCGTCGTTGATGAATACGCTAGCTGTAATATGCATGGCGTTGACCAGGCAAAGGCCTTCACGGACACCGCTTTCGGCGAGGCAGACCTCAATTTCCGGTGTGATATTGATGTAAGCCCTGCGCGTGGGCGTCTCGAACCATAGTTCCTTTTTGTAAGATTTCATCGAATTCCTCTCTTGAAATTATCTATCAACACCATAAATTAAAGGGCAAAAGACGTGCAATGTCAAGGCGGGATTGAAAATTACACGGTAAGGAGATAACAATGCTAAGTGAATTGGTTCGCAAATGTCGGAGTATCAGGCGGTTCCACGGCGACAGGAAAATAGAACCCGAGACGCTGGTGAAACTGGTCGATCTGGCGCGCCTGTCCTCTTCGGCGGGGAACGTCCAGCCGCTGAAACATATTATTTCCGTGGATGACGAACGTAATGCTATAATATTCAAACACTTGCGCTGGGCGGGATATTTAAAGGACTGGCCGGGCCCCAATCCCGAAGATCGACCAACGGGTTACATTATCATATTGGGCGATAATAAGATAAAGGAGAACGTCAAATGGGATCACGGTATAGCATCGCAGGTGATTATGCTCGCCGCGGCGGAGAAGGGATTGGGCGGTTGCATCTTCGCGTCCGTCGATAGGGACGCTCTACGCGCAGATATGAAAATCCCTGAACGATACGACATTTTACTCGCTGTGGCTATCGGATATCCGAAGGAAAAGGTTGTTCTGGAGGAGATCGGCGCGGACGGTAGTATCGAGTATTACCGAGATGCCGACGGTGTGCATCACGTGCCCAAACGTAAGCTGGAGGACATAATCGTCGATGTTTAATCAAGGCTTTCGTTGCAGGCAGGTTACGCACTCGATATGATAAGTTTGCGGGAACATGTCGATGATGGACATCTGTGCGAGTTTGTATTTCGGCGATAGGATTTTCAGGTCGCGGGCGAGTGTTGTTGGATTGCAGGACGCGTAAATGATAGACGGCGGTGCATAGTCCAGAAGCTGTTTGAGCGATTTCTTCGCGACCCCGCCGCGTGGCGGGTCGAGGATTACAACGTCCGGAGCGAAATCGTCGAAGATACGATTGCTGACCTTTTCCACACGGTTGCAGATGAACTCAACGTTGTCGATGCCGTTTCGGTACGAGCTTTCCCGGGCATCCAGAACCGCCGATTCCGCCGATTCCACACCGAGAACGTTCCCTGCTTTCCCGGCGATTAATTGGGCAATTGTGCCGGTGCCACAATACAAATCCAGGACTCTTTCATCGCCGGTTAAATCTGCGTAGTCGATTATCATATTGTAAAATAGTCGCGCCATGCGAGTGTTGGTCTGGAAGAAACTCAACGGCGAAATACGGAAAGCCACATCGCCTATTTCCTCCTCGATATAGCTCTTGCCTATCAGATAGAACGGTTCTCCCAACGCCGTGTCGCCGGTGCGATCGTTGTAAATCATTACACCGGCGGCCATGCCGGGGATTTCGCTCTCAACCTCACGCAATATCGTCCCGATTATTTCAGGACGTTTCTCGCGCACTGTTATCGAGCAAATATAATCTCCTGTGGTTTCCGAAAAACGGAGGGGGACGTAGCGTAGAAGGCCACTGTCCTTTTTACCGTTGTAAATAGGGAGTTTCATGCGTTTCGCGGCCTTTTTTATCGTTTCCAGTATCGCCGCGCCCTTTTCCGGCATGAGCAAGCAATTTTCCGCCGGGACGAAGCTGTCGAAACGGCCACGACGATGTTGTCCGAGGAAAATCTCGCCCTTTTCATTCGTCGAAAAGCCGAATTCCATTTTATTGCGATAGTGGAACTCCCTGTCGGAGGGGATCGATTCAACATCGGTCGGAAATGCAATTTCCCCGATATGTTCCAGCGCGTCGCGGACGATATCAACCTTATATTCGAACTGTTTCTCGTAAATCAGGTCCTGATATGAACATCCGCCGCAAAGGCCGAAAACCGGACAGGGCGCTTCTCTACGGAATCCAGATGGCTCGATTATTTCGATAGGTTCGGCGAAATGGAGTGTGCGTTTTTTCTTGTAAACGCTTGCTCTGACCAGTTCTCCGGGATAAGCCCGGTGAACGAAAACGACCAGCCCGTCCAAACGCCCTATTCCGTAGCCTCCGAAGGCCATGCCGTCGATACGGATATCTATTTCGTTGGAACTGGTCTTAATCATTCAATCTTGATTTTCGTGGATATCTCGTCGTCGAAGAAACCGTAGCTGGAGTAGGTCGGCTCGTATGTCATGCGGATCGTGTATTCGCCCGGGTGGACGCGGTCACCGGAAGCATCCTTCATGTCCCAATCGACGCTGACCGCGCCCTGATGCAGACGTTTGTGTTCGTAAACCTCGCGAATAACCTCGTCGTCCGACAGCACTTCTATTTTGGCATAGGTTCGCTCGGTGAGATACATGTTTATTTCTACGACTTCACTACTGTCGCGGTCCAAGCCCATTGCGGCGTCGAAACGTTTGACATCCGTGCCTATCCAGAAATATTGCGCGCAATCACTCTCGCCGACCACAACCTGTCCAAACCGCCGCCAGATAGCTATCCCCACCGGGTGATTGAATTCGTAATCGTCGTCGCCGCATTCTCCGATGGAGGCGATATATCGCAAGTCCTTGTCGAATTTATGTAACTTACAAACAGCCGAATCGGTCGCCCAGACGTTGTCGTAGAAATCCAGGGCGATGTATTTAATGGAGGATTTCTCGGAGGGGATATCGCGCAAGTTGATAGTGGCGAGGACTTTGCCATCGTAGTCAAGAGAGCGTAGTATCTCGCCCTCGCCGTCGATGACGAAAATTCTGCGGTAGCCGTAGCGCGATTTGGTCATTTCGGGGTGGTCCACGGCAATACCGGTTGGATAGACAAAACCGCCGAGAGTGCGAACGTGTTCGCCATCGTAGGTGAAAACCTCAATTGTTCCGCGTGCGCGATCGGTGACGAAAAGCGTGCCAGCCTCCGTAACAGAGACGTCGAACGGCTCCCTGAAAAGGGTATCGCCGATGACGCTTACCCATTTTAGTTCCTTGCCATTGTTGAATAGATGAACGACGCGCCTGTTGCCGGTGTCGCATACGAAAACGTCCCCCCTCGGATCGGCCGAAACGCCGTGGGGAGATCGGAACTGACCCTCGCCTGATCCAGTCGAACCGTATAGTCCAAGCGAATACATGCTGGTGTTGTATATAATCTGGTCGCGCCCTGAATTTACGCCGTAGGCGGTCAATTCGTCGTCGTCCTTGGAATCTTTTTTATCGTCCCAGGCGATAAGGCGCGTAACGGTTACCCCCTGTGGATTATCGAAATCGGTAACGCCGCCGAGAAGCATGTCCAGCTTGGCTTCGGTGCCCCTGTGGATGCCCCAGGTATGTTTGAACGGCGGGTAAACGAGCGATCTCAAATCGTCCGCGGACCCGATGGCAACCAGAATTATAAGTATCAGGATCGTTTTATTCATAATATGGCCCTTCGTATTCGATGACAATTTGAATCCCGCAATTTCCATACCTTATTTTTCGGCAGGCTGTATGCTTTTGTCCCACAACTCTTTATAAGCCCAATAGTCGCCGAGGACATTCTTGATATAATGTCGCGTCTGCGCGAAATCGACGGATTCGACGAAAAGTTCCATCCGTTTCGAATGTGGGAAATCGCGCCATCTTGCCAGATGATCAGGCCCGGCGTTATAGGCCGCGAGGATGTATTCCGGTTTTTCATATTGCGAAGCCAATTCCGCTACATGTTTTGCGGCGTATCGCACGGAGGTCTCGAAATCGTAGAGTAAACCGGTTTCGAATATATTGCCGTCGCCGAGTTGATCCGCAGTTACTCTGCCCGTAGCGGGCATAAACTGGCATAAACCTATCGCGCCGGCGTAGCTTTCTACGTGCGGATCGAAAGCGCTCTCGCGGCGGATAATCGCGAAAATGAATGCCGGATCGATGTTCTCCGACACCGCCGCGGAGCGGACATATTTCTCGAAAATAGTCGGGTATGCCAGTCGGATAACCTCTACTGGCGCGTTGGCGTAACCGCCCATATCCGAAACTAATTTGAGCGCTATTTGATAAGCCTCGCCGGAAAGCTTCCAATCCACCGCGGTTTCCAGGAACGCGATTCTCGTCGAGGGATTCATATCGTTTTCCTGCATCCAGGCCTTGAGATAATATTCCGCCTCGTAAAGCATTCCCATCGACGCGAAAATCTGCGCACGCCGCGCGTTCAGCGAATTTATCGATAGTATTACCTCGTTATGTCCCATTTCCTGAAGGACGGCGCGAGCCTGAGATATTCCATCAGAAAAACTGCTCCACTCCGAAGAACGCGATTCGGTGGGGTCGGGAAGATCAATGCCGTTTAGTTCCGAAATCGCGCGATATTTATAATAATGCCGCACTGGCGATTTGGCGACTTCCCGGAGAAAAGCTATTCCAGCCGAATCCCCGGTTTCAATATACGATATCCCCGTCCAGTATTTACCTGTCTCCGTGAACTTGCGGTCGGAATATTTCTTTGCGATATAGCTGAATCTGGTTCTGGCCGTCGTGTGATTATCCGTGGCGAAAGCGCCGACTCCAGCCCACATCGCGCCGTTGTCGCCGAGACTGTGGAAAGGAAACCGTTTGGAAAGCTTTTCGGCGTAAACGCCCGCGCTATCGTAATCCCCAAGGTCGATGTATAATTCAACCGCTTCCCATAACCCTTCCGCTTCGGCGTTCGAACCGGAACCATCGGAGATAGCCTTATGGACGTATTCCCTCGCTGAATCGTATCTCTTTAATTTACGGTTGCACCAGGCTATCCCAAGTTCCGCCCAGGCTTTGTTGTAGGCCTTATCCTGGATAATCTCTTTATATAAGTCGATTGCTTTAGCGTAACTGCCGCGTTTGCTCATAGCCCGCGCGTAAAAATAGCGGGCTTCGCCGAGTTTGTATTTTTCGCCCGATTCGATGTATCTTCCGAGATAGTCAATCGCACTGCTCCATCGATTGCCGTTTACTGCGGCGTCGCCGGCGTAGTAAAGATCGCGGCCTTTCAATGCGCCCATGTCGTCCAAAGCGTCCGCGGCGGCGCGGGCGTAACTACCGCCGTTATTTCGTAAGATGTGTTCGTAACTTTCTATCGCGGACGCCGTATCGCCAGTTTCCATTTGAATATTGGCTTTAGCCAGACTGAATGTCATATCGCCGAAATGCGACGGCCATTCCATTTCGATGCTATCCAGGACAATCAAAGCGTCCGAATATCTTCCGTTCGACAGGAGGATTTCATGTTTAAGGGTTAATCCGCGTTCGGCGAATTCACCGGGAATGGAGTCTATCCGCGCAATCGCCCTATCGATGGAATCCATTTCGGTCAGAGATTCAATCGCACCCAGGATGGCATAAGGATAAATAGCGAAAGCAGTATCGCTCGCGATTCTGTCGAATAGTCCCAGAGCAAGCTCGAATTGGCCGTTTTCCTGATACGCTTTTGCCAGAAGAAAAGCCTCGGCGATAGTTATCCTGGTTTTCGATTCGAGTATGTCGGTAACTTCTCGCCATCTTAACCGCGTAGCGCGATTTGCCGCCGATGTATCCACCGAGATATATGTCGTATCTTTCTGGAGAATTTCCAACTCCGGCCAGATTTCTGGTTCGTCTTCGATTGGCGGTGTTGTTTGACGCACAGCCGAAGTGTCGCTCGTCTCTTTAACGCCTGTGCCGACATACCGCGTGCTACTCGCGCAACCGCAAATAAGCATGGTTAGAATTAGAAAAGAAGCGATTATTCCGATCAGTTTACCCATACATTATCATCCCCCAGTATCCTGCGCAATTTCGATACCAGAGCTTTGGAACCGTCCGTATAGAAATCGTTGCTCGTAGCGCGGTATGTGTGTTCCTCCGCGACGATGTGCATTCTTGTCGGCACATCGCCGTTATATTTGCCGAGCACGCTTTTCAATTCGTCGATTTCCGCGTCGGCAATCTCGGCGTCGAAACGAATATGGAGATTACTTACGAGCGTATCCCATGCCTTTTCTAAAGGGATGACCTTCTCAACCATGATTTTCCCGCCCCTGTCGTCGATGTTATAGGTTCCGCACAATATGTAAAGACCGTCCACATCGAGAATAGACGAGCATTGTTTATATGCCTCCGGGAAAACCACGAACGACACCTGCCCTGTAAGGTCTTCGATGATTCCAAAGGCCATCGGTTCCTTTTTCTTTTTCGTTACGGTCTTATCCAATGAAACGAGCATACCGCAAACCGTAGCCTGTGCGCCAGTTCCCAGTTCCTGTAGTTCGGATACCTTTCGGGATACGAAGAACTGGATTTCTTCCGAATAGCGATTCAGCGGATGGCCCGACAAATAGAGACCGAGGACTTTTTTCTCGTTTTTCAATGTCTGCTGACGTGGCCAGGACTCCGTTTCAATTGAATCGGGGAACTTTTTGAGGTCTTCCGATTCGCCGAACAGATCGCCTGCGGAAGCGGTAACATCTGAGCCGGCGGTTTTGGCGGCCCACGCGAGGGCATCTGGAATCATCGCCATAGCGGAAGCGCGATTTTTTGCGAGTGAATCCATAGCTCCGGCGTGCACGAGGTTTTCCAGTGCGCGACGATTGACCAATCGTAAATCAACTCTTTCGCAGAAGTCATATATATTCTCGAAAACTCCACCCTCTTCTCGCGCCTCGGTTATCGATTCCGCCGCGCTTTCGCCGACGTTCTTAATTGCGGAGAGGGCGTAGCGGATGTTGCCTTCTTCTATGCAGAATAAGGGGTTACTCTTATTTACATCTGGTGGTAAAACGTCTATTTCATGTCGCCTGGCGTCGTCGATGAACATGGACAATTTTTCGCTATTGTGGATTTCGTTGTTCATGTTCGCGACAGTAAATTCCAACCGGTGATGACATTTCAAATAGGCGGTTTGATATGCGATGAGCGAGTAGGCCGTTGCATGTGCCTTGTTGAAACCATATTCAGCGAATTTAGCTACCATATCGAATACTTCGGTCGCGGTCTGTTCGGCAATCCCTTTCTTTTTCGCGCCCTCCATGAATTCTTCGCGCATGGCCATCATCTCTGAGTGTTTCTTTTTGCCCATCGCCCGGCGTAATATGTCCGCCTTGCCCAGGCTGAATCCAGCCATCGCCTGAGCAATCTGCATCACCTGCTCCTGATATACGATGATGCCGTAAGTGTCCTGTAGTATCTCTTTCAAACCCGGGTGAGGATATTCGATTTTTTCGTGCCCGTGTTTCCGCGCGATAAAGCTATCGATGAACTGCATTGGCCCGGGGCGATAAAGCGCGTTCATGGCGATCATATCTTCGATACGATTGGGATGCAATTTTCTAAGGTTCTTGGTCATACCCTCTGATTCAAACTGAAATACGCCGAGCGTATCACCGTGAGATATCATCGTGAACGTGTCTTCGTCGTTATACGGTATTTTCGATGTTTCGATTTCCTCGTCTGTGCGTTCTTTGATAATACGTTCGGTTTCCGATATGATACTCAATGTCTTTAATCCGAGGAAATCCATCTTCACTACGCCTATATTTTCGGAAGAAACCCAATCGTATTGTGTGGTTATTTCGTCTTTGTTCGTTCTGAATAGCGGGACATAGTCCGTCAATTTAGCTGGAGTTATAACGACTCCGGCGGCGTGTTTTCCCGCGTGGCGGGGGAGTCCTTCGAGTTTTTTCGCGAGGTCGATGAGCTTTTTGACTTTCTCGTCGTTTTCATATAATTTGCGCAGATCCATGACCTGTTCCAGGGCGTCTTCTATAGTCTCCTTTGGCCCCAATGGAACGAGTTTCGATATCTTATCGACGTCGTCGTAAGGCATCTCGAGAACACGCCCCACGTCTTTTATCGCGCTACGAGCCTTCATGAAATTGAACGTGATAATCTGAGATACCGATTCCTCGCCGTATTTTTCCCTAACGTAGTCGATTACGCGATCTCTGCCGGTGTCCTCGAAATCGATGTCGAAATCCGGCATGGAAACTCGTTCCGGGTTGAGGAATCGCTCGAAAATCAGGTTATATTTCAGTGGATCGACGTTGGTAATACCGAGAGCATAAGCTACAATACTCGCCGCGCCGCTACCTCGTCCCGGTCCGACTCTGACGCCCCTTTCACGGGCGGCATCAGTAAAATCGGCGACGATTGCGTAATATCCCAGATAGCCCATCTTCTGGATTATGGACAATTCGTATTCCGCGCGATCGTGGATATCTTTGGTAACCTCGCCGTAATGTTTTTTTAATCCTTCGAACGTTCTATGTCGAATATAATCGTGGTTGTTTTCAAATCCTTCTGGTATGGGGAACCTAGGCAGAAGCGGTTTGCCCATCTGGATATCGACGTTACATCTGGTAGCTATCTCCCGCGTATTCTCGATTGCTTCGGGATGTTCGGCGAATAGCCTTTCCATCTCGTCCGGCGTGCGGAAATAGACTTCGTGGCTTCCAAATTTCATACGGTTTTTGTCCGATATGGACGTCCCGGTCTGGACGCAGAGCAGAATTTCATGGAACTCCCAATCTTCGGGATGGAGGTAATGTGCGTCGGTTGTAGCGACCAAAGGCACTCCCGTTTCAACTGATAAGCCTGTAAGCATGGGCATTACTTTTTTTTCCTCGGGGATGCCGTGATCCATAATCTCGATATAGACGTTTTCCTTCCCAAAGATATCTAAATACTCTCCGAGGGCTTTTTTGGCGTCGTCGGGTCTCTCGTGTAGAAAGCGATATGGGACTTCGCCCTTAAGGCAGGCGGTCATGGCGATAAGGCCGTCTGAATGCTGGTTGAGATATTCTTTATCGATTCGGGGTTTGTAATAGAACCCGTCGATGAATCCCGCGCTGGATATCTTCATCAGATTCTGATAGCCTTTGTTATCCTTGGCCAGCAGTATAAGATGAAATCCGCTTGCCGGCGCGCCCTCCACCTGAGACCTGTCGGTCATCTTGCCCGGAGCGATATATGCCTCCTGGCCGATTATCGGTTTTATCCCGGCCTGTGTGCAGGTTTTGTAGAATGGGATAACCCCGAACATGACGCCGTGATCCGTTATCGCCAGCGAATCCATATCATATTTGGCCGTAGTTTCAACCAGTTCATCGATTTTGCAAGCGCCGTCCAGGAGCGAATATTCGGTGTGTTGATGGAGTGAGATGTAAGGATTTGCCATTGTTCTTCCGATTAAGTTGAGAGTATTAAACCAATTATTCCAAGGGCCAGGCAATATGGCCCGAACACCCAGATTTTGCCCTTATCCAGGACTTTTATGAGAATTCGTAACGATATATACCCAATTACAAAGGCTATCAGGACTCCGGGAATATAGTCTATTCTCAGATCCGAAGCGTGATCGATAACCTGTAGTAGATTCGCGCCGGCGATGGCCGGAATAGCCATAAAGAAACTGAACCTGGCGGCCGTTTTGCCGTCGATGCCTGTGTTACGAGCTGTTACGATCGTAATACCGCTTCGAGATATACCGGGTAAAATCGCAAAAGCCTGCGAAATTCCTATAGCTATGGCTCTCGGCAGGGTTATCTTCGCGCCGCTCCTTTTGATTATCAATGTGCTTAAGAGTACCAATCCAGTTACTAATAACATGGCCGACGCAAAAGCGGGTTTGTCAAAATACGAGGTAAGCTGATCGTTGAATGATAAGCCGATAACCGCCGATGGAATCGACGCCATCAGTATCAGCGCGATTAGTTTCACCGATTCGGATTTGATCGAGTTCGCGGATTTGACCAGCGCTACGATGTCCTTCCAGTAGAATACGATGATCGAAAGCAATGTCCCGAAATGTAGCGCTATTTCGAGACCTGCGCCGGGTTCGTCTAATCCGAAAGCTTTGCCGGCAAGCACGAGGTGCCCCGAACTCGAAACGGGCAGGAACTCGGTTACTCCCTGAATAAACGCCATGATGATTATGTAGAAGATTCGCCGCATATCTATCACCTACTAATTTAGTCCAAGAAATGAATTTTGGCAAGGCCAATGGCGGAAAAAATGCAAAATCATGCTGATTTATCGCTTTCTTTTTTAATTCGATGTAAGTTGCCGATTTTAATCTTGGAAATAACGATGATATATGCTATAATATTAAATTATGAAGTCAGTGAATTCAAAAATCGGTGAATCCAGATATTGCGAAAACTGCGGATGCAGAACCGAGTGGAAAATGCATAACAACGAGAAACCCGTCGAGATATGCCCCGAATGCGGTCATAAGATGTTCCGCAACTCAAAACCCTGCGCGGGCGCGTTGATAATCGAAGACGGCAGACTATTGCTTGTTAAACGCGGAATCAAGCCATATAAGGGATTTTGGGATATTCCCGGCGGATTCCTTAACGAAAAGGAACATCCCCGCGACGGCGCAATTCGCGAAACCAGGGAGGAAACCGGTTTGACAATCGAGCCGACGGAAATCCTGGATATTTTCATCGATAAATACGAAGGGAAGGGTTATAATCACAATACTTACTATATCGCTAAGGCCGTTGAGGGCGAAGTAAAAGCGGGCGACGACGCCGTGGAAGCGAAATGGTTTCCGATCGACGAATTGCCACGCGAAATCGCTTTTCCAGATCACGCTATTGAAGTCTTGAAGCTCTTAAAAGAAAGGATTGTGGGGCGAGGGAAATGAGAATACTAATCGCCGACGATGAACCTAAGATGGGCTTACTGTTGTCATCCCGGTTGGAAGAGGAAGGACACTTCGTAAGAACCGTAACGGACGGAACGGACGCTCTTTCCGAATTGCCAAACGGCTACGATCTTCTCATCACCGATCTGAAGATGCCCGATATGAGTGGCGTTGTCCTGTTGGAGAAAGCCAAAACGAGACATACCGGTCTGCGAGTTATTTTGATGACCGCTTACGCCAGCGTCGATACGGCTATTTCGGCGATGAAAGCCGGTGCCGAGGATTATATCATGAAACCCTTCTCGATGGACGAGATGGTTCGCCTGGTCGAGAAGGTGGACAAAGCCCGTAAACTTACTCAGGAAGTCAGTTTCCGCCGCGGGGATGAGATCGGCGAGGTTACTATTGTTGGAGATTCGCCGTGTATGAAGGAAGTTTTTGAAATTATAGATAAAGTCGCCACAACCGACGCTACGGTGCTTATTCTCGGCGAATCCGGCACCGGCAAGGAATTAGCCGCAAGGCAGGTTCATTTGAAATCGAATAGAGCGAACGAACCTTTCATTGCGATAAACTGCGCATCCCTGTCCGAACATCTTCTTGAAAGCGAGCTTTTCGGGCACGAAAAGGGCGCGTTTACGGGTGCGCACAAGGCCAAACCGGGCAGATTCGAACTCGCCGACGGGGGCACGTTATTTCTGGACGAAATTGGCGAATTACCGGGGGGAATCCAGGCGAAATTGCTTCGAGCTATTCAACATGGGATTATAAATCGGGTCGGCGGGGTTAATCCAATTAAGATCGATATTCGCCTTATTGCGGCTACCAATCGAGACCTGGAATCCGAGATGAAAAAGGGCAATTTTCGAGAGGATTTATATTATCGTCTCGCCGTTTTTCCAATCAAGATGCCTTCGCTGACTGAACGTCGAGAAGATATCCCAAAACTAGTTTCCTATTTCCTCGACAAAAAAGGCTATGCGGGCAGTATAAGCGAGGAAGCTCTGGAAACTCTTAAAGAAGCGCCCTGGCGAGGGAACGTTAGGGAACTTTTCAATGTAATCGAGAGAGCGACTATTTTGGCCGCCGGCGGCGAGATAGTGAGAAACTACCTGCCGCCGTTAAGCGACGAACAGCCGTCGTCAGCGGGAATTAAAGTAGGCAAGATGACCCTTGAAAATATGGAAAGGACGGCGATTCTCGCGGCACTACGCAAGACAAAGGGCAATAAAACCAAGGCCGCGAAGATTCTCGGAATTACACGGAGGATGGTTTATTCCAGGATGAAAAAACTCGGACTGACGGATGAGGATATATAGGTTATGTCGTTGAGACTATCTATAATAGCGCTAATCCTTATAGCTACGATCTGTGTAGCGCGAGAGCCTTATGTGTTGCCTCATGAAAAGCACTCGTTACAGTTCGGTCAGAAAGTTACCAGCGAGGGAAGATACTTCTCGGCGCGCCCCGCGGAACTGTCGCCGGTTTCGCTAAGCCACGAGGTTTATGGCTTTTTACCCTATTGGGAATATGGAAGTTACGATTGTTCGCATTACAATTTGCTATCCAGAATAGCCTATTTCAACGTTACGCTTAACGATTACGGCAACGTTAGCAATTACCGCGACTGGCCGACATCGGATTTGATTACCGAGGCGCACTCTTCAGGTTGTGCGGTCGATATATGTATAGCGGTCTTCGACGACGATGATATAGGTTCTATCGTGAATAATTCTACGAACCGCTCACACGCCTGTCATACTATATGCGACGTTATGGCAATGGGCGCGGATGGCGTAAACATAGATTTTGAATTACCTCATACCGGAGACCACCCGGGATTTTACGCTTTCATGCGGGAACTTACCGATTCGGTTCATGCGAGAGATGCTTCTGCGTGGGTCAGCCTGTGTTTACCATCGGTCGATTGGCGGAACACATTCGATTCCGATTCTCTCCTTCCTCATACGAATGCCCTGTTTTTAATGGGTTACGGTTACTATTGGAGTGGTTCCGGTAGCACCGGCCCCGTCGCGCCTTTAGACGATCCCGGTTGTTATTACGACGTAGCCTATTCTATGGATTATTACTGTGGCGACGACGCTTTCAAGCGTTCGAGATTTATCGTAGGATTGCCTCTTTACGGCTACGATTGGCCTTGCACTGGAGATTACAGAGGAGCTTCTACGACCGGAAGCGGCAGTGCGAGGTTCTATATATCCTGCGCCGATGATACGCTTACCTACGGTTGCAATTACGATACGAACGCTCCCGCTCCATGGTATGTTTACGGAAGTTATCACCAATGCTGGTGGGACGATTCCCGAAGCCTGGACGAGAAATACCTCTGGATCGTAGATAACGACCTGATGGGAGTGGGATACTGGGCTATAGGTTACGACGATTGCGACCCGTATTTCTGGGACGGCGTTCGAGAAGTTTTTGGCGATTCCGTCGTATATGGCGATTCGATAATCGTCGATGACGGCGACCCGGAATTTTCCACCGGTGGCAGTTGGATAGAAGGCTCATATAGCGGAGGTTGGTGGGTAGATTATTTATTCTGTAACGCCGGCGGCGACGAAGATTGGGCTACATGGACTCCTTCTTTGCCCGATTCAGGTCGATACGACGTCTATATGTGGTGGAATGCCGGTTCAAACCGTTGCGACAGCGTTTTTGTGAGGGTTCAGGGCACCGAGAACGACTCCCTTTTTGTTTCGCAGAAGGGAAGCGGCGCGGATTGGCATTATCTCGGAAGACACGTATTCGACGACGGTTCTGGAGGTTACATCGGAATAAGCGATAGAACTGCGGTAAATGGAACAGTAGTTATTGCGGATGCAGTTTTGTGGATATTTTACGATGAAATGGAAATCGTGGATAGTAGAATAACACCCAACGGGATTAAGATAAATGTCTATCCAAATCCGTTTAACGCCGAATGCTTGATCGAAATAGATAGTCGCGAAACGGCGGAGAGTTGTGAAATATACGATATATCCGGCAAACTGGTCAGGCGGTTTTTTGGATCTAACAGGTTTATTATATGGGATGGAACCGACAACTCCGGCGAAAAACTCCCAGCCGGGATTTATCTTATCAAAGCCGGTTCGCAAACGAGAAAAACAACCTTACTCAAATAAGGAGAATTCATGGCAAAACCAACGAAGATAAAGGGCAGAGCCTGGGTTATCCAGGATGAAAAAGGCCGTCGTATCGACAATATAGACACCGATATGATCTACCATAACAAACATCTCGCAGTAACGGACATGGACAAAATGGGGCAATATATTTTCGGTAATCTCCAGGGATGGGAGGATTTTCCGAATAAAGTAAGGGAAGGCGATATTCTCGTAGTCGGGCGAAATTTCGGCTCGGGTAGTAGCCGTCAACATGCCGTGGATGGGTTCATTGCTCTCGGTATCAGGGCAATCGTAGGCGAATCTTTCGGGTCGATATACTGGAGAAACGCCGTCAATGGGGGAGTCCCGGTTCTTGTAGCACCGAATATTATGGAATCGCAAATCGAGTCCGGCGACGAGATGGAAATAGATTTAGAATCCGGTAAAATAGAAATCATGGATAAAAACGAAGTTTACCGGGTCGACCCTATGAGTCAAGTTCAAAAGGACATTTATCAGGCCGGCGGGCTTTTCGAATACGCAAAACGGCAATGAAGAAAAACAGCAAACCAATTATTTGGAGATATAATGAGATTATCTGTGAACATCGATCATGTGGGGACGCTTCGAGGAACCCGCAATACGAAATACCCGGATCCTTCGCACGCGGCGGTGCTTGTCGAACAGGCCGGCGCTGACGGCCTAACCGTGCATCTTCGCGGCGATAGACGACACATCAATGACCGGGATTTGTATCTGGTAAAGGAAATCGTGTCGTCTCATCTAACGCTGGAATGTTCGGCTGTTCAGGAGATGGTGGATATAGCACTGCAGGTAAAACCGGATATGGTTACTCTCGTGCCCGAAAAGCCTTCGGAGAGCACTACGGAGCGCGGTTTCGATCTTGTGCAGGAAGGCCCCGAAATCGAACATTCAATCGAACAGCTTTCGGACGGCGGGATTATCGTATCCCTCTTCGTAGATCCCACCGAGGAGAATATGAAAGCTTCGGCGGCGCTGAATGCGGACTACGTCGAATTGAACACCAACTATTACGCCGTCAGCAAGACCTTCGAGGAGGAAATCGACGCGTTACGTACGTTGGAGAAAGCCGCACATCAGGCGTCGAAACTTAAACTGGGAGTCGCCGCTGGGCACGCATTGAACTATCGAAACGTCCGAAATATTGCGGCTATCGAACCTGTAGAGGAATTGTCGATAGGTCACGCCATAATATCCCGCGCATTGTTCGTCGGTCTGGATTCGGCGGTCAGGGAGATGCTGGAGATTATCCGCCGCACACGCAGGTCTATCGGTTTGTAAAATTGCCGGATGAACGCAAAATATACACCGTAACAGAGCTTAACAATATTAGCCGATTGACGCTCGAAGGCATATCTCCCGACGGCCTGTGGCTTGGGGGAGAGCTTCGAGACGTTAAATTCCCGGCTTCCGGCCACGTTTACTTCGCTGTTACAGACGATGAGAGCAAGATCGACGCCGTGATGTGGCGGTCTTCGGCGACGAGACTGGATTTCACTCCGGAAAACGGCATGAAGGTCGAGTTTTTCGGCACGCCCACTCTATACGAGAAAACCGGGCGCTATCAATTCATGGCGCGTCGGATGTTGCCGGTCGGAGAAGGCGCGCGGGCGATAGCGTTCCGTCAGCTTAAAGAGAGACTCGAAGAGGAAGGACTTTTTTCTGCGGAACACAAACGGCCTATACCGGAATATCCGTTCAGAATAGGCGTGGTTACAAGCGGAACCGGCGCGGCAATTCGAGATATCATCAACGTCTTCACCAGAAGAGCGCCTTATGTGTCGATCATCCTTCGTCCAGCTAAAGTTCAGGGCGAGGGTGCTGTGGAGGATATCTCGAACGGCATTATCGAGATAAACGAATACGCCAATGTGGATTTATTAATAGTCGGGCGTGGCGGAGGTAGCGAGGAAGACCTATGGTGCTTCAATGACGAAGGTCTGGCACGGACAATATTCGATTCCGAATTGCCTATTATAAGCGCAGTCGGCCACGAAATCGATTACACGATAGCCGATTTTGTCGCGGATTTACGCGCACCGACACCGTCGGCGGCGGCGGAAATCGCGGTTAAGGATACTCGAGAACTGTCGAATACGATAATCGGCTACATCGAAAACGCGAGAAAGAATATAGGCTCGAAGGTGGATAGGCGATTTTCCCGCCTGGAGGATCTGGTATCGAGAGCCGCCTGGCGTGCGCCATTGAAACTCATTCACGATTACGAACAGAGATTAGACGACCTGACCACACTCGCGGATAAGTTTATTTCTTTGAAGGCCGAAAGAAACGCCACAAGGTTTAATAACCTTACTGTCAGATTGAAAGGTCTGGCGGCTTCATCGACGATAAAGAGAGGCTACGCCGTTGTTTCGCTAAACGGAAAAACCGTTACGCAGGCAATAGACCTGGAAACCGGCGACGAAATCGATATAAGATTTTCAGATGGCGTCAGAAGAGCGAAAATAACCAATTGAAAATCCTAAAAATCAATGGTCATTCGGTTTTCTTGTTTTCCCTCCGATAAGTGTAGAACATCCCCAAAGCGATTAGCATCAGGCAAATCGAAGTCGCTTCTCCGAAGACCGGGACATTGAAACTTACAAGAAAAATTTCATGAATTAACCCGATTATTCCCATCACGAAAACAACAATCATCCAGAAAATCATAAAACCCCTTCCAAGTTAATTATGAACTAATAATAATTATACTCCTCTTTTCCAGAATTTCAATACATAATATTTGGATTTTCAAAAGGATGACCTAAAGAAAAGGGAAGGGTAAATCAAATACCTCTCTCCAAAATCATAATTTCGGAGAAGGAAATGATTGTTGCCCGGATAGGATAAGAAAGCGAAACGACATCAATCCGTGTTCTTCAACCAGGCTAAAGGAAGGTGTGTTTTGTTATCTCCCCGGTATTTGCCGGGGAGAATAGAGAAAATGAATTGGCCGTTGCCTTACTCTTTTTCCTTCTTCTTAAGCTCTTCGATTTCCCTGTGGTGAGCGTAGGCCATGCCCATCGCGACGAGCATGATAACGACCGAAGTAGCTTCTGCGAAAACCGGGATATTATATTCGATGAGGAATATCTCATGTAATAACCCTACAAAACCAAGTAAGAAAACGACGATGAACCAATAAACCATGGAAACCCCCTTATGGATATTTGATTTAGTTCAAGATAATACGCGATTTTCGTTTTCGCAAGCATTTCTTTTTTAATTTTCGACCTCTTTCTAAAGAAAAACCTTGACATTGGAGTTCTCGATAATTACTATCGTCGCAACTTTGGAGGTTTATTAGTGATTATGACAAACAAAAATATTCATGACTGGAGGGCGATACCGCCACACGTATGATTTTGTGTGACAATTTTATATCCTTGCCGCGGCGGTGTATCGAACATTAGCCGCGGTTTTTTTGTTGCCCTCGATTTCCGCGTCGAGGGCTTTTTCGTTCATTGAGATGATAAAACGGGGGAGATGCCCCCGATATAATAACCTGTTCCGACGCCCCATCGGAGAGGGGCTGAACTTCACATCTGGATTCCCGGCACCGAACAAAAACCAAAGTGCGCCAAACAAAAATCGGGTATAAGACAGCCGGAGCGTCCGTATGTCAAGGTCCAGACCGAACCGGCTCGGGACGCAAAGTCAAAGGAGTTGACTATGGAACGGGCTACAACATTAACCGAACCGGAACATCGAACGGTTCGACAGCCTGAGCAAAACCGGCGCGACGACAATCGCCCGGAGAGAATCGAAGAGCTATGGTTCCGCTACCGCGGGCCTTTAGGGCCTTAAGGAGGTGGACATGACTCTTCAAACAACAGTAGAAGGAGGTGATAAAATGAACGAATACGACGTCCACGCGGAAACTTACGATTTCGTGAGCAAACCGCCCGGCGACGACGTCAGTTTCTACCGACAGCTGGCCGAACAACTCGGCGGCCCTGTGCTCGAAATCGGGATCGGAACCGGCAGAGTAGCAATCGAGCTGGCGAAAGCCGGCATCGGAGTGGTCGGTATCGACAGCTCCGGCGCGATGCTGGGCCGTCTCCGTGGGAAGCTCGATAACGGAGCACGCGATGTCGCGGACAAAATTGCCCTGCACGAAATGGACATGCGCGATTTCGATATTCCGAACAGATTTCGGACGATAATCGTGCCCTTTCGCGCGTTCAACCATATGTTGACCGACGGCGACCGCAGACGCGCACTGCTCCGAATGGCCGCGCATCTCGCCCCCGACGGCAGGATCGCGATCCACACCTTCGGGCCACTCTATCACCTCCTCGCCCAGGACAGCCGCATTATCCCGATCAAACGGCGTGAGTTACCCGGCGGCAGAGTCCTTATCGGGGAGGATCGAGTCCATTACGATCACAACCGCAAGCTGATCGAGATGGAACGGATGATCGAGGTCTATAACGGCGGAGATTCGCCATCCAAGCGAATCCTGCCCCTGCAACTGGCCTACATCTTCCCGGAGGAACTCACGTTGACCGCGGAACTATGCGGCCTGGAGCTGGACAAACTGATCGGCGATTTCGATGGCCGACGCTACAGCTACCCGGATCGAATCGAGGCGGTGCACATATTCAAGCACCCCGGCGCGGAAGAATTCCCGCTGAACTTCGATTAATTATTCCGACAACCGAACTGAAAAAGGGCGGCTCGAATGAGTCGCCCTTACTCTTTCCCCGCGCACCTATGATATTTCGTTATTGGATAAGGATTTTTTCTTACGGTTGAAAATATGAAAGACGGCGTAAACAGCTAAGACCAGCATAGGCGGATAGAGTGGCACGCTGTATCTGCCGAGAGCCAGAACCGCCGCGTAGATAAGGTTCAAATATACGATAAAAATCAGCGCGGTATTTGCGAAATAGGATTCTTTCCGGGTTAAGATAAATCCTATGATAAAGAGGATTATCGTAGGTAGTGCTATGGCCATTAAGGCGAGAGATTTAAACGTGGTCTCGCCGCAAATCCAGAAAGCCGGGATTTGTTTGACGATTTTGGCCGCGAAATCGAGAGGGCGATGCAGGATATAGTCTCTCATTAGCCGGCCGAATATTTCGTCCTTCTCAATGAATGTAGGATGCGGGTTGCCGTGTTCGCGCAGGATTTCTTTTTCGCGGGCGATGACCTCGGTCCAGAATTCCATTATCGGATTTTGCGGGAGGAATGAGTTGTTCTCGGCGAATATATTGCCGCGGAAGAACTCAACGCTTGCATTGGAGGATACCAGCAACCATTTCCCCGAAACGATGCGGTTTCTGATTGTCCACGGAGCGATAACCATCAGCATCGCCAAAGTCGGGATTAAGAAAAGACCTGCTAAATTGCTTTTGTTTAACTTCTCGAAAGGCCTTATCCGAATTATTCTCAAAATCAAAACGAAAAACGCGAGAAAAAGCGGGAACAGGAAAACCACCGATTTGCAAAGCGCAGTTAATCCTACCGCGATCCCAAAAACGACCATATTACGAAGGGTTGGTTTGGAGAGGGCCTTGGATGCGCTCCAAACCGTCAGGATTACAAAAGTCACGAACATCAATTCGATCCAATGGCGGGGGATATACCACAGGCTGGCCGGGAATATAATTGTCACCAAACCAGAGACCAGGGCGATTTTGCGTGATTTGAACGATTCGAACGAGATGAGGTAAACGAGGCATGCGAAAATTCCGAGAAGCACCGACTGGAAGAACATATAGATATTCTGGCTTTCCCCGAAAATCCTGTAAACGAGTCCCATGAAGACTATAAAAGCGGGCGGTCGTCTGATAGAGCCGCCCAAATCGCCATTGGCCGCGAAATATATGCTCATCCGGTTGAAACCGTCGGGGTCGCCCGTGAGGCCGGGGAAGATATGAACGAAAATCCTACCGAAAGCGTTCCCGATAACCATCGCGACGCAGAAGATTATTATGATATTCAAAACTGTTTTTTTATCTATCATGGTTTTTCCTCCGCTACGAGGCGATTTATCGTAGGGAGCAATCGCGTCGGCCTTTCTCTCGATTACCAGATAGATCGAATGTCTAATCGCCCGATAGACTGATTGTCTAACTACCTATAAGGTTGGGCGTTCCGCTCAATTTATGTCGAAACGCCTTGTCTATCAGTTTACATAAATATCGAACCCCTCAGAATGTCATGTGGAAAGGCATCCGATCTCATTGAAGTCCTGCCGAACCTACCTGAACGCGACGTATATGGGTTTGCCAAATTCTTTCGATTGTAACGCGGCGTTATCGAATGCCAACTGGACTTCTTCCGTCGATGCGCCGTCTCGGATAAAGATATCGGGCATGAAATCCGCTTCGTCGAGAGCCACCGATGACGCACAGGTAACTTTGATATGCATTGGGGCGTAAATCCCGAAAGTGATTGCGGTTACCAGATAATTGACAAAACTCAGTTGAGTTTCTACTCTGGCCACGCCATTCGGGCATCTTTCGGCTGTTTCGATGGTTTGCGGCGGAACGAGACCGTAAATCCATGCCGAAGCAAATGGTTGTTCGATTACCTGCGAACCCGGTTCAAGACCGGTCTCGATTGTGGCATGGTAGCAACCCCAGCTGAACAGAACCAGCGTTAGTAACGTTGCGATAGCAATTTTTTTCATTTTTCCTCCCGGAGGCTTTATGTTATTTTGGTTATGGCCAGAGGTAAAATCCGCGTGCTCTTCTTCTACTGTATTACAGCGATTGATATTTGTATGATCTGCGTTCACTATAATCTAAATATAATTTTCGGATTATTTACTGTCAATAAGAATAATTTTCTCCGGGAAATCGCGCGAACGAGGATTGTGTTCCGGTGTGAAACCTCATTGCGGTTGTTTCACGAATTTTTCTCGATATGTCTCCAGTTCGCCGATGTCCGCGCCTCTTCGAGCGAAAACCCAATGCGTCTTGTATCTGGTGGGGAGGATGACCGCGTTGGGTTTGTAATACCGCTCGAAAATCGGGTCAATCCAGAGTGCGGGGGAGAAGAGTGACATGTCGCTTTTCGCGGATTCGAGATGTTGTTTTGCTTCTTTAGTGTCAATCCCCCAGAAGGAGGGCACGGCGATTATTAAGTCCGGCTCGAGTTCACCGAGTGAGTAGGCGTAATCCCATTTATTGTGGCCGATGAGTCCCGGTTGCGCGGGAACTCTGGCGACGTGGGCGTCGTTTTTGCCCAGCAGGTCGATGTAATGGAATTCCGGCAGGAGGTAGGGGAACGTCCCGGCCTCGAAGATGGCGATTTTCGTGTCGTCTGGGAGATTTGCCTTTGCGAACGTTTCGATTACGCAGATTCTGTCCACGCGGTTTTCGTCCGGGCCTTTTAATATCCGTATCGTCGGGATTATGACCCAAACCAGCGTTCCGATAAACAAGACAATCAATAGCAGGTATTTGCCGATGTTCGCGGGCGCGATTTTGTCTTGTAGATGGAATCCGCCGAACCATCTATCCAGTGTTTTTTTGAGAGTTTGCGATCCTATTAGTAGAAGAATTGGGGTAACAGGTAGCAGGAAACGCGACCACGGGAATGCGTCGCCGCCGGTCCACACGACGTAGAATATCCACAGGATGGCGAATACTATCGGATAATAACCGAGTGTGCCCTTTTTCGATAGGACTGCCGGTAATCGCAACACAAAAAGCAGCACGGCGAAAATGGCACCGTTGACGAATAGCCATCTCGCGAGATAATTCAATCCGTCGGCGATATTTCTCGCGCCGCCGGAGGTTTTCAGGTAATAGGTATTCGGCAGGAAATTGCCGTAGTAGGTCTTCTGGAAGGCGAGAAGGCTTGCTATAAGCGTGATGCCGATTATCGCGGATAGAATCCATCTACGTTTTCGCGAAGGCTCCAATTTACGCACGGATGCGAAGGATAGTAGTATTACAGCGAAGGCGACGATGCTGTCCGGGCGAACGATTACAGCTACCGAAGAGAGAATGGGCGCGGCAAGAAATAATTTCGGCTTCGACCTATCGAGGAAGGGCAGGAAGGCCAGGGTTATGAGTAATGTCTGCAGTGCGGTCTCAAATCCGTGCACCGACCAGAATAAGAGAGGCGCAAACAGCGCGAGCCAGAGCGTCAGATGCCCGGCTATGAAGGTGTTGGTAAGTTTTCGGATTTGCGTGAATAGTAGCGCGAGCAGGGTAGAATTTATCAGCAGTCCCAGAGCTATCGCCGGCAGGGACGCCGTTCGCGGGGGTAATCTGAAAATATGAGAACTCGCCATTACCAGCGTCCAGCCGATATTTGTGATTCCCATTACCCGGTCGTCCTCCTGCCAGACCAGACCCTTGCCCTGAGAAAGGTTACGCGCGTAGGTCATGGAGATCATAGCGTCGTCGGCCAGCAGGAAATAGCGCCCTTTATCCGTCTCGAAGGACTGCCTATATGCGAAAATCGAATAGAGCAATGCGTGAACGATCAGAATTGCGATGAGTATTATAAGGGATTTTTTATTCACGCAGTGCCCTTTTGGGTTTGAAAATGAACCTTATTCATCTTCGGGAGCTACCTTTTCGCGTTGGATTCGCGCAATCGTATTCCGGCATCTTTGTTTTATAATAGCCGATGGGTCGTTTTTAGAGATATATTCCAAATCTTCGAGAGCGAGTTCGTAATCGTCCATACGCCAATATACGTTTATAGCTGTATTTCTTATTTCTTCATATTCATCCTCTCGCGCGAGACGCCTTAATCCAGCGATTACTTCAGGATTTCTTGATAATCCTAAATGGTAAACCGCCCTTACCCTGAGCTTTTCGTTTCCCTGACCCAACGCAATTTCGAGAAGCGCAGGTTCTCCCATTCCATTATCGACATACTTTAAGGCTTCTACGGTCAAGAATTTGTATTTAATATTATCGGAATCTAACAATCCCAGAAGAGTATCGAGGTCGTCGTGAAAAACTTTTCCGAGGGTGTATCCATCCAGGCCATAATTGGTTGCGAAATTCCAGACTAATGTTTTCAGGGTATCGCCTTTGTAATCGTAGTATTTCGCAATTGCCATAAGCGCTTCACCGCCGACGCCATAAGCGGTGTCGTTGATGAAAGGAACCAGATGTTTGAGAATATCCGGGTCGCCGATTGCTCCTAACGCCCGAATCGCTTCGTGTCGAGCCTGAACGTTGGTCGTATCTTCTACTACTTTCATCAAATTTGGTATCGTTCTTACGTCTTTGAGGTCGCCGGAAGCATCGATTGCCGCCCTTTGGACTCGGCGGTTAGTGTCGAGGATAAACGGGATTATTTGAAGTGTTATTGTAGTATCCGCCAATAATCCTAAAGCTGTAATAGCAGGTTCCACGACAGCCGGATTTTTACTATCGAGGGATTTCACAAGATAAGGTTCCGCAGGATTGCCGAATCTATAAAAAACCCATGTGAGATAAGGGGCTTTCTCAATCAGATGGTTATACAACGGTTCTATTACCGACGTATCGCCCATTTCAAGTAGTCTATCTAAACAAGGGCAACCGATATCCATATCGCACTCATGGGAACAATTGATTAAGTAGCCGATTGCGGAAGCCGTATCGCCGTATCTGATGTAATGCTCCGGCATATCGAAACCCCAGTAACCTTCCGTGTGTTTCTCTTCGATAGCTTTAATCAAAGGCAATGCGCAAGGTTGATCGATTGAATCCACGGCCTCGAGTAAGGCGTCGATTAAATCGTATTTCTCAAATTCCCAATATATAGAATCCCGAGTCGAAGTGAATTCGCGAGTATAATAACTACTATCTGTGAACGGTATGAGATAAGGGATAGTAGCACAGTCTTTCTTATACCCAAGTGTTTTTATTGCCCAGATTCTTGTTTTCGGTTCATTCAAGTATGTGGCAATCGATTCAATCGGGCCGTTTGCATCGATTTTCATTAATGAGGATTTCGCGGAATTAGTGAGCCTACTTCTCTCATGCCCGGCGGCATATTTCTGCAATATCGGAATTGCGCTTTCATCTCCTATCTCGCCCAATGCTATTAAACCTTGATTCCTTGAGGCGGTTGCCGCACTGGGGGTTTCAAATTCCTTGTCTTCCCAATTAATCATTTTAATAATTGGTTCGACCGCTCTCGGATCTCCGGTTACACCGAGGCTTCGGATTGTTTCGTTCATATTCGGTTCTTTATTTAGTAGAGCTTGAATAAGCCGCTCGACTACCGATGTATTTTTATGTAATGCGAGAATCCACCTTGCTTGCATCGCCGCAAGACTCGAATCTTCTTCCGACGCAATTTCCTCGAAGAACCAATCCAATGAACAAGCTTCGCAAGAACTCAGTATCTTAATGGCAAATCGACGGGTGTTATCATCCGGGTCGTTTTTGGATAAATCCATCAATTTTTCGATATATTCGGTATTCTCTCCCTCCTGGAATATTTCACGATTCCCCCCTTGCCTAAAGAGAAGGGCTAAGGCGGCATGACGTCTTTCTGAAACCGGAGAATCTAACTGAGATATGTAATATGGATATGCCGGAGAATTGTCGCACATGAAATAATAGAACTCCCATTTGCCAGAATTGAATGCACCGAGCGATCCCCATCCCAGATAAACCTCGAATAACTCCGCGATTGCGGAGGAATCGCCGGCCTGTGCCATTAGTTGCAATATCGGCATCCGATCGTCGCCCTCGTGATTCTCGAGTTTTTTCCTTAATTTCTCAATATCTACGACGTTCAGTAACGCGTCTTTTTCCCAGTAAAGTTCTTGGTAATGGAAAAAGGCCTCCGCCAACTTGAATTCTTCTATTGTTCCGGTTTCTATTTTCTCGATAAGAAATGTCCTACAGTTATCTCGATGAACGAACCCACATTTAATCCCGTATTTACATACTCCGTGTTCTAAAGAGGTCGAATCCGTAAGGGCATAGAAAAATAGAGCTTTCAGTGCATCGAAATTTCCCAGCTCTCTTAATGCGGTTACGGCATAAGACCTTGTCTCGTCATCGTAGAGCATATTGTCGATATAAGCGACGCCCGTATCGCCACAATGCGCTATCAGTTTGTAAGCGTTTTCTGGAAAAGTATCGATCATCGGGATGAAAAGAGGTAAGTCTTCGTCAGTGAGGGCACATCTTAGTGCAATATAAGCGCGATCATACTTGCTGTCAGTAATTAAAGGGATTAGTAGTGGTATAAATCGTCTATCACCGAATGAACTTATACCGAGACACATTCTACTCAGGATTTCTTTGTCTTCGATCTCAGGAAGAATAAAAAGGAAAGCGTCAGCGAGGTTGGAATCGGGTTCTTCTAAAACCTTATAAGCTCTTCCCCTTATTGTATAATCGACAGTATAGCAGTTATCCACCGCCCATCTGACCATCTTGATTTGTCCCTGAAACAGGCTATCCTGAACGGCTAACGTATCGTTTTGGGCGAAAATAAAATTGGAAGTGATAACTAAAATAAATATCGTAATATAAACCGAATTTCTCATATCGATTCACCCCACAAAAATGCAAACCAGTCTTCAATAATCTAATTTAAACAATTATCTTCGATAAATCAAACCATTACGCTAATAATTCACGGACAATTATTTTTTAACAATTGAAATATATTAATAATTGAATATAATGATTGGAACTCGAACTTAAGGAGCATTATGGACGAAGAAAAAAGAATATCGATCGTGGTCTCGAAAAACTCTTTCGAGGCGGCTATGGAGGCGATGATAATAGCATCTACCGCGGCGACTTTCGTCGATAAGGTGGATTTGTTTTTCACTTTCTGGGGGATCAAGCTGATTACCGTAGGCTACAAACCCAAACTCGGCGGGATTATGGCTCCCTTTACCTTCATGATGCGACGCAAGATGAAAAAGCAGGGCGTCCAGTCTTTCGAGGAACTACGCGACGTTTGCCGGGAAATGGGCGTCAATTTCTATGCCTGTAGCACCAGCATGGATTTGATGGGAATCGGCGAAGAAGATTTAATCGAGGGCGCGGAGATCGCCGGCGCGAGTGCTTTCCTCGGCAAGGCAATCGGTTCGGAAACGCAGTTGTTTATTGGGTAGTTAATTTCTTAGAGTAGTGTTTCGGAGTTCATCCCGCTGAATTGTCTTAATCAACGCTATTTAATCCGCTATAAGGTTATCGATGTCGCCCGATTTCGTCTGGCCGGAGGAATACTCCGCCTCGGTATTCTCGGCGTTAGCTATTATTTCCGAACGACGATCTTCGATTAGCCAGGATTTCAGTAGGGCGGCTAATTCGCGTTTGGCCTCGTCATCGAGTTCTCTTACTTCATCGACTATTTCAGCAAATGTATTTGGCATATCAAACCTCGATAATTATCGATTATGGTCTCGGGCAGAAAATCGGCTGACTCCTATCGTGTATCATCTGGAGTTTGGACGTTGCTATTCTCCTTATTCTCCGGATTTATCGGGCAGGCATCGGAGAATGGGCAGGAGGCGCAGGTATCGCGTTTAGTATCGCGCCGAATGCGGAAAAGGAAATAAACCAGACCCACGAGAAGTGCCAATATGGGGATCAACCAACCCATATCACTGAAATCCTAAAAGTTTGCCGCCCCAATAGACCAGAGTGGCCAAAATCCATGCCAGGCCGGTGTTGAAGGCTATCGAGAAGAGCGCCCATTTCCAGGTGCCGGTTTCCTTTTTGATCGCGGCGATTGTCGCTATGCAGGGCGTGTAAACGAGAGTGAAAATCATGAAAGCGTAAGCCGAAAGCGGAGTATAGAGTTTCCCCAGAGCATCGACCAGGTTGGCGTTATCGCCGGAAACCGCCAGCACCGCCAATGTCGCTACCACTATCTCTTTCGCGATGAAACCGAATAGCAGTGATACCGCTCCCCGCCAATCCGAGCCGAAAACGCGGACAATTGGCGCGAAGATCTTGCCTATTTGACCTGCTAACGAACTTTCCGAGGCGTATTCGACTCCCGGTGGCAAGCTTCCAAGCGCCCATATCACTATCGAACCCACGAGAATCACCGTCCCGGCCTTTTTGACGAAAGCGTAAGCACGTTCCCAGGTGTGAAGAAAAATCCCTTTCAGCGCGGGGACGTGATAGGGTGGAAGTTCCATAACGAAAGGCGTGGAAAGGCCTTTGAACAGGATCATCTTGAGTGCTTTCGCGGCTAAAATCGAGACCGCGATGCTCAGGAAATACATAGAAAACAGGATCAAGCCGTGGTTCGATTCGAATAATGCCGATGTGAACAGCACGAATACCGGGACTCTCGCGCTACACAGCACGAAGGGGAGGATTAGAATTGTCAGAAGGCGATCCTCGCGGTTTTCCAGCGTTCGTGTGGACATCACCGCAGGCACAGTGCATCCGAAACCGATTATAATAGGGATGAAGCTTTTGCCGTGAAGGCCGAATTTATGCATGATCTTGTCCATAAGGAAAGCCGCACGTGCCATGTATCCCGAGTCCTCGAGAATCGCCACGAAGAAGAACAGTATAATGATGTTCGGGAGAAAAACCAGCACTCCACCGACGCCCGCCAATGCGCCGTCCACGACCATCGAAATTAACGTCTCGGAAATGCCCGCCGATTGCATCAAGCAGGTCAGCCACTCACCCAGATGTTCGAACAGCACTTCGATCCAGCTCATCGGGTAAGCGCCGAGTGTGAATGTCGCCCAGAATATAACGAACATTATCGTAGCGAAAATCGGGATGCCGAAAAAGCGGTTGAGAAGGACGTCGTCGATATGGTCGGTGGCTGTGGGGTCGTCGTGGTGAGGGTCGCTGACGACCTCATGGTAAATTCCGCTGGCCCAGCCGTGGCGCATGTTCGCCAGCACCGATTCGCCGTCAAGACCCAGGCGGGATTCCATCTTCAAACGTATTTTATCGACCTCTTTGCGGATTCGCTTCGAATCGGGTTCCGCGGTAAGTATCATCTCCTTTATTTCCGTGTCGTTGGCCAGTAGCGATGCCGCCAGATATCGGCTGGTGTGGCATTTGAGCGCGAAAGGCGGCGCGGCGGAGATGGAATTCTCGACTTCCTGAATGGCTTTCTCCGCGACACGCCCGTAATTCAACGGCACCGGGCAGTAATCTCGCTTGGAGACATCGATGATACTCGTTATTAGCTCATCGATACCTTTTCCCACTCGTGCAACGGTCGGAATCACCGGCGCGCCTACTAAAGTGGATAGTTTATCGATGTTGATTTCGATATCGCGCGCTTTTGCGATGTCGATCATGTTCAGCGCGATTACAAGTGGAAGGTCGAGTTCAACCAACTGCGCCACCAGATACAGGTTTCGCTCAAGATTCGCGGCATCCACAACAACGCAGACGACGTCGGGGCGTTCAAAGAGAAGATAATCCCGCGCGACACGCTCGTCGGGGGAATATGGGGAGAGTGAATACGTTCCCGGCAGGTCGATTATTTCGAGTTCGTGGTCATCGAGTTTTCGATAACCGACGACCTTCTCGATAGTCACTCCTGGCCAGTTGCCCACGTGTTGCGACATTCCGGTCAGTTCGTTGAAAACCGAGGTCTTGCCGGAATTGGGATTGCCGGTCAGAGCGACTCGTATTTTTTCCTTAGCGCTCATCTAAATAGAATTCGTTGCAATTATACTTGTCAACTCCTAATCGAACCATTTCTTTAGCCAGTGCCAGGGGCGGCGATGCTTCCTTCCTTTTCCATGATGCCCGTGCCCGTGTCCACGATGGAATCCGGGATGATGCTGAACCGGTTCAACTTCAATCATCCTCGCCTCGCCGGGACGAAGAGAAACCAATGTTCCGCGCACTCTTATTTCAAAAGGACCTCCGCCGGGCGCGCGACGCATCATAAAAACTCTGGTGCCGGGGACCAGCCCGAAATCCATCAATCGCGAACGAATACGACCGCTTCCCAGCACCGCTGTTATCTCCGCCATTTCGCCTATATTTAATTCATCTAATTTCATTTTCTCAATAGTTAAGTTAACTTAACTTCAAATTAATATACGTATTGTTCTAAATTTCGCAATAGAAAATTCTCTTTTATTTATTGAAAAGCAAAAAGGCGGCCAAAAAGCCGCCTTGCTATTGTTAAATAAGAGTTTTCCCGATACTATTTCGTCAGCAATATCTTCCTCGTAGTCGATTTTTCCCCTACTGTAAGGCGCGCCAGATATACTCCGGTAGGCGCGTCAGACGGTCGCCATGTGATAGAATGAACGCCCGCATCCAAAGCCTCGTCGATGACTTTCGCGACTCTTCTGCCTGTCAGGTCGAAAATTTCCAGCTCGACATCCGCCTTCGCGCCAGATTCGAACTCGAACTTCACCGCCGCGTTGAACGGATTCGGCGAGACGCTGAGCAGAATGGCCTTTTCGGGCAACTCGGTTTCTTCGACCCCCACCGTCCCATAGCGAAGGTATTGCAGAATCATCTCCATGTAATTTTCTCGATTGGTCGCGTCCCCTATTCCCTCCCAGCCGAAAGCCAGATAGACCAGCCGGTAAGTGCCGTCGTAAACCACACCCGCGCCGGGGTTGCCGGAGGTCTCATATTGCATCGCCAGAAGGCCACCGGCGGTGGCAGAAATTTCACTCGAATATGACGGTGAGAAAACCGCGCCATCCCCCGTGAAAAGCTCGTAGGTATGCCCCACGAAAGGCCCGCCAGTCGAGCCGAAGACAGTGTTCTCGTCCGAATCATCCGAGATATAACTCGCCTTGAAATAGCTCTCATACCACGGACTAACATCCGGATAAGTGACATTGCAATAGTATCCCAGATCCTGGCTTGAGAAGAATAGTTTACCTCCACCATCGAGGTAATCGGATATTGCCGTAAGATCGGAATTGTCGATTATACTCGAGTAATCCTCGCTGGTAAACCATATTACTAATTCGTAGTTGGCCATTTCGCTGGCGGATATGGCGGCAAGAGATCGATCATGAGTATAATAGGCCTCTCCAAGGGCGTCCAGAGCCGCTTCGTAGTATGTCTCGTAAGAATCGCCGGTGTCGTCGTCGATGAGAAGAATCGCGTTCTGAGTGACGACGTATCGAACAGTCTCGGTCTCGCCGCTACCGTTGGATTTTATCTGAAGATCGATTAAAGCCACGCCGTCGCCGACCGTATTCACCTCGATCGAAACGTCAGTCGAATCGCCGGAATCCACGGACGCCACTACCGAATCGGAATGGGTCGTGCCGCCGACGTCCAGAGTCGCGCTCCACGCGCCCGGCATGTCCTTGATCATCTTGAAAACGTAAGTATCGTTGCTATTGCCTACGTTCTTGAATTTGTCGCCGGCCAGCGTGACGGTCCCATCGGATGTCAGCGATTGGGTATGAATTCCGCGCCAGTAGAGCCATTTGTAATCCTGCGGCCACCACGTCCAGAAGGCGGAAACCACCGTGTAAGCGGTAGTCGCGGCGGACATATCCTGCACCCAGACTACGATTTTCATGTCTTCGGTGACATATGTCCCGCCGTCCCAGGTGTAGGCGAAGCTGAAATGCTGGGTGCCAACGCTTGTGAGGCTTATCGTCTGGCCGGATGTGCTCGGTAACAGGTCGCGGAGGACGTTGTTATGAAGATTCTCCCCGTTCGGTGCAGAATAAACATTGTTCGATTGAGTTATGCACGCGAAAAGCCTGTAGCTTCCAGATGTGCTCGAGTGGACGTTCACGTCGATTTCGATATTCGAGCCGGAAACCCCGACGTCGAAGGAAATAGGCGCTTCGGAACGTGTCATGGCGAGACGGTCGGCGATAGAATCCGGTGCCGTGCTCCATGAGTTTAGCAATGCGCCGCCGACAGCGGTAGATGGGACGCCGGAGATGCTGTAATGACCTGATCTCGACGCCATATCTGTGGTATTATATGTATAAAAGGGATCACCGCTGGTCGGGCCGCTGGTATGCACCTGAACGACCGCAAGTTCCGGGCCGTAGTATTCCGCGAGATTATTCGTCATCACGCCGTTCGGAGGGCAATAGCCGCATCCGTGATTCGTGAACCTCTCCATAAACGCCGCCTGCCGCCTGATCGCGAATGCGCTAATCGAAATTAATAGAATTAAAACAAGGATGGTTAATACTCGGCGATTCATTTTTTCCTCCTGTTTACCGTTCGGTAGTATCATATTACAAAATATCCATGGTGATGTGATTATCAAGCTATTTTTTTTACTTGAAAGCCCATAGGCGGCATTTTTTCTTCGATTCAACCACCTGTTTGCACGATAAATTTCCTCCCGGAAAACGATTTCCGTGACGTTTCCGTAGATTAGCCGTTTACACATGACGTTTCTTTAGTTACATGAGTCGATTCCCAGGTTACAAGAGCTGAATTCCACGTTGCAGGAACTGTTTCCCACGTTACATGAGACGATTCCCACGTTACATACGACGATTTCCAGTTGGGAAACGTCTCGTGCAACCTGGGAAATGCCTCATGTAAGGTAGGAAACGTCTTTTGCAACCTGGGAAATGCCTTATGTAACCCGGGAATTGCCTCATGCAAGCCGAAAAGTGCCTTGTGCAATACGAGAAATAGCTCTTGTAATGCGCTTTCCGTCTCATTCTCGAGAAAAATCCGCTTTTTTCTGCGAATATTCGGGCGAGACGCCCTTGCTTTTTAGGTGGTTTGCGGACGTTTCCCCATATCTAATAGTAGCGGTGTCTGCGCTTGAACCCCACAGGGCCCGCCACGGGAATCGCGCAACAAAAAAGGGCGCCCGAAAGCGCCCTTATCGAATAATTATTTGCCTGTCTATTCCGGCTGGCCGATGGCGCCGGTGGGGCAAACCTGATAGCACATCGAACAGCTTTCGCCAACGCAGAATACCGGATCGATTTTCGCTTTCTTCTTGCCCTTCTCGTTCTTTTCGCCGGCGGAAATCGCGGGGCATCCCAGTTTGAAACACATTCCGCACGCGATACATTTATCCGGATCGACCTGGAATGGTGTTATCTCTATCTTCTTGATGTCCAGCAGGATACAGCGTCCGCGGTTTACTATCAGCTTCGGGCCGTCCATCTCCTTGACCTTTTTGAGGACGCCCAGCAGTTCCTCGATGTTGTAGGCGTCGGTGAAGAAGACGTGATCGTCCTCCAGACCTACTGCCTCTGCAAGTTTGCCGTAATCGAGTTTTGTCGATTCCTCGCCCATTAGCGTGGTGCCGGTGCCGGGATGTTCCTGGTGGCCGGTCATCGCGGTGATTGAGTTGTCCAGCACGACGGTGGTGAAATTGCCCTTGTTGTAAGCCGCTTCGGCCAGGCCGGTCATGCCGCTGTGCACGAAGGTCGAGTCGCCGATGAAGGCCAGTGTATTCTTGCCGAATTCCGGTCCGCGCGCCTTTTCCAGGCCCATGGCGTTGCCGATGGACGCGCCCATGCAGATGCAGGTCTCGCCGCATTCCAGAGGTGGCATCATGCCCAGTGTGTAGCATCCGATGTCCGTCGTGGACGAGAACCCCAGCTTGTGTGCCGCGTAGAATATCCCTCGGTGAGGACATCCAGGGCATAGCACCGGCGGGCGCGGGGGCAAATCGCCGGATTCGCCGACGAGTTCCGGTTTCTCCCCGGTTAAGGCCGTGCGAACCCTTGTCTGCGAAAGCTCGTTGGTTCCCGGCACTTTCTCCTTGCCGACGCACGGTATTCCCGCCTCGTGCAGGTGCTCTTCGATGAAGGGCTCGTTTTCCTCGACAATCCAGACTTCATCCACCGAATCGGCGAATTTTCGCGCCTTGTCGATGGGGAAGGGAAAGCTCATGCCCAGTTTAAGGAATTCCGCTGTGGGGAAAGCTTCGCGGGCGTATTGGAAACTGATGCCGGACGAGATAATGCCGATTTTCTTGCCCTCGAAGGTCCAATCGCCAGGAATTACTTCGTTGAGGTCGGTGGTCTCGGCGAATTTCTTGAGCCGCTTCAGTCGCTTTTCCAGCTCAACGTGCAGGACTCTGGCGTGCGCCGGAATAACCACGCGCTTCTTAGGATTGGCGGTGTAATCTTTGACCGGCGGTTCCTCGCGTTCCTTCAATTCGACCAGACCTAAAGAGTGGCAAAGGCGGGTGCTCATACGGAGCATCACCGGCGTGTCGAATTTTTCGGAGATCTCCATGCCGCGCTTGACCAGGTCTTTCGCCTCCTGGCTGGATGTCGGTTCCAGCAGGGCGATCTTCATGAATTTCGCGTAGCGGCGGTTGTCCTGCTCGTTCTGCGATGAATGCATGCCCGGATCGTCTGCGGTAACGATAATAAAACCGCCGTTGACGCCGGTATAAGCGAAGCTGAACATGGGATCCGCGGCGACGTTCACGCCGACGTGTTTCATCGCGACCAGCGACCTAGCGCCGCCGAAAGAGGCTCCCTGAGCTACTTCCACGGCGACCTTCTCGTTGGGCGCCCATTCGCAATAGACGTCGTCTTTGTATTTTACTACGTTCTCCAGTATTTCGGTGGACGGTGTGCCGGGATAAGCGGTAGCAACGTGCACTCCGGCCTCATAGACTCCCCGCGCAACAGCTTCGTTACCGGACAGCAGGACTTTCTCTGACATTATTACCTCCAGATGTTAATCACATTCGAAAAGCTATTTATTATAAGTGAAAAGTTTAACAAACGCAACTCAAAAACCCGAAAATTTGCGAAAAAGTGGGACTTCAGAGTGGAAATTTAGCTAAACAATGTATTCCTCCAGCGGCACCGGGCAGATTTTTTTTCGTTTGCAGTCCAGGCACATATCGCCGCACCAGATTAGCTCGAATAGCGAGTCCGCGCGGTCGATTAGCGATAGTTCGTCCGTGACTATACCCAACTCGAAATTTCGGCGTTTGGGGCTTTTCGCGCCCAGTCCGGCGCCGGTCAGGTTTGCGGAACCTAAGTAGAGCAATCGGCCGTCTGCAAGCACAGTCTTCTGGTGCACGCGCGGGCATCGCCGCAGGACAAAATTGCCGTGGTTTTTCAGATGTTCTTTTTTAGCCAATTTCAGGAACCAGGAAGATGGCACCGACGAATGCAGGATTCGTATCCGCAGGTCCTGATCGGCCTTTTTCGCGAGGTATTTGACTATCGATTCACCGCGTCGCGAGCCTATGATAGTCAGCGCTTTTAGCGTGGCGGTGGCGATATCCAGCCGGTATCTGGCCTTTTGAATTATGTTCTCGACGACTTCGGAATAGTGCGCTTCGTTTTCGACCAGCCGAATCATATTCAATCGACCAGATAAAAACTTACCGCTTTGGTCTTGATCGGCGGATTAGATAGCAGAACGCCCTGCACTTTGTAATCGCCGAGCGTAACGCCCTTCCACGAGCTTGTGGTGCAGTTCCAGAGTGTATTATAAACGACGGTGTCGCCCGGCTCGAATTCTATTGTATTTATCATCTGCAGGCAGGCCGCGCCCTCCAGAGAGTTCCATATCGGTTCGTTATCCCGATAAACTATAAATTCCGCCGGGCAGGATGAGGGGAATACGACCTCGACAGGTTCCCCGGAATCGACCGTCAGGAACATCTTGAATTCAATCGGAGAACCGAGTGCATATGCTCTGTCGATTTCCTTCAGTTGAAGTGAGATTGCCGGCGTGGCTTTTTTATTCTGAGGGATGGAGATATCTTTTTTCGATGCGCACCCGATTATTATCGATAGAAGAACCAATACTGCTACTATTTCTAATAGCCTGTTACTCATGCTTTTTGATCGATTGAATTAACTCTTCCGGAGTTGTCGAATTGATAACTTCCTCGCGGACTTCCGGTGAGTGAAGTATTCGTGAAAGGCCGGAAAGTATCCGCACGTGGTCGCCGGAACCGTTGCGTGGCGAAACCAGCAGAAAAAAGATCTGTGCTGGACTGCCGTCCATGGAATCAAAATCTATACCGATCGGTGCGATACCGCCTACAAGCTTGGATGAATTAATGAAGTCCAGTTTTGCGTGCGGAATGGCTATACCGTAACCGACTCCCGTGCTCATCAACTCCTCCCTTTCGAGGATAGCATCGAGTATTTCGGCTTTTTGTTCAAGATCGAAAACATCGCAGAGAAGATCGACCAGTTCCTTCAGGACGGTGGGTTTTGTTTGAGAATCGAGGGGGATTTTGATTCCGCGTTTAAATAGAAATTCTGTAATCATCTAATTCAGCCTTTGTTATCGTATTCCGACAGAGATTCTAATGTTATTGAATAGCAAAGTCAAGTTCACGGATTTTTCGGTGTTCAGGACGTTTTATCGTCCTCGATTCTGAATTTCTTTTCCGGTTCCTGACGAAGATAGACAGTGTGATGCGGGAATGGAATTTCGATGCCCACCTCGTCGAATCTCTTTTTCACGAAGTATTTGAATTTTCTGGCAATACCCCATTGCTGGAGGGGGTCGGTTGTTATTTTGACTCGAATATCGACGGAACTTCCGCCAAGTTTATCGACACCAAGAATCTCGAACCCTCTAATGAATCTCCCGAAATCCTCATTTTTTTGCATCTCATCGCCGATTTTTTCGATTTCCTCCATAGCCTTGTCGATGCTGGAATTGTAGCTGATGCCGACATCCACAACGGCGCGGCTTTCCATGAATGTCATGTTGTCCACCGGCCCGACCTGGCCATTGGGGACGACGTGCACCACGCCCTCAAGGTCTCTTATTACGGTGGTTCGCAGATTGATACTCTCCACCAGGCCCGCCCGATCGGCGATTCTAATTACATCGCCCACGCGGTATTGGTTTTCGAGCAAAATCAGGAAGCCGTTGAAGAAGTCCTTGACTATACTCTGTGCGCCGAAACCTATGGCCACGCCAACTACACCGGCGCCTGCCAGCAGTGGTCCAAGGTTTGCACCGAATTCTCGAAGTATCATGAACAGAATGATTGTCCAGACGAAGATTTTCGACGTAACGTTTACCACGTTGACAAGAGTGTCCGCGCGGCGTTCACGTTCGTTGCGAGTTGTATCATCATCGTCTTCCACACGTTTGACTATGCCCTTGCCCACCTTCCTGATTACCTTCAGGAGAATAATTCCGCCAACGATATAGGCGAGAACCCTCAAACCGCTGGTGGATGCCCATTCGAGCAGGGTTTTCCAGATTCCAGGCCAGTTGATGTCCAATCCAAACATAAATCCTCCACTATTTAATAATTATTTGTTTCTAACCGTGAATGTCAGGGTCTTGCTTCCATCTTTCGGGATGGCGATTTTCCATTCATAAGTTCGAGCGTCGATTTTGTCGCCGCTGTGGCTCTCCGCTTTGATATACCAATCACCCCAGAAATGCTCTCTGACTATAACTTCGATATCTTCTTCCTTGTGGTTTCGAATTTCTATTTTATAGTCACGCTCATTTATCCTGTCTGATATTCGACGGTAATCGGTTTGCGTCCTCTCGGCCTTAACGTCAAAGGCGTTGCCGAGGTAAATTCGCACTTCCTCATCCTTTGGAGTGTGATCGATTCCGTCTTCGCCCACGAATTGCAACGCGCCGGATTTATCTTCCTTGTAAACTCGAATTACGCCCTTCGGCAACGGAATTCCGAATCCATTCTCCTCGGAATTCTCGAACGCCAATTCGACCCTAACATCGGAACCACGCGAACCATCGAAAACAAGTTCCTTTTTAACAGATGTCTCCTTCGGATCGAACAGCGAAATTTGCTTGTCCTGCCTATCTGCGACCGTAGCCTTTCTTGGCAGTGTGTATAAATGATATTCGAAGAAACTCTCCTCCTCGAAACCTCGCGCGGCATCTTCCATAGCCATCCCAGCGTCCTTGGATCGAGAAGCGTAGGGCGGTATATTCTGCACAGTATGGACATCTCCGGCGATGAGTTTGAGTGTTGCGTCATTATAAGTCATGCCCGAATTGTTCGATATGGTTACCCAGCCGTCGAGTGTCAGGTTCTCGTCCTTGTCATCTACCGTGGCTACATACGCGGCTTCCCATCCGATACCGTTCGTCAGGTATGACAGCTCGATATCCTGCGAACTGGAGCGTTCAGAATGAAGTTTCCAGGCCAGAGTGGGGCGAGTGTAAAATCTTTCCGGGCGTTCGGTAAATGATATGTCGAGAATTTGATCGGTCAATATGGCCGAAAGTCCCTCTCTCTTTTCAATCAACACTGAATTATTATCGCTGGAAAGGAGTTTGCCTTCGTATATGTCGCCCTTTTGCGTGGTAATACTCACTTCGTTGTCGATATTCTTCTGGAGTAGCCTTTGTGTGCTCACCAGGTCGTATTCGTAGTTCTGTTCCAGGACGACCAGGCCGTCTCCCTCCAGGTGCACGGTCTGCGGGCGAATCCCGCTGGGAACGGGGGAGTAGTCGAAGTCGTTCGTACCCTTTTCCGTGCGTATTTCGCGCGATTCTTTAACGAGCCCAAATCCGTCGTTATAGACTGTGATTGCAATCTCTGCTACTGCAATCGTCGATAATAGAATCAATGAAGCGGCAATGTATCTCATAATTATCCTCCTTAGATGGATAAGATATTTCGATATCAGATAAAATCAAGCAAAAGCCGTGCCTTGAGAAAATCAATCGATGGCCATCTATTTTTGTAGAGAAAATTGGCTTGCAACGATATTCCAAATAGTTATATTAAATGGTTAATAGAAACGAAACCAAAACTGAAAATTGAAAGAAACGTCAAATACAGAGGCAACACCACCTCGAGAATCTTCCGATAAGGGCAATTTCGATAAGCCCAATCAATCGAAAAAGCCCGAGAGAGTCCCATCTATTTTAATTTCCATAACGGTGCTGGCGCACATTTTCTTCTTCTTGCCATTCCAGGGCGTATCGACAGACATCCCGGAGGTTGGAGATATCAGCACCGAAGAAGTGATAGCGCCTTTTAATTTTAAGATTCTCAAATCGCAGGAGGAATTGGAACGCGAGAAAAAAACCGTCAGGCTAAACGTGCCGGTTATACTCGATTTCAGTGCCGAGATAGGAGATTCCGCCCTTGCGGAATTCGATTCGCTTTGGGAAGGGGCGCTTCCATTCATCGAACAGAAAAATATTCCGGGCAGAATAGATTCCGTTAGGCAATATTTTCCCTGGATTACCGAGGAAAACGCCAAAATGCTGGCGGAATTCCGTAAAGCCTCGAACGTCAAGCAAAATGTAAGGGAATTGCTATCGGAGATTTTTTCAACCGGGGTGTTTAGCTGGGAGAGTATAGAAGATGGGGACACGGCAAACCTGTTTAATATTCGCGACGGTCACGAGGAGGAGATAATCCCGGCGGAAAGAGTCGTTACACCCGAAGATGCAGTCCGGAAGCTCGAAACCAGGGCAATGGAGCGGTTCTCCGATTATCCGGAAAAGGGACAGGTGGTATCCAGTATAGCCCGGGGATTGATACGTCCTAATCTAATACCCGATATGGAATTAACCAATACCAATCGGGAAAAAGCCGTGAATAACGTGAAAGAAGACCTCGGCATCGTCCTGAAAGACCAGCGCATAGTTGACGCCCATGAGAGGGTTACTGAAGAAATCAGGCAAAAACTGGTTTCACTTGTTATAGCCAAATCCGGGAGATATTCCACAAGCCCGGCTTTATTCAATATTCTTCGTGTGATAGGCCGTTTGTTTTTGACTTTGCTCATCGTTTCCATCTTTTCTCTTCTAATAAGAACTTATTATGACAGGGTTTGGGTTGATCCCTCGAGATTTGCGGTAGTGTTATTCGCTATCTGGTTGCCGAGCCTATTCGCTTTTATTTTCCGTCTGGCCGGCTGGCCGGAACTTCTTACTCCGATAGCTTTTTCGGCGACCTTGATTTCCGTGCTGTTTGGAGCTCAACTGGCCGTAATAGCTATTCTGGCTTCTTCGTTATTGCTCGTTGTGTCCGGGGTGGGTTCTTCCACTGTTCTCGTTACGATGTTGATAGAAGGAGTGGTAGCGGCGGAGATGTTCGCAAACGTCGCCCAGAGACGCCAGAGTATCAAGCCTATAGTTTTCACTGTAGGTGCCGGTGTTATCGCGGTGTTGATCCTCGATTTCGTTTCCTTCGGAGAATTCGGTAGAATGGTGCCCAAGGTATTGTCCGTTACTACGGGAAGCGTGTTTGGACCGTTGCTTGCGATAGCCCTGGTTCCCGTTTTTGAGAGGATTGTGGGTATAGTAACTGATTTTACGCTTTTGGAATACGCTAACACAAATGCCCCCGTCCTACAACAACTGGCTATCGAAGCTCCGGGGACCTATCATCACAGTATGGTCGTTGGGAATTTGGCGGAGAGAGCCACCGAAGCTATCGGCGCTAACCCCTTACTTGCAAAAGTCGGTGGACTATATCACGATATCGGCAAGATTACTCACCCGGAATATTTTTCCGAGAACCTGAGCGACGAAAACCCGCACGATAAGCTCAGTCCGCACATGAGTTTCCTCGTTCTATCGGCGCATGTCAAAGAAGGCGTTCGATTGGGGCGTATTCATAATCTTCCGACGGCGATTATCGATATTATACGTGAACACCATGGTAACGATTCGATGAAATACTTCTATGATCAAGCTAAAACCAACGATCCTTCGGTGACAGAAGAAGCTTTTCGCTATTCTGGGCCTATGCCCCAGACCCGCGAAGCCGCTATTGTTATGTTGGCAGATGGAGTGGAAGCTAAAATTCGATCCATGGAAAAGTTTGATATTAACATTTTGAAGAGAATTATTAAAAGGGTTATAGATGAAAAGTTCGAGTCTGGCCAGCTGGCGGAAACCGATTTGACTACAAGAGATTTGAATACAATCGCGCAATCTTTCGTAACAATAATGGAGGGCGTTTTACATCGAAGACCCAGCCTCGAAATCGAAGGTGAGGAATCCTTTTATCCGGAAACGCCGGACACAGCTTAACCAAGGAGGCAATCCCTTGTAAGAGGGAGCGTATGGCAATCTACATCGTGATATTATTCCTTTATTTATTCGTGTTGATTTCTATCAGCAACTTCTCATCGTCCGAGAATCTCGTTTTCTCGCTATCTGCAGACGATATACGGGAATTATCCGCCCGTGAGGACAAAGCCAGTAAATGGCTATCGGATCAGCTTAAGAAACCACGTGAATTCGCATTGTTTTTCGTCGTCGTCAGGACAATGCTATTCACACTTGCCGCGGTTCTGCTATTTTTCATAGTCGGAATTAATCCCAGCTGGTGGTTTATCATTGTGTGCGCGGTAGTATTCTGGATAAGTATAGTTCTCTTCGGTTTTGCCTTTCCCGGCGGGACCGTTCGAGGAAACCGGCTCGAAAAAGCACTTCGTAAACTGCCGCTAATAAGATTTGCCAATTATCTGTTGTCGCCTTTCAATTTCGTGTGGAAAGCGACATTGAGAATTCTCGCGCCGGAGGGAGGTATCGGCGGCCCATTGGCTATCGAAAGGGAGTTGGACGCGCTGATTCCTGATGAAGAGGGTTTCGCCGGACTCGAAACTGAAGAGAAGGAGATGATTCGTCACGTTGTAGAGTTCGGTGATACGACGGTCAGAGAGGTTATGGTTCCCCGAATCGATATGATTTGCATCCCCGCGGAAACCTCTCCGGAGGAAGCTATAGAAACGATTTCGAATAGGGGGCATAGCAGAATTCCTTTATATGTTGACAGAGTTGATAATATCGTAGGTGTCCTATATGCTAAAGACCTTCTGCTTGCAATGTCCGGCCCTGAGCCAGTGAACAGTCTGCAGAAAATCGCCCGGGGACCCTATTTTGTCCCGGAGGCCAAGAACACGGCAGATTTGTTACGTAAATTCAAGGCCGAAAGAATCCACATTGCGATAGTAGTCGATGAATATGGCGGCACGGCGGGATTGGTTACTCTGGAGGATCTATTGGAGGAAATCGTCGGTGAAATTCACGATGAATACGACGCCGAGGAAGTCCATATCAAGAAACTTTCCGACAGCGTATATTTAGTCGATGCCAAACTGCCCATAGATGAAATAAACGAAGAATTGAATATTAACCTACCCGAGGACGACGTCGAAACTCTCGGTGGATTTATATACGGCCTCGCCGAGGCGATACCCGAACCGGGAGATAAATTTGTCTATGAGAACCTGCTTCTAATAGTAGAAACGGTTGTGAGACAGAGAGTCAAATACGTCAAGGTTATTCTCAAAGAACCGGAGGAGATATAGAAACATGCCGAGATTAAAAACGATAATTCTCATTGCTTTATTAATCGCAGTCGGTCTTTTTAGCTATACGATAGAACTTCAATCGGCCGACGCCGATGGATTCGTGGCCGATTTCCAACTCGGGGAGTTTTCAATCGATGATAATGGAGAATATTCGTCCATTTCGATAGAAGATATCGGCAGGACGTCGATTCCGGGAGAACCCGATTTGCCCGTAGCGTCGGAGTATATTCTCTTGAGTGAATCGACCGCCCCTTCGGTAGAAATAAACTACTTGGCGACTGACACGATATATGCACAATCACCGGCTCCTGCGGACGTTCCGTATTTCGAAAGCGGAGTTCCGGACGGCGAATTTCCCGGCGAATCTCAGATATACAACTCTTCGGGAATCTATCCTGAAAGTATTGCAGGTGTAAAATATGTCGGCAACGCCCGCGGTTATGAACTGGGATTGCTTTCTATAAATCCCGTAAGGTTCGATTTTAGTATCGGGGCTTACCTGGTTCATAAAAAAGTGAAGTTGACGGTTACCCTTGCCGGCCAAATCGGCGAACCCGAAGAAAACCGCAAAAGCGTGGCATTTGATCGAATGATGAGTTCATATACGTTAAACGGCAACGTTATGCCGGAACCGCTCCAGGGCGATCCGGGTGCTTATGTTATTATCACTCCGGATAATTGTCTGGAAATTATGGAAGAATTCGCGGATTTCAAAAGATCGCGAGGACATAGGGTTATCCTTAAGCGCCTTTCGGAGTTAGGTTCGCCGCCGACAAAGGACGATATCAAGGCTTACCTGCAGGACCTTTACGATACGGAAAATCCTGCGCCGACATTCGCTATTCTGGTAGGGGATATTAGCATGTCCGACGGGACCGAAGTCCCGGACTACAATTACGGCTATTATTTCTCCGGCCAGGGGTATTCGCTTCTGGAAGGAGAAGATTATTTTTCCGATATCTTCTACGCCAGATGGCCGATCGATAATCCCAATGAGTGCAGGATCTATGTTAGTAAGGTCAAATGGTATGAAACAACTCCTACTTTGGGCGGATCCGACTGGCTAACGAGAGCGTCGGTTGTTTCGACTTACGATCATGCTATAACCCCGGTCTGGAACGTCCTGTGGGTTTATGAATTGTTGCTTCGGCAGGGATATACGGCGGTGGATACTTTTTTCGAGAATGGCACTATGATACCTTTACCTTCCGAAATAGCGGCACCGATTAATGACGGCCTCGCTTTTATCGACTACCGCGGTTGGGCCGGAAGCAACGGTTGGTGGGAACCGGAATTCACCGTTACCGATGTGATGACATTGAGTAATACCGAAGCTTACCCCATTATTACCAGCATTGTCTGCGGCACCGGCGATTACGGGGCTTTCACCGACCCCTGTTTCGGGGAGGCGTGGATAAGGGCGGGAACTGTTAGCAATCCCAAAGGCGGGGTAGCTTTTTTCGGATCAACCGATCATGATACGCACACAAGATATAACAACCCGATAAACGGCGGTTTCTTCACAAGCCTTTTCGTCCACGATCTGCCGTATATCGGGCAGGCCGAATGGCTCGCTAAAGCCGAGATACTCAGGTTGCATCCCCACGAAGAGGAACATATCGAATTGTATTTTCACAGCTACTGCACTCTTGGCGATCCGGGATTGATGATGCAAAGGTATATTCCCGGCACTATCGAAGTTACCCACGACCCTGTGGATAACGGCGGATTGATAACGTTAGACGTAACCGAAAGCGGGTTACCGGTCGAAAACGCAACGGTTTGCATGTTGAGACTAGAGACGAACGAGCTATCCGTTTCCCATACCGATTTTATGGGCGAGACGGAACTATATGTTCCCGGTAGCGGCGAGGGAACGGTTGTTATTACCGTTTACGCCCCGTTTCATACGACTTACGTCGATACGGTCGAGGTCGAGGGCAGGCCGGGTTTATCTATTATCGATGTAGCTATCGAGGATACTATAGAGGGCAACGGCGACGGCGACCTCGACCCGAACGAAACGGTCGTCTTGAGGATAACTATCGAGAATTATTATTATCTGCCGATTAGCCCGGTCGAAGGTTACCTCTGGGCGGAACACCGGGGTGTCAGCGTTTCCGACGAGTTCGATTCCGTTACAGTGGACGGCTATTCCGAGAACGAACTCGTCTTTATCGTGGAAACTTCCGGAGAAGCGACAGGCGGTGGCCCCGCGTTAATGCGTCTTTATTGCGATTCTCGAGTGGGAAGGACTATGTTGCCTTTTACGATAGACCTGCCGTTGGGTGGAATTTCAATCGACTCGATACGTATCGACGACAGCGCGGGCGGCGACGGCGACGGAACATTGGAGCCGGGAGAAACAGGCACTGCGGAAGTATTAATTAATAATCACGGCGGGGGAACGATAAGCCCTTTCGCCCTCAACGTTTATTCTACAAGCGGGTGGATGAGTATCGACGGCGGGGACTCGGTATTAGTTCCCGAAATCGACCCTACCTCCACAGTCTGGTCGGCGGGGTTCGATGTGGCCGCACATACCGACGCTTTCCACGGTTATCCGATTGGAATAGAGGTTCATTACCATGACGGCGACCGATTTATTAAAACACTTCCACTGGCTCTCGGAACGAGGAACTCCGATGATCCGCAGGGGAGCGATGCCTGGGGTTATTTCGCATACGATAATACCGATTTAGGATCCGGGATTTCTCCGGGCACCTTCGAGGACATTTCCGGTAGCGGCACCTTCGTAACTGTAGGTGACGACGAGAACATTGCCCTGGAACTACCCTTCGACTTCGTTTACTACGGAGAGAGTTTCGATACTCTAACGGTCAGCTCTAACGGCTGGGCGGCGCCGGGAATACAGCCCTATTTCATGCTGAATTTCTATAACAACCCAATCCCCGCGCCGAACGGACCCTGGGGAACTCTCGCTGTCTTCTGGGACGATCTCGAACCTCTTGCGGGAGGCGGAATTTATTGGGAAGATATGGGAGACGAGTTCGTCGTTCAATGGCAGGATATGGGTCATGCGCGTTTCGACGGCGTCAACAACACTTTCCAGTTGGCGATATTCGACCCCGCAATCCATCCGACCAGAACGGGCGATTCTCCGATAGAATTCAGATACGCGGGCACAATCGAAGACGTGGATTCGCTTGAAGAATATTCCACCGTAGGTATCGAGTCGCAGGATCACGGTATGGGCATAGAGTATCTCTATTCGACCGTCTATGACGACGGTGCGGCTCCAATAGAGGATGGCACCGCGATAAGATTCACGACGAACTGCGGTTCCGCGTTACTCACCGGACAGGTCGATTTGGATGGCGATATTCCCTCGAAAGCCATAATATCGACGGATCCGGGACAGATAGCCCGACCGAATATTTCCGGCGATTGGAGGTTGTTAGAACTTCCGGCGGGAGATTATGTTATCACGTGTGAAGCGCCTTACTTTTTCCCCCGGGCGGAAAGCCTGACACTTGTTGCCGACGAACATGCGATAATCGATTTTTCGCTAACACGCATCCCTGTCCCGGATACGATTTGGGCGTCGAGGGACGTTATGAGCGATATCTCCGTCGGCTGGCCGGGAGCCCCTTCATCCGAGTTGCCGCTGGATGGCTATGTTCTTTTCAAGTATTCGGCTCCGGGCGGTAACCCGGAAATTATCGAAGTTACGGATACCTTTTATGTGGATACAGAAACCGAAACTGGCCGGAAATATTTCTACAGAGTGCGATACAAATATTCGGGATATTCCGGCGCTCCGTCAGAATTGGCAGAAGGTTGGCGAGAGTTGAATACTACCGTAGATGAATGTGAATTGCCAGGTAAATTATCTTTAATTACTTCACCCAATCCCTTCAATGCCGTCATGAAAATAGAAATCGAAGTCCCGGAAGGCCAAAGGGCGAGCCTGGAGATATTCGACGTCCTCGGGAGGAGAATATTCAAACAAAAGAACATAGAAAGGCGACGGACGATTACGTGGCCTCGCGAAAATACGCATATCGAACAATCGAGTGGTATTTATTTATTGAGATTGTCAACTGAATCTCAACAGATTTGCAGTAAAGTAATACTATTAAAGTAAAAAAAGAAAACAGGAGGTATAATAATGCAACCTATTATCATCAGTGTTTGGGCGAGGGAGATCCTCGATAGCCGGGGTAATCCCACTCTTGAAGTGGAAATGGAACTCGAATCCGGAGTTATAGGATGGGCGGCTGTCCCAAGCGGTGCATCGACGGGAAGACATGAAGCCGTGGAACTTCGCGATGGAGACACCGACAGATATTTCGGTAAAGGCGTTACGAAGGCGGTAGATAATGTAAACGAGATAATCGCGCCGGAAATAATCGATCTGGATGCGACTGATCAACTGGGTATAGACAAACTCATGTTGGAATTAGACGGAACTCCAAATAAAAGCCGGCTGGGGGCAAACGCGATTCTGGGCGTCTCGATGGCAGTTGCCAGAGCCGCGGCGAACCACATGGAATTGCCACTATATCAATACATAGGTGGAATTAATAGCGGGACTCTGCCAATCCCGATGCTAAATGTGATTAACGGAGGTTCACACGCGAGTAATAACCTCGATATACAGGAGTTCATGATTCTGCCCGCGGGAGCTATGAGTATAGGCGAATCCATACGTGCGGCGAGTGAGACTTTCAAGACTTTGAAGAAAATACTCGATAAAGAAAACCTTGTTACGGCAGTCGGCGATGAAGGCGGAATGGCTCCGTCGTTGCAATCGAATCGTCAGGCTATCGAGTATTTAATTAAAGCCATAGAGCAGGCCGGTTATCGTCCCGGCGAGGATATCTGGATTACTCTGGACTGCGCCGCGTCGGAATTTTACAATACGGAAAAGAACATTTATTATCTGAAAGCCGAACAAAAGGAATTCGATTATTCAGATATGATAAAATACTACGATTCGCTTATCAGGGATTACCCCATAGTCAGTATCGAGGATCCTCTTGACGAGGACGATTGGGAGGGTTGGGCCGCGATGACGGCCGCTCATGGAGATAAAATACAGATTGTAGGAGACGATATCTTCGTTACCAATCCCAACAGAATAGCTCGCGGAATAAAGGAAAAATCCGCCAACGCCGCGCTTATAAAACTCAACCAGATAGGGTCGGTTACCGAGACTCTGGACGCGATTAAAATATCGCTTAATGCCGGTTGGGGTGCAGTAATTTCGCATCGAAGCGGGGAAACGGAGGATACCTTTATTGCCGATCTTGCTGTGGCGACGGGAGTCGGACAGATAAAAACCGGGAGTATCTGCCGCGGGGAGAGAATAAGTAAGTATAATCAACTTCTCAGAATAGAAGAAGAACTTACCGGAGTCTGGCATTATCCCAACCCCGGCGAGTTGTTCCCAGGACTACTCAACGGAGTTTGATGTCGAAACAAGAAAAAAATAATGAAAAAACGTCAAGCAAGAAATTCCTGAGGATAGACCCCGGACAACGACTCAAGGTCTGGAAGAAAGCGCGTTACGCGGCTATAGCTCTAATATTATTGGTATTACTGGTTATAGTCTTCGGGGGGCAATCGGGATTTATCGCGTTGCTCAGATATTCTCGATACGAGAAAACGCTTCAGAGAAGACTGGCTGAGGAACAGAGAATCTCCGATTCGCTGGAGGTCGTCCTAACGCGCCTCAGAAGCGACCCCGAATATAAGGAAAGGGCGGCGAGAGAGAAGTTACGGATGATTGAAGAAGGAGAGATAATCGTCCGTTTTGAGGATAGCCAATCCTCAGAAAAATAAAGAAATAAATGCGAGGATTGCCTCGCCTTTTTTCATCACAGATTCTACTTCATTATAAATATCTTCGCGTCGTGCGGTGGGATTTCGAATTCCAGCGGATTGGGGTCGTAGATTCTTTCACCGGAAAAAACCTCGCTGGCGCGGCCTAAACCGCTTTTTTCCGATAAAATGTAATCTTCGGGAGCAAATTCGTTCTCCATAAGCAGTCTAACACTTACCTTCTGCGGGCTATCCGATAGATTCACGGCAACAACAGATATTTCTTTTTCATATCTTCTTTCGACAACCAGAACCATATTTTCGTCATCTACGTAAAGCGGTCTGGCCGTCCCAAGCGCGAGACTCGGGTTCTTACGGCGCAATCCGGCGATATATCGCACGGTTTTGAAAAGGTTCCGATCCCATTTTTTCTCGTCGTCCCAGTTGAAGGCTCGCCTGCAATCGGGGTCTTTGCCGCCCTTCATTCCGATCTCATCGCCATAGTAGATGCATGGAGCTCCTGGCCACGTGAGTGACCATATCATTGCCAATCTAACACGCCAGGTCTCGCCGTTGGCAATTGTAAGGAAACGCGGCGTATCGTGGCTTCCCAGTAAGTTCATTAATACGGTGTTTACCGGTTGCGGATAATCGGCAATATAACCGCCCAGTCTGTCGAGGAAATCGGTGGGTGTAATATTCGATTTAGCGAAAAACTCGATACAGGCGTCGCGAAAACGATAATTCATAACCGCGTCGAATTCCTCACCATTAAGCCACGGTGTGCCGTCTCCCCATATTTCTCCTATAGAATAAGTCTGCGGATCGATACTCCGTATTGTATCGCGAAAATCCTTCCAGAATCGGTGTGGAACCTCGTTTGCGACATCGAGTCGCCAGCCGTCGGCACCATGTTCCTGCCATTTACGGATTGCCTTGAATAAATAAGACCTTACCTTAGGGTTATCAGTATTTAGTTTCGGCAGAGAACCGAATCCCCACCAGGCTTCGTAATTGGGGTTATCCGGGCCGTGAACCGGATAAGAATGGACGAAAAACCAATCGGCGTATTTACTTGACTCGCCGTTCTGAACGACATCCTGGAATATTTCTGAACCGAAACCTATATGGTTGAAAACCCCGTCGAGCACAAGTTTGATCCCAGCTTTTTCAGTTTCCTCATTGAGGCGCGTAAACAGTCGTGTATCGCCGAAATTATCGTCGATTTCCATATAATTATGTGTGTCGTATTTATGGTTACTTCCCGCTTCGAAAATCGGGTTGAAATAGATCGCTCCGACGCTCATATCTTTCAGGTGGTCTATGTGGTCTATAACTCCCTGTAAATCTCCGCCCATGAAGTTGTCGTATTCGGGTGTGCTTCCCCATGGGACGGAGTTCGGCGGATCGTTCGATGTATCGCCGTTAGCAAATCTTTCGGGGAATATCTGGTAAAATAGGACACCGCGCGCCCATTCGGGAGTTACGAATTCGACAACATCGTCGGGAATGAAAAAGAAAAAACTGTCTTGAGGATACGAGATTGTATCCCCGCCGTCGATTATCGAGAAATAGTATTCGGTCTTTTTTCCCGAAGGTATCGATGTTTCATACCACTCGAAAGGATATTCGCTACAAAGATAAGCCATTGGGACGCTAAAACGGCCTTTCTGGAAATCCTTGTATTCGACGCTAACTCCCTGGATATCGTCCTTTTTCATTCTCAACCTTATCCACACTTTTCCGTATCCGTCGTCACATAGATAGGGCAGGTTTTGCTCGTGCCAGATAGCTCCTTCGAGTATCTCGCCGTCCCCGCGAGACGATTCGCCAACAAATTTCTCCCAATCGCCGACAGTAATGACGGAATTCTGGCCGCCGTAACCATCGGGTGCGCCTTTTGGATTATTGGGATCCGTAATCCATTGGTTGCCGTTAACGACGAATTTATATTGATATTCGCCGTCCGGCAAATCGATTGTGATTTCCCATGTGCCGTCGCTGTCCGTATCGGCCATCGGGGTTGCGTCTGTGCTCCAGCCGTTAAATGAACCTGCGAGATTGACGCGTTCGGCAACTGTGTTCGGCGTATATTTGAAAGTAGTTTCGCGGCCAAACAACGTTGCAATAAGCAATAGCAACGGTAATAACGAGCATTTTTTCATTATCTACCTTTCGGATAAATCCAAATAAAGAAGAGGAAAGCACGAAGGGTGTCCGATCTCCATGATCGATTCCAGGATTGCCTGAACTATATTAACTAAACCGGGTTTACCTTTCGCTTATTTAAGATATATCGCTTCGAGAATTTTCGTCTCGGAAACAGTCGAGACCTTAATCGAATACAAACCCGAAGGAATCTCCTTCGAGGGTCGCCAGATAGTATTCCCACCCTCCAGCCTTTCTGTTTCGTTACCGAAGACATCGTAAATTCGTATCTCTGCATCCGGCGGGGAAGTTATCCTGCATGCGCCATTGAATGGATTTGGAAAAAGGGCAATCTCGATTTGCCCGGGGAGTTTATCTTCTCCAATGCCTGTAGTAACTACGAAAAACAAGTGTTGCGTGGCAATATTCGGTTCGCCGATGTCAGGATTATCCCATCCTCGAAATAGAAACGTAACGGTATCGCCGACTTCGATATCCACTCCCGCCGTGGTAAAATCGATGAAAATGGTATCCGTGCCCTCCATCATAACACCGGACGACCATGAACCAAGAGTTACCGTGCCGTCGGTGAAATCCCAGGTTTCTTCCGTATTACCGCATCCGGTATCGTCGAATACAAGCATAATGCCGGTCGGAACCTCGGTAAGTATTTCTCCCGAATCGGGTTCGTAGAACAGGATTTCCGGCGGTGTTTTATCTACGTGAAATGTAAAACTGCTACCGGAATCCGCGGAAGCCTCGCCGCCGGTATCCTCGATGCCGACGAGTGTAACGACGACGTCGCCGTCCACGAATGGGGTAGAGGTTCGGTAAAAAAGCGTATCGCCAATCGCTTCGAGTTCAGTATCGGCTGTCGTGTAGCTCGTCCCATCGACTTCGATAACAGCGGTGCTTGCGTCGATACCTTCCGAATCGGTAAAACCGAGGATAATAACGGTGTCTTCCGAAACCCATTCCCCTTCGCGTGGGAATTTGTAACTTAATCTCGGTCCACCCGAGACTATCTCCCCGGTTCGTTTGTAGATACCGGTCATGGTCGAAATATAATACTTCCTCATCCCCCCAATTACGGTAACGGAAAACCTCTCTACATAATCGGTAAGTGTGGTCGATTCCCATAATTCCCAGGTATTGCCGAAATCGCTGGATCTAAATACCCCTGCCTCATTTCCAAGTATTATCTTTTCGGGATCGAAGGGATCGCTGAGGATACCCCAGTTATATTCAACAAAGGTAGTGCAGTTTGTCCAGGAACTACCCGCGTCTTCCGAGACTAAAACGGTATAATCATAAGCTACAGCTATACGATTTGGATCCGCCGAAGACACCGACGCCCCCCAGAAAAATTCGTCTGTTCCAATATCGGATAAAACGGGACTCCAATTTACACCGGCGTTTGTAGTGCGATAGACGATGTTTTCATTATTGGTAAGAGCGCATTCTCCGTCGTTGTTCAATGCATATATATGTCCGGGATAACCGGGGAAATCGCCGAGCGCGTCGTTCCATGTCGCACCGCCATCCGAGGAATATGCAATGACATATCCTACGCCTTCGTTATTCGGTGCCGCCCAGATATAATCGGGGTCGGTATCGCAATAGTCGAATTCCCCAAAACAATTTTCTATCAAGACTTCCCAGGTCGAACCCCTGTCTGTAGTTCTGACGAGCTGAGAAGTGCTATTAATCGAAAGTATCGTGCTTAAGTCGGTTGGATGAAGATCGAGATTCCTCGCTCCGATCATTAAAGTGTCTATAGTCTCGAAAGTATCCGGCGTTATAAGCAACAGACTCTCGTATGTCATAGCTTCTGTCCAACCAAACACGACGTCATAGGGTGAATCTGCCCATGTCTTAATCGGCCTACTTCCCTCGTAGGCAGATAGGATCAATTCCCAATCGGATTGTGCAAACGCGCATAGAGTTAAAAGAAATACCAAACCGTTAACAAACAGGAGTTTCATTTCTCCTCCAATTAAAGGTTATTTCGCGTAAACTGCCTTTCGAACCAATGTGCCTGAATTAGATTCTATTATAAAGAGATATACTCCCGTTCCGATTTCATCGGAAGGTCGCCAATAATCTGATCCGGCGGGTAATTCGGCGATTTTCGCGCCTTTTATATCGTAAATTTCGATAATGCCGTCAGACGGCGCAGTGATTTTACACGCCCCATTGAAAGGATTTGGGCTTATCGAGATATCCGTTATTTCCGGGAGAGAACTTTCCTCGATGCCCTCGACTTCAGGGAAGAACCACCATCGATAAGTGGTATCGTTCGGCGCGCCGTAGTCGGGGTTATCCCAGACCGTGAATTCGATCCAGTTGGTATCGTTCGGCACTATCATGACGTCGGCCATAGTATAAAGCACAAAGAAAAGGGTATCGTCTTCGGCGATAATCTCATTGTCGCCAGATGTTATGGAATCGTCGCCGGCCATCGAGTAAAACCAGTTTCCGTGATTCGAACCTGATAATTCATCGCGAAAACGAATCTCCGAACCTGTTGGCCAATATGTCAGATGACCGCTGGGGAAATTCATCAGCAGTTCGGGCGGAGTTTTATCGATGAAATATGTGTAGCTATTAGATGTATCCGGGCCGAGATGACCATCGGGATCAGCGACCTGAATTATTTGAATTTCGACCGGGCCGTCCGGCATATCGGTCAGGGAAATAATAATACTATCGCCATCGAGGGAAACCTCGGACGAACTCCCCGTATATGTCGCGCCGTTGATTTCGACCTCGAATTCGGTTATATCGACTCCCTCCTCGTCCTCGAACCCCATGATAATAGGCGTATCGGCGGAAACGTAGCTTCCCTCGTCCGGGAAAAGATCGCGTAGAATCGGGCCTTCGCTGGCATTGCCCCATATCGCGATAGCATTCTGGAAAAGCCTGTCCTGATTCGGAGTCGGGTCGGCGAAATAATCCCAGCCAAAGAAGACCACAGCTCCCGCGCCAAACTCCTGGAAACCAGTATGCATGTGCGTGGTAGAATACATCACAACCGGCGTATAATCGCCGTAATAGCTGTAAGCATTCGAGGCGTTCATGCCGGAAAACGAACTGGAAACGCCCTCGGCGATTGGATGAGATGCAAGAACCACCGTTAAAATATCGCTAGATGTGTATTCGGTCGATCCACCGATGCTGTCGAAATCCGCGCCGTTGATGAAATCCTTACCGTGGCTATACATGCTTACAAGTAACCCGCCAGCCTCGACCCAGTCGTGTAAAATCGATGATAAATACGACCCCGCCGGACGTCCCATACTGTAACCGCCCGATTCGAGTTCCGGCTGAACGAAGACGTCGATAGCGGATAGACTCTCCGCGGTGATTTCGGTGTAATCCCAGAACTCGTGAAGCTCGTAATCGAAGGCCGTGGCACCGTCGAGAGCCTCCAGAATATTGACATACTCGCCATCGTAATCGACATATTCGACCCAAACGCCTATCTGTTTGGTCTGCCCGAAAATCGCCACGGACATAGGCAGGATTATTAAAAGGATGAATTTCTTCATTATGCGCTCCTCAATAAAATAGATCTAAATTAAAGTTAAACAAAAATCGAACATTACGCAAGTAATTCTATTAAATGAAAGAAAATTGTTCGTTTGTTCGACGATAAATACGCTCGAAGCTTGCACAAAAACTGTGCATTTCGCGTAAGTCTATATCGCTCAGGCTTTTTAAAGACTTTTTTTGCGTTTTAAAGACTTATTATTCCGTTTTAAAGACCCCTGTCAACTTTTTTAAGACTTTTTTCTCGATTTAAAAGACTTCTCGAAGGATTTCAAAGACTCGCCGCCCAATTTAAAAGACATTTGAGTCGATTTAAAAGAGTTGCCGGGCGATTTTCAAGGCTCCTTTCCCGATTTCAATGACCTGTTTTGCGATTGGAAAGGCCTATTTCGATAAAAAAAGGCGGCACCTAAGCGCCGCCCGAAAAGCTCAGAGGTATGTCTTATTACCCTTTCAGCAATCCCTCGACCGAAATATCCTCGTCCAGTTTTTCCCAGTGGATTCCTATTCCGCCTCCGATCAAGCGCCAGTTCTCCCTTTCCTCCGAGGTGGCATCGCGAAGCCTCGGAAAATATTCGAGAGGAACGGAAATCTCCCTGCCATCGAAGAGGATCACGACAAGCTTGTATTTGGTGAAACGCACCGAACTTGCCTTAGCTGATTCTGTAAACTTATCTGTTGCTAAAAAACTCATGCCATGCTCCAATCAAAACATCTCTATTGTCTTCGACTAAACCTTCCTTTTATCAAAATATTTCTCAAAGCTGATATATGCAAGAAAAAAAAGGCGGCACATCAGCGCCGCCCTTTTTTGAATTACTGAGGAAGTTTAAGGTTTAATAAACCTTATGGCCATTAAACCACGTGTTTACTTCACCTACAACCGTTGTCCAAGAAGAGCCATAGAAGATTACTACTCTAACTTCGTCACCAGCATATAACTTTAGATCAGATGAAATATGTAGTCCGAAAACATTTGCACTAGTTTGTGAAGTTACATCCCTGGCAAGACTACCATTAACTTGAAATCCTATCCAGATGTATTCTCCATCAGTCATAGAGGTCATTCGAGCATGAGCATTGAAATGGTAGAGGCCGTCTGTCGGAGCTGTATATATGCTTGTTACAGGATCGTAGGCTGAAGCGTCATCATATTGCTCGGTATCGAAAGAAACCGAATCAGTTGCAGAACCTGAGGTTGCAGATGATGCGTATGCCGCGAAACCAGCTCCGGGAAGACCAGCGCCATCAGAAGTTAGATCGCCGTCGATGTGGACATCGCCGTTGAAGTAGCCGGCGTATTGCGCGCCGCCGAGTTCATAGAAAAGTGCGCCATAGATAGAACCTGTGTTATTCGAGCCCACTACGCCGGCAGTATGGTCGCCATAGTCGCCATAGTTCGATCCAACAACACCCGCGTGATAAGCTGTAGATTGCTCGTTTAAACCGTAAACTCCCGCACCGAAATTATCATGATTCCAAGCTGTTCCCGCAACATTGGCACCGTAGAGATTACCTCCAAATATGGCATTCTTATCGGAGGTTTCATCGCAATATACTAGTAGGTTCGATTGCATCGATCCTGAGCCGTTCACTTGAAGCTGTGTTGCGGTTTGCCTTATTCTTGAATCGCCGAGGGTGCTCCCGTCGGGAGTCCAGAGGGGGATGTAATTCGCGGTTCCGCTTCCGCCGACGCCGCCGCCGCCGCTTATAACGACGTCTGCAGTTCCGTCATAGTAATGGAGTTCGTTTAGGATGTCGTCAACCCACGTGCCCGGCATACCGACGGGGAGAGGATTTACGGCTTGCGGTGTATAGCCGAAACCGGTAGGATCGACGAGGCCCGTAACGGTCAGCTTGCCGTCGATATAAACGTCGCCGAGAACATCGAGTTTTGCTGTCGGTGTTGTTACTCCTATACCAACGTTACCTTCTTGATCAATGCGCATTCTTTCCGAAGGACGGTCGCCGTAGTCCCTTGTATAGAAGCGCATTAGCGAGCCGTAGTTATCGGCGACATTGCCGGTAGCTACTAAGGAAACCATATTTGGATAACCGGATTCGACGCGTGTATGGACTAAGAATCCCAAATAATCGTAAACACCTACTAAAGACGAATCGAATTCGCCGGTTCCGCCCTTCACACCAAAAGCAGCCATTGCGCCGTCGGGTTGCTGCAATTCGAGCAGGGCGGCGGGTGTCGAAGTGTTTATTCCGACTTCGCCGGTGGAGAGAATTCTCATACGCTCTTCGGTTTGGTCTTGGTTTCCCGCGCCGTCTTCTTTTGTGAAGAAAACTAAATCGCCCGCACTGAAACTTCCTGTGCGTTCGAGGGCGATTTTCGCTCCGATAGCTTCATCGAGAGTCGAAACGCCGAAACCTAACGCTACGCCCTCTCCAGCGGCGTCCAAATCGTGATGAAGATTTAACGCGATATGAGAATCGTCGGTTCCCTGAAGAAGACCGTCGGCATTGTGGCCGATTATCGTGCCGGCTTGAGAAGTTGTGAGTGAAGTGCCGGTTCCTCTTACCTTAATAGTGGTTCCGTTGTCTTCGATTATAGAATTGCCGAGAGTCGAGCCGTCGGGTGTCCATTTTGGAATATAATTAAGCGTTCCGCTTCCGCCGACACCGCCGCCGGAAGGCCATTCGCCTCGGGTTACGCCGCCGAGTTCGATGGAATCAGCAACAAATTTGCGGGCATAAACATCGCGCCAACTATAAGAAGAAGATCCAAGATCGAATTGTTTATTCCAATCCGGACCTACGTGATTTGTAAACACGAAAGTGCTGGTGTAGGGAACCCAGACCAGGTAGTGATTGTTGTTGCCGAAGTAGATGTAATCGTTCGTTGTCGTGTCTTCATCGGAATTGATTAGAACGTCGCCGGAAAAGTAACCAGCCCAGGCTCTACTGTCTGTGCGGTAAGCCAGCGCGCCGAAATTCCCGCTGTCGTTATCGATACCAATAATGGCTGTTGTTGTGTCAGCCGTGGACCAATTGTATCCAATTAATCCGGCATAGTATTTCGCTGATTCGGTATTCATCGAGAAAGTTCCGCCGCCGCCTATATTATCGTGTGTCCATCCAGAACCATCAGTAGAACTTCCCAAAAAATTACTAGCCCATATAGCGAAATCCTCTGCTGTAGTATCGGCATAAACACTTAAATTACCGGGGCGAGTTGGGTAGCTACCGGTTATAGAAGAGACTAATGAATAATAACCCGACCAAGCAGACACCCTGCTTATTCCGGAATTACCAAGTGTGTTGCCGTCGGGTGTCCAGAGCGGTATCCAATCTACGGTTCCGCTTCCGCCGACACCTGCGCCGACTGCCGTTAAATCTACCCAACCGGAGCCGTCGTGGAAATAAAGATTATTATCGGTAGAATTAGCGTATATTGCGCCTTCTTGTGCGAGGGGTGCTGTGTTTGGAATTACATATAATCCACCATCGAATTCGCCAGCATAGTCGCCAGTTGCTAACCAGCTCTGGGTTAAACTATTTGTATTGTAGGCTCTAACTCCGCCGAAAAGCGGACTTCCAGCAACACCGAAAACACCGGTTCCCTGGTCGGGAGTATAGCCGTAGATTGCGTCAGTATTGAAATCGCTCTGCGCGAAGACGCCTGCGCCAGACCATCCATCAGGATGACCCGGAAGAGTTTTGCCTGTTGCCAGATACGCATAAGAATCCATGACCCAACCACCTGTGGCTTTAAGAGCTGTTCCAAGCAAATTATCATTCCAGACAATAATAGTAGTATCTTCGCCGTCATCCCAAACCTGGACTTCGGGATTGTTATTCGCGAAAATATAAGGATCGACTGCGTGGTCTGTCCACAGGCCCGCGCCGCCGCCGGATGTTAAATCGACCCAGCCCGTTCCGTCGTGGAAATATAGGTTATGGTCCGTCGAGTTCGCATAAATCGCGCCTTCTTGCGCAAGGTTTGCGGTTCCGGGGATTAAGTAGATGCCCGGGTCGAATTCGCCGCCATAAGCTTGCGTTGCGATTCGACCATTGGTCAAAGAATTGGCGTTGAATCCGCGGACACCAGAATAATCATCAGTTCCTGTGTAAACGCCGAACACGCCATAACCCGAACCCTCTACGACGCCATAGATTGCATCGAAGAATTCTATAGATGGAACGTAACCATAAACTGCAGCGTCCCACCAACCATCCGGATGTCCGGACAATTGTTGTCCCCAACTTAGAGCGCCGAAATGCTCGGTCATAAGGCCACCGGCTACTGCGGCGGAATCGAATGTCATCCAGCCGCCATGACTTCTCAGTCCAAATGTTTCGCCTACTTCATAAGCTCGAACCGGGTCGTTGCCTACTACACGTTTGTATATACCGGCATCTTCCCACTGACCGGTGCTTGCCCCAGGTGCTTGCCAGCTGAAACCGCCCGCGCCGTCGGCGGTGAGGACTTCGTTTAAAGCGCCGAATCCAACGCCGTCGTGAAGACCGCCGGTAATCTCGACGTCACCCTCGAAATAGCCGGCGAAATCGACACCGAGAGCGTCACGATAACCAAGCCGTCCGACGTCGCCGGTATTTAATAGACGTCCTTCAACACCGGCGCTGTTTGGAACGGGAACTCCCAAAACGGCTCCTCTAACTCCACACCCTGCACCGTCGCTGTTGGTCGTGATTCCGTTGATACCGTAATATCCCCCAATAGCATGAACCGCCGCACCCTGCCCGGGGACAATGGCGCTCGGATCTTCGCCGTGTGTTGATACGACTATTCCAAAAGGCTCACCGGTGCTAATGTTATTAACTCTCAATGTCGTAAAAGCGACATGAGAAGAATCCCCATTTAATTGAACCGGGTCAGCATCGACAGTGACGATTCTTCCCACGCCCGGGCCGCCATAGTCGTAAGCGTCGTCGAGAGTTCCGCCACCGCCGCCGACCGCAGTCATATCGACCCAGCCGCTACCGTTATAAAAGTAGGCTTTGTTCGTGGCATCATCGGCGTAAATGTCGCCGTGAACCGGGGAAAGGGGTTCCGGCTGTGGTTCCAGATGGAAATTGCCCGCGAACCAGCCGGCGTAATCGCCATATTCACCCTGTTGTCCGTAAACACCGATGTAATAACTGCCGTCGTAGTAACCGAGAGCACCAAGTTCGTCCGTGCCGTTGTAATATGCACCGAGAACAGCCGCAGATGGGTAAGTCCAGCCGTCATAGAAACCTGCGACTCCTGCGGAATGGTTTTCTCCCATGTCCATGTAACCTTTTACTGCAGAATTCATGTCGTCCATGTTCCATGAGGTTGGGTCGGTGCTGGATCCGTTGGCATAACCGTAAATTACCGAGGTTCCCAATCCGGAACTGAGGGCGTTCTCGGCGTAGATGGTCATGTCTTCGCCGTCATCGTAGAACAGCACATTGGCGTTGTTCTTCGGGAAAATCAACGGTTCCGTAACGTGAACCTCCCATAGGGCGGTATCGCCAACTGCAGAGCCGCCGACTACGCTGTCCGCAATCGCCGCGCGATAGGAGTATGGGCTGGATAGAAGTTTAACCCTCGGATCAAGAATATCGCCATCGACTTCGATTTCCAGCCAATAATCCATATCGAAACCGAGATCGAGAGCTGTTATAGAGCCGAGAACCACATCGAAAAGACCTTTGACAATCGGAACGTCGTTCGGGTCGGCATGTGCTTCCGTCCACAGAAGCGTTCCTGCAGTGGGATCGTCGTATATTCTGAATGTCATATCCAGAGTATCGTTGATACCCACGCCGATATCGTTGGTTAACTTGCCCTGATAATTCATCTCGTTTGGAATCGCAAAACAAATCGATACCAGCAAGCTGATAACAAACAAAGCACTAATTAGTTTGGGAGACATAACGCCCTCCTTTGATGATTTGAAAACAAAAATAGTTTATTTATGACCGCAATTTTTTACGCGACCTCAATCCTTGCAAATTCAAATTAATATGTCAGAAATCAAACCGCAAGGGAAAAATTGTATATATAAGAAATCAAGGCTTTAAGATTGTGTTTGAAGTTGCGAGAGTTATCCCTTAACACTACCGAGGGTTAGCCCGGATACGAGCCATCGGGAAAGGACGATAAAAAGTATAACAACCGGAACACTGACGACGAAACTACCCGCCGCGTATAATCCCCACTGGGTGGACATATTACCCTGGAACATCTTGAGCCCCACCGGCAGAGTGAACATATCCGGTTCCTGTAGGATTACCGCCGCGACGATGTATTCGTTCCAGCTCGCCATGAAGGAAAATAGCGCGGTTATAACTAATGCCGGCGCGGCCAAAGGCAATATCACCCTCCACCATGCGCCGAAATTGCCGCAACCATCGACACGCGCCGCTTCAATAAGCTCCGTCGGGATAGTGTCGTAATAACCTTTCATCTGCCAGATGCAGAAGGGGAGGGCGGTCGCGGAATAGGCTATCATCAACCCGAGATAACTGTTTATCAGCCCGAGTTTCGCCAGCATGATATACATCGGCAGAAGCAACATCGTAGCCGGGAACATCTGTGTGGTCAGTAGCGATTGTAGCACGCCCTTTTTGCCGGCGAATCGGAACTTGGATATCGCGTAACCGCCCATCGACGCCAGCGCCACGCCGGTGAAAGTCACAACCGCCGTTACGATAAGTGAATTTAGCATCCATCGCAAAAAAGGCGTCGCGGTGAACAGGTCGATATAGTTCTGGAACGTCGCGCCTTCCGGAATTATCGACAAATCGGTCGATAGCAGTCTGTCTGCCGGGCGAAGCGATATAGTGATAACCCTTAGCACCGGGTAGAGCGTCCCCAGCGTCCATACAATAAGGAAAAGATAAATCAATAGAAGCTTTATGGGCGAGTCTTTTTTCTTCATAGCATTTGTAATTTAATACGTTAATCGCCTCGGCGCAAATATTTTGTGAATTATCGAACAAAAACTACTCGACAAAACCGATTTTGTCTTTTAAATTCAATCTCAAGAATGAAAAATAGAAAGGAATCGCATGGTTATTAAAATTCTCGTTGTCCTCGGTTATATCGGCATGATAATCTGGATGGGCATCGCCGGCATGCGTAAAACGAAATCCTTCTCCGATTTCTTCCTGGGCGGCAGAGATGTCGGCCCCTGGTTTACCGCATTTACATATGGCACTGCATACTTCTCCGCCGTCATATTCATCGGATTTGCGGGAAAAATAGGATGGGCTTTCGGGCTATCCGGAGTTTGGGTCGCCCTGGGTAATGCTCTTATAGGGACACTGCTGGTCTGGATTCTATTGGGCAACAAGGTGAAGGAAGTTACGGTCAAACTGAACGTCCACACCATGCCCGAATACCTCGAATCCCGTTACAATAGCCCCTTTTTCAAAACCTACGCCGCCATCGCGATTTTTATTTTCCTCGTGCCATACACCGCGGCAGTGTTCATGGGTCTTAGCTATCTATTCGAAGCCACCTTCGGCCTGCCATACTGGATAATGCTATCATTTATGGGAATCTTCACCGGAGTCTATCTGGTGATGGGCGGCTACAAATCCATGACCATGGTCGATTTCATTTTCGGCATAATAATGCTATTCGGAGTCGGCGCGCTTTTCGCCAGCACGGTAACCGCCGGGGGAGGATTATCACAGATACTTGCCACTCTGCGCGATATCGACCCGAAACTGACTCAAGCGATAGGCCCTCCGGGATTCTGGCCCTTGTTCTCGCTGGTGTTTCTGACGAGTGTCGCGCCATTGGGCATGCCTCAATTGCTCCAGAAATTCTACGCCATTCGCGATAGAAGGTCGGTGCGTATCGGAACTATCGCATCGACGATATTCGCCCTACTTATTGCGGGCGTGGCTTATTTCATAGGTTCACTGACTCGAGTTTTCATCACGCCGGCTAATACTCCGGAAGCCTTCACCGCTACCGGCGCGCCGAATTTCGACGCTCTCATGCCCGCGCTTCTTACTCAGGCCATTCCGGAATCACTGTCGATACTCATCCTCCTGCTGATGCTTTCCGCGTCGATGTCCACCCTGGCCGCTCTGGTGCTCATTTCCAGCTCGACGGTCACCAAGGACCTCTACGGCGGCCTTATCAACAAAGATGCATCCGACGTTCGTTTGACGGCATTGATGCGTATTTCGAGCACTTTCTTCATAATCCTTTCGGTGATACTGGCACTCCTGCGCCCTGGTATCATTGTGACCATCCTGTCGATTTCATGGGGCGCGATAGCCTCGGTGTTCCTGGGGCCGTTCCTCTGGGGTCTGTTCACGAAACGGTTCAGCAAAGTGGGCGCGATTGCCACCAGCATAATCGCCCTGACCACTACGATGGTGCTCTTCATTGGCAAATTCCAGAGCGCACCCTCCGCAGGCGCTATCGGCATGATGGTTTCCCTCGCCCTGCCAATCTTCTTCCTGCCCTTCGGCAAGGGGGAGAAGGCGAAGGCGTAAACCTGGCAATTGAGGCGCTTTGAGTAAAATAGTGTATTGTAATAAACAATATCTATGGAGATAAAATGAAGTTATTTATAACGATATTTCAGGACGAGGACGGCATGTTCATCACCGAATGTCCGGAAATCCCCGGATGCGTCAGCCAGGGCGAAACCGAGGAGGAAGCCGAAGCCAATATCCAGGAAGCCATAATCGAATGCCTCGCCGTCCGCGCGGAACGGGGAATGCCCCTGGTTATTAAAGGAATTAGTTGAATTATGAAAAAGAAAGCTTAATTTTCATTTAGAAAAAACTGGAAAATCTTAATCCTATGGGTTATACTATTGATGAAGAATGACGAACATATGTTCTATTAAGATAGGTGATAATGATAGAAATACTTGGAAAAGGCATTTATACGATACGAGAAGCTTCTACGCTTACAAAGTTACCTTATCACAGCGTTAACCGCTGGGTTAAAGGCTATTCGTTCAAATTGAATGGTGAAGAACGTAAGAGTAAATCCCCTTCTGTTGTTAAAGTAGAAATTCCTCAAATTGACGGGAAGTTTGCGATTTCTTTCCTTAACTTGATAGAATTATTATTTGTTAAGGAATTTATGAATTTGGGTGTAACGTTGCAGACAATAAGGCGAGCTTCCGAAGTAGCCTCTGAAATACTTGATAACTCGCATCCATTCGCTTATCGAAGATTCGCTATTGATAATAAAAGTATATTCATAGAAATCGAGGAGCGAACAGGTGGAAGGTCTTTGGTCAATCTCGCAAAACGGCAACATGAGATTAAAGAATTCATAAATCAATATTTAGAAGAAGTTGAATTCGACGAATTTACTGAATTAGCTATCCGTTGGAGACCCAAGGGGTATGATGCCCTGATAGTCATCGACCCTAATGTAGCATTTGGCAAACCAGTAATTGAGGGAACTAGAATTGGGACTCACACGATTTTCAAGCAATATCAAGTAGAAAACTCTATTCCGAGAGTTGCGGATTGGTTTGATATTAGCGAATCGGCCGTCAGAACAGCTATTAATTATGAGAAAGAGGAGTTAATGAACTAATGGATAACGACGAACCAGAATTTATCTTAGACGAAAACATAAGTTATAGAATAGCACGTGGTTTCTCAGCTTTCGGCGAGAACGTTGACCATATAAACGATTTATTTCCTCGCGGTACGAACGATGTTGATTGGATAAGAGAAATAAATGGTAACTGGATATTGATTACTAATGATTACAACATCAATAAAAAACCTCATGAAGCACGGGCATTACTTGAAGCAGGTTTATCTGTTTTCTTCATTGATTTAACTATCCAACCTACTTTCTGGGAGTGGTTGGAATTTTTTGTAAGAAATTGGCAAAAATGGAAAAGATTAGCGATTGATACTCCTAAACCATTTGCCTTTAGGGTTACTAAGAGAGGTAGTCCTAAACGAATTTAATATTCCTATTACCCTCTCTTTAAATCAGCTCCGCTGGGTGTCCTTTACGAACAGAGCTTGGCTTCAATTTACCTCTCTCGGAGCAAAGCATTGAAAACAATAGGGTTCGCAACAAAGTGGCGTAACAATCTCCCTGATGGCAGGCCTTTCCTGCCCTGTGGTCGATTAAAAATACCCGGTGGTCAAACGTCCTCGACCACTCGATAAATAGATTTGACCACCGGCATTTCGCAACAATCTCCATTCCGAATTATCGAGAAGTAGCTCGCGGAACTTTAGAATCACTTATTACCAAATCCGGTATAACGATCGATGAATTTATAGAAGCTATTGAGAAGTAGTTTAATTTGATGAAACAAATAATTAAATCCAATTTCGCCGTCTGTATCCACAACAGCGAATACCCGGCGTTGCTGGAACTGCACAAGATTTACCGCGTTATACAGGACGAGGACGCTGTCCGCGACGACGACCTGCGAATTATCGACGAGAGTGGCGAGGATTATCTCTATCCGGCGAAATGGTTCGTCTTCGTCGATATCCCCGACGCCGTCGAGGCATCGATGGCCAAGGTGGCGTGAAAATTATAATTCGCGCTGTTTCTACGTTTTATCCCTGATTTTAGCAATTTGACCGTTAAATCGGTGGTTCTGAGTCTTCAATCAATGAATTTGAGCTTTCAATTACACTATTTGTAAGTTCAAGTAGTTAATTTTAATGGCCAAACGACCAATCTGAGCGTTCAATCAAAGAGCTTGAGCGTTCAATTAATGGATTTGAGTATTTAATCAGTGGCTCTGAGTGTTTAATTGATCGATTTGAGTGTTCATGTGGACGATTTGAGCGCTTAAACTCACCGTTCGGACAATAAATTGGCTAATCGAAAGCTTTTTGCGCCGAATCGAGGACTTGTGGTTGCCCAATTCTCGATCATAAATCGAAAAACATCACTTAAGACACTCGAACCGCTCGACCAGCAGTTGCAACTCCCGGTATTCCTCATCTGAGCCGGGGCGTTTGGTCTTGCCGCCCGCCTCGATCACCGTGCCGGACAGCTTTATTTCGCCGGAGCACTCGATTTCATCCGCGGAATAGACCACTATCTGCCCGCCACCCTCGATGTCGATATAGTAGAAATAGGGGTAGGCCTCGTGCATCCCCACCAGATGTTGCCATGGCGTGTTCGATATCTGCCCGACGATTTCGACCGTGTCGCCGGGCGCCCAACCGCCACCCGGTTCCTCTTTCGCCGCCATATCGCCACCTCCCGCACAGGACAGCGCGAATATTATTATCGTCATTGTCAAAACAGAATATTTCATAATGCCCTCAGTTTATTCCTGTCATTTCAACTTCTTTTATTTCTGTTATTGCGAGCGACCAAAGGGAGCGCGGCAATCTCCTTGTTGAATCTAAAAGATTGCTTCGTCGCTAACGCTCCTCGCAATGACGGGGAATCCCGGCACCGTGGGGCACAAGCGCTGACAATGACTGGAAATTAAGGCTGGCGCGATATTTTCGTCCGGCATAATGTGAGAACAAAACAAATCCGGACGTAGAAAATAGCGTGCCAGCCGTGGGTCGCGGTGAAAAATCATAAATTAATAACGAATGCTACTGCGCGGGGAAATCCTATCGCCAGAAGCCGATTATGTAGGCGGACATTTTCGTGTTATCTTCCATGTAAAGCTCGATGAAACCTCCCATGCCGACCTTAGTATGAAGCGATAAGCTACCCTCTGTGGCAATAGGGACTTTGCGGTCGGCACCGCCTGGTGTTTGCGCGCCTCCGATAAGCGATATTGTTGAATCGTTCACAATTATTATCTCGACGATGTCGCCCTCGACCATGCCGAAGCCCGACAGATCAAAGTTCGACCATGCACCGCTTGCGCCGGGGGTAACTCCGATCATCATCTCGGTGTATGACCTCGCTCCGCCGACACCGCTGACGTCGAGGTCGCCGGCTATATGGACGTCGCCCTCGAAATAGCCCGCCCAGTTGTTCGTTCCGCCTCCCGCGACGGCATAGACGCCGTAGTTGTTGGTCGCGTTCATGGCCGTTCCGTGAAGGCCGTAAGCGTAATTGCCCAAACAGTCGGCCTCGCCTCTTACGCCGCAGTTTGTCCCGGTTCCGCCGGTGGCCGTGCCGTGAAGCCCGGTGATGTCGCCGATTCCGGTCGCGGAAACCTCGCCCACAGCACCTTTCGAACCGCCGACGAAATAGCCGCCGATACCGATACCTTCCGAAACATCACATCTGCCCTCGACGCCGTAAGCGTTACTCGATGTGATGTTATTCTTGAAAAAACCGATCGCCTCGTCGGCCGGCGTGATACCCTCGACGGACATCTTGCCGTAAACTCCGACATTGCCGTCGAAATACCCCGCCCAGTTCTCGGACCCCGCAGAGGCCGTGCCGTAAACGCCGTAGTTCGTGCCGAGTCCGGTGGCTATTCCTTTGACACCATAAGCGAAGCCGCCGTCGTTGCCGGTGGCGACGCCCTTGACGCCGTAGTTATCGCCATAACCGCCGTCAACGAATCCCTCGACACCGATGAAATCGCCGGTGCCGGTGGGAAGCACCTCGCCGCCGACACCCAGCGCACCGCCTATGAAATGACCGCCGATTCCGAAGCCGGAAGAGTTGTCGCATCGTGCCATTATGCCATAGGCATTCACCGAAGGCGCGTTATTCTTGAAAAAGCCGACCGCTTCCCATTCGGGTGTGTCGCCCTCGACGTGCAGGAAGGTGTTCGGGGTCGATGTCCCGATGCCGACGAAATCGGTGGTGTGCGCGGCATACATATAACCGGTGCCGGCGTTGAGCCAGTCGTCGTCGGTGCCCTCGTCGCCCCAGAAGACGTCGCCGAGGCCGTCCGTTTTAAGCACCTGGCCGTCAATGCCGAAATCGCTTCCGTCGTTGATGCCGCCGTAAAAAGTCACGTCGCCAAGAGCGTTAATATCGCCCTCGTAATTGACATTAAACTTATTCAACCCGCCGACTTCGAGCCGAATCAAATCGCCCGAACCACCCGTCTTGTTGATATGAATCGAATGATTCGATGTGATATCCTCCTGTGCCGACACCGGCGCTAATTGAACGAAATCCTTGCCGATAAAATGCCCCAGTTCGTCGAGGGCTTGTTCTACATTATCATATGGATAATAAGTTCCGGTATCTTCTAATGGAATATCGATAGCCGAAACCTGCTCCGTCTCGGTGCCCCAGTCAATTTTCGTATCGGTTACAGCTCCGGTCTGAATTTCTGTAACACCGAGATGGTCAATCGAAATATCGCCAACCATCTGGACGGCGGTGGCATCGTAGGTCGAGCTTCCAACGTATATCCATGAGTCTTCAAGATAAGTCGATAGGAAGATGCTTTTTGGTTCCCATTGCGGATTTCCCGAGACGTCGGTGGTTAAAACCTGATTGTTAGTGGCGATAGCCAATTTTTCTGGAGTAATCTGGCGATCATCGATGTCTATTGTCTGGATTGTATAGTTCGTTATTTCATCACTTTCGATGGAATTGCCGATGAACGTTCCGAGTAATGTCGCGTTGCCATCACCGATAAGGGTCGTATCGTGCTGGACGACCTGCGAACCCCAGTCGTCGCCACTCGACGCTATCGTTATCATATTGCTCGATTGCGTGAGGACGATGTTCGCGCCTCCGATGAAAGTAACGCTGTCGGTGATCCAGGGCGAGCCGTCCCGTCGAAGTTTCGCTAAACCGATATCATCGATACCGTCCGCCCACGCGGCGGGGATTCCGCGCATGCTGTCCCAATGCGCCACCATCGTGTCCAGCGGAATCGGGCCGGAAAGCGGGATGTTGGTGTATCCATCATAGAAAAATAGCGTGCCGGGCGAAGTATCATCCACCCAGAGCCGGTGAGGATGCGCGGGTTCGGTCTCCGGACGAACGGCCTGCGGAATGAACGCGATGAACGGTGGATCGATGCCCACAGAAACCTCAAGCATCCCATCGACACGTGTCCTGCCCTCGAAATAACCTGCGTAATCCGTGCCGACCGCATACATACCGACACTGTCCGCGCCGCCGTTGACCGTGCCGCCCAGCCATCCGAAATTGCCCGCGTCGAACTCGCCGAAAACACCGATACTGTCGGCGTAACTAGTAGTAACATAGGAACTGAGCGTGTCCCAATCCGGTTCCGGCCAGTTTTCCTGATAGATGCCGCCAAGCTTGATACCCTTGCCGACGAAAAGCGAATCGTTGACATTGAAATTGTGCGTTACGTGAATATCGCGCTCCGGGCTGATGATAAGCGAATTGTTCATGCAGATATCGACCGGCATGTTAGAGCAGACATGAAAGGTGTCGCCGACATTGCCAATCCAGCTGGTGTCCGTGCCGGACGGGCTGACCCATATCGACCGCGCGCCATCGGCATGGACTATATCGCCGCGAACCGTGTCGCCGGAGGTTTTGACGTAATCGTCCATATCCGAAGTGTCAGGATACGCCGAAAGCGTGTCCCAATCGACATTTCGAGTGAATTCCGCGAACGAAGAACTGTCCGCATAGGCCGCCGAATCCGCATAGATCGCTTTCATTGTGAGCATAGACGCCGTGATTTTTATTCGAGGCGAAAGCGTGATCCCGCCGACCGTAACATCGAGGAACATAGCCCCGGCAAGCTCCTCGCGCGTGAGATCCGGATCGAACTGGACATCGAAAAGCCCCTTCACAATCGGCACGTCGGTAATTGTGTTCGACGACAACATCGTGCCGCCGGATGACGAATCGTAGATACATAAAATCACATCGACTGTGTCGTTCACTCCGACTCCGAATTCGTCGGTGAGTTTGCCCTGATAATTCGCCCCAAACGCTGTGAAAATGGGCGTTAAAAGTATAACAATCGCGAAAACGATAAAATAATTTTTCATGATATTACCCCCGATCGGGAATGAGAACCGCCCGACGCGAAGGCGAGACATCGTTTGCCATGCGGAAAATCGAAACGGTTTATTTCAGTGCGATATTTCATACTATTACAATTTACAATAAACCGAAGCCTAAAACAAGGTTTAATTTGATTAATATGGTATCACGCGGCAATAATTAAGCCGGTTCGTGTTCGCTTTTCTTCTTAGTCCAGATCCCCGATTTCGTGACGAAGCCCAGTCCGCAACATAAGCATATGAGCCATAAACAAAAACGCCCTCGGCGAAACATCCCATTATTAAAACGAAAATCAAAATCAATATCGCGTTTTTCATTGTCGTTCCTTTCGTTTAGCGGGCAAGGGTTATCGTGCCCTCGCAGACCACCTCGTTCTCCGTCTTGATGACATAGATGTATAGGCCTTCGGGGAGGAGGATGCCGTCGAAGTTGGTGCCGTCCCATCGGGACATTTGCAATGCGCCGGCGCCGTGGTCAACGTGGATTTGCGCCACCGGGCGGTTGCGGATGTTGTATATCGAAATCACGCCGTCCAGCCGATACATCTCCGGGAAATAGAACTGGACGTAGTCGTTGATGTTGTCGTAGTTCGGCGTGAATGGGTTCGGGACTCGTTCGCAGTTTGTTTCCGGGTAGAACATGTAGTCGTAACAATAAACGGTGTCGTTCGGGCCACAGAGCTCGCATATGCCTTCGTTCGAGCGCACCAGGTCTTCGACTTCGATGCACAGCTCGAAGGTGTCGCCTCGCGCGATGCCGAAATCGTCGGGCAGGCCTGAGATGCTCGCGACTCCCGCCTTGTGGTCACCGGCATAGGACATGAAGCCGTCGCCGATGGTGTGTGTCACGTCGTCTATTGTTATCACGATATCCTCGTAATTAATGCCCGCGGGGACGTCCTCGACCCAAAGGCCTATGTTCATGGTGCCAGTGAACTCGAAGCCGGGTTGCGGGTCGATGTCGTAAACCTGCGGCGGTTGGTTGTCGTAGTAGAAGAAGGAGGTTATCGGCTCGGTGAGGGCGCATCCTCGAGTGTCGTCCGCACGGAAGAGGTTGTATGATATAAGCTGACCGTGTGTCCAGGGGGATGGCGGGGCGAAGGCCAGGATTTCGTCGGAGAAGGAAAGCTCGTCGTCGTCCAGCGAGTAGATAGTGCTGTTGACGGTCATGCGGACGGTGGGTTCGTCTATTGGAAAATCGGCGGGGAGGAGTTCCAGGGTGATTGTCTGGTCGGGGCACGCGGAAACGGTCGTGTCGCCGACGTCGCTGGTGGGCGGACATAGCACTGAAGCCACGGGGCCGACACACATCGCGACGGAGTAATCGCAACAGATGGTGGTGTCGTTGGGGCCGCAGAGGGAGCAGGAATCGAGAGAGGGGAGGACGGCGTCGGATAGGTCGAGGCAAACGGTGAAGGTGTCGCCGGGCATGATGCACAGGTCGAAGGAGTAGGCCTTAAAGACGAGGTCGCCCTCTGCGAGGATTCCCAGAGATGTATCGCCGATGAATTCGAGGTCGGGATCGATTAAAGTGAATTCTGTTCCGCCTACGTTCATTGCGATGGTCATCGAATCGATGCCGCCGGGGATGTCCTCGATGTGCCAGGTGAATTTGATGGAGTCGCCGAATTCGGTGCCGCAGGGGGGATCGAAGATCGTAACTTCCGGGGCGTGCAGGTCGGTGAGGAATACGCCGGAAACCTCCTCCTGCAGATCGCAACCCATGGAATCCTCGGCATCGACGAGATTATAGACGACCACGCGGTTGTGCGGCCATCGCGCCAATGGGGTGTAATTCAGGACATTGTCGTCGAAGGTCATGTTTTCTGGGAAAACGTAGGTGTGGCCATCGACCTCCATCCTGATTTCCGACGCCTCTACGCCGCTTTCGTTACCGAATACACCTATCGTAATTTCCTGATAGGGGCATGCGGATGTGGCCATGTAGGGCGGGCAAATCGGCTCTGCCGTCGGGCCGGGGCATCCGCAATCCGGGATGTAGATGCAACCTCGCGCGGTATCGGAAAAACCCATACCGGAGATGATAAGGTCGAAACAAGCGTCGGGGCCAGTGCAGTCTTCTTCGGAATTAATCTGCCATAGATAACAGTGCCGCTCGCCGATGCTCCATGGGCCGTAAGTTTGCGGATTAGGGCTAACTATCTCGATACAGCTTCCGGGAGTAATTTCCGCTTCGAGTTCGTCGAGTATGTAGCCGGTGTTGTTGGTTACGCAGAAGCTTATCAGCTCGAACGTATCCACCAGGACGACTATATCGTCGAAGATTACGTCCCAGCCCGTGCCGAGTGAATACCAGTTTCCGCCGGAGGATGTAGTTGTGTTCTCATACCAGAAGGTCGCATCGATTGGATCGTTCATAGCTGTACATGCATCGTCCCAGGAAATATCTCTTGTCGATGAAAAGAGGATATAACCGCCGTCTATGATGACGTCGTATCCTTCTGCGCGGGTGTAATTGCAAATTCCGTCACAGACGTCGCCGGTTTCGTAGAACGTGTTATCGGTGAAGAAAACAATTATGTGAATTGCGTTTTCTCGCCAGTCGTAGTTATTGGCGGCGGCCATAATTGCGCAGAGGCTGTTTTCCGCGCCGTCTGCCCCGCCCCACGCTGTGATTGTAGAAAGCCAGTCGTTGAATTGAGTGAAATCATCGGTCATCTGCCAGCCTGTGGCGAGATTCTCGTCGGCGTCGAAAAGCTCTCTCGCGCCGCCCCAGTCTTCAGAATCTGGAGCGACGGCATCGCCGTAGCAAACACCACCCAATTTATAATTGAATTCGCGTGCGTCCATTTCGGCTATGAGGTCGGAGATGTTATCGCGGACACCGGTTATCGAGCCACCCATGCTTCCCGTGTTATCGATGCAAAAAGCAATATCGACTCCGCCGGCGTTGTCGCCGCAGTCGAGTTCGATTGAGAATTCGCCTTCCATGATACGTTCGAGGGGATAGGCATGACCGCGATAGGCGTAAGTTATTCCTTCTATCTCGACGCCGTCTTTTAGCGCATCCGGATCCGGTTTATTCGCTAAGATTGGAGAAATAGCAATTAAAATTGTTAAAACGATAAACACTTTTTTTCCCATGATCACCCCGATTTTGGCAATCCGAAAACTATGATTGAAATAGCTTTACCCATATTGTAAATGTAAGGTTCGATTGGAAAATATCAAGGATTATTTGGAAATAAAAAATCCCCCGAACCGTTGCGATTCGGGGGAGGATAAATAATTATGGGATATGTTTACCAGCGTCTGCCGGAACCACGTCCTCCACCGCGCTTGCCTCCGCGGTCTTCCCGTGGCCTGGCTTTGTTGACTACGATAGTCTGTTTGCCAAGCTGGGAGCCGTTGAGAGCCTCCATCGCGGCGTTGGCCTCGTCGTCGTTTGGCATCGTAACGAAACCAAATCCCTTCGATCTGCCGGTGTATTTATCCGTGATAATCTGGACAGATTCGACCTGCCCGTGCTCTTCGAACGCCGCCTTGAGTTCATCGACGGTCGTGTTGTAGTCGAGCTTTCCTACGTAGATGTTCATACATCCATCCTTCTTCGCCATGGAACTTGATTAATCGATATTGCTCGTCCATGGCTGTTCCGGCAACGTATCGATCATCCACTTTCCCAGGCAGTGGAAGTGCCGATTTGTCGTATCTAATGTAACGGCATTTTACTAAAGCGCAAGACTTTTTTTCAATATTTTTTAGCTCTGAGCAAGGAGTGACTAACGTTCATTGTCGGGAACCCGAAGTTGTAGCAGATATTTGCCTTGATTTCTAACGCTCAGTTATTATATTTATTAAACGTTTGAAAGGAGAGAATATGGATGGAAACGATTGGAAAAGTTCGGTTTGGGGCTTAATTGCGTGCGATGTCCGCTCTATCTTATCCCGGACGACAAAACCTTAGCCGGCGGTGTTCTGGAGTGGTTTAAAAGCAACGACTGGATAGATAAATCCACGACTGTCGAGGAATTCATGGCAAAAGGCAGAGAATGCGAGGGTTGCCAGTCGGCCCCGGATAAACACAGGTCGCCGGATTGCAAATTCAATAAATGCGCCGCCGAGAAAGGCATCGAGTATTGTTTCCAGTGTGATGATCTGCCATGCGAGGAACTCACTACTTTAGCCAACGACGGTGCACCGCATCACGCGCAGACATTCCGCAACCTGAAGAGGATGGCCGAAATCGGCCTGGAGGAATTCATTGCGGAGCAGGATAACCCCAGCTTCTGCCCCGGTTCTAAAATAGGATAACCTGAGGAGATAAGATGTGTGAAATCGCGATTTACGAAGATCGTGGACGAAAGGTCGTAGCGAAAAGATTCCGGACGCCGGATTCCGAAAGAGGAAAAAATTGGCCGGTTTTCGCCGAGGAAGTCCGCAAGGCCGGTTTCCATCCGTCGGGATGGGGGATCGTAGAGTATTTCGTCGAGGGGGAATGGAATCCCGACGACGTCGAATACGACCTGATACTCCCGATCGAGGACGAAATCGAGGCCGAACCGCCGCTGAAAATACGCGAACTTAAACCGCGAAAGGTAGTGTCGATAATCCATCGCGGATCTTTCGACGGATTGGGCGAAGCCTACGAGGAGCTTTTCGCTTACATCGAAGAAAACGGCCTTAAGGTGAACGGCAACCTGCGCATGTTCCACCTCAGGTGTCCGCACAACACCGCGACCCCCGAAGGCTACGTCACCGAGATTCAGGTTCCGATAGAATAGAGAAACGCCCGGCTTTACCAGATAACCATCCCGCGCACGTCCTGCGACGTCGAGGTGGCATCCAGCGAATATGATCCGTCGCCGGGGCACTGCAACGTGATAGATCCGCCACCCAGCGTGAGAATAACGTCAGTCGAAGATAACAGCGCCGTGCCACCGACCTGAGTCATCGTGCCGCTTTCCGACTTATAACCCACCCATGCGATACGGCTGTCGTTCTCGACGATATGCAGGAAAGCGATATCCTGTGGTGCGCCGTAAGCCTCGCCGATAGTTACCGTGCAGACGTTGTAATGCGGAATAGCGAAGGAAGCCGTCCCGCCGCCGGGCGCGATGTAAAATCCCTCCTTCTTGAGAAGCTCGTTCGCGTGATAGCCGTCAACCATATCAGCGTTCAGGTTCTCGCATCGCGTGGTAGATGTCGAATAAATCGGCGGGGTGCCGGGGGCAATCGTGGAAATTATCTGACCGTCAACGTTGATTACACCCTCTACGTGCACATCGTCGCGAATCTTGACCATCTCGCCTTTGGCTTCGATTGAATCCGTGACAAGCTCGTTCACCAGCACGATCTCCGGCAGATACAGCGTGTCCGAGGGGACGGATAGGATCGTATCGACCGTGAGTTTATAGGAGATATTAACGTCCTTCTGCATACCGATATGCCCCGTAGTATTGTAAATATTCGAACTGCCCAGTCTACAACTGTCCAGCCATATCGGTATGTAATTCACGACGCCCTCGCCGCCCGCGATAGCCGTCCCCGGCACACTGTCCGCGATTGCCGCGCGGAGGGCATAGGGCGAAGAGCCAAGTTCGTAACGCGGCGTAAAGGTTGTAGTATCCAATTCAACCTCGAGCCAATATTGACCCGCGAAATCGATCGACGACGGGAAGGGATTACGACTCCCCAGAAGGACAGCGTAAAGACCGTTCTCGACGCTCAGAGACGAGTAATTCTCGCTCCAGAGAAGGCTTCCGCCGGTCTCGGAGTCGTAGAGATGGAAGGTGATATTGTAGGTGCCGTCAGGGATAGGGTCGCCGGTGGCCTCGACGGACAATCGCCCCTGGTAGTTGATTAAACGCGGAACCGCCGCGGAAAGGGCGACAATCAGGAAAACGCAAAGGATGAATGCGAAACGAAATCTCATTTTTACCTCCTTAAATTTATCGTTCTTGTAAATATACTTTATGTAATGTTATTAGGCAAGGGAAAATCGTGCCGATTGCTCTATTTATTCCTTCAATACCCCAACGTGTTGATGGTGAGGGACAAAGAAAGGGCGTTATTCACTTGTTTGATGTAAGGACATGCCAGTTCTTCGGGGATTATTGGATTATCGAGCGTGGGTTTACCCCATGTGAAAGTTAATTCCGCGCTATAATGACGGGCGAATTCATAACCGATCGAAGCGATAACGCCTAAACCGAGATATTCGTTATTCGACTGGAGATATTCGAGCCATACCCAGGGGGGAGGATAAAAAGGCGGGTTCCAGGTTGAATAACCGAAGGCGGTCGAAAAATAAAAGGAGGGCGAGGATGGATTCAAATAGTATGTCGCACCTATGCCGTCGATGCCGTGTAATGTGATTCCGTTATCGTAATCATCGCCGAAGAGGATATTTTCGCTTGTCCAGAACAATAGCAGTTGGTTTGAAACGCCATAGCCGATTTTGAGATGTAAAACATAAGCCTCTGAATCGAAATGGCGGCCTTCAAGTAAATCATTCTCTCCGCATCTATTTTCGACTTCATAGCTAACGTATCCCATTCCCAATCCTCCTCCGAGGATGAAGCCGTGACGTTGACCGTCCCAGGCGAGGGCGGGGGAGGCGAGAGTAGATAGGAATAAGAATATCAACCCTAACGCGAATGGTTGAAATGATTTCGATAATTTCATAATCCTCCTCGAACATTAATTAGTCAAGCAGGTGAAGTGCCAGAGGGCGATGCATGGAATATCCGATTTTTAAGAAATCTCTCTTGACTTATCCCCTTTCATTCATTAAAGTATATGCGTGATTACTTAATTAGTTTGAGAAACGGATTTTGAAAATGGACGAATTGGAACGAAAAGCAAGGATATTCAAAGTGCTCTCCGAGCCTAACAGGGTGCGAATCGTGGAACTCCTGAAAGAGCGGAATTTCTGCGTGAACGCCCTCGCGAACCGGCTCGAAATCACCCCGGCGGCGGTATCGCAACATCTGCGCATCCTTCGGGACGCCGAGATAGTGAGTGCCGACAAGCAGGGGAATTTCGTCCACTATGGCCTCAACCGCGAGACGCTGGCCGAATGGAAAGCTATCGCGGGGGAGCTGTTGCATGAAGATTCAGCGGACGAATCGCATAGGGAAGAGGAATGAGCAAAACCGCAATAATCATCAACGGAATCGCTCTGGCGGCACTTTTCCTCTCCCTTCTGAAGGACAGGCGAAAGACAGTAAAATCCCTCGCGGTGGCGATGAAATCGTTTCTAAAAATCCTCCCCCTGGTTTTCATCATCATAATCATCATTGGATTGCTGATGGGTTTTGTGCCGCCGTCGAAGATTTCCGAATTTATCGGCGAGAAATCGGGAGCGTTAGGAGTTTTGATGGTGGCTGTTCTCGGCGCGATAATGCATATCCCCGCCCTGATATCCTTTCCCCTGGCCGCTTCGCTTCTCGAAAGCGGCGCGAGTATAACCTCCGTTGCGGCCTTCATAACGACGTTGACGATGATCGGAATCGTTACCCTGCCACTCGAAATAAAAACCCTCGGGAAAAAGTTCGCACTGCTCCGAAACGGGCTTTCATTTCTGGCGGCAATTGCGATAGCCTTCATTATGGGGGCGATTCTATGAACATCGAAGCCTCCAAAAAGAAAGACATCGTTCGGGATTTGATTATTCTCGGTGCGATTTTGATTATCGCGGTTTCGCTAATCTCGATTTTCCCCGAAAAAAGAGGCGCGGTTATTTCCGTATCGTGGGAATTTTTCCTCGAAATGATATGGATTCTTCCGGCGGTGATGATTCTGACCGGACTTTTCATGGTTTGGACGTCGAAAGAGATGGTGGTGGATTATCTTGGGAAAAGCTCCGGAATCAAAGGCATCGTGCTTTCATTCGTTCTGGGATCATTGCCCACCGGCCCGCTGTATGTCGCATTCCCGATTGCCGCGGCTCTGATAAATAAGGGCGCCAGAATATCGAACGTCGTCATTTTTCTTTCGGCATGGGCCTGCATCAAGATTCCCCAGGAGATGGTGGAGCTTCAGTTCATGGGATTCAAATTCATGGCTTTGCGTTTGGTTTTGACCATAACTTTTGTAACAATTATGGCGATTTTTATCGAGAATATGATTTCTCATGAAGAAGAAATACTGCAAATCGAAGGAGAAAAATAATGAAGACATTCAGTCTTAAAGATTTGACCGCCCATCCCCATGGCGAAAGGGGCAAGAACGTGTTTTATCAGGCCGAAGAGTTCAAGGTCAGGATTATCGAGCTTCCGCCGGGAGGCGAGATGCCGACCTGCGAGATGGCCGACCACGTCCTTTTCACCGTCGTGAGCGGTTCCGCCGATGTTGATGTCGATGGCGAGACAGTTACAATCGAGGCGGGGCAAATGCTGATAACTCCGCCCGCGACGCTATCGATGAAAACCCGTAACGGCGTGAAAATCGCCGGAGTTCAAATTTATAAACGATCATAACAATCATCAACCATCCATAAAAGGAGAAACCATGTGTGAAAAAAACAAATGCGGTTGCCAGAAACAGGAAAACCTGAAGGGCAAACCGGAAGACTGCACGCCGGAGCAAATCGAAAAGTGCCACGGCGACGAGAAAAATCACCCCTGTAGCGGGGATAAATAAATGAATATCCTGATCGTTATCAATGACGCGCCATACGGCACCGAGAAGGCATACAACGGCCTCCGCACAGCGATGACTCTGCAGAAGGAACACGCCGATGTCGAAGTTCGCGTTTTCTTGATGGCCGACTCGGTAACCTGCGCGTTGCCCTCTCAGAAAACCCCCTCCGGTTATTACAATATTGAGAGAATGCTCGAATCGGTAATTTCCAAAGGCGGAATGGTCAAAGCCTGCGGCGGATGCTCAATTGCCCGGGGAATCGCCGACTTGCCATTAATAGATGGTGTCGAAATCAGCAACATGAAAGAGTTCGTGCAGTGGATTGTCGAGGCCGACAGAGTAATTTCTTTCTAACAATAAATAATCAAACCTTCATCAAAGGAGAAACCATGTGTGAAAAAAACAAATGCCAGAAACCGGAAAACCTGAAGGGCAAACCGGAAGACTGCACGCCGGAGCAGATCGAAGAATGCCACGGCGACGAGAAGAATCACCCCTGTTGCGGGGATAAAAAGTAATGCAGGCCGTCGCCGTTACGGGGCTGAGCAAGCGTTTCGATGAGGTTCAAGCTCTCGATGGAATATCCTTCGATATCCGCGAGGGGGAGCTTTTCGGCTTTCTCGGCCCCAACGGCGCGGGCAAGACCACAACGATCAATGTCCTCACAGGACTTGCCCGAGCCGATTCAGGAACAATAGTCATAGGCGGAATCGACTGCACAAAAAAACTGCGCGGCGCTCAACATCTTGTAGGCGTCGTGCCCGACGAGAGTAATTTATATCCCGAACTATCCGGTTTCGACAACCTTTGCTTCTGCGCGTCCCTTTACGGTATCGGCAAGGACGATCGCAGAAACCGCGCCCGCGAGCTTCTGGAGAAATTCGACCTCGCCAAAGCCGCCGACCGCAAATTCGCCGGCTATTCCAAAGGGATGAAGCGAAAACTCACCATCGCCGCCGGAATTATCCATCGACCTAAAATATTATTCTTAGACGAACCGACCACCGGCATCGATGTCGCCTCCGCGCGGCAACTGCGCCAGATGGTATCCGACCTCCACGAATCCGGCACCACGATTTTTTTGACCACCCATTACATCGAAGAGGCCGAGCGGCTCTGCGACCGAATCGCCTTCATCGTGGGCGGAAAAATCGTTCAAATCGATTCGGTGGAAAACCTCGTTCAGCCTTTCCACGAAAAGCACATCATGAAATTCACCTGCGAGACGATGCCGATTAAAATAAAAGACGCTTTGCCCCGAGAGTTCGCAAACCTCAACTTCGAGTTTCCCGACCGCAACACGATACGAATCGAATCGAGCGAGCCTATAAGCATCGCCCCGATGGTTCGTTACCTCGAAGACGGTGGCATCGAGGTTTCCGAGGCGCGCAAAATCCGGCCCTCGCTGGAAGACGTCTTCGTGAAAATCACCGGAATCGAGGCCAATGCGATGCGCGGCGAAAAGGAAAAGAAAGGGGGCGGCAAATGAAGCGCTGGACTGCATTCTGGAATATTCTTGTCAAAGATATGCGAACTTACTATCTAAAACCGCCCAACATAAGCTGGGGGCTGATTTTCCCGCTGGCGTGGACTGCGATGTTCTTCATCCGCTCAGGGCAGGGCCTCGGCAGTATTCCCGCGCTACTTCCCGGCGTGGTGGCGATTTCGATTCTCTTCGGCACGACATCCATGCTCGCCGTTACAGTAACATTCGAGAAAAAAAACCGCTCCTTCGAACGCCTCCTCCTGGCGCCGATTTCGCTGGAACTGCTGATGCTGTCTAAAACCTCCGGCGCGATACTGTTCGGCATCGCAAACGCTTTCGTGCCGGTGATTATGGCGAGTTTCTTCGCGGATTTGTCCGGCCTGAACTGGCTCGCCTTCGTGCCGGCGGTGATGATGATCGCCACGGCATCGACATTCCTGGGGCTTTTCATCGCGGTGGCGGTGAGCGAAGTTTTCGAGGCGCAGACCTTCTCGAACTTCTTCCGCTTCCCGATGATTTTCCTGTGCGGCCTCTTTTTCCCGATATCGAGCCTGCCGATTTTCCTGCGCCCTCTCTCCTATGTCCTGCCGTTGACCTACGGCGCGGACATCCTCCACGGCGCGGTTCGCGGCGCGCACGTCATGCCCTACGCGCTGAATTTCGCTCTGCTCGCACTATTCTGCATCGGCCTTTTCGCGATAAGCCTCTGGAACATCCGCAAACGCTGGATTATGTAGCGCACTCGACCACGGCCCAATTTTATTCTGTCATTCCCGTGAAAGCGGGAATCCAGACATAGGGTCGAGGCATACCTCGACCGCAAAAAAGTCTTGCGCCCCGCAACCCCGCGAATTATATTGTCATTTGATGATAGACGGTAAGAAACATAACACCCCTTCAAGAACCGTTTCAAACGGCGTTTCCGACGTCCGCCATCGAACCCTTAAACCTCTATTTGAGCGTCCATCCCTTAGGAGTTCAGTGTTTAGATAAAAAAATCTTCTCTATTTTGGGCTGATCAAGATCGTGTTTGAATCGACGATATCCCACCGCCAGTTGTTTTTCTCGCAGACTTCGTCCAAAAAATCGCAATGTTTTACCTTGGTCCAAGTGCCACTGATTGAGCCTTTCAAGCCGGTTGTGACCTTCATTTTCAGTCCTTCGTCGCCAAAAAGAAGAGAGCGGTTCATATCATCGGCAAATTCATGTGGCGTGTCGTCCAAGATTTCCCAAAAAGTGAGCGGCGTAGAAATCCAATAATCCAGCTTCTCGGAAGGCTCTACGTTAACTATTTCTATCGAAGTTGTTTCGACAGCTGTGCGTTCGGGGACGCTGTCGCTTTTGCCACAACCTCCGATGCAAATCGAAAGTGCTATAGCAAAGAGTAATGTTATGCTGATAGATCTTTGTTGTCCCAATTTTGTCTCCTTGATTATGAAAAAGACATTTATATACGGAAAGCAAAATATGCATAGAAATGAAAATATCAAGTGCTCATAAAGTTTAACGCCAATTATCTAATTACAGCTGGAAAAGCAGAGTTTAATGTAAGACACAAAGCATTGTATCGACATTTTTCTTTTTTTAATTCCATTTTAATATTCTTGTAACAATTGAAAGTATGTTTGATACGAAATGAATTAAATTTACCAAAGGACGTAAAATGAAAGTCGCTTTTTTAGTTTCCCTGCTTGTTCTAATCTTAGTGTTTCAAAGCATCGCCGCCACCGAAGCGCCGGACACTTTCTTCGTGACGCCGAAAAGCGATACCCTCTGGGGGCACGCTATGGAGCCTATGCTCGGTTCCTTCGAGAGAGGCCCATATACAACCTTCGGCACCGATGCCCATACTCAGGCAATCGTGCACTGGGGCACCGACAGCGAACAGCCATCGGCGGTGGCATACGGCACAACACTCTCCATGCCCGACACTGCGGCTCTCAGCGGCACTCGGGAAGATCATCACGTCCCCCTGTCAGGGCTTGAACCGGGAAGGACATATCATTATTCGATAATCGGCGAGATTTACACTGGCACCTTTCGCACGGCTCCCGTGGAGTTAGAGAATTTTTCCTTCGTGGCATTCGGAGATAATCGGACGAATCATGGCGACCATCAATCGGTGGTCGATGCGATTCTCGACGAAGACGATATCGAATTCGTCCTGAATGTTGGAGACCTAGTCGGTGACGGCGGAAGCACGGACGACTGGCAGATGTTCTTCGACATCGAATACGACCTTCTCGCAAATCACATCATGATGCCAGTCAAGGGCAACCACGATATCTCATACTGGCCATGGGATCCCGACCCATTGACCAAATATTTCGATTTTGTCGAATATGGTTCTTTCGATTACGCCAACGTTCACATCGTCTGGCTTTGCACCGAGGTCGGGCTTTTCGGAAGCCTCGACGATCAGGTCTCTTTCCTCCACAGCGATCTCTCTGCCGCAAACGCTAATCCGAACATCGACTGGATAGTCGTCTATTTCCACCATCCTCCCTTTTCATCCGGCAACCATGGGGATAACTCCGCGCCCAAAGAGGCTTTCGTGCCTCTCTTCAAACAATACGGT
>CAZSHG010000012.1:0-4669 GCA_964606695.1 uncultured bacterium
TCGACATGACGGGCTACACCGGCGCACCTTTCGTTCTGGATGCAGGAAATGCGGTTACAGTGACGAACCTCGATGCCGATCTCCTCGACGGCCAGCACGGAGCGTATTATCTGGATTGGGACAACTTCACGGACATTCCCGCTGGCTTTGCGGACGGCGTGGATAATGTCGATGACGCCGACTGTGTAATCGGCAATGAATATCAAAATCTTGGATTTACAAATGCTGGTTCCGGTTATAGCTATTTCGAACATACCGTAACTATAACAAACGGGACTAACGCTACTACAAGAGATTACTATAACGCAGATAATGCACCCGCCGCCACAACTCGCGGAGAACCGACACTTAATGAGATTGATGCACGAGTCACGGCATTATCCGACAATTACAGCTCCTGGACAGCACGCGACGACGACGGCACGAGTTACACTGTTACTTCAGCAGATGTTCTCACGTTCGACGAAGGCACCGGAATAGACGTGAATTTTACCGCCGACGATGTCCTTACTTTCACCCACAAAGATATGTCATCACAAGGAAGCGTGGATAATAGTGGTGGAACCGTAATTCAGGACGTTACCATGGGTGCCCTTGGTCATGTTACCGGTTTAACTTCGGTCAATCTCGACGGTAGGTATCTCAACGAATCCAGCAATCTGAGCGACCTCGATAACACCGCCACTGCAAGGTCTAATCTCGGCCTCGTTGCCGGTGGTGCGGGAGATATATGGGTCGAGAAAGCCGGCGACGCGATGACCGGATTCCTGACCCTCCATGCCGACCCGACAAGTAATATGCACGCAGTTACAAAACAATATGTCGATGACAATATCGGTGGAGGAATCGGTGGTGGCACATCCGGACAGACCCTGCGCCATAACGGCACATCCTGGGTTGCAAACAGCATTCTTTACAACAACGGCACCAACGTCGGAATCGGAATAACAACACCGAGCGCAAAGCTTCATGTGAAGGGGGCAAATGGTTCCGGTTCAAGCGCTGCACCTGATGCGGTTACGATAGTTGGCGGTAAAGGTGGAGAAGATGCCGCTGGAGGGGAAATAAACATCACAGCCGGACAAGGCGGAGATATGGGTGGAGGCACAGGTGGCCCCGGTGGCGATGTGAATATTACAGCAGGTACCGGAAATACTGCCGCCTCTGGAGGAAATGTCTATATAGACGGCGGCGCACCAGATGCCGGTTCCGCAGGTCACGTAATTTTAGCTTCGAACAATGGATATGTCGGAATTAATACTACTCCAACTAACCCTCTCGACATCAACGGCCAGATTCGTATCCGCGGCGGCTCTCCCGGTTCCGGCAAAATTCTTCAATCCAATGCTACCGGCGTAGGTTCATGGGTAACCCCCGGTAGCATCAGCGACGGCGACTGGACGGTCAGCGGCTCCGACATGTATTCCGCCGTTTCCGGCAACGTCGGAATCGGAACATCAAGCCCCGGCGCAAAGATGGACATCTCTTATAATGCAGGGGCAACGACGTCTGATGTCTATGGCGTGCGAAGTCAGATTACTCAACAGGATGTTAACCAAAGCACTTATGCAGGCTATTTCAAATCAACACTCGATTTTAATATGCTTGCGGGTGTTCAAAGTTTATATGGTGTTTACGCTGAAGGCCAGGGGGAGAGTAGTATTGGAACTGTTTACGGTATCTATGCAAAAGCCTCCGGCGGAGCAACAAACTACGCCGGCTATTTCAATGGCAACACTGCAATCGACGGAAGTATATACCTCAACAGTAATAGTGGAACTTCCGGACAGGTTCTTACTTCGAGTGGCTCTGGGGACGCTTATTGGTCAACTATAGAGTCAGAAATTAACGGGAGTGGCGAAGCAAACTACATCACCAAGTGGCTAACCTCGGATGAGATAACAAGAAGCTCATTGATTTACGAACTCGCAGGAACTCCCGGCTCCGTGGTTTTTTCAGATTCATTCAAAACATCTACGTTAGGCGCTTCCTGGACAAGCGATGGCTTTGCAACATCATCAGGTACCTATCACTCATCACCTTATTCATGTAGGGGGAAAGTTTCAGGAACCGAATCAGTTCGCGATGTTGACTCAATCTATACTACTAAAACCCTAAGCTCCGATGGTTATATCTCGTTCTGGTATAAAACTAACGTGACTGGATGTCAGAAACCCGGAAACTTTTCATTTTTTATCGATGGCGAGCAAAAAGTCAGTGCTAATACCACAAAGGATTGGACATACGTGAATGTTCCCTGTAATGCAGGCTCGCATAAGTTCAAATGGAAGATATCGAGTCTAATAAGCATGGAAAGACTGAGACCTTCAGAGATTATGGACCTGCCATACAGCGAAATGACTCTATGGTTCGATGATGTCCTCATTGCAGTATCTGCTACAAATTCCGGAATAGGCATCGGAACAACAAGCCCTACGGAAAAATTACATGTAGTAGGAAACATAGCTTTATCAGGGGCAAATAGATTTATAGGCACAACGGATAACTATGCATTGAGTTTGCGAACGAACGATAATGATAGAGTGTATATAACAAATGGCGGCAACGTCGGAATCGGAACTACAAGCCCTTCATCAGCTCTGAGTGTCGGTGGCGCTGGAAACGCCTTGTATGAAGGATATTTCTATCAGAGTTCTACCACAAGCGGTGCCACGGGTGTTTATGCGAAAGCCGCAACACCTACAAGTGGCGGCAATTACGCGTATGGCGTAAGAGGCCAGGTTGATAGTGGAAACGGCTGGACATTAGGAGTTCACGGTAGTGCTTCAGGCGGCTCTGGCGGCGGTCGCGCCTACGGTGTTCGCGGTTACGCTAATGGTGGAACGACGCGATATAACTATGGTGTTTATGGTTATATAGGTGGTTCCTATCAAGGAGCAGGTGTCGTGGGATACGACGCTATCGATCATTCCGGTTGGAGCGGACAACTTCCATCCGGTAACTGGGCAGGTTACTTCCACGGTGACGTCTATATCTACGATAACTGCTCAGCTCAATCGTTCACCGATAGAACGCCATATCCAAAAGATAAAGAAACAGCATATAGTGCTGTCATATCGATGAATAGGCTTCCAGATGGCGTATATGACGAAGAAGACATCGGGAGCCAACTGGACCACGAAAGCCTCGACCCGTTCGTAAAGTGGGAATCGGAATCCGGAGACGGGCGAAACCTATCCGCTACAGTTTCTGCCCAAAATGTGGTGATTAAAGACCTCATCGATAGAATCGAATCCTTAGAAGTTCAACGAATAACCCCTAAAACTTCCTCAGTCTCCGAATTCGGGCGCGAAGATATGTCTTCCGACGAAATGTGGGTGCACTTCTCAAGATCATTCTCCGAAAGTATCCCGGAAGATGAAATCCCCGTCGTCACCGTCACGCCAAATTGCCCAAGTGTCGTGCTGTGCATTACCGAAACATCTCGATACGGCTTCCGCGTGGTCGGAACTTCTGGCGAAACAGACGGTTTCTCGTTCAACTGGATTGCGATAGCCAATGCGAAACCCGAAAATTCCTCTGCGGAAAACGGGAATATCGAAAATCCGATGCCTGACTCTAAAACTCGAGAGAGCATCGAACATTAAATAATTATCGAATAAGGATGAAAAACCAAATTCGGAAATGAAATGATAACTTTCGACAACCAAATAAACTCAAAACCCCGCGTATCGGGCGTTATAGGCGATGAAAGGATGATCCCCGGCGGTGAATCACTGAAATCGGTCGAAAAACCACAAAACCCCTTTGGCGAAACACCGATTTCTGGTGATAAATCACCGGTTCCCGTCGGGGAATCAATGAAATTCTTCGATGAATCACCGGTTCCCCTCCCGGTCGGGAATGGCGAAATGTCGAGCGGGACGCACGACCTATTAGATTTTAGCGATTCAGCCCCAATAACAGCCCGACCGTCCCGGTCGGGGATGCCATCGCCACGGTCGGCGGTCGTATTGAATCACTCCAAAGGGTCATTGAACCGCTCCGAGCCGAGTTACGATACAACGAAAGTGACGGAATGATGTTGGAATTAAGTTCGATTATGAAAACAAAATTTGAAGGTAACCAAATGTTCAAGTCTCACAAACACTTAGGAGGTGCACAATGAGACAAAAGTTTGCAGTTGTTATGTTGTTGGTGGTGTTGGCGGGATGTCTTTTCGCGCAAACACCGAGGCTGATTAACTATCAGGGGAAACTCACCGATGCGGACGGAGTCGGGCTTAATGGCGACTTCGACATTACGTTCAAACTCTATACTGTCTCGACGGGTGGAACGCCGGTATTTAGCGAGGCTCACACCGGGGTGACGGACGCTGTTACCGTGACCAAGGGCCTTTTCGATGTCCAGCTCGGTTCGTTGACCGCGGGGGAAATTCCTCTTCAATTCGATGTGCAGTATTATTTGGAGTTGGAGATTGGCACGGAGACTCTTGCGCCCCGTGAAAAGCTTGCGACTTCGCCCTACGCGTTCCATTCGATTATATCGGACACTGCGTTCGTGCTTGCGGGTGATCATGGCGCATCTTCCGGGCAAATCCTGAAATGGGACGGCGATAGCTGGGAACCGGTCAATGACGAAAGTGGCACGGACGACCAGAATCTTACGGAGGTTCTTGGCGAAGGCAACAGCGCCGGAACACACGATA
>CAZSHG010000012.1:4769-93014 GCA_964606695.1 uncultured bacterium
CCGGCTCGTTCCTCGACGCCGACCTTCTCGATGGCGAGGACGGCGCGTATTATCTGGACGACACGGACGACCAGAATCTCTCTTATACGGTATCTACTCGTGCGCTGGATATCGATGACGGAACAGGTGTTACTTTACCTTTGTATTCGACTTCTAATACTGATGCAGGTTTAGTTCCGGGAAGCGCCGGTGCGACAACGGACTTCTTGCGTGGCGACGGCACATGGGCAACGCCATCTTCCGGCACGGATGACCAGAATCTTACGGAGGTTCTTGGCGAAGGCAACAGCGCCGGAACACACGATATCGACATGAACGATAACGCTATTCTGAATATCGACTGGACGACCTCGGACGACGGCTCCGGCTCGTTCCTCGACGCCGACCTTCTCGATGGCGAGGACGGCGCGTATTATCTCGATAATACGGATGCGCAGGACCTCTCTTATACGCCTGCTACGAACACTGTTAATATATCGGGCGGCACCGGCACGGCTTTACCGACATTCACCGATACGGATGACGGTCTTACGCCTGCCAGTGGTGGTGGAACAACGTCCTATCTTCGTGCTGACGGCACGTGGGCAACGCCATCATCGGGCACGGATGACCAGAATGACACCGAGGTTGCTTTAACTACTTTGGGAGATTTCACGTATATCGATGGAGACCCGGACAACGTTCACGAGGGTCTCGATGACCTCGACGACGCTATCGCCGCTAATGAAGCGACAATCGACGCGCATATCGCCGCGGACGGCGATTTGGACGATGAGAACGAGCTTCAGAACTTATTTAATCGTGTAACCGATGGCACGAACACCTATACGGTTGCCAGCCAGACGGATATCCTTACGATGACGGGTGCCGGCGGTGTCGATGTAACGGTTAATGGCACAACCGGCGAGGTTACAATCGACGCGTCGAGTGCCGGCGACGACTGGGGTTCGCAGGATGTTGTCTCTGATGCGACATTAAATGGAACAGGTGTCACCGGCGATGCGCTCGGAACTGTAATCGGCAATACAATCGAAACCGGCGAGATTACGGATGACGAGATTCTCGAAGAAGACCTCGATATGACCACACATGCTACGGCCGGCGAGGATAACTTTGTCATGACCTATGACGATGCTTCCGGCGGTTTTACGTGGGTAGACCCGACCACGGTTGGAACGGACGACCAGAATATTTCCGGTTCTGGTTTCAACGGCACGACGAACATCCTCACAATCGGTATCGAAGACGGCACGAGTGAAACAATCGACCTATCCGATCTCGATAATGCAGGTTCGGATGACCAGGATCTCTCATTCTCAGGTTCCGCGAGTCCTTATAGCCTCGATATCACCGATGGCTCGAGCGTTACATTTGCGCAGGGGGATGGTATTACGCTTTCAAGGTCATTAACCGAACTGACTATTGCCGCTGTTCTGGGTAATACAATCGAAGGCAGCGAGATTACAGATGGAACGATAATGAATACTGACATCAACGCCTCCGCGGCAATCGACTGGACGAAGTTCGCGACGGGAACGGCGAACAGAATCCTCATGACTAATGGTTCCGGCGTGATGACGGTTGTTGGTGCACCTTCAACGAATTACTATCTGAAATGGAACGGCACGGCCTATGAGTGGGCTTCTATGACCGGCGATATGGATAATCACATCGACGGCGACGGAATTACCGGCGGAACCTACAATGGTAGTTCGGAAATAACATGGGCTGTAAATACCGGTAACGGTATCGAAATCAGCTCCGATCAGGTAGTCGTGCAGATTATCACATCGGGTGGAACTCACAGCGGTCTTGAGTTCGACGCAAGCGGCAACCTGATAGTCTCGACAGGCGAGGCGACAACATCGTCGACGAACTATAAAGTATTTAGGAATCATTAGAAGATAGATAGGTAGAATCCACAAGTAGGGTTAAAATAGGGGGTCTGGATTCGTTCAGACCCCTTATTGTATGTGTTATTTCAGTTTGAGAATAACCTTGAGTCTGTCCAGCAGTTTCTCCGGTTCGACGAATTCGACGTGTTTGTTGTTTAACTGCACTGCGGCTTGTGCGTGAACTTCTTTCGGCGCGACGATTAATAGTGGGATGCCGGAATCTATAACCGATGTCAGCACGTCTTTCGGGCCTACGGGATCGCCCGGCGCGGCCATTACCTTGTGAAACGGGGCGACTATCGCGGAGAAGCCGTCCGCGGGGGTTACATGAGCGATGTATTTCCCGTGATCGTCCCATCCGTTGGAAAGCGGTAGCGTGCCTATGCCTTTAGCCGATAATCTCGTGAGAACCATAGCATCGACACCGTTTAGATAACCTATTCTCTTAACCATTTTCTCTATCCTCCTTTATATTATTAGCATAGCATCGCCGTAGCTGTAGAAACGATATTTTTCTTCGATGGCGTGGCGATAAGCTTGCATGATTTTTTCTCTATCTGCGAAAGCACTGACCATAACAATAAGCGAGCTTTTCGGCAAGTGGAAATTTGTAATCATCGCGTCCGTGATTTTGAATTCGAAGCCGGGGGAAATGAAGAGTTCCGTCTTCGCGGAATGGTTGAGGAGTGGCAAGTCCCTTATCGCGGCGGATTCCAGCGTGCGCACCGTAGTTGTTCCGACGCAGATGATCCGTCTGTTTTCCTCTTTGGCCTTGTTAATTTTTGCGGCGGTCTCCTCGCATATCTCGAAGTATTCGGAATGCATGCGGTGGTCGCGGATGTCATCGACATCTATGCCGCGAAAGGTGCCCCATCCGACGTGTAGCGTGACATTGACGAACTCGACGCCTATATCGCGAATTCTATCGATAAGCTTTTTGGTAAAATGGAATCCCGCGGTTGGAGCCGCGACCGCTCCGGTTTTGGAAGCATAAACTGTCTGATATCTTCCAACATCTTCCGGGCGGTCTTCCCGGTCGATGTAAACGGGTAGCGGTGTGTGGCCATACTTGTCGAGAAGTTGCCAGATATTTCCTTCCCCGTTCAGACGAACTTTCCGGCGACCATCCGGAAGGCGTTTTGTGATTAACGCTTTAAAGTCGTCCGCGAAAATAATTTCGTTTTCTTCAGACAGCCGCCGTCCTGGTTTTACCAGCGCGATCCATTCGTTATCCGTCAGTTTTTCGAGAAGGAAAACCTCCGCTTTGCCGCCAGACCTTTTATACCCAATTAGTCTTGCGGGGAAAACCTTCGTGTCGTTAATTACAATCAAATCGTCGTGTTTGAGATACCCCGGTAAATCCGTGAAGATCGAATCGGTTAGCGCGCCCGTATCTTTTTCCAAAACGAGCAGTCTGGACGAATCCCGGGGCGTTACCGGTTTGAGGGCAATTCGGTCGCGAGGGAGATCGTAATCGTAAAGCTTTATGTCATAATGCTTTTTCATAGTTTAAATATGAGGACATTACGGTCGATTGTCAACTGAAATTGCGAGGACGGAAATAGGGTTTTCCCCGGACGAAATCCGGAGAAAAATTATTCGGAAAAAAGTTGAGAAATACATTGACAAATATGGTCTGCAACTTTATTTTGTTCCTAATATAAATTCAAACCCGGGAGGAAAGAACCGGCAAAAAGGCGACCGTGTTATAATTAACCAGCTCAAAGGAAGCGAAAATGGGCAGGGGAGTTGAAATTGGCTTCCGAAAAATAAAGCGGCTGGCGTTGATTACGGTCGTGTTTCTTATTTCTGCGGAGACTGGATTATCTTCGGAGGATGCACGTCCATTGTGTGCGTCCTCTTCTTATTATCCCGCCTCGTCGGTCTCCCTATACGACCAGGTCGTCGCTTTCTCAAAGACCCGCATTGACACTGCCTGCGGAAGGCCCGTAGCGCTGATTGTCCCAAACGAAGCTTACATATATGTCGGCTCTCTCCTCGGGAAAGCCTATAATTCCGTCTCCAAACACAATTTCAGCAGAATAGTGATTTTCGGCTACGATGAGAGCGCCAATCCGGTTAGTATCTATTCCGGGCCGGGTTTATCGACTCCCATGGGTGGCAATCCGGTCGATAACGATTTCTGCCGGGAATTGAAACGGATTAGCCCCGTCCAAATCCATGAAATGGGGGCGGATCGTTACCTTCCAGTCTCGATAGAAATCCAATTGCCTTTCCTGCAGTATCATCATTCTCAGGTTCCGATTGTCCCCATTGGCATAAATGGCATCGGGGTCGAAATCGCCGAAGAATTGGGCACGGCCATAGCCACACTTTCCGGCGATTCAGCTGTCCTATATGTCGCCGCTTCTAACCTTTCGAGTTCTTTCGATATTGAGACGTGTGAATCCAACGATAATAATTTCCTTCAGTTGCTCCTGGCGTCCCAAATAGAAAAAGCAATCGATAAACTTAAAACGGGCGAAATACAGGCCGAAAGCAGGGGGGCTTTGATAGCGGTTTTATCGGCGTCTGCGAAAATGCAAGGAAATACCTGCACAATATTGAGATATGAAAATACCGGAAGGCTAACCGGAGATCATCAACACGTATGCGGTTATCTGGCCGCAGTGATTACCACCGGTAGCGATACATCGGAAGTAACCGAAATAGTCGATTTGGAGAACGGCAAAAAGTTGTTAGAACTCGCCAGAACGACAATCGAAATCGAGGCGGGGAAACTATCGAAAGTTGTCGCCAGGTCCGAAATCCCGGCGGATATAGATTTCGACGGTGTCCACATAGATATCGTCGGCGGAGAACGAGAATACGGCATGGGAATGATAAGACCGGACGAATCGCTCTACGAAACCGTTAAAAAAGTCGCTTTGGTTTCGGCTTTCGCCGACCCACGGTTCAAATCCATAGGCTTTAAAGACGTCGATGAAATTCTGTTGAAGTTATATATAATCTACAACCTCGAACGGCTTACGGACATAGAGGATTTCGTTCCGGGAAAACACGGCGTATTGATTGCACGGGGAACTTCCTCCGCAAAAGTATTCCCGGACGAAATGGACCTGTCGCTTTCCAGGGAGGATATTCTGGGAAGAGTTAGCCTTAAAGCCGGATTATTCTCCGATTCTTGGAAAAGATCCGACACCGAAATCTGGATATTCAATGTTCAGGTTTTTGAGGAAGAGAGATGAACCGGAGGCCAGTAGGGAAATATCGTCCCCCCAGAAAGAAGTCGCTTATGCATGGAATAAGCGGGCTGGATTTGCGCCGTCTGGCTACGATTTTGAAATGGCCGGGGATAATTCTCGGCGGTGGATTACTGCTTTTTTTGGGAATACACCTGCTCATACCGCGTGCCGAAGCCATGCCGGTCAATCCAAATATTGACAAATTCGAGTTCAACCCGGTCTGCAGATGGTGCGGGACAATCAAGAAAGACGAATCGCTTTATATCGCGCTTACCGAAGCCGGTATGGGACCACGAGTTGTCTATGATATCGACTGTGGATTGGATACCGTTTTCGATGTCCGTAAGGTGCAACCGGGGGACATAGTAACTGTCGATCTCGACTGCGCGGGGTCGCTCATGCGCTTCGATCTGGAACGATCCCCCTGGGAGCATTACACGGTTAAACGCGTGGACGATACGCTATTCACGGCGGAAAAGGACACAATCCCGCTGACCTACGTCCTTCGCGCGGTCAAGGGCGAAGTCAAAGCTACATTGTGGAATTCCATGGCTTCTCTTGGCGTTCCCGCCGAGGCCATTTTGAAATTCACCGATATTCTTTCCTACGACGTCGATTTCCTCACCGAAACGCGCGAGGGACAGCGTTTCGCATTGATGTATGAGGAATATTATTTCGACGGCGAGATAATTGATGTTGGCAGGGTGATGGCCGCGCACTATTGGATGGCGGATACTAATTACGGCGGAATCTACTACATGGACCCCGACAGTAACCAGGGATATTACACTCTATCCGGCAAGAACACGAAAAAGGCGCTATTACGCACTCCGTTGACTTACCGAAGGATTTCGAGCCATTTTACGCACAGCAGATTTCACCCCATTTTGAAAATCTATCGCCCCCATCTCGGTGTCGATTACGCCGCGCCCTCAGGAACTCCAGTTTCGGCGTCCGGCGACGGCACTGTTATTTTCGCCGGATGGAAGGGCGGCTATGGCAACTATATCGAGATAAGCCATACAGGCGGGAGGATAGTTACTTGTTACGGCCATCTCAGAGGTTTCGCACGGGGAATCCGAAGGGGCAAAAGAGTCCATCAGGGACAGCTTATAGGATACGTTGGAAGCACCGGGCTCTCCACCGGGCCGCATCTGGATTACCGTGTCCGCGTGAACGGGAATTACGTGAACCCGCTCAAATATGCTTTCCCGGACGGGCCGCCGGTCAAATCTAAATATATGGCCGAATTCAGGGAGCAGGCTATTGGATACATGGCGCTTTTGGACGTCCTGACTCCGCCAATTAGGGAAGAAAATATCGCCGAAATATCCGACGAATCGGACGGCGAAATAGAGAATTGACTTTGACTTTTTTAGTATGGACTTTTAATTAAATAACTTATTATGTCTAATGAAAAAAAACAAATATACATTGTTAGGCCGCAAGGCCGGAGGAAGGGGGCTTGAATGAGCCGATATCATAGAACGATCGGATTGGCGCTCCTTGTGCTGTTTATAATAACCGCAGGGACAGCCGTATCCCAGCCCTTAAGTGCGGAGTTAATCAGCACTGGTTACGGATTGATCGGAGATACCCTATACACCGGATCGTTAATCCTCGATGGTTTTGTGAAGGGACATTCGGTGGAATTGAGGATCCTCGCGCCCAGTTCGTCAGCCGAATATAACTTTTACAGAACGCCCTACGGAGAGACAGACCCGGACGTCATTACCGGATGGATTCCCGTGGATTCTGTCGAAATAGACGGCGGTGGAGACGGCGAAATCTTCAAACATTCCGCCTCTGCCGCGAATAGTAGCGACACGGTTGATACACGGTATCCGCTTTGGCTGATGCATGATTGGTATCGACCTGATAGGGTAGATGTTGAACATACGGCTTATGGCGACGACGCGCCGATTCCCTATATCGATCTTCGCTGGTCGAGGGGAACGGACAGCGCGTCGGGAGTCTATTTCTATTTAATCTACCGCGCTCTCAACGAATGGGATCTTAGCTACATTACCGATACGATGTTTCCGATAGATACGGTCTGGGAAAGCGGCGCGCCGGGATATATATATCGAGACTACGGCGTTACGCCCGGAGTTAGATATTTCTATAAAATCATCCCGGTCGATAAAGCTGGATGGATACGCCGTTCCGAAAATAACACTATAATCGGCAAAGCCCAACCTGCACCGAGTATGTTCCCGCCCTGCGCATTCCTGGAAGTGCTACCTCGCTATCATAGCGGAAGCGGCATTACGGTTAATATAGACCACACGCTGTGCCCCGCAAGACCTGACGTCGAATATCGCTATCTAAAGCGTGAGGTTATCTTTGTGGACGGAGTTCCGGAAGTTGTTCCTTCAACCGAAGATTCTTCGGATTGGACGTCAAACGACTATTACTTCTGGAACACCGACACATGCAAGACTTACACTTTCAGCGCAAAAGTCCGAGAAATAGACTATATCGAACATGGCTGGACGGATTTAACCTCGTTCCGTATTCTATCCACCAACGATGATATCCCGCCCGATTGCCCGGACACCTTCTCAGCGGTTTCACTTGGCGAAGACGGCATTCTCGTTAATTTCACACACCACGCCGAAAACGATTGCGGTTCAGGCACAATGGGATATTATCTCTATCGTGTAGAGGATACCGATTGGGGAGTCGTCCTCGACGAGGGAACCGATCCTTCGGTTGGCTGGGAAACAGCTCTGGAGGATCATATTTTATGGACGTATCCCATCGATCCGTCAGATCCTCATTACACCTTCCAGGACGACGGGCCGACCGACCCGGTTATCGACCTCGAAGACGAGGCTTGTTATTATTACCTCGTATGTCCTTACGATTCCGCCGGCAACGTTTCCTGGTTCAATTGCCCCTATATCGGCGGGCAACTCGACACAGCATGCGTGGACAAGGGCGTGGGTGCACCGGTTGCAATTTCGCTCGATTTCCCTGAATACGTAACTGATAGTGTTATCGTTTGGTTCAAGGACACCACGCATTGCGATGCCGTTAGTGTGGTTATCCAATGGGCAAGAAGTATAGACTTCACCGTAGGATTCTCTTCCACCGACCCATTACCGATAATGGACCCGGCTTCGGGTCCGCCCGTCTGGGAATATGAAAATACCGGCACGGCCGGTTGTGCGGATGAGGATTTACTTAAGTTCACTTTCTACAGCGAACACGAGAATACCTACTACTTCCGCGCTAAATTCATCGACGACAACGAAAATCATTCTGAATGGAGCACGCCGCTACTTAGCACTACCTTCGATAACACCCCGCCGAACGCGGTAGCAATTCATTATATGCACTCTATCGCGACGGACGTCAACGATGTTAAGGTAAGACTCACGTGGCCTGCCGATTCGATAAGCGACGCTGGTATCGGCGTTCAGGGAGTAAAAATATATCGTTCGGACGCCGAGGGAACACTCGGCAGTGAAATCGCCAACCTGACGCCCACTACGCACGAATACTACGATATGGCCCCGGATCCCGGCGACAACTGGCACAATAACGTTTACACGATTGTCCCATACGACGGCCTCGGCCACGAAAATACTACCGGGACGCAGAAATTCTTCCCGACACTGGCCGGTTCGGAAGGCATGAACTACCATCCACCACTGCCCCCGGAGATTCTGGAGGTTAACGTAAGTCCTTATCTGGATTCTTTCACCGTCGTCTGGAACGATACCGGCCCCGGCCACATGGTGAATAGATACACATTGCGCCATTCGGCAAGTTTGACCGGTCTCTGGTCACCCGACCCCCTGCTTCGCGTGGAGGTTAACGTCGGTGCGGGTTCCAGAAAAACGTTCCCCATCGAAGACCTCATCGGCGGATTGCGACATTACTTTACCATGTATGCTCGAGATACGAGAACGCCGAGTAACCAGAGCGGCTGGTCGGAGGTGTTCGAATACGAGTTGAGTTACATTACCGCAACATGCACCTTGCACTGCGCGAGAGGTTATAATCTGGTGAGCCTGCCCGTGGTTCCGGGTAATAACAATCCCGGCGTAATTTTTCCGGGATGCTCGGAAATCTGGGAATGGGATCATTTCGCTGGTGTATATTTAGATGCTTCGGATTCGCCTATTGAACCGGGCAAAGCCTACTGGATTCTCGTTTCGGATCCCACCGATTTTATAGTTTCCGGAATTCCTGTTACTCGAATCGCGGAAACCATGTCCGAATGGGGATGGTGGACTGTAGGGGCTTGTTACGATACAGTTCCCATGGGCTTCGAGTTCACCGGAGGAAATGAACTCGCATGGGGCTGGAATACCGTAGCAGGTGAATACTACGAACTCGTTGACAGTTTAGGAGTAGGTCTGGAGAGCGGTTACGGTTACTGGCTTCTCGCGGAAGCTCCGGGCAATTTCTATACAGAGCCCGAAATGCCGCTTTCCAAATTCGCCCCGGACAATATCTTCCTCAACTGGAAACTCCCGATATTAGCTGGCGATAAGGCCTTGACTATAGCCTATTCCAGCTTCGCCGATGTAGGTTATGACGATTACGATAAACCTGAACCCCCAGTTTCGCCTTATGGCGAAGTCGAACCGTCGCTAATCGAGGACGATAATCTCAGATATTCCACCAGCGTTCGACCGGACGGCGAATGGAAGATTGTCCTCCCGCGCGAAACAGAACTCAGCTGGGATCCGAACGCGGTCCCGCCGGAAGGCCTTACTCTCATCGCGAATGACAAATCCATCGATATGCGTTCGATCGGTTACGCGAGCGCTATCGGAAACGCGAAAATAATATCGGGAGACGCATTGCCTTCGAGTTACGTTCTCGATCCAGTGCATCCGAATCCCTTCAATCCAACGTGCGAGATTCCCTTCTCCCTGCCGGAGGCTTCGGAGGTTACCATCGAGATTTTCGATATAACAGGCAGACAGATCATCACCCTCGCCGACCGCGATTACGACGCCGGAAGATACAGCGTTAAATGGCACGGCGTGGATGAAATAGGTCGGGAGATGCCCGGCGGCCTCTATCTATGTAGAATGAAAGCTGGAAGCTTCGTCGAAACGCGACGCATGCTTCTGTTAAAGTAACGAGGTTCGAAGAAATGAATATTTCAAATAAGGAGCGAGCCTTGAGATATAGAATTATTACAAAAACCGCGTGGTTACTTGTTCTGGTAATCGCAGGGGCGGCTTTGGCTCAAGCGCCGCCCATAGTTACACCCGAACCGGCGTTTACCGCCGGATTCACGAATCCGATAATGTGGAGCGCGCCGGGCACCGTGCCAGGAATCACCACGGCGTGGGAAATCTGGGTCGATGAAGCAGAAACAGGATACCCCGATTGGCCGGATATCCCGGACACGATTGGACCGTCAGACATCTCTATTTTTATGATCGAGGATGTTGCGGCGGATTGGGGAGACACTTACGGGTCGGATTACGCTTACCCCGTTGGTATAGGCGATCTCGGTTCGGCGGATGATCCCCTTACGTCCGGCGTTAGATACTGTTACAAAGTCCGCTATCGCTGGCTGGACGACCCGGACTACGGCTTCTCCGAATGGTCTGAAACTTATTGCAGTCGGCAGGATGCCTCGCCACCGTCCAATTCCATCGATGAATTGCCCGTCTGGACGAACACAAGCGTGTGCGACGTATATTATCGCACCGAAGATTTCGTCTGCGGTGGCATTGACAGCGCTGTCCTTTACTACAAAGCCGAAATCGACAGTCCCTGGATTCGCTACGATATAGATTTCCCGGCTCCAGCGATGGGGGAAAGCTATTACGAAGGTTCTTTTGCTTTCGATTCGGACGAGGCCTGGGGCGACGGACCTTATTATTTCTATGTAGTCGGATGGGATAGTCTGGACAACGGCTTCGTTCCCGGAGTTGGGACGCATTATCCGCTGGCCTGGACGCGCATCGACGACGAGGATCCTTCGAGCATGTTGGACACAGTCGGTTTACCTTTATATTATAACGGCTGGTCAGGCGGTATTAATCTGAACTTCAGCGGAAACGATACCTACAGCGGCGTTTACACTGGATATCTCGATACCGACTACGAAACCGGCCATTCACATTTCATAGATTCGCTGTTCTTCTACGGCGAGATGTCCGTGGATAGCTTCTTCGTGTTTACACCGACCGAAAACGGGATTTACAACCTCCGTTCAACGCTGGAAGATTCCGCCGGCAACTTCGAAAACGATGCGGCCTGGGATTGGACGATTAACGTCGATACGGGGGATCCGACATTCGGCGGCGTAGAGGTTTACGACACCACAACCTTGCCGCACCGCTACGACGTCCCCGCATTGTCCGGCTGGACGAACGAAACCGAGGTCGAGGTAGTCGCGCTTTCCCCGGATGATCCGGAACTGAACGACTACGCAAGCGGAATAGAAATAGTCGAAGCGGCCTCGAACGCAACGTTCACCTCCGATCTGGAGGCCTTCGATTACGGGGACACGCCTTACTACTGGACTACGGCTCCCGGCCCCGACGGCGACCGCGACGCGTATCTCAGATTGACCGACTACGCGAACAACGTTTCGTCGGAACGTCAGGGAATAATCACACTGGACACCGAAACTCCGATACTCTTCGATCCCATCGAGATTCGGAACAGGCTCACACCGGATCATTCCGGCGATACGACGGTTTCACTTACCGTTGACGTCATCGCGGAAATCGACCCGGCGGGAGGAACGGTCAGCGGGATTTTCTTTTCGCAAAACCTCTCCGACCTCGACGCCATTGACGATGACGATTGGGAACCGGTGGACGGCGATTACGAATATACGTTCACAGGATTCTCCGACCTCGACTGGATGACGCTCTACGCCGCGGTTCGCGACAGCGCGGGCAACGTCAGCGTGGAGGCCTTCGATTCGATTCGTTACATAACCGGAAGCGAGTTCGTGGAAATCCTCAGTATAAAAGACATCGACGGCCCGGATATGACAGGCCGATACACCGATACAACGCTGGTAGAAATCAAAATCCGTTACGGCGACGGTATCGACAGCATTCTCCAGTGGGACGGTAGCGCGGCTATCGACGACCCGGACACCTTCTTCTGGGTGCCCGACCCGACCGGCACCGACGACACCGTTACCATAATCGGTAAACTCGACCGCTCCGACGGCTGGCATTCGATTACGGTAAAGGGAGCTTCCGAATACGGCGGCGGAATCTACACCTCGCCGGACGTCGATTCCATCGAACTGGACATCCAGTATCCGCGAATCGGCACCTTTAATGTGGTCGATATTACCACGGCGCTCGAACCGGGTATTCCCGCGGATATCGCCGACACCGGCTGGACTAATAATCAGACGGTTAAAGCGAGTTTCCTCGACCCGACGGACACCGGCGGCGATCCGGCACATCCCGGGACGGGAATTTACTACTACAGGCTTTCGGTTGAAAGCGACCCCGTTCTGGATACTGGAGGTTTCCCGACTCCCCATAGCGTGAATTTCGACTTGCCTGCGGATGAGGTTCCTTACGAGGTCTGGGGTGAAATCCAGGACTCGGCTGGCAACTGGTCATCCGAAGCGATCCCGGATGATTTCGGAATCACGTTGGATACGCATGTTCCGGTTCTCGATTCGATCCAGCTCTGGGACGCTGAAATGACGTCTATGGAATACACGGATAGTGCTTTAATAACTGTAAAGGCTTTTGGTAACGACGGTACTTACGAAAATCCATATTATATAGCGATTTTCGAAGACCTGGGGGATTATCCCGGAGAAGTTCGTAATATTCGCACTCGTTACTACTCTATAGGCAATAGTTATACACTAACAGATGTTGCAAGCAGCGGTCTTAAAACAGTGTATGTCGCTTTCATGGATCGCGCCGGTAATATTTCTACGGTTACTGAAAGTCAAATAATGTATAACAAGGAAATCGAACTCGAACTGACACTATACGACACCGACAGCGACCCGATGAACACGACCTGCACCAACGAAAGCAACGTTACCGCGATTCTGGAAATCCCTGCTTCGAGCACGCCGGCGGCGGAATATATCCTGACAGAATCTTCAGGCGCAGATCCGCTTCCGGACGATCCCAGATGGGAAGACTACTCAGAAGAAGTAACCTTTACCCTCAGCGAGGGCGAGGGGGAAAAGGTCGTTTACGGCTGGGTGCTTTCGGTGAGTAATATCGTTAGCCCGATGGCCGTCGATACGATCTACCTCGACCAGACCGCGCCCGAAATGGACGAGGGTTTCGAGGTATGGGACACGACGTCCGCCGATGCCTTCCCGAACGTCTTCCAGTCTGCGCTTGGATGGTCGAACGAGGCCTATGTCTTCGCGCAGGTGCCCAGCGCTTACGACGAAGGATGCGGCGTCGATTCCATGCGTTTCAGCGGCGGCATCGATCTCGACCTGTGGCAGGCCATCGACTTCAATGTCGATTCGATGATTCCTGCAGTCGATCTAAAATTCCGCACGGACAGTATTCCGCTGATGCTGGACATAGAATCGGAAGGACGAAAAGATGTTACCGCCCAATTACAGGATACTGCCGGCAACTGGGGCAACACCTTCGATCCTAATAGCATGATCACAATACACGGTGGTTACGATACTCAGGCACCGGACTTCGACTTCCTGGATGTTTACGATACCACACTGACCGACAATGTTACCACACCGAGGCCGTCGACACTTCCGATCCATTTCACCGACGATCCGGCGCCGGGTTTCCTATGGAAAGTCTGTTGGCAGATTGATGCGGATATGTATTGCACTGTTTACGACGAAACATGGGATACCGATAGTTCTGAGATATTCTTTGCGGCTTTCCCAGCGGAACTGGCCGAAATGCTCGAACCGAATGTTCACTACGATCTGAACGTCGTGGCTATAGACTCCGCCGGTAATCCCAGTGAAATGAAGACGGCTGATCTTCTGGTTATTCCCGATACTATCAGGTTCGACTTCATGGTGGTCGATAGCAACGACACCGAAGATTCCGAATACTGCGGCGAACTGACTGTGATGACCAAAATAGACATAGAAGATCCTCCCGATGAAATGCGTTTCGGCGAATCGGAAACAGCTCTCGGAAGCTGGATGACTTATAGCGATGAAGGTTACTTCACGTTGGGTTCCAGCGCAAACGGAATGAAGTTCGTTTATGCTCAGGTTCGCTACGGTATTGATATGTCGCAAATCGAGGTCGATTCGATTATCCTGGATACGCAGGTGCCGACTGTTGGCAACATCACCGCCTACGACCTCGAATCCGGCGACCCGAACTATACCGAAGAATTCACCATCGGACTGCAGGCAACGGGTTGTAGCGACAATTTCGAAATAGGGTCGATCTTCATCGCGGAAGACCCCGATTTCACACTCAACGCCGTTCGTTGCGATTTCGATTCGGTATCCCTGGACGGTTCCACCGGCTGGACGACCTACGATGTCAGCGAGGAACCTTACATCCCGGAAGAAGAGGAGCCTTCCGGCAGTATCGGCCAGGACGCACGTCGTTTCTGGGCGCAACTGATGGATAGAGCGGAGAATCCCGCCGTTCAAATAAAACAACCTTCTATAGTTATAGACCTCGATAACCTGACTATCTCCAACTTCCCGAATCCCTTTAACCCGGATGTCGAACCTACGTTTATCAGGGTGAAGGGTCTGGAAACCGGAGAGACTGTCGAGGTCAACGTTTACGACAACTACGGCAACCTCGTCTGGAACGAATCCAAATCCGCCGAACCCAATAGCAAAGCGCTGGATATCCTCTGGGACGGTAAAAACGGACAGGGGGATAAGATCGCAAGCGGCGTATATGTAGCTGTTGTCGAGACGGGAGGAGAAATCTTCAAACGCAAGATAGCAGTATGGAAAGGGGGTGAGTAGAGATGAGAAAGGCAATTAACAAAATAACATTAGCGACTCTATTACTTACCCTGATAGCTTCCGCGGCTTTCGCCCAGGACGGTACCGCGGGACAGGCCGGCGAACTGCTCCGAAGCGGAATCGGCGCGAGAAGTTTCGCCATGGGGCGTGCATACACCGTCATGCCCTCCGGCGGCGACGGCATAGTTTGGAACCCCGCCGGACTCGGCAAACTCGGAAGATGGGAATTGCATCTCATGCACGCTCAGGGCTATGTCGATAGCCGGCTCGAATACGGCAGTTTCTCGATTCCCATAAGCAATCTCGGCGGCTTTGGCGTCGGTTTCGCCAACGAGGGCGTATCAAAAATCGATGGCAGGGACGCGTTCAATCGATCCACCGGCGACCTTACATGGGGCGAATCTGTGGTTATGCTCGGATGGGGTCGCGCCTTCATGCAGAACAAATTCTACGCCGGTCTCGCCGGAAAATACGTAATGAAGAATATGGGCGACGAATCCGCCACCGGACTCGGCGGCTTCGATATCGGCCTTATCTCAAAGGATATCATGTTCAAATACCGCGTGGCCCTGGTTGTCCAGAACCTGGGCGCGGGCGAGATTGCGGGCGAACCTTACCCGATGACGATTCGCGCGGGACTCGGCTACAGGGCACTACGCGATTTGTATATTACTGCGGACGGCGAAATGGTCTCCGGAAGAGGAATCTCCCCGAGAATCGGCGCGGAATACAGCTTCGGGTGGCTCTTGTGTCGCGCCGGTTTCGACGTTATAAAACCGGAAATAACATTCGGTCTCGGATTCATGATCGACAACATCGCCGGACGTGTTGCGGGAACTTATCCCCGACTCGATTACGCCGGCGGAGCGATGAATCCGCTGGGGATGAACTACGCGAGAGTATCGCTAACCGTCCTCGGCGAGGAAATGACCAAACTCGAAGACATCGAGGGCGATCCCTGTGCGCAGTTATCCTCGATAGAACCGCATATGTCCAAACGAGGTTTCACCGGCGCAAAAGCGAACCTAATTTACGGAACCTGCCGTTTCAGGGACGAGACATACAATATGCCGTTTACCGCCGAATCGCAACTTGGAGATATATATTCCTTCTTCAACGAGGCCTATTACGGCAAATACGGTTCCGAATGGCCGATTACAATCGTAACGGACAGTCTCGCCAGAACGATCTTCAACCAGAAGACTCATTATATGTATGCCGAAACGCGAATGGCGAGGGGCTTCGAGGCGGAAACGAAATCGCTATTAGAGAACCTGATTTCCGCGGGTGGAGATAGCGTCCAATACGACGTCCGTCTGCAGTATGATCTCGCCAGAACACAGGAGGAACTCGGCGAGACCGATGAAGCATTGAGCACCTACAAAGATATCGCTAATCGATCTGGCGAATCTCCGGTGAAAATCCTGTCTCTGTATCGCAGTTCTCTTCTGATGCGGGATTCCGATAAGAACGCTGCCAAATCCAATCTGGAAACGTTGGTCAACGAATACGCAAGCGGTTTCTACGATGAATCGGGTAATAGAATTTCCTATCCCATGTTCCCGAAATACCGCGACAATTCGGTGGTTGACGACGCTACGGTTTTACTCGCCGACCTGATATTCAATACTGCTGGCGGAGACAAGGCTCAGATTCGTAAAGCACTCGGCATGTATCTCGACGTCCTGATTTTCTACCCCGATATGTCGATTGAAAACCGCAGGGAAGCCGCGGAAAAAGCGGCAATATGTTACGAAGAATTAGGCGATGACGAAAACGCCGAAAGAATGCGTTCAAAAATAGAAACTCTCTAATTTAAGGATAATGGTAAACCAAAATCATAAAGGACTAAGGAGGAGCAAATGAATCTCAGGTGCATCGCTCAAACTACGATGCTCACTGCATTGCTCGCGATTATCGCGATTACCGCGCCGGTTTACGCTCAGGCTCCGGGTGAAATGGACTCCGTATGGCTCCATACATCCACGGCCGAATTCGAAAAAACCGACGAGGGTTTCATGCTCAATATGGAGTGGGAACTTTACGTCAAAAAGGCGAAAGACCGACGTGGATCATCATACGGAGATTGGGCTACACTCGATCCCGAAAACGTGGACTATACTTACAGGATCGAAGTCGCGACGGATTCTGCATTCACGAATATCGTCAAATCCGAAGAGACTTCCGAACTGAGCGGGACTATACGTGAACTCGATTTCGAGCAGTTCTATGTTGCCCGCGTGCAGATCGTCAATCCGCCGATGAACTATCGCGACGATTTTGCCTCGGGAACCGTTTTCAAGCATGAAAAACCGACGAGCGGAACGGGAGAGCAGGAAAAGAACCTGGTATATTGGGTAGGTTTCTACCTCAAATACGGCGGTTGGCAAACATATTTCATTATCGCCTTCGGTATTATCGGCATCTTCGTGATATGGCCGATTACCTGGTGGAGATTGCGTATGGCCAATATATTCCCGCCGAATAAACCGGGATTCCTTTACTCGGCGCTTCCTTTCGATATGACTGGAAAGTCAGATCATCTTTCCGATAAAGGAAACGTATATACCCGCGAAGTAGCCAAATACTGGTCTCGGGCAATGGCGTCTATGGTGCAGGATCCCAGTTATTGGGATACCACCGAGGACTTCATCAAAGCTACCATGCAGGAGCAGGAAGAAGTCAAAAAGCGTATGTGGGTCGAAGAAGGCCTGCCCGCTATTGAACAGGCTATCGACGTCTGCAAGAACGGCGTCCCCGGAATTAAACTGAAGAGAAAACCGCTCGAATACCCGTTCCCCAGAGTTCTTCTCGCCGCGTTGGAAAACCAGCGTGCGAATAGAAACAACTGGTGGACGAGCCAGGAAATGGACCGCGCCACCGAGAACACGGCATATAAGGAAATCGACGATATCAAGGGCTGGACAATTACAGCGTTCTGGGCGCTTGGCTCGATCGAACCTATGCTCGGTCTGTTCGGAACGGTGCAGGGCATCCAGAAAGCATTTATGGGTATTCAAGCGCAGTTGCGCGAAAACCCCGATGCCCAGATGGCCGAAACCGTCGAGAAACTCGCGGGCGGAATTCAACAAGCGCTCATTACTACAATTCTCGGTCTGATGTTCGGCATTCCGTTCATGTTAATGTATTACTATTACCGCGGAAAAGCGGATATGATCTTCTCAAAATGGGAAGAAATCTTAATCGAGATACTCAATAGGGCGTAGTTCAAGGAGGAAAACCATGGCAAAGCCAAGAGGGGATTCAATCCCAAGTGCCGACTGGACCTCCATGATCGATATCATCTTCCAGTTGCTCATCTTCTTCATGGTCACGATGGCCCTGGGAACCGTCCAGCAACAAGCCGCGGCGGCCCAGCAAGGTGAGGAACAGGAAAATCTCCCCGAACTGCCCGGAATGACCGACCTCGGCGAAGCCCTGGATATTACACAGGGAACTTTGCTGATTCATGTCGCAGACGACGAGGATAACGAGGTGTCGGGCGATCTAATCGTCTATTTCCTCACGCATGAAATCCCAACAGTCGATGACGCGAAGAAGGATACTACTCATACAGCCGGGCCGTTCTCATGGGAGAGAGCATACGATAAGTTCGCTAAAAAAATGGCCGACCATCGTATGTTTGGCGAACCTTTGCCGACAGTTGAAATGCGAGCTACCAAGAATCTACCCTATGGTTCGGTGCTCGACGTAATGAACCTATGTTACCACGACGATGAAGAGTTGCGAATCAACCAGGTATTCTTCAGATTCGCAAAGCTTTCAAAAGAACCGAGAGGAGGGTAAGGCTAAATGAGAAAAGAAGAACAGCTCGAAAAACAAGACCTTACCCCGATGATCGACATCATCTTCCAGCTCATGATCTTCTTCCTGTTGACCATGAGTGTGTTGCCGTCGGTTAAATCGGCTCCTCAGGTCGAGGGTAACATGTCGTTACCGACACCAAGCCAGGGAAGTTCCGAGGTATCGCATCTCGTTCAGGTTATCAAGGTTCCCTTCAAAGGGGATCAATACGGCTATATGTTGCTCGATGGAACGCCCGCCGCGGCGGAGTTCTATAAAAACGACATCGAAAGAAGCCGACGATTCCTGAACGATCCCTATGCTTTAGAGAGTATTATCACCGTGGCGAACAATAAAGGGTTGTGGTTTAACGAAGGTAGCCTTCGAAGTAAATTCCAGGAGGCATTCAACCAACAGGACGTCAAAGTGATTATTCGAGCATCAAGGAATACTCCCTATGGCGAAGTAGTCAAGGTGCATTCGATACTGTATAATATCGGTATATCGAAGATAGCGTGGCTCGATGGTTCCTTAAGCACCCTTAAAGCTGATATCAGGGAGGTGAGATAAATGACGAGACGTAGCATAATCGTGGTGATCTTATCATCCCTTATCCTGCTCCCGTTCCTTTTCTCATCCTCCGGGTGTAAAACAGGTGCCGAGGGCGAAAGTTTCTTCGAGACTTCCGACGGTCCGAAAATCATTTTCCGCGGCGGTTATGGGAATATTGTCATTAAATACCAGCCGCCTCCGGAACCGATTTTCAAGGTCGGTAACGCAACTCAGTATATCGATTTCAATAAGTTACAACAGAAATACGGAGTGGTTGAACAACCGCTCATAGTCTCATACAACGTTAAAAGCTCCGTTATAGGCGCTTCGATAGAATCTAACACACTGGACCCGAGTTTCGACAACGAGATTATAGCCATCATTAAAAGCTGGACATATACTCGATGGGGATTCGGAAGAGTGAAAGTGAAAGTTGAGATGGCTCGAAGCCGTATAACGGTTGACCTAACCGGTGCTAATCTCGCCGACAGGGTTCCCAACCAAAGCATGCCCCGTTTCGGCGAAGCTAAGGATATGGTCGCGGCGTATGGGTTCAATAAAGTTGTAATGGGTGAGATCCGGTAAGGACATAACGCGTCCGTCTTTGCGGGCGGGCGCGTATTTTGAACGGTTTAGTTAGATATGAACGAACAATAAAGAAAGAGGCAAAGATGAGAGATATTATTAAAATCGCGCTAATAGCTGTTTTTCTTGTAGGCGCTGTTCTCATCGCTCAGGAAACTGAGGAAACAGAACCTGTAGAAGACGCCCCCGAGGCGACCGAAGAAGTTGCGGAGGAACCTGCGGACGCAACATCTACTCCAGCTTCGGATTTTTCCTCTTCCGAAGCTACTATTGGCTCGATTAACGAAGCTTATGAAGCCGGCGCGGACGCCGTTAAATCCGGCGATACGGATGCCGCTATCAGTTATTTCCAGCAGGCCGTTGGATTGTGTGACGATTTCCTCTCGGGTATAGTCAATCCGAGTGAGGAAGCTCAGGCAAAGTATTTCCGCGGACTCGCGAAATACTACTGGGGAAAACTCGCCGAAGATTCCGATGTTCTGGCGCAGTCATCAGAGGCATTCATCGAAGCCGCTACGGCATTCACGAATATCGAGAAACTCGGAAGGTTTTACCTGGACAGCAAATACCGTCGAGGACTGGCTTCTTTCCGGCAGTATCAATATGCAAAATCGGAAAACGTCCAGGTTCGAAAACTAAGCGAGGCTTACGGCGATTTCCGCGATTTCCTCGAAGACCCCGCACTGGAAGAGACCAAATCTGAAATGACACACGAAATCGAGCAGGCCAAATATCTTTCCGCTTTTACTCTTTTCATGCGCGGCGTTATCAAACTATACGATGTCTCCGAACAGAGATCGGCCAAGAACGATTTGACATCCGCCGCCGAATATTTCGCGGAGTTGAACGACGCTCAGGACGCACATATATCCGTGATGTCGAGATTAATGGAGGGCGAATCGCATTACTATCTTGCGAGGCTTTATATGCAAGTTCGTCCGGACGAATGGGAGGATAAGGCATTATCCAACCAGAGCCGCGACGATGTCATTCTTAGTGAATTAAATACCGCCCTTTCCCGAATTCAATCCGCGAAAAGTTCTCTTGGAGCATGGGCGGAAGCCAAACCTTATGTCGATTTCAGCCTGTATAATACAAAAATAGCGCAGGGCGCCGCCGGCGAGGGAGCGGCTCTAATCGAAGCTCAGGGCGCTATATCGGACATGTCCGTTTCCGGGCAATGGGCCACGGAACGGGATATTATGGCCGCCAATACCATACTACTGCAATATTTCGCCGGAAGAGTTGATTTAAGCAACGCCGCTATCAGGAATTGGCAACCTCTCGCCGGACAATCTATGATGGCCAATTACTGGATTGGATGGGTAAAATATATCGAGGCCATCGAACAGGCGAATAACTACCCGCAAGCATCGACCCAATTTACCAGCGTCCTTAGTAAGGCGGGTGGATCGACGAGGGAAGCTATAATCCGCGCGGACGCCAAATTCCGCGAAGCCGAATGCACGTTCTGGGATGCAACTCTCAAAGAACTCGCCCCTATGCTCCAGGACGCGAAAGCTTCCTATCAGGCGTTGACTTCGAGTTCGGGGGCATATTATAAGTATCTGCCACAGGAAATTATCAATCAGGCTCAGGTTAGGGTCCAGATTATCGAGGTTCAGGAGGGTCTGACAACCGGAACCAGCGACATCAACAGGGTCATAACCCGTCTGAGGATGACCGAACTCGAACTCCCCGAAGACGCTAAGGCTTACCTGAATTTCGGACGATATTTCCTGGAAAAGGCAAACCGCGAGGCGGGTCAGGCGAGACTTCGCGACGTCGGATTGGCGCACGGATTGTTCAAACACGTCGCCGATAATGGCGCGGTGGCATCGAATACGAGAAACGAAGCGAAATTCCTTTCGGGAATCGCGCTAATCAAAGAAGCCACGGCGCTGGAATCCCGCGACGAAGCTCTAAATACGATGAACGAAGCAAAATCCGTTCTCGGTGGCGTCAACGTGCCGTTAAAAATCGAAGCGAGCTATTCCGTGGGTATAGGCTACTTCAATATCGAGGAAAAGGACAAAGCTCAGGGCGCTCTCAACACCTTGAAGGATAAATACATCAGGCCGGCTTATGTTTACGGGATGGCGAATGCAAATTGCGTTACGAGAGGGACATATCTGAAGAAAGTCATTGCCAGCACTCCCCGAAGCGATACCTGGCACCTGAAATCTCAGGCCGTGTTCGACAGACTCGATTGCTCGGGAAACGTTCCGCCTCAAAGCGGCGGTCTCAGCGAAATTGGCTCGCCGATTACATACGAATCCCTCGCGGACGCTAAAGCTCAGATGGACGAACTGAGGTCAGAGGCTATGCTGATGTGGCAGAAGGTATCCGAGGGTAAAACTTTCTACCCCATCGATAATCTGGTGTCCGACAGTCCTCCTAAAACGACTATCTCGGTGGAATTTATAGTCCAGGGAACGGACGGCAAGCCTATAACCGGCGAACATACACTCGTTATCGACGACGACCCATCTCTTGCGGAGAAAATCAGTTCCAATCGTTACCGCGCCACACTCAGCCGCGCAACTCACGATATAGAAGTTGACCTGAAGGGCTATTACAAATTTTCCGAATCGCTATCCATTACCGAGGAGCAGGACGTTCCGCTGTCGCTTAAAAAAGCGGTGCGATACGTTAAAAGCTCCTCTCTTGGGGATTCTCAGGAACCGATGGCAATAGCTACCGCCGAAGGGCAAATCGTGGTGGCCAATAATGAGAAACGCGCTATCATCAGAAGAGAACCCGGCGGCGGTTTGATAGGCTCGATTCCTTATGAAGATGTCGGCGTGGCCGCGGTTACCGGCCTCGCTATCGACGGCGATTATCTTCTCATCGTTGACGGCAGGCGCGGCCAGATAAAAATGACGACCTCAGACGGCGGAGACGTCCAACCCATAGCAGTGGAGGGCGAATCATACGGAGGTTCCAGACTGATCAGGCCGGCGGGCGCTATTGCTCGAGAAGGAAAATACTATATCGTCGATTCAGGAAACAATCGAGTTGTGGTTTTCGAAGGCGTAAACTACAGATCAAAATTCGGGGACGATATCCTCGAACACCCCATGGACATTGCCTATCGATCCTCGGATAATAACCTGCTGGTTACCGATCTCGTTCTCGGAAAAGTCTTCGTTTTTACTCTTACAGGAGACTTCGTGGAAGAAATAGAACTTCCCCAACAGAGAAGTCCGTCCGCCATATATCTCGACCAGGATGGATTTATATACGTAGCCGATTACGTTTCCGGTCGTATCGTGAAATATACAAATATCTTCGGATCCATCGGAACAGTATCGAGAGAAGTAGAATCGCCTATAGCGATGGGACAGGTTGGCCATGGGCCGGACGCCACGGTCTATGTCGCAGGAAAAGACGCCGTTCAAATATTAAAAGGCGCATGGGATAATGCGTATTCCCCTAAATAAGTTTAACTCAATAACGTCCGTTATCCTCATAGGGGGGCTAATTCTTATAGCCCCCCTTTTTGCTCTGCCAATTATAGATATGACCGATGGGATTTGTTCCCATAGGTTCCTCAAATCCGCTGAGGAAGCCGCTATATCGTATTATGAAGAACTCGGCGTCCCGGAAGGTCTGCCGGAACTAATCGATTCTTCATACATCGACCGCGACCTCATTTCGGCTGTGCTATATCTATACATTGCGCATCTCGATATGGGCATGGAGGAAACATACCTTGCCGATATAGCTCGTGTTTTGAGCACAACGGAATGTTATCATGTCCCGGAATCGCTCTACAGAGTTCACCTAACGAAGAATCCACGTGATTATCGCGCTATCGGTGATTACGCCCTGTTGCTATCCAGGAGAAAGGCTTTCGATGGTGCAAAGGAGATATTAAAAAACGCCCTGTCGTCTGCCGATTATGAAAGCAGAGCGGGAATTTACGAAGATCTGGGTTTTGTTCTGGCTATGGAATATCTGGAAACCGGTGAATCCAAAACTCTCGAAAGATCATTCGAAGCGTTCAGAATCAGCAGAACCGGCAATAGTCTATTTGCGGGAGAAAACACCGGCAAGTTCTGGTTTAATATCGAAAAGACCCATACCGAGGGAACGTGGCAATACAATTACACTACGCGGATTGGACATATCTTTGGTAGTGACGCGATTATATTGTCTTTGAGATCCATCTTTGTTTTTGGTCGCGAAATAGAGACTATGGTTACCATGGATAATCTGGAAGATATTCGGAACCTCTTCGGCTCGATATATATCGCCTGCGGCGAAACTCTGGCATCTAAACCCGGCGCGTTTGAAATAACATCGGAAATGGGGAATTTCGCTCCTTTCTACAGGGGGAGCGCTGTATTTGAAATAAACCTTTTGTTTCATAATGGAACTATTGGGCGGTTTTCAGCCGACTCGTCGATTTCTCTGGATACGGATAAATCCCTTTCACCCTATTACGACGCCCTCGCTTACGGAGAATACCAATATGCCGAGTCTGTGCTGACGGCGATTTCAAATCGAGAAGATGGGAAGGATAAACTGCCATTAAGGTGGGAAAGTTCCGTCCGATTATCGGAAATAATGGATGATTCGACAATGTGGGAAACCGGACTCAGGTTCATCGATTCGCTTATGAACGAAGAATCGGATCCAAACCTCAGGGTGTATAGGGGAGCCTTGTTATATCTGCTTGGACGACCGGAAGAAGCCAGAGAGGAATTGGAAAATGTCCTGCTCGTAAACCCGAATAACTTCTGGGCGATTTATGACCTCGCGCTCGTCGAATATGACCTTGGGAACAAGGAGAAGGCCGCGCAACTGTTCACTCGAACGAGAAAAATCAATGGAAGGATGTATCTGGCAGATTTGATGGCGGGCGTGATTTACGAGGAACTGGGGCAAATCGATAAAGCGCTTGAAAGATACAATATTGCCATTAGGAACCTCGCGTTCAGGAATAGGGAAATCGATAGATGGATAGAGGAGTTGGAAGAGAAAAAAAATATTGAAACCGACGGGGATTAATTTACCACAACATCTGGATAAAGATAACGTTTGGGATCGACGGCGTTGCCGGAAACTCGAACTTCGTAATGTAGATGAACGCCTGTCGTATAGCCGGTAGAGCCGCAGGTGGCTATTACATCGCCCCGTTTCACCTTTTGCCCCGGCCTGACCTTGATTTCATCGAGATGGCCGTATCTGGTCTCGTAATAGATATGGTCCAGCTTGATTGTTTTTCCATAACCGTGATACCAGCCGGCAAACCTTACCCGTCCGTCGGCGGTCGCATAAACCGGAGTGCCTTTGGGAGCGCAGATGTCTATCCCTTCGTGCATTTTCCAGATGCCTGTAAAGGGGTCTAAACGCTTGCCGAAACCCGAACTGATGTAGCCCCTCATCGGCCTGATAGAAGGAGTATGCGCGAACCGTTTCTTATTCTTCTCAAATATGCCCCGGGCTTCGGTTATAGCCTCTCTTTCGGTTTCCGCGGCGTGGATCAGGGAATCGAGACGATAGGTTATATCCCTCGATTTTGCCATAAGAAACGATTCCTCTTTATCGAACGGCAGTTGCGGGCCACCTATCCCATAAGCTAAATCCTTCGCGGAAACTGGGGGTAAATCCGCGAATTCCCTGACCTCACGGGATAAATGCGTGTATTGCGTAAGTGTCCTATCGAGTGAATCCACGAGAACCGATATTCGTCCGAGCTGTGCCGCGAGTTTTTCATTTTCCGTCCGGGACGCCGAGGCATTGCTATGTTTCGACCACATGAAGATGTTGAAACCGAAAACGAGGAAATTGATTAGCAGAAATAGGCCAAACGCACCGAGAAACCATTTGAGTCGTTTGTCGGTTAGCGAAAAACGTTTGACACTGCCCGAATGGGGCGGAACTATTTGGAAATTATACTTATCCATTTTAACCTCAAATAATAGGGACTAAATTCAATATAGTCAAGGGAAAACTGCAGTCGAACAAGAAAAAATTGCTGGACATGTTCGGCATATCTACATATCATAATCCAATTATGGTAAAGACCGCGGAAACATCGACCTCGAAATACTCGCCCACGGATTTAGTCCTGTCGATATATCTATCGCTGTCCGGGATATATATCGTTATATCCGGCCTTCTTGGGCGATTGGACGGATGGTGGAAGTTCGCAATCCATCACTTAGTATTATTAATCCTGATTTTTGCCGTTTCAAGGATTAAAACAAAAAAGAGAAACCTGCTATCCTTCGTCAGATATTTATACCCCCTGTTTCTCTACGGTTCGATGTATCGAGAAACACATGAAATCGACCAGGCGATATTCACCAAACCGCTCGATTACTTCTTCATCGTATGGGACAACCTGCTGTTTAATAGCCAGCCGTCGGTTGAATTTGCGAATTATCTCAATGCGCCGTGGTTCTCTGAGATAATGCACTTCTTTTATTTTTCCTATTTCTTCCTAATCGTTTGCCTTCCGCTAATCTATTGGATACGCAAGAATCCCGCCATGACCGAACGCCGGACTTTCGATTTGTCCTTTACCTATGTTATTTTCTACTCGATTTTTATTATCCTCCCCGTTCACGGGCCGCGAGTGGAATTTCCGCCTGCGGTGGATATCCCTCGAACCGGATTCTTTTTCGGCCCTTTTTTCGAAAGGCTTTTTATCGGTCTTCGGATTGCGGGAGCCGCTTTTCCCTCCAGTCATTGCGGAATTGCGGCCCTTGTAACCGGATTGTCGATTTACGATTTCAAGAAATTCTGGCCGGTGATCGCGTTATGCACTCTCGGAGTGTTCCTCGCTACAGTGTTTGGACGATTCCATTACGCGGTCGATGTGATATATGGCGGCGCTCTGGGATTATTATGCCTGATATTCACCGGACGTATTCATAGCTGGCTCCATCGAATAGGATACAAGGGCGTCGATTCCGCATGAATACCTGGAAGGAGAAAATATCCAGTTCAGATCCCCGGAACAGGGAAGGTTATATAAAACTGCTTTTTCTCTCCAACGTAGTCGGTATTCTGGCGGCAGTCGCGGCAATAGTGCTTCGCGCTACGATAGGATTCGCGCACAACGCCCTCTTTCTTGGGGAATTTTCTTTTACCAACGATCCAACGGCCTATATTGTTACAAACCGCGGCTATTATGTCGTGTTGCTTCCCATGATTGGGTTCTTGCTGACGGCGCTTCTGGGTAAGATAGCCCCGGAAACACGAAGCGCCGGAATCCCCGAGGTAATGGAAGCTATTATGAAAGACGGGGGTAAGATCCGGCCTCGAGTTGCGCCGATAAAAGCGATCGCATCGGGTTTGACTATTGGTTCGGGCGGATCGGCCGGACGCGAAGGCCCGATCGTCCAGACGGCCGCAAGTTTGGCGTCCTCGGTGGGGCAGTTGTTCAAACTCCCGGCTTCCGATATGATAGTCCTCGTTAGTTGCGGTGCCGCGGGCGGGATAGCGGCTACATTCAACGCCCCGATTGCAGGCGCTCTCTTCGCAATCGAGCTTCTCCTTCCGCAACTTACGACCCTCAATGTGTTGCCCCTGTTTATGTCCACCGCCATCGCCGCCTTCATAGGGAGAAGCGTGCTGGGCAACAGCCCTTCTTTTAATATCCCCAGTTTCCACCTTCAATCGGGCTGGGAACTGATTTTTTACGCCGTTCTTGGAGTTGTATCGGCTATAGCCGCGGGAATTTTCGTGAAAACACTCGGCAGGTTCGATAGATTCTTCAACAGGGATAAATTCCCATCTTTCCTCAAACCGATTTCGGCCGGATTGCTCGTCGGTATAATTGGCCTGTGTTTCTGGGTTTTCTCCCCAACGGGACAATTCCATGTATTTGGTGTAGGCTACGATACGCTGTCCGATATTTTTCTGGGCGCGAGACTGCCTCTGGGAGTTCTCCTTACGCTCGTTATCGCCAAGATAGCCGTAACTTCACTTACGATAGGCTCGGGCGGTTCGGGCGGGATTTTTGCGCCGTCGCTCTTTATTGGAGGAACAGTGGGGGCGGCGTTTGGAGTGATTGTTAACAGAATATGCCCCGCGGTAACCGCGGAACCCGCCGCATACGCCCTGGTAGGAATGGCCGCCGTCACAGCCGGAACTACACGCGCGACACTCGCGGCCATAGTTATAATTTTCGAAATGACTCTGAACTACTCGATTATCCTGCCGCTCATGTTAGCCTCGGTTATCGCAGACGTAATCTTCTTTAAGGTATTCCACGAAAGCATTTACGACATGAAACTCCAGCCCAAAGGGATTCATGTCGATCTTGGGAGGAGTCTCGACTTGTCGAGGTTAATTCCCGCCGGCGAGGTTATGTCCACTCCGGTAATTGTCCTCGATTGGGATGAGACTTTACAGAGCGCCCTGCAAAGGTTCCGCGTCGATAAAATCCATTATTACCCGATTGTCAAAGATAATTTCCCCACGAAAATAATCGACCTCGGACGAGTCGATTACACTGTTCCGAAAGACACCCCAGTTCACGAGATAACCGATACCGAACCGATTCTGGTCGAGCCTAAAACACTCCTATACGATGTCATCGAACAGATGGACGACAGAGATCAGGGCGTCGCACTCGTTATAGAAAATAATAGACTTGTGGGAATAATTACACGTCGCGATATTATGCAGGGAATCGCCAGAAAACGCAATCTTCTCTTTACATAACAGCCCCGCTAAAACCTGAGTCGGTCTTTATTCGTCACTGAGCCAATCATATAAAGGATGATGGTTATTACGAATAGAGCTACAATCGGCCCGCCGATTTTCCAGAAACCTCCGCCGTGAGCCATATACCATTGCCCAAGCTCTCTAAGCCCCTGAATCAAGAACGAAGCCACGAAGCTTATCAATAAATACTTGAGAATATGCCTGCCCACCGGCTCGAATGCGAGGATACCGGTGAGGATAATCAGGATGTCAATAATGAAATGATGTATTTTGGGATGAACATTCCCGCTGATGAGAACCTCAATAACGCCCACCCAGAAAGCGGCTATTACGAACTGAAGCCAGTAGATATGTATTTTTCTTCTTGCCATCACTCGAAAAGGTGTTTGATGCGTTCGAAGAATCCTTCGCGGTCATTCTCGTTAGAATGTTCGCCCTCGAATTCTTTCAATTTTTCGAAGATCTGTTTCTCTTCGCGGGACAATTTTCGCGGCGTCCTGACATAAGCCGTTACGATCATATCGCCGTATCCGCCGTCGAGGTAAGGCATACCTTTCTTCTTTAGCCTGAATGACGTCCCAAATTGAGTTCCAGGCGGGATTTTGAGTTTCGCGGTTTTTCCATCGATTGTCGGCACCTCGATATCGTCGCCAAGCGCCGCCGTTGAAAAGCCTATAGGAAGATCGTAAAAAAGGTCCGCGCCCTTTCGCCTGAAAGTCTTGTGTTTCTTGGTCCTGATATATACGACCAGATCGCCGGGCGGGCCTCCCGAAATCCCGGCGTTACCCTTGCCGGGGACAATACGATAATTGCCGCTGTCCGCGCCCGCGGGAATCTCGACATCGAGTTTCTCCTCGACCTGGATTCGTCCCGTGCCGCCGCAGTTTTCGCAACTCTGATCGGTTATCTTGCCCGTCCCGTGGCAATCGGGGCAACTGGCGACCTGCGTGAAACTTCCCAGTAGAGTTGATCTCATCACATGTCTAACACCTCGACCATGGCATGCCGGGCAGGTTCGAACGTCCGCGGAAGGGGGAGTTCCCGTGCCATTGCATTCATCGCAGGTTCCCATACGATAGTATTTAACCTCGCGTGTTGCCCCGGAGTAGAGTTCTTCCAACGTGAATTCAAGCTCTGACTGAATATTCTTGCCTTTAATCCGGCGGTTCCCGCGCCGCCCCATGGATGAACCCGTAATAACTTCCGTGAAAAGTCTCATAGCTTCCGACAGGCCGAAATCCATGAAATCGAAGCCCATACCTCCTCTGCTGTTCACGGAACCGAACATATCGTATTGTTGCCGCTTTTCCGGGTCAGATAGAATCGCATAAGCCTCCGAGACCTCTTTGAAACGGACTTCTGCCGTGGAATCGTCCGGGTTCGCGTCTGGATGGTATTGTTTGGCCTTCACGCGATAGGCGCGTTTGATTTCCTCGGCACTCGCCTGCCGGGAGACTTCGAGTATTTCGTATGGATCTATCTTCAAGATTCTTCGTCTTGCGTTTTACCGACGATAACCCTCGCGGGGCGAACCAAACGGTCGCCGCGTTTATATCCCTTCTGGATTACCTCAACTACCTTTTCATCCTCTTCGCAGGGAATTACGCTCACAGCCTCGTGGACGTTGGGATCGAAACATTCCCCAACAGGGCAGATTTCGATTATCTTTTCCGCCTCGAGCAGGTCCTGAAGTTGTTTGTATATCAACTCCACGCCCTCGATTACCGTTTCCTTATCGACCTCGTCTTTCATCGATTCCAGCGCCCTTTCGAAATTGTCCAGAATACTGAGAACTCTATGTAGGAGCGCATCCTGTGCCGCACTAACCATCTCGTCGAATATTCGATTTTGGCGCTTCTTATAATTATCGAATTCCGCGGCGAGGCGAAGATACTTATCCTTGTATTCCTCCGCTTCTTTTCGATATTCCTCGATTTCTGCGAGAATGTTGTCATCTTCTACACCCTCTGTTTCACGGATTTCCGGATCGGGTTCAGCCTTTTTCCTATTCTCTTTTCTATCCAAAGTTACCTCCAGTTTTAACCGAATGCCTTACTCAGTGATTTACACGCGTATGACAGAACACTTATTGTCCGCGAATAGTCCATCCTGGGCGGCCCCACTATACTTGCCACGCCGCAATCGTCGCCGATGTCATATCTGCCGCAGACTATGGCGACGCCGTCTATCGCCCTGCTAATACGAACTCCCGATAGCGTCCCCGGGCCGAGAACGGATACCGCATTCACAAGGTCCGAGGGATACTCGATAAGGTTCATTACCGACCGTAGGCGTTCGTGGTCTTTGAATTCCGGTTGATCGAGCAGTTCGATAGTGCCGTGATAATGAAGCCTTTCGCCCAGAGCGTATCTGAAAATACCGTCAGCTAAATCCACGAGGTTCATAATGAAAGAATCCCGCAGGGCGAGAACGTCTTCGAGCCTGTCCCGAATCGTTTGTCTAATTTCTCCAAGTGTTAGTCCCGCCAGTCGCTCGTTTATTAGCGAAACGACATGTCTGAATCTTCTTCTGTCGATTTCTCGGTCAACGTCCAGGACGAGGCTCCGCGATACTCCGTTTGTCATTGTTATTATCAGAGCGACTCGTCCAGCGCCTAAATAATGCGCATCGATGTTGTATAATCTGAAATCGCCGCCGACGGGCGAGACGATAATTCCAAGCTGGTGAGTTAGCTTTGCCAGCACTCGCGCCATGCTCTCCAACGTCTCGAAGAAATCCCTGCCGCCCCTTTCAATAATCGAATTAATAACGTCAATTTCGCCTTCGGCAAGGGCGGGTATTTCCATTAAATTATCGACGTAAAACCTGTAGCCGCTGTCCGTAGGCACTCTGCCGGCACTTGTATGCGGTTTTCTAACGAGACTGATTTCCTCCAGTCTCGCCAGAATATTACGCACCGTAGCCGACGATAATCGAACCGGAATCAATCTCGCAATCGTAGAACTGCCGACAGGAGTTGCCGTTCTTATGTGCTCTTCCACGAGAGCCTTCAGGACAAATTCCTGCCTATTTGTGATTTCGATTCTCATAAATAAAATCAAAAAGGGGGGAAGCCCCCCCCTTTATCGAGGATTAATACATTCCGCCCATTCCGCCGCCGGGTGGCATCTGTGGAGTTTCCGGATTCTCTTCCGGTATCTCCGTAATCAGACACTCCGTCGTCAGTAACAGCCCGGAAATCGATACTGCATTCTGAAGGGCGATTCGAACGACCTTGGTCGGGTCGATAACGCCGTCCGCGAAGAGGTCGCCGTATTCCATGGATTCGGCATTGAAACCGAATGCCCCTTCGCCCTCCTTGACCTTGTTTACAATCACGCCACCGTCGTGTCCGGCGTTAGACGCTATCTGACGCAGTGGCTCATCCAGAGCTTTCTTGAGAATCCTGATTGCGACTTCGGCGTCGCCCTCGAAATTGAGTTTGTCCAGGATGGTCGAGGAACGAAGCAACGCAACGCCGCCGCCGGGAACTATACCCTCTTCGACGGCCGCTCTGGTCGCGTGAAGTGCATCTTCGACGCGCGCTTTTCTTTCCTTCATCTCTGTCTCGGTTGCCGCACCGACTTTGATTACAGCGACGCCGCCGGCGAGTTTGGCAAGGCGTTCCTGCATTTTCTCGCGGTCGTAATCGGAAGTCGATTTTTCGATTGCGGCCTTGATCTCTTTGATCCTGCCCTGGATATCCTTTTTCTTGCCCGCGCCTTCTACGATAGTGGTGTTATCCTTATCGATAGTAACACGCTTGGCGCTTCCGAGGTCTTCGATTCGAGTGTTTTCCAGTTTGAATCCAAGTTCCTCGGAGATTATTTTTCCTTCGGTAAGTGTAGCTATATCCTGGAGCATCTGCTTTCTGCGGTCGCCATAACCGGGAGCCTTAACCGCCGCGCATTTGACCGTGCCGCGCAACTTGTTCACTACGAGCATAGCCAGCGCTTCGCTCTCCACGTCTTCTGCGATAATGAGCAACGGTTGCCCTTTTTGTGCAACTTTCTCGAGGACGGGCAGGATATCCTTCATATTGGATATCTTTTTATCGTGGATAAGGATGAGAGCGTCTTCCAGATCCGCCTCCATAGCTTCAGGGTCGGTAATGAAATAGGGGGAGAGGTATCCGCGATCGAACTGCATTCCCTCGACGATCTCCAAAGTCGTCTCCGTTCCCTTGGCCTCCTCGACCGTAATAACGCCGTCCTTGCCGACCCTGTCCATCGCGTCGGCGATGAGTTCGCCTATGACCTTGTCGTTGTTGGCCGAAATAGTGCCCACCTGTGCGATTTCGGCGGAGCCTTTAACCTCGATGGAAAGCTCCTGCAGTTTAGATACTACCGCGTCCGTTGCGGTTTCCAGTCCGCGGCGGAGTGCCATCGGATTGACGCCAGCGGTAACGTTCTTGACTCCTTCGAGAAATACCGCCTCCGCAAGCACGGTCGCCGTCGTCGTGCCATCGCCCGCGATATCGCTGGTCTTCGACGCGACTTCTTTGACTAACTGAGCGCCCATATTCTCGAAAGCGTCTTCGAGTTCGATTTCCTTAGCGACGGTAACACCGTCTTTTGTGATATTCGGGCCGCCCCATTTTTTGTCCAGAACGACATTCCTGCCGCGCGGGCCGAGTGTAACTTTGACCGCACGGGCGAGTTTGCTCACGCCCGCCTTGAGAAGTTCACGGGCGTTAGATGAATATTCGATTTGTTTTGCCATGTTGTCTCTCCTTTTTACTCGATGATAGCGAGAATATCGGACTCGCCCATGATTAGAAATTCTTGAGAGTCCATCTCTATCTCAGTTCCCGCATATTTGCGGAAAAGGACTTTGTCTCCGACCTTTACGCTTGGCGCGATAACTTCGCCGCTGTCATTGGTTTTGCCCTTACCGACAGCGATAATTTCGCCTTCTTGTGGCCGTTCTTTCTTAGCCGTATCCGGGATGAAAATGCCGCCTTCAGTCTTATCTTTCTCTTCGGCGGGTTTCACCAGCACTCGATCGGCCAGTGGCTTGATTTTCATCTTTCCTCCTTCGTTTTGCTTTTTGCGTTAGTTATTGGTTATCAATAAGTTACAAGTTAGCTTAGCACTCTCACAAGACGAGTGCCAAAAATCGGGTTCAATATATATACGTTCCCGATTTTCGCAAGGTTTTATTTATTTTTTTTTATTTGTCAAAGACGATAACCTTCGCTACGGTTTTGTCGCCACCTTTCGGAGAACCTTAATTAAGAAGATAGCCCGTAACAAACAAAACCCTTGATTTTAGGCGCTATTACATATAATTTGGCAGTGCGGTTAAATTATGAAATCTAAGCTTAGATATTATCTTTTTTCAACTTTATTTATACTCTCCGCGGTGGCCTTCTTCTCTGGTGCCGATTGGACGGAGGTCACGGCGAATCCTTACGCCCTGATTTTTTTCATAGCGCTTTTCCTCGGAAGCACTTTCCTGCATATCGATATTGGCCAGAATAACCTGTTGACCCTGAACGACGCCGTAGGATTCGCGGCACTACTCTCTTTCGGTCCGACGTTCGGGGCGGCCGTATTTACGGTAGGGATGATATTCCATATATTATACCAGCGCAGGAAGGTGTTCCGAAGGATAGTCTTCCTTTCGGTGGGCATTACCGAGTTCTACATCACAGGCTGGGTATATTTCGACGTCCTCGGCGGAACGCGCGGCGTAAGCGGCGGCTGGCGAGATGTTTTATATGCATTGATTGCCGGAATTGTCCTCTGGCTTACGGACAGGGTTTGCGCTTTCGCTATCCTCGAATCCGCCGGTATCGAGAGGATATCCAGATTCTTCAATAAACTCAAACCCTTTGCGATGAGTTTGCCCCCTCTTTATATCTGGGGAACGGCGCTGGCTTTCGTTTTCAAGAATTCGGGTTACGTTTTCGCGGTGATTTTCATTATTCCGCTTTTACTTATATACGCTTATTTCCGAAGCCAGAAAGCTTATCAGGACGCGCTTCATGAGGCGATCTTCTCCCTGGCTAAGACCATCGACGCCCGCGACGCATACACCGCCGAGCATTCGGAATCCGTCGCGAAAAACGCCAGACAAATCGCCCGGAAAATAGGCATATCGGAAGAGGAAGCCAATACGATTTACAACATATCGCTACTTCACGATATCGGTAAAGTGGGTATCCGGGATAATATCCTCCTTAAAAAAGGCCCTCTCGACGACGAGGAATGGAAGCTGATGCGTAACCATACCGTAATCGGCGCTGAATTAGTAGCCGATTTGAGGTTTCTCCCCGGATCCGCCGATGCTATTCGCTATCATCATGAGCGCTGGGACGGCAAGGGTTATCCTGAGGGATTAACCGGGGAAAATATACCGTTGTGGGCGAGAATAATTGCTATTTGCGACGCATGGGATGCCATGCGAACCGACAGACCGTATCGAAAAGCCCTTTCCGTGGAACGCGCTATGGACGAAATTAAGAAGGGAAGTGGGACGCAATTCGATCCTTCATTAGTCGATACCGCTCTGGCGGTTTTCCTCGAAGAAAAGAAAGAACCGAAAGAAGAATAGACTTGCTATCATATAAGCCAAAAAGGCGGCCCTAAAGCCGCCTTTTCTTTTGCTATATGCCGTAGTGGCTATTTTCCGGGCCGAACCGTTTCCAGTTCGAGCAGAACTCTACGGTTAACTGTTCTGCCTTCCGGCGTGGAATTGTCGCCCAGCAGGATTCGTTCAACCGTGCTTCCCGTCCAGCGCAGAATTTCGTAAGGCTTACTTTCGCCATAACCTTTGGCTTTAAGGGAAACGTTGTTTTCTTTCAGCCACTGGTCGAGTTGCGATTTCTGCGTGAAATCGAGTAGATACATCATGTAAAGTTTCAGGTTATTGAGTTCCCTGTTCGCCCTCGCTTTGGAAAGCTGGATATTGGCGTATTCCGGGCCGATAGAGTCGGCGTGAGCCGAAACGACTGCGGTGATCTGCTGATCCTCGCGACCGGCTTCCGCGCGGGCTATGAAACGCCTTGCCACATATTCCACACGGCTTTCCAGGAACTTCGACGCGGGTATATCCTCGTCGAATCTAAACAGGACGATAACCAGACTCTCGATGCGTTTCGATTGCTTGGATACTTGAATTTCCATCGTGTCCGAATAGGTCAGGAAAGTCTCGCCCATCTTATCGCGGACGTCGAGTCTGGCGAAGTATTTATGATCGAAATCGAGAAGCTCGCCGGCATTGTTGCGCCAGTCCCACGCCAGGCCGGAAGGAATATCTCCCCTGCCCGCCGCGAGCATTCGGACAACGTCGCCCTCTTCGTTGACGATAACGATTCCGAAACTATCGACTCCGGCATCAACCGTAGCATCGACCTGCACGAGGTTTTCCTCTCTGCCTTCGACAAGATAATCGGTAAAGACCCTGTCGCCTACCTTCGGGCGCCATATAACCCCCTCGGAATTCGGGAACACAAGGGCGATATCGGGGTCGGTTTCGGGCAGGTAATTCGCATTGATGCGAATCCTGTCCTCGTTCTCTTCGCCAAGTTGGTTACGGAGATATTTACCGATAGCGGCGGCTTTCATAAACGCCAGATCAGCTTCTTCGACGTTATCCACATTATAATAAGCCTCGACCAGAATAACGATTTCAGGATTGGAGTTGATTAAACTCTGCATCGATCCAATAATGCCGCTGAGTGTAGATTTTGTTTCCTGAGATAGCTTAGAGGTAGCCATTGGAATCTCGCCGATAAAATCCCGGCCTTCGAGGAACCACGCCGAGAGTTCGGTGCGTCGGTTTTCCGCGGCCATTAGTCTCTGGTCTTTGGGGATTGCCTGGTCTTTGAGCTTGCCAGCACGAGATTTGTCCATATCATAATCGGTCTCGATGACCATAACCCGGTCCTTAGGTGCGCCGAGAGCTACCAGCTTACTTCCTACCGCTCTGCCACGTGCCGTGGCAAGTTGTTTACCCTGCGCAACGTCCTCGAAAAGCTCATCGTAATAACCACGAACGCTTATTACGACGTCGGGATTTTCCTTGAGTCTGTCCGCGACCGTCTGTAAAATATCGTCGAAACGCGGATCGATCTCGGATTTGCCCTCCTCGAAGAAGACTATCGGGATAATCGGTTCTTCTTCCTGATAAAGCGTGAGTTTGCTAACTGTAAGTTTGCTATCGCGAGGAGTAATCATTCCTTCCGGCGTCAGGAAGACATCGAATTCGCCCATGCCGACGTTGTTTTCCTCGTCCTCTTCCGGGACTCTGCCGTGTATATCCGGGATGCGGTCGCCTTTGTCATCGATGGCGATGAACATTGTATAATGCCCCTTTGCAGGCGGCGACCACGTCCATGTTAACTGCCTTCGTTCGGCGGCATCGAAAGTATATTTTTCGACCGGAACGGCAAGTTGCCACATGCCCGTATCGTCTTGATAATAAACCGCCACGCGGACGTTTCTTTCCTCGATTTCGCCGCGGTTTTCCACCGTAGCGCGAATCTCGAGGTCATCGCCTATAACACTGCGTTTCGGTGTGATCTCAACCTTAGCATCGACTAACTCCAGATCGCGGATCGGCGGCGGGGGAGGATCCAGGGTGAGGTTAACCGCCACTTTATGCGTCATGAAAAATTCTGCGCCCAGGTCGTTGAGGGCTGGATATAATGCCGCGTAATCTATTCCCCAGCCGAAGCGTTCGCCTTTTTGAACATAGGAAAGACCCAACGCCGCTTCATCGCGGTTCAAACCGGCGCGAAGCCCGAAATTCTGACCGAACCACTTCTCCAGACCGGCGTGAATCTTCATATCGGATTCGCCGTTGATCTCGCGCATCGTATATTCGATATCGACCACGGGAGTGAAACCTGAATAATGGAACGCCAACCCGCCGCGAACGGTCATCGGTTGCAAGTCCATATCGTCGCCTGAACCGGATATGGAGATATCCGGCTGAAGAACGTCCTTCGCGCAAGCGCCTATAGAAAGCCACTTCGTTGGTCTGAAAACCAGACCCACGTCGGCGGAATAAGCCATGCTCGAATTGCCGTTGCTGAAAACCTCGTCCGTAATATCGAAATCGTCCGAGAAATTGGATTCGTTGAATCCACTGCGAATCAGCTTGAAGTTCGCTCCCAGCGCGAGATGACTGCCGTCGGCTTTGCCGTAAATTCTCTTGGCGTAACCGAGAGTAACGTGCATCTGGCTGTAAACGTCGGAGAAATATTGGGCGAATGACACGCCGTAACTACCACCATTGCCGTATAATCCGAGATGGTTCACGAAACCCGCGAAGCCCTCGTTCAATCCGTCGTTATCCACGCCGAGGTATAACCGCGAGTAACTTGCCGTGAAAGCGAGGTTGCGGAAGGATTCCATTGCCGCAGGATTCCATGCCGGAGCGTTGGCGTCCTGCGATAATGCCGTATATGCTCCGCCCGCGCCCAGCGGTCGAGCTCCCATCTGGTCAACCTGTGCGATGGCCGCCGTTGTCAGGAGAGCCACCGTTATCGCTATCGTGAGGATATTTCTTAATCTCATCTCAATCCCTCCTATCGAGCGACGCTGATGGTTCCGTTACACACCGTCTCGTCGTCCACCCGCACAAGGTAGATATATGTCCCCTGCGGAACCGATTCGCCGGCGGTGTCCGTGCCTCGCCAGCGCCATTCGCCTCCAAGTTGATCGGTGATGTCAGCAACCATATTGTTTCTCAGGTCGTAAATTAATATGTGAACGTCTATGTCTGATTTGCGCATATTCGGGAATTGGAATACAACTTCATCGTTCTTATCGTCTCTCAGTCCAGGAGTGATAGGATTTGGCCCGCGTTCGCAGGGCGTTTCCGCAAGCTGGAAGGTGTATGTCGTGTCGAGCAAATTCCCCGGACAGCTCGATGTCGCGGGGGGCAGGTCTCGCACGAGCAAACGCACCGTTACCCATTCGCCGTCGTTGAAAGCGATTTCCGTAGCCGCAGAGGAGAAGCTGAAGGTCGGATCCGCCCACATTACGAAAGGATCGTCCCCTTCGACTATCGTGGTGTCGCTGGTTCCGTTATGAATTATCTGCACCTCGATATGCGTGTGATCCACCGGAAGCATATTGTCCGTGATGTTCATCGAAATCGGGAATGCAGTAGCACTAACCTGAGGCGGGCTGACCGGAACCTCACTGCTCATAACCGGCGGAATCAGATCGACGAAGAACTGCCATGTCGCAGTATCGCCCACCGCGCCGAGGGTATCCGAAACGGGCATGAGGGTGATGATAACGAGTCCGGTCGTATAAGTGTAAAGCCCGCTTGGACGGAAATAAAGAGTATCACGAACGAGTTCAAGTTCCGGGTCGGTAATCTCGAAACAATCTGAATTTATGCATAGCTCGAGACTCATCGTATCTATAGTTCCACCTGCACTGGAGAGGTCGATATGAATTTCCTCGTCTTCGCACGTAGTCGTATCATTATTTCCCGGAGTGATAAGAACCGGGACCGGTGGAATTGAGGTGGTGAAGTTCCAAGTATGAGCCTGCGGAAGATTCGGTGCGCAAGTATCTGGCTGGTCATTAGCGGTAACAACCTCTACGTTCACTGTATATTCATTCGGGAAAGACACTCCCGCTGTTGCCATATCAAACTCGAAATCGCCTGTTATGTCATCGTAAGACATCCCGGGTGTTGACATGTCGTAGAGAACGCCATCGACTTCAATTTCGATAGAAGTTCCATCCACACCCGTTTCGTCGTCGAAAATGTTACATGTGAGAACCGGCGAAATCGGTGCACCGAGACCCATTGGAGACATCGCCGTAACCTCGGCACCCTCTGCATCAACATTGAATATCCAATCAGTTGATTCTTCCATCTCGTTGCCCTCGAGATCGGAAACGGGATATAAAGTTACATCGACGGGCATGTCGTTTGAAAAATCTGCGGGAGGAATATGAATTAACAGGTTTTCGGAAGGCAACCACGTTAGTTCGGGATCGGAGGCATGATAAACGGTTCCGTTGACTTCCAGTTCGATAGTCGATTCGTCGATGGTTTCGTCATCTTCGAGAATCAGAACCACATCCGTGCCCGCACACGAAGTCCATGTATCCGGCGCGGGAGCCAAAGGCGTTGCGACAGGTGGCGTGTAGTCAGGAAGCCCGATTCCATAGTAAGTTCCGTAAACAACGCTATCGCCGGGCGCCAGATTATCCTCCCACCAGATGAGAATTCCGCTGTCCCAATAACTGGTTCCAGTCGAACTATAATACCAGCTACTCAAATTATTGAATGTTCCCCATTGACCAACTGCAAATCTATCGGGTGTAACGGCATCAGGTGCCAGATCACGCGAAGAAAGGTAACCTGTGGCTTTTAAACTGTTCGGATCGGGTAGTCCACTTGGGAGTGTATCCTTAAAGGCCGACCACGTAGTGGGGATATCGGGAGCGATGAAAACATCGTCCAGCCCTGAGTAACCGTAGATTGTAGCAAGTTCAGCCGCATCGTTGTCGTCGATCATTGTATCCATGTGGAGACGGACTCCAATATCGTGAGCCGATGCGTCCAGGTTTGCTACTCGATATTCAATATAGACACTACCTGAAATCTTGCCGTCTCCCCTTTCAAGATACACCGGCATGATCTTTTGAATGAATCTGATATTATCTACGACCCATCCGCCCTCTACATAAGTGCTTCCTCCCGAGGCCGGATATGTGGTAAATGGGATACTGCTCGATGCTACATCGCCAATATATTCTGCGCCGGTTGGCGGAGAGTCCTCGTTAAAATACATAGCGCTTGTATAATTATCGATATTGAAGACTGTATTGGACGACCAGGGGTCGCTCGGATACATAAAACTGAGTGTGACTTCATCGGGATAGGTCCCGATATTGAATTGGCCGGTCTCGTCATCGATATTGAAGGCAACCGAGTCGTTATGGATATTGACTACCGCACGCTCGATATCCGGTGGCGCTAACGCCAATTTCCGGCGCAGGTATTCGTCGCTCTGGCCCAATGCCGCGCACGACAGTATAGTTATTGCAAGGAGGAGACATGCTCCCTTTTGTATCATAGTATCTCCTTTGCCCTTTTTATTTGTTTTCTCATTGATTTCCGGTCTTTTTATAATTCGTTTTTATTTATTCATTCATCCTTTATAATCTTTTCAACATAATTGAATAAACGAAAATAAAATAGTGATATCTAAAAGTCAAGGAGAAATTCGCACCTGATCGATCTATATTAAACAAAAAATCCGACGGTATTATCATTTCGCCAGACTTCCGTTTATTGTCTTCATGGAATTAGCCCTGATTATCCACGTTACAGCGTTTCATAGTCGGTCGAATTTCTCCTCGCCGGGTTATTCGTCCTTTTTGATGACTCCTACGGGCAGGACTTCTTTACCCCATGATTCATTTATCACCTGAGCCATGGCGAAATAAATTGCCGATAATCCGCACAATATTCCCTCAATTCCCGCCAATACGCCAATCATTTTACTACCTGTCCAGTCGCGAATCGCGAGAAGCCAGAAGAGCACGAAAAGAGTGAAGAAAACCACCTGAAGCGCGCGAGTTGTATTGAACGTCGCGATCCACATGCAGAAAGTGAAAAGTCCCCACATGAAAAGATACCAGCCGATGAAATTAGCCGGTGCCTCGGCGAAACCCCAATTTAAGTTTGGAATTACAAGTAAGGCGACAAGAGTTAACCAGAAAAGACCATAACTCGTGAATGCCGTTGTGCCGAAGGTGTTGCCCTTTTTAAACTCCATTATCCCGGCGATAATCTGCGCGATTCCACCATAAAAAATCCCCATTGCCAGAATCATCGACCCCAGAGGAAAAATGCCTGCGTTGTGAATATTCAGAAGGACGGTTGTCATACCGAATCCCATAAGGCCGAGTGGGGCGGGATTTGCAAGTTTGTTTTCCATGATTTTCCTTCTATTTTTCTTTTTTCAAGCTCGATTTGCGCAAATATATGCCGCGCTTGCCGGTCATGCAAGAATAATATCCTCGATTAAAGGGAAAAATTAGTTATTTGATATAAACCACAGGGTTGCTGTTTACCTGCCCGCCATTCTGGACGCGAACAAAATAAACGCCGGAACCGAGGGATTCATCGGGCCGCCAGATAAATTCACTTTTGCCGTCATTGCGAGGAGGGCTTTGCCCGACGTGGCAATCTCGCTGATTCGATGAGATTACCGTGGCATTCGGCTCCGGACGGGCGCAGGCGCTCGAAATGACATCGACAAGGCGTCCGTTTACATCGAACACACCGATTTCAGCGTCTGTAGAGGTTGAGATTATCACCGCCGAATTGAACGGATTCGGATAGGCCCCGATCTCAATTTCACGCGGAAAATCAGTGGCGACGACCGACATCGGCGTGCCGGAGGAATATGCGTTGTAAATTATCGCCGCGATAGTATCCTGAAAATCGGAACGTTCGGAAGTTGACGGCGGAGAACTCTCCCAGTCCGCGAGAACCGAATTCACCGAATCGAAAGCCCACTCCATGGTCGGAATCGTGTATTCATGGGCGCCGGTGTAGTATTCGTCGAGGAGGAAAACCGTGTTCATAAAATAGGTCGTGTCATGGTCGAAGGCGGAATCGGACTTCGCCTGAACCAATGCCAGCATCGGCGCGGGGGAGCCTATCAATTGCGGTGGCTCATCGTGAGCCGCCGGAAAAACCGGAATGGGAATCGAAAGGACGGGCTGGCCGAAGAAACACCACATAAGCGTGTTCTCCGGGTCGCCGCCGGCCAGAGCGCCCTGCACAACTCCAGTGGCGAGAGTGTTGTAGTTGCATGTCGTCTGGACCGCGGTGAAATCGCCTGTATTGACATATCCCGCCGGCATTCCGGGGAAACTGCCCGTCCACGGCAGGGGATAAGGGTCCTGGTCCGGATAGAGGAGATCGGAGACCACGGTTTTCGAGATGTAAAGGGCGTCGAGGGAATCCCCGGCGATGGCCTCCGCCATGAGATCGTAAGCGCGCTCCATCCGGTTCTGGCCAACTCGGCGGTAATCTCCTATATATGAGAAATTCGCGCGAACGACTATCCCCAAAGTATCCGCGTCGTAGCGGTCATAAATGTAAGGCGAACATTCAAACATAGCGCCGTTGCCGTAGGCGTCGATGACTGCGTAATTGGCTTTGGTGTTGCGGTCGCCGCCGTCGGTATCGATTAATATAGCCTCGAAATCGTCCACGGTTTCGCAGTTTTCCAGCGCATAATTCATCATGCTACCATTTCCGAGACCGCTACCCCAGCCGCTGACATTATACGCCGCCGATTGAACGATGGCGAAACCCACCTCGTTCGCGCCCATCCACGCCGTGGAACTGCTCCGGTAGGAGTTCCTGACATAGGCGTGTTCGCCGGAAGGGGTATCGACTCGAAACTCGAGGTTCCACGAGGTGATGTCCCGGTTCTTGAAAACTATCGGCCTGCCGTCGGAGGTCGCACTTCCCAGCGCGAGACCGATAGTGCAGGAATATAGTATCGCCGGAATGGCAAGCGTTATAAATAATATGTGGGCGCGATTTCTCATATTCCACCTAAAATATAGAATTAAATTTCGGTTATTCAACACCGAAGTTTGATTTCGCGCGGGATTAAGTCAGGTTAGAAACAACATACCGACCGGTTGGTATGTTGAATAACTCAGTTATTGTATAGGAGTTAGCCGAATTTTGCCATCGATAAGTTCGACATCGGTAGGAAATTGCCTGCAGGCTTCGGTCATGTATCCCGCGAAAACGTAAGTTAAATCATCGTCAGCGAAATGCGGTTCCGCGCGATGGTCCAGCATTTCCGTTGGAGTGATAGCCACTGAAGAGAGTGAATCCCTCGAGAAAGATAATTCCAATATTCCGGAAACGTTGTTTAGATAATCCATCTGGTCGAAAACGAAATTGCCCAGCGAATATGCGATGAGGCCTCCGTTATAGAACTCGACGCCCTCCCAGTAGTGCGGATGGTGCCCGAGAACAACGTCCGCGCCGGAATCTATCATTTTATGCCCCATCTCGATTTGCTCGACCAGAGGATATTGCAGATATTCCCATCCCCAATGAATATGCACGATCAGAACATCGCACCGGGAGAGCGTCGATTCTATAGCCGCGAAAACCCATTTCGGATACGCCGGCGCGCAGGCGGGATTCAACCGACCGATATAGTTCGTTTTCGTGTCGTTGAAGGCGAGAAAACCGAAGCGTCTGCCCTTAACATCGAGGAATACCGGTTCGAGTGCGGCTTCGAGATTCTTCCCGCCGCCCACCGGCACGATACCAGCATCGTCGAGCCGCTCCATCGTGTTGAGAAAACATTTCAGCCCATAATCGAAGGCGTGATTATTGGCGACGGTTACGACGTCGAAACCGGCGTCGCGCAACGGCACGAGGATTTCCGGATTCGCGCGGAAGACATATTTCTTGTCCATAGGCGAACCGACATCGCTCACGGGACATTCGAGATTGCCGGTGGTAATATCGAAGGAATTGAGATAGCAAGCCACGCCTCGCAGAGGCCGGTCGTAACTCGTCGTGTCGATATGCCGTTGCACTCCGCGCGCGAACATCATATCGCCCACCGCCGCGAACGTTATCGTCGTGTCGAAAACCACGGAATACTCGATTGGCAAGTAGTCGTCCGACTGCTCAAAATAGTCGCAGGCCGAGAAAAACGCCGCAGAAGCCGCAATTAATACAAAAACAATTCTCATCAAAATTTCAAAACTCAAATAAGAAATGCCCCTATGGATCATAGACAAATCAAATCCAAATATCAAATGACTTAATGTCAAATGTTTCGCGTATGGGCGTTTGCCTCAAATTATAAATCTTGTATCGCGGAAACCGGTTGTCACAGTTCTTGCTACTTTAAGAGTAAATTCCTTCACACTTTGTTAAAAGCAAGAACTGCGCCAACCTGGCCCCGCGGCTGTCACGCTACATGCTACGTTTCTCCCCAATTTACGGCTTTTTCATGACAAGCATGTATCGCGCCAGCCGCTCTACTATTAACTCATTTCACACTATAACCCGTAAATCCGCGAAATCGCTCAACCACGGCGCGGATTGACCATCTAAATCTCAGGATTGGGCATCTAAAGCCACGGGATCGCTTCTGCAAAGGGGATTTACGCCGTTTAAAAGCGCGGGAGCACCATCTAAAAGCACGGGGAGGCCGTCTAAAAGCCAGGATTGCCTTCCAAATCCACGGGAGGGCCATCTAAAAGCGCGGCTACACCATCTAAAAGCGCGGCACGGCCATCTAAACCCCGGTTTCGCTCCCTAAATCCTTTTTTTAATAGACGCGGCGTCTCGCGGGACGTAAAATTGACCGCGGCGGGGACGCCGCTTCTATTAGGTGGGGGTGGGCGCTTTGCGATTATTTGTAGAAGATTTCTCGTCGCTTCGATTCTCCCATACGGGTTTCCCATACGGGTTTCCTTCGGTCACAAGCACTCGAAATGACAGCGAGAGGGGGTGTTTTACGGGTAAACGTATTGCAGTTCGACGATGTTGACGCTCTGTTTGCCCACGACATAGGTTGCCTGCGTTTCGTGGTCGTAGCCCTGAAATTTTTGCAGGATCGAGAAGCGATAGGCCAGGGTCATTTCGCCGTAGCCGCCGGGGGAGAAGGTCCAGTAGGGTTTGAGTGTGAGGGCGTTGCCCTCGTAAGCGTCCCAGCTTATATCGTTTTCCGTGTATGTGCGTCCCAGTTCGACTTTTGCATTTACAATCCAATCAAGTGCCACGCCACTTCCCTGTAACTGCTCGATTGGCAGGCCGAGGTCGAGGCCGACGATGTGGCTGATCATCTCGCCGGCCACCGCATAGACCTTGCCGCGGAGGAACCTGTAGCTGAGGCCACCGTGGAAAAAGGGCGGGACGTGAACTTCCGCTCCGGCCGAGGCGTCGCCCAGCGCCGCGAAATCGTCGGTGAAGGGGAACATGCCCATGATGCGCACCGGGAAAGCGAACCATCCGCCGTGGAAACCGATGGTTGGTGTAAGGCGGAATCCCATCTCCGGGACGGGGAACCATGTAACGTCGCCGTCTGCGGAATCCAGGGGGAAGACCATCAGCGGGAAGTGGATGAGGATTTCGCCGCGCAGGAATTTATCCTGAAGCGAATCGGCTATCGCGGCCTGCAGAGAATCGCGATTAACTCCCGCAAATAGCGATATGGTAAGGATTAGAAGGGCTATAATAATGAATGCGTATTTCATATAGTTATCCTCGATAGTCGTTCGATTCCGAGTTCGATGTCCTCGTCCGTTAGTGTGAGCGAGAAGCGGACGAATCCTTCGCCGCCCTTACCCATAGCGCTTCCGGGGAGAACGACCACGCCTGCTTCTTCGATCAGTTTCTTCGCAAATTCCGCGCTGGTGGTGCCCTCCGGGATTTTCGCCCAGACGTAGAAAGTCGCGGGAGTAGGGAAGAGTTTCCAGCCGAGGTCTAATAATCCTTGCCGAAGCCTGTCCACTCTGCGTTTGTAGATTTTTACCACGGGTGGAATAAGGTTAGCGTAGTCGTCCATAGCAGTTATCGCGGCCTTTTGAATGGGGCGAAAGACTCCAGAGTCGATGTTTTTTTTGAGAGCACCGAGTGCCGCAATTACGTCGGAGTTGCCCGCGACAAAGGCGACTCGCCAGCCGCACATCGAGTATGGTTTGCTGAGCGAATGGATTTCCACCGCGACGTCTTTGCCACCCTGTGCGATTGGTCCGGTTGGACGGCGGTCGTAGTAAAGTTCGGCGTAAGCGGCGTCGTTGACCAGGATGAATCTCATTTCCCGCGCCTTTATAATTGCGTCTCGCCAGAATTCTTCCGGGGCGTCCTGGCCGGTGGGATTGTTCGGGTAGTTCAGCCATAGGAGTTTGGTGTCCGATGGGATATCGCCCAGGTCGGGCAGGAACCCGAGTTCGGGCCGAAGTTTGATCGGGACGGCTTTGCCTCCGGCAAAGACAATCCCCGCTTTGTAAACCGGATATGCCGGATCGGGGTAACAAGCTGTCTCGTCGGGATTCAGCACCGCCAGCGGCAGGTGCGCGATACCCTCCTTCGAGCCGATAAGCGCGAGGATTTCCGATTCCGGGTCGAGTTTGACGTGCCATCGATTGAGAAAATACCTTACCGCCGACTTGCGGAAATCAGATTCGCCGGAATAGCCGGGGTATTTATGGGCGCTTGCCTCGCTGAGAGCCGCAACAAGCGCGCCCTGAATATGTTTGTCCGTGGGAATATCCGGGTCGCCGACACCGAAATCCACAACGCGCATACGCTTCTGTGCTTCGGCCTTCGCGCGGTCTATCTCGGCGAAGGGGTATTCGAGAAATGGTTTTAATCTGTCCGCGTATCTTTCCATAACTCTCTAAAACTACTTGTAAATAGCCATTTTACAAGGGATTTTTTGATCTTGTCCGAATAAATGATTCTATTTTTAGTTATAATTATAAATAGCTTGCAATCGGGGGATTTTCTATGTAAATTTGTCAGAATGACAAACGATGTGAACATAACGCTCTCTATTTTCGAAATCCTCGGCGGCGTGGCTCTGTTTTTGTATGGCATAAAACAGGTTACGAAATCGCTCGAGGATTTCGCGGGTGCCAGCCTGAAGATGATAATAACTCAGTTGACGAAAAGCCGGCTACGCGGGTTCTTTATCGGAATCACCACGGCACTTTCACTTCAATCTTCGGGCGCGGTTATGCTTATGCTGGTCGCATTCGCCAATTCCGGATTACTGGTAGTCCAGGAATCGGTCAGTATTATGCTCGGCGCGGGAGTCGGAACGACTTTGACGGTTCAGTTGCTGGCGTTTAGAATCCACAATTGGGCACCGGCGATGCTTTTAGTCGGGTTCATAGTTTACCGGACGACTAAAGGCCGTGTGAGGGAATTCGGCAAAGCGATTTTCGCTTTTGGGTTGGTATTCCTCGGTATGCACCTTATTACTATGGGTTCTGCGCCGCTATCTAACGATCCCTTTTTCCCCGTTACCGTTGACTTCTTCCTGCAGACGCCCTTTTTTGCGGTAGTATTGGCGGCTATTCTGGCTTTCGTTTTCCAATCCAGCGCGGCTGTTTTAGGGATAATGCTTACTCTGGCGTTTAACGATATTATAGGAATAGAAGCCGCCATACCGTTCATAGTTGGAGCGAATATCGGCAGTTGCGGTATCGCGTTCCTGGGTGCGTCGGGAGGAAAATCCAGCGGATATAGAATCGCATCCGCGGAACTCGTTTCCCGGCTGACTACTGGAATAATCGTATTTATCCTTGCGAGATATTACGCCGATTTAGTATCGTTAATCACCCAATCTCCGGCGAGGCAATTGGCGCATATGCATACGCTGTTCGCATTGACATCGGCTATGATATTTCTGCCGCTATCAAAACTTCTAGCTAGAGTCGCTACGATTTTCGTTCCTAAAACTGCCGGGGAGGATGAATTCAGGCCGATTTATATCGACCATCGTGCACTATCAAATCCACCGGTGGCCTTGGGAAGTGCGGCACGTGAAGTTCTTCGCCAGGGGGATATCGTCCTGTCGATGATGGACGATATGATGATAGCGTTGAGCAAAACCGACAGGAATATGCTGAATGCAATTGTGGCCAGGGACGATAAGGTCGATGAGTTACAGGAAAACATTGTCCAATATCTGACGAAACTCAACGAATCCGAACTCTCGGAAAAGGAGGCGATTGCCGAAAGACAGTTGCTGACCTTTACTCTCGAACTCGAACATATCGCGGACGTAATCAGCAAAGATATTTCCCGTCATATCGAGAAGCGGCTGGAAGAGGGGTATTATTTTTCCGAAGAGGGCTGGAAAGAGATAATGGAATATATGAATAAGGTGCGCGGACTTCTCCGGCAGGGGCTCGATGCAATACCGCTTCGCGATGAAAGGCTCGCACGGGATATTATCGAGCAAACTAAAGAAATGGTCGTTACGCAACGCGAACTTACTCGAAGTCATATCGATAGGCTACATGCGGGCGTGAAACTTTCCGCGGAAACGAGCGCAATACACCTAGATTTAATCACGGACGTAGCGAGGATAGCCCTACACGTCTCTCACATCGCTTACGCAATATTGGGCAAGGTGTAATGAGACGGGAAGAACGTAAAAGATTCCTCTCCCTGGCAATTCGTGCGGCTATCGTATTTATCGTGGTTGTCGGCGCGGCATTCGTTATCAGCCGGTTTTTCCTGTCCGATTTTTCCGATACCCTCCTCGAAGCAACGTTATCGGACGCTCTGACCGACACGCGCGAAATGGGCGAGCTTATTTCCGAAAGGTTGAACCAGGGATTTATCTCGCCGACCGACCGAGCGAGAATAAGCCAGACGATGGATAAGTATGGGTTTATATACATTGTCGCCGCGGATAAGGACGGGGGAGTCGTATTCAACATGGGATTGAAAGAAGCCAAGGCTTTCTCCAAATACCACGATATAGGGATTTTCCCGCGAGTGCTTACGGGACAGAATTTGAGGATACCGGTTTATGACGCCGTTGTGCTGATGCCCGATAATCGATATTTGCACGCCGGCATCCCTCAGGAAGGACTTACGCCGGAACTCGCCAAGGTCACGGATATGGCTGGAAATGTCCTGGGGATTCTTTTTGCGCTGGCATTGGGGCTTATTTCCGTGGCGGTTACTTACGTTATCGTCATGCTCCGACGCGTGAAATTCCTCCGAAGCGAAATGGAACGGCAAAGCAGACTCGTATATCTGGGAGAGATTGCCGGTAGCCTCGCCCACGAAATCCGCAATCCCCTGAACACGATTAATATGAACGTGCAGTTATTAGAGGAACAACTCGCTAACAAAGATGAAAAGACCGTCGGCAAGATACATCGCGTGCGCAATGAAGTCATTCGGCTGGATAACATTCTGACGAGTTTCCTTCGATTCGCCCGACCACCGAAATTGTCGTTGAAGAAGGTCGATGTAAAAGACGTAATCATGCGAATAGAGGATTTTTTCGGGCCGGAGGTCGAGGGCGCGGGAATCCATCTGGAGGTCGATATTCCCGACGATTTGCCACCGATTAACGGCGACAAGGAGCAGTTACGTCAGCTTTTCCTCAATCTACTGTTGAACGCGCGAGACGCCACCGGCAGAGGCGGGAAAATAAAGATAAAGGGCTGGAAAACTCCGCGGAGAGTGCATGTATCCATAGAAGACGACGGTTGTGGAATCGATAAAAAAGAACTCGAAAATATTTTTGAACCCTATGTAACGAGCAAAGAGGAAGGAACTGGTGTAGGACTTGCGATAGTTAGAAGAATAATTATGGATCACGGAGGAAGCATAAGAGTGGAAAGCGCAGTGGGAAAGGGAACTAAATTTACCGTATCGCTATCCAAACGATAAAATAGAGTGAAATATGGATAAAGAAATTAAAAAAGATATGATACTCATAGTCGAGGACGATTCGGCGGAACTCGAGACCTTGTCTGAGGTTCTGGCTGGCGACGATCGCCAGATTTATGCCGCGCAGACGGGAGAACAGGGCGTTAAAAAGCTCGAAAAATTCGATATCGACCTTCTTATTACCGACCTTATGTTACCCGGCCAAATCGACGGACTCGAACTCCTGCGAATAGCGCGCGAGGATAACGAAACCGCGGTAATCCTGGTCACCGGGCACGGCTCGGTGGATTCCGCAATTTCCGCGATGAAACAGGGCGCGCACGATTACCTCACAAAGCCCGTCGATATTCGCAGAATCCGCGCGGTAGCCGAAAAGGCTCTGGAAGTCTCACACATGGCAAGGCGGCAGAAGGAGTTGGAAGAGGCAATCCGAGCAGATTCGGCGTTTATGGGGATTATCGGTGAATCGACAGCGATGAAAAAGGTGTTCGACAGAATTCGGCTCTCAGCGCCGATCGATTCGACAGTCCTTATTACCGGCGAAAGCGGCACCGGCAAGGAACTCGTCGCGGATGCCATACATAAACTATCGAACAGGGCGGAAGGCCCGCTTATCAAGGTGAATTGCAGTGCAATCCCGGAATCGCTCATGGAGAGCGAATTGTTCGGCTATCGTAAAGGTGCGTTCACTGGCGCGACCGATAGCCGCCCCGGTAAGTTCGAGCTCTCCGATGGCGGAACTATCGTCCTGGACGAAATCGGCGACGTCCCGCTAAAATTACAACCGAAACTTCTGCGTGTGCTGGAAAACTCCACAGTCGAACGGCTGGGCGGACATGAATCGAAAAAACTCGATTTGCGTGTTATATCCTCGACGAACCGCAATCTCGACCAGGCAGTCGAGAATAAAGAGTTCCGAGGTGATTTGTTATACAGACTACGGGTCGTAACAATCAACCTTCCGCCCTTGAGGGAACGGAAAGAGGATATTCCACTACTAATAGACAATTTCCTCGCGAAATTATCCGCCCGACTCGGACGCAAGTTCGAGGGGCTTTCCGAGGAGGCTATGGATATTTTCATGGATTATGACTGGCCAGGCAACGTCCGGGAATTGAAACACGCCCTCGAACAAATGGCGGTATTCAGCGGAGACAATATATTGTCGAATGTCCCGGAAGTGTTGCTTGGAAGGAAAAAGAAACCGTCCTCAGACCTTTCGTGCGTCCCAATAAAGGATCTGGAGAAGCAGGCTATTCTGCAAACCCTCCAGGAAGTGGATGGCGATAAGAAACGAGCCGCGCAAATCCTGGGTATCGGTCTGAGGACGCTGTATCGCAAACTCGAAGAATACGGTCAGGTTTGAAAATAATAATATTCAGGGAGGAAAAATGAAAATTACAGGGACATCTATCGTTGTGCTTATTATGATGATTTTCGTTTTAAGCGCTTTTAGTGCGGATTGGATGGCTCCATCGAAATACGGCGATAAAGGCCATCTCGTGGGCGGTAAAACGAAATGGACATACCATGAAATCGATAAGAAGAATTCTATTGCATGGAAAACGGAAGGGCCTCGTTCCGTCGAGATTTTCGTGCGTGCCCCCGACGAAGGGGAAAAGATATTCGCTATTTATATCGACGGAGATAAATACAAAGAGGTTAAATTCAAGGAAAAGCTATCGGATAAATATACAATAAGCATCGAAGAGACCAAACCGGTACCGGTTACAGAGGCATATACACAGAAATTAAGGCTCGGTAAGGGCGACCATACCGTGCAGGTAACTTCGTCGCAGACTCTTTATGTGAGGATGAATAACCTCACGAAGAAATCGAAGTCGATAGCGCCCTCCGCCTATGAGAAATCGCTGTCGTTGATAACCGGCGATACCAAAACGACTTACTACTCGGCGTCTCGTGAGAAGCCGGTCGTTTTCGAATATAACGGATCGGGAACCCTGACAGTATGGACACGATTGGCGTTCAACGAATCGATGAAGGGAACACAGCATTATACTATTGTAATAGAAAACGATGAAGACACCCCTCGTCGAATGAAGCTCGAAACGGTAATCTCGGAGACATCGACCTGGAGTAACGACAGCGGAGTTATTCCCGGTAAGGCAAGGAGATTCGAGCTTAAACTCGGAAAGGGCAAGCACAAGTTAACCTTCCGCCCGGACGACACAACCGCGCCCTATTGTGCGATTCGATTCAAGATGTCAGCTTAGTCGAAAGGATGCAGGAATTAAATGTTAGATATCAGATATATCCGCGATCATACGAACGTAGTGAAACTTGCCTGCCGGAACAAGGGAGAGCCGGATGTATTAGACGAACTTATTTCCGTTGACGAGAAGCGGCGTAAGGTTCAACAGGGGGCCGACGACCTGCGCCATAAGCAAAAGGAATTATCGGCGGAAGTGGGGAAGGCCTTCAAGACCGGCGATAAAGGGACGGCGCTGAAACTGAAAGCCCGGGCCAAAGAGATGTCCGAAGAAGTTAAATCGCTGGAGGACGAGCAAAGGGAAATCGAGGCGGAATTCGAATCGTTGATGTTGCGTGTCCCGAATATACCGGCACCGGAAGTCCCTGTAGGTGGAGAGGACGCTAATGTTATAATTTCCGAATGGGGCGATATGCCGGAATTCGATTTTCGGCCGCGCGATCACCTCGACCTGGGGAACTTGTTGGGTGTCCTCGATATGGAGCGTGGCGCAAAGGTCGCGGGTAGCGCGTTCCCCGTTTTAAGGGGGGATGGCGCGAGGATGTCCCGCGCTCTCATAGCCATGATGTTGGATATTCACCGCGAAAGTGGATTTGTGGAAATCGAACCGCCTTTCCTCTCAAACCGTTCGGCAATGATAGGTTCCGCACAACTGCCCAAGCTGGAAGCCGACATGTATCATATCGTCGAAGACGATTTCTTCCTTATCCCCACTTCAGAGGTGCCGATAACCAATCTTCACGCGGGCGAAATCCTCGCGGAATCCGATCTGCCGATATACTATGCCGGATTCTCCGCGAATTTCCGCAGGGAGGCCGGTTCCTACGGCGCGGATACAAGGGGGCTACTTAGAGTCCACCAGTTCGATAAAGTCGAGATAGTGAAACTCGTCCGCCCGGAAGATTCCGTCGATGAACATGAATCCCTCCTTAAACAGGCCGAATATGTCCTGCAGAAACTCGAAATACCATACAGAATAAAACTCCTCGCGTCCGGCGATATGTCCTTCGCTTCTCACAAGATCTACGATATCGAGATATGGGCGGAGGGCGAACAGCGGTGGCTGGAGGTTTCGAGTTGCACTAATTTCCTGGATTTTCAGGCGAGGAGGGCGAATATAAGGTATCGTCCGGAAAATGGCGGCGCATTGAGATTCATTCATACACTCAACGCCAGCGGAGTCGCGCTACCGAGATTATTGGTCGCAATCTGGGAGAACAACCAGACCGACCGCGGAACGGTTAATATCCCTGAGGCTTTGCGTCCCTATATGGCGGGACAGTCGGAAATAACCCCCGATATCCCCTAATGCAGAAAAAAAGAGGGAAATACGTAATCTCATATCGCGGTCTCCCGCAGATTTACAGGATCATAGCGATTTTGGTGGCTGTAGGTCTGGTTCTGGGGATGTATATTTATACGGATTATGTCGAGAAAGAGCTATCGCGTCAGAATAGGAGAGTGCTCAATGCTTATGCCAGATTGTGGTCTCTTGCGGCCACTCGAGGCGCAGGCGCACAGGAATTAAATATCATTTTCGAGGAGATAATCCAGAAAAGCACCTTCCCGATGATACTCACGACCAACGAAGGCGTCCCGATACGGTGGAGGAACCTGAGAATATCGGAGAACGACACCACAGAGAAAGCTCACGAATACTTGAAGTCCAGAATAAAGAAAATGGACGCTTCCCAGACGCCGATTCCTATTTTCGTGGGTAATTCTAACAAAGTCCTCGGATTCATTCATTTCGGGGAAGCGCGGTATATCAAATGGCTCAGATTCGTGCCTATAGTGGAGCTGGTTATGCTGGCGGTAATAATCGCCCTCTATTATCTGGGATATAACAGGCTAAAACACTACGAGGAACAGAATATATGGCTCGGTATGGCCAAGGAGACCGCCCACCAGCTTGGAACTCCAATATCGAGTTTGATGGGATGGCTGGAACTATTAAAAAGCGATCTGAAAAAGTGCAGTCAAAGCGGCGAATTGTCGGAGGGAGGACGTAATCCCCTGGACATAGTGGATAAGATGGACGAGGATATCGATATACTGAACAAGATCGTGATAAGGTTTGGACAGGTCGGATCGATACCGGAACTAAAGCTTACGGATCTGAGGGAATTGTTGTCGGGGGTGGTCCGTTACATTCGGGATAGGATTCCCCGTCTCGGCGAGGGAACCGTTATTATTGAAAAATACGACCCCGTTCCGACGATTATGGCAAACCGTCTGCTTCTGTCCTGGGCAGTGGAGAACCTGATTAAAAACTCTCTCGAAGCTTTGCCGAAAGAGGGGGGCAAGATCACGGTAGCTACGAGGAAGGATGTCGAAGGGCATCGTGCACAGATAATTGTAACGGATAACGGGCGCGGAATTTCATCGAGGAATTCTCGTAAAATATTTAAACCCGGATACACCACAAAAAAACGAGGTTGGGGTTTGGGATTGTCTCTCGCCCAGAGAATAGTCGAAGAATACCATTTTGGGAAATTATATCTGCTCGAAAGCGTGCCTTTTGAAAAAACTACGTTCGTAATAAGTTTCCCGTTGGAAACGAATAAGTGATTGGAGATAGACCGCCGATGAATAAAAAAATACTATGGATCGACGACGAAATCAAACAACTCGCGCCGCACAAGATATTCCTGGAAGAAAAGGGTTACGAAGTTGAGGGGGTATCTTCCGGCGAGGAAGCCATCGACCTGATAAAGCGAAATGAATACGATCTCATTTTGCTCGACGAGATGATGCCGGGCATGGACGGACTTACGACACTCGAAGAAATCCGTAAACTCGACAAACGCGTTCCGGTGGTTATGATCACGAAATCCGAGGAAGAAACCCTCATGGAGGATGCTATCGGCAAAGAGATTTCGGATTATCTGGTCAAACCCGTTCATCCGGTGCAAATACTATCGACGCTTAAACGGATTTTCGATACGACTCGAATCCTCGGTCAGCAACTAACGCGCGACTACACCGCGGAATATCGCGATATGGCCATGCGCCCGTCTATGAAATTACCAGCAAACGAATGGCTGGACCTGGCATATTGGCTGGCCGAATGGGACGTCATTTTCGATAATCATCCCGAACTCGGTCTCTACGGCATGCACAGGGAATTTCGCCATGAATGTAATTCAGAATTCACACGATATATTCTGTCCTCCTATACCGAATGGGTGAATTCGGACAGAAGAGACCGCCCCAGGTTATCGGTGGACATTACCCCGGAGAGAGTAATCCCGCATCTGAAGGACGGGAAAAAAGTTTTCTTCATCGTAATCGACTGTATGCGTCTTGATCAATGGCTCGCGGTCGAGAACATGTTGTCGCAGTATTTCAACATTATGACGGAATCGTATTTTGCGCTACTGCCTTCCGCAACGCCGTATTGCCGTAACTCTCTTTTCAGCGGTTTATTTCCCAGAGAACTCGCCAAACGATATCCTGATTTATGGATAGATCCAAACGACGATTCGGCGTCCAGAAATAGATATGAACACCAGCTAAACGATAAACTTATCGCTCGCGAAGGAGTGAGGCTACCGGGCGATACTAAGTATATTAAAATCCTCGATCCGGAAGAGGGCGAGAGCCTTGTGCAGAAACTGAAAAGCTACCTCTCCGCGCCTATGTCCAGCGTGGTGGTGAACTTCCTGGATATCCTCACACATAGCCGCGCCGCAAGCGAGGTCCTGCAGGAAATTTCGCCCGACGAGTCGGCATACCGAAGCGTGATGAAAACATGGTTCTCCCATTCAAGTTTGTATAAGGCTCTACTTTCGTTGGCGGAAGAGGACGTAGCTATCGTAATCACGACCGATCACGGTAGCACTATAGGACGGCGTGGAGTCAAGGCTTACGGCAAGAAAGACACATCGACGAATCTCCGCTACAAACACGGCGATAATATCAACTGCGACGATAAGGGCGGCTATCTCATACGAAACCCGGCGGAATGGCGACTACCGAATTTCACGAGAACGACGAATTACCTTATAGCAATGGAAGATTACTATTTCGTTTACCCGACGAATTTCTCGCAATACGAACGCAAATATCGGAACAGCTTCCTGCACGGCGGTATCAGCATTGAGGAGATGATCGTGCCGGTGGTAACGTTGACCCCGCGATGAGCATTTACGGCGAATACGAATCGAATTCCGAACTGGAGACCGAAAAGCTCGGTGTAGAATTGGCCAAATATATACAGGGCGGCGATATCCTGGCGTTCGTAGGGCAACTCGGTTCAGGGAAGACGACTTTGATAAAGGCAATAGCCTCGAAATTAGGGGCAAATAAGAGAGAAATGGCGAGTCCCTCATTTGCGATTGTGCACGATTACGGCGGTTCTCCGCCGATTTACCATATCGATTTGTATCGGGTAGAACAGGGTGAGATCGAGCAATTGGGACTCTGGGAGATCTTCGACGACGGAAATATCTGTTTCGTCGAATGGGCGGATAAATTCCCGGAGATAATCCCGTCGGGCGCTCTTGAAGTAGAAATCGTGAGGATTGGCGATAAACAAAGAATAATAACGATAACCGACTGGAATAACGATGAAGTGTAAGGCACTGATAATCATACTAATAGCCATTCTAACCGCAACCGCTTTTTCAGCTAAGATCAATGAAAGATTGAAAGATGCAACCGGCGAAGAGTTGATTGTATGGGTATTTTTTACGGACAAGGGACCGGAACGAAACGATAATTTGCGTCTTGCCAGAGAATATCTCTCCGAAAGAGCGCTTCGAAGAAGAGCCGAAGCCGGAATCGCCCTCGATGAGAAGGATATTCCGGTTGCGGAGAATTATATTCATGCAATCGAGGATATTGGCGCGGAACTTCGCCGCGAAACGAGATGGCTGAACGGGGCATCGTTCGTTATTCAACCTGGAATGATAGAGGAAATCGCGGAACTCGATTTCGTAAGCGAAATCCGGCCAGTGGCAAGGTATATCCGTGAAAAACCGGAAGCGCGACAGAGGCCATATCCAGACGGCGGACTGGACGATTTTTATGGATTGTGTTATCCCCAGCTGGAGATGATGGGTGTGAATCACCTGCACGATATGGGATACGCGGGCGAGGGCGTTCTGGTGGGGATGCTCGATTCGGGGTTCCGTCTCAAACATCACGCTTTCGACAGCCTCGATCTTATAGCTCAATACGATTTCATTCATAACGATACAACCGTGGATTACGATTCACTCGCCGGCGATGAAGATTTTACCGGTTATCGTCACGGCACACAAACGCTGGGATGCGTCGCCGGTTATCTTCCGGGGACATACATCGGTGCGGCTTATCGCGCCTCCGTTGCACTCGCAAAAACTGAAGATGTATCAGCAGAATATGTTACCGAAGAGGACAACTGGGTCGCGGGAATCGAGTGGCTGGATTCGCTGGGTGCGGATATAACATCCAGCAGTCTCGGTTATTCGGTCTTCGATTCGGACACGCCATATACCTTCGACGATATGGACGGCAACACGGCGATAACGACAATCGCGGCTGATATCGCGGCATCGAGGGGGATATGTGTGGTTAATTCCGCGGGTAACGAGAGAGGAAATTATTACTGGCCGCATATCATCGCCCCAGCCGACGGCGATTCGGTTCTTGCGGTAGCGGCGGTAGATCCGGACAAAGTAATAGCGAGCTTCTCCAGCCCCGGCCCTGCTGCGGACGGTCGAATCAAACCAGATATTTCCGCTACCGGTCTCTGGGCGGTTCTCGTCGATCCAAACGATACTATTGCAGTCAACCCATACGGTTCGGGCACCAGTTTCGCCTGCCCGCTTATTGCGGGGCTTTGCGCGGCGGTTAAGAGCGCGAACGACGACCTGTCGGGATGGAATTTAGCTATAGCGATCAAGCACAGCGGAGATAGATATCGCGCCTACGACCCGATATACTCCGCAGATTCCGCGGATAACAACTACGGCTGGGGAATTCCTCAAGGGCCTGTCGCGGCGGGTTTGTCCGATGGTTTCTACTGCCGGCTTATCGACGCTTCCTCTGGCGAGCCGCTGTCCGGTGTGCAGACAACACTGGATTACGGCACCGAATCGAAAATCTTCTTCTCCGACACATTCGGCATCGTTATCGACGCCCACGCCGAATCGGGACAGAGTCTGGATTTGCAAGTTCCCGGATTCCACGGAGTTACCGGAATTCCAGTAGATATGCAGGGCAGGGCGATTTATCTCGAACGTCTCGGCGACGATGATCCAATTCAGGTGTTCCCGAACCCCGTATCGGATAGCCTCGTCGTCCTTGTTTTCGATGCCGAACAGGCGCAATTCACGGTCTATTCCGCCGACGGCTCCATTGTGCACGATCAAACACTCGAATTCACCACCAACAAGAGGTGTTCATGGGATATAAAAGCTAACTCGGGAAATCGCATCGCCAATGGTGTTTACATCGTGCGAGTCGCGACCGACAACGATGAGATTCTCCGCAAAATAGCCGTGATCAAATGAAACTTCTGCGCACCGTCGGGAGATATTCATCGATTATCCTGACGATAATCTGGACAATAATACTGCTCGCGGCAATTACTGCGCCCCTGCTTTTCGCATGGAACTCGAAAGTAGGGGTAGTTTTTTATTCCGCGCTAAGGCCGCTATGCCATCAGGCGGAGGGGCGATGCTATCATATAATCGGTTATAAAATGGGGCTTTGCACGCGATGTATCGGCGTCTTCGTCGGACTAACCTTCTTCGGATGGATGGCGATAATTTTGCGGCCGTCGAGAGAAATGAAATTCACTTATTTCGTGATGACTCTGCTTCCCCTCGCAATCGACGGCACAGGCAACCTGTTCGAAATCTGGAGCACCGACAACAACGTCCGATTTTTTACCGGAATAATCTTTGCTTTTGGCATTGTGTTCTGGATATATCCTTTTATATTTAAACTCGAAAAGCCGGAATTTCCGGAGCTATCGAATAAATAGAACATTGGGTTGTATAGCCAAACGGGACTCATTCCCGATCTGGTAATATTTGAAAGGAGTATGTATGCCGGTATTATTTATTTGTCTTGGCATATTTGCAGTAGCCGTTGTGATTCTCCTGTTCGTAGGAATCGGATTATACAACAGGCTGATCGATCTCAAGAACCGCGCGGAAAACGGATGGGCGGACATCGACGTCCAGTTGAAACGTAGATACGATCTCATACCGAATCTTGTGGAGACTGTCAGAGGTTACGCCGGACACGAAAAGGAAACCCTCGAAAACGTAATCAAGGCGCGTCAGCAGGCGGTCGAGATTACGGGCGATGTCGCCAAGCAGGCTCAAGCCGAGAATTTCCTGACTCAGACGCTTCGTCAACTTTTCGCGGTGGCGGAGGCCTACCCGAATCTCAAGGCGAACGAAAACTTCATGCACCTGCAAACCGAACTCACGAATATCGAGGAAGTTCTTTCTCAGGCCAGACGTTACTACAACGCCGTCGTGAGAGATCTAAACACCGCTATCGAACGTGTTCCAACCAATATCATTGCGATGATATTCGGTTTCAAGAAGCGCGAATATTTCGAGATAGAGGATGCGTTACAGAGAGAAGCTCCAAAGGTCGATTTCAGTGACGAAGAATGAAATAAATGAAGCCTACGCAAGCAAAAACGAGGCGGGATAACGGGCGTTTGAGCATCGGTATGATGCGTCTGGGCAATTATCACGGGCAAGAGAGCATGTATTACATGCAATCGAGCATAATAAGCAGGCGTCCGAGCAGTGGTTACAGGCGTTTGAGCATTCAGTGAAGCCTTACCACCCCTCTGAAAAGCTTCGCAACGCCTCGGAAATGCACTGTGCGACTTCATTAAAACATAGTTTGATGAAAATTACATCGAGATTCTTTCAGATAACATATCGAAAGGTGGGGAAATGAGGAAATCAGTATTCATTTTGCTTCTGGTTGCGATATTTGCGACCGGCGCATTCTCCTATTATATCAAAGCATTCGACACGGAGATATTCCTATATACCGACGGCTCATATGACGTTATCGAAAATATCGTAGTCGATTTCGGTTACGAACAGCGTCACGGTATCTACAGGAACATTCCCTATAAATATCATAAGGGAATCAAGACCAACAAGGTCATTATAACGGATATCGAGGTAACTGACGACGAGGGCGAGTCGCGGCAGAAGAAGGTCAAGAAAGAGGGAGATTACATTAAAATAAGGGTAGGATCTCCGAATCGGACTGTTTCCGGAACTCAGATTTACATGATCAAGTATCGCGTCGAACGCGGGATGCTCTATTTCGACGATTACGACGAATTGTATTGGAACGTTACCGGCACCGAGTGGGATTGTTCTATCGAATACGCCTCCGCGCTGGTGCATTTGCCATCGGGCATGAACAGCGACGATTTAACGGTTCATTGTTTTTCGGGTGCCTACGGTTCGGAAGAATCAAATTGCGATTACAAAATCTCCGATTCTTCGGTCAGATTTTACACGACACAATCGTTGAACGCCTGGGAGGGATTGACTCTCGGACTCGCCATGCCGAAGGGTCATATCGAAGGGCCTTCGTTCGCCAAACAATTATGGTGGATACTAATTGCAATCTGGCCGCTTTTCCTCTTCCCGATTGGGTTGATCTGGCTGGGGTATCTTTATTTCTCTAAAGGCCGGGATCCGGTCAATCTGTCAATTGCGCCGCGTTATGAACCGCCGGACGGCTTTTCTCCCGCCGAGGCCGGGACACTCGTCGATGAGCGTGTGGATATGCGCGACATGACATCGACTATCGTCGATCTTGCCGTGCGCGGCTATTTGAAAATAGTCGAGATCGACAAGAAGAAGCTGGTGTTCCTATCGACCAAGGATTACGCATTGGTTAAGCTTCGGGAAGCCGACGAGAACCTCAAAAAGCACGAGAGACTCATGTTCGACGGGCTTTTCAATAAGGGGACTATCGAAGCCGAGGATCTGGGCAAAGTAATCGCGAAATGCCCCGATTGTAACGGGAAGGAGATTATTACGACCTCAAGCCTGAAGGAGAAGTTCTACACGGAACTGCCCGGAATCAAGGAATCGATTTATACTTCGCTGGTCGATGACAAATTCTTCCCGTCCAACCCGGAACGGATTCGCGGTAAGTATCTCGGTTGGGGGATCTTCATGATAATTCTGGGTTTCGTTCTGGGATTCATAATCAATTTGTTCCTGATTCCGGTATTGGTAATCCTCGGTGTGATTATGATGATTATGTCGCGTTTCATGCCGCGTAAAACTCGCGACGGTGTGATGAAAGCGGTTCATGTCGCGGGATTTGAGGAGTTTGTCCGCCGCGTCGAGCAGGATAGAATAAAGAAAATGGTGCGCGAGGATCCGACCGTTTTCGAGCGGTTATTGCCATTTGCTATGGCACTCGGTTGCGCCGACGAGTGGGCCGAGAAATTCCAGGATATTTTCAGGGAAGCCCCGAACTGGTATGTCGGCGAACCGGGAGCGCATTATGTTTCCTATGCCTTTGTGCATAATCTGGGCAACGCGGTGAATACCGTCGGGACGGCGATGTCTTCGAGGCCGCGAAGTTCCGGCGCGGGCGGCGGAAGCAGTAGTTTCGGCGGCGGCGGATTCTCCGGCGGAGGTTTCGGCGGTGGCGGCGGCGGTGCATGGTAAGCCATGAATTAAATATTTAAAAAACAGGGAGTTCTACTCGATCATATTAATTGATGTTCGCTCCACACTCATTACTATAACGTTCCCGATAATGAAAAGGATGCGGCGAAAGCTCTATCGAACAGTTGTGCCTGGGTCGCGTCGATAAAAAGGAATGAACGATTTGAATAAATAATATTCTGTGATCGGAGTATAGTGTTATATCCAATTTCGATAGTTATTATCGGCAGTTCGATAGCTTTTTTATGGCTCGGACTGCGTGACAGGAAGACCTCATGGTTGTGGGTTTTGAATGCCTTCTGGTGGTTGGGATCGATTGGTTCTGCATATCTTGTCTATTTAACCTGGCATGACAGGATGTATTCCGAAAACTGGGCGATGATGGGATTCTTGTTCGTTGCTTTGCCCTATGCTTTGCTTGTTTGCGCGCTGTTGATTATCCAGACGATTTTCCTTTCACGACTGAACATTCGACCGCGAATGAGCTTACTTGCGAGTTCCTCAGTTTTGTTCGTGTTCCTATTATTGCAGATCATTGTCGGTTTTATGTCGGGATAAAATATTCAAATAACCAGCCACCGTCTTAGATTGTAAATCTCAAATCATCAATCCTAAATCCCTCGAATTGCGTTGACATCGAGCCGCGCTATAATTAAATTAATAACTATGAAGATTGCATGGGAAATAGGCCTCGCGATTCTGTTGTTCGTTGCCGTTTTTACGGTTGCCGGGACGATTTCGGTCGATACTGGCAATTCGCAGTTCGAGCTTGAATACATCGACAAACCGACCGGTCGGTATGTTAGCACTGACGAGCTGGAGAATATCGCGGACAGGCGTTTTTATAGTTCGGTGAAACGCAAAGAATCGCTGGCTATCGCTGGGGAGTCCTTCGTATTTTCACCGGATAACCGATTTCTGGTGGTTTCCGAGGCGACTTACGACCTGGGCGCACCGACAATCATCACCGGCGATGCAATGTTCATTCCGCTGGAGGCATTTTTGCGCGTGCTGGCGGCGAGATTCAGACTGGGAGCGCATATCGAGGGCGATATCGCCACGTTCAACGGCGACCCGATATTCAAACCGGTGGATACGAGTTCGGTGGAGAAACCTATAGAACAACCCGAAGTCGCCACGGATACAGTTGCCGGGGAATCTTCGGCAGATACGGTCGAGACACCCAAAAAGACCAGATGGCTCGTAGTTATCGATCCCGGCCACGGCGGCAAAGACCCCGGTGCAAGCGCATCCGACGCCACCCGCGAAAAGGACATTGTGCTGGATATCTCGAAAAAGCTGTATGCGAAACTGGAAGCCGACACAATGTTCGACGTTGCTTTGACTCGCGAGGATGACACTTTTATCCCACTGCGCGAACGCACAGAAATCGCCAACCAGAAGAACGCCGACCTGTTTCTATCGATTCACTGCAATGCCGCGCGTAAGAAATCCGCGCGGGGGACGCAGGTATTTTTCCTTGCGCCCGCAAGTTCTGACCACGCCCGTGCTACAGCGGCGCTGGAAAACGCCTCGATATTCCTGGAAGAGCCGGATACCACCAACGAATTCGACGAGCTGGAATTCATCATGGCCGACGTCATACAGAATGAGTATTTGCGCGAGGCGTCCCGATTGTCGGTTCTGGTGGAGGAAGCGGTTGCCGAAAAGACCGGCCTGCCCGCGCGAGGATCTCAGGGCGCGGGGTTCTATGTCCTGAAAGGCTCTTATATGCCGGGCATTCTCGTCGAGACTGCGTTCCTGTCGAACCCGGACGAAGCGCTTCTGCTGAAACAGGATTCCTTCCGTGATAAAATCGCCGACGGGATTGCCGAAGGCGTGAAAAAATTCCTCGAAGAGCTTCCTGATAATTGATTCGAAAAGCTACCATAATCGGACTCGCGCTTATCGCGCTGGCAGGCATTAAATATGCCGCCTGGAGCGGGATTACCGCCGATATCTTCGTAGAGACCGGCTACGATTCCAACCTGGGGATACTTACATCCGAGCAGAAGGAAGAATTTGAGGACGGCGACCCATATTATATGAATATGACATCCTACGATGATGTATGCGCGCGACTTGGCGGCGAATTCGACTATCGCTTTCGTATTGGGCGTGCGCGAGCTGAAATGGGCTTGTATTATCGCTACACCGGCTATCTGAATAATTATGACAATTCGTATCATTACGCGTATCCCTCATTCGAGATTCGGCGGAGAGGATGGCGTGGCAAGGCATTCGGCGAATTTGTTTTTGGTTATGCAACCAGTCTTTACAACGATGTAGATTTTGAGAATGCGGAACCGATATGGGCGGTTTACGACGCCTATCGTGGTGGAATGGAGATCGAGCGCGATGTTTTGGAGAGCCATTCCATTGCTTTGGATTTCAAATATGGTTATTCGCAATATAATGATAATTTCCCCGAATACGACGGCGCGGAATACCGGGTTGGAGCCGCATGGCGTTGGAACGGGCCGGTTTATATCAAGCTGGCGTATGCCTATCGAATATACGACGCCCGAGCATATGATATTCAAGGCGAATGCGCCGCAAATTCCGACGATACGGACATCTCATATAACGAAGACCGAATCGAAAGCTACATTTCCCGCGATGTCAAAGTATTCGATGAAGATTTTTTGGTGGGCGCGACTTTCGACCTTTCGCAGAGATTTTATACCAGCGAGAAGGACTTTCACACCGACTACATCCATGTCGGCAGGCGCGACAGACGTGCAGACATAGCGCCTTTCGTGCGATGGGATATGTCGCGCAAGGTTAGTTTCAGACTCGATTACGAATTCACGATTCGCGACGCCGATTCGCCATATTACAATATAAGCGCGCTGAAAGACTACACACGTTCGACGGTTGCAATTAGAGCCGATTATTCCTTCCGTTAAGGAGTTATGATGAAAGCATATAGAGCTATATCAATAATAATTTTTGCGATGATACTACTGCTATCCGGTTGTTCTAAAAGGACATTGCCGCCGGAGGAATCGCTGAAAGTGCAACTCCAGTGGCCGGAGAACGACCAGGTGCTGACGGAACTCACCAGCAACCTGGACTGGGCGAGCTTTCCCGGTCAGAATTATTATCGAATAAAGATATGGCGAGCGGGAGAACCCGATCCATTGATAGATGATTTTACACGAGGCTCAAGCTTCGGCGTCGATTATGAACTCGCCGACGGCACCTACGAATGGGCGGTTTGCGTGGTCGAGGACGGCGAGGACAAGTTCTGGTCGGATACGCTGACCTTTCACCTATCGCTGATTGTCCTGCCCCTTGCGCCCGACGGCGGCGAGGTTCTCAACGATACACGCGTCTATTTCGATTGGCTAAGTTTCCCGCAGGCCAACGGCTACCGCGTCCTTGTATGGGAGGAGGGTGATCCCTCCGCCGTGGTCTTCGATCACGTGATTTTCACCAGTTCCGCGAAGGCAAATGTGCCCTTCTTTAACGGCGATTACTGTTGGACTGTAGGCACGCGCTACGCTGAAGAGACCGAGTTCGGCAGGTGGTCGGACACGCTCTGTTTCGAGGTCGCGCAATATCCGTATCGCCTTGTCGATACGGTGCACACACGTTCCGAGCCGCGCGACGTGTTGCCCTTTTTCGACGCCCTTTACGTCGGCGACGGCAGTTCCGGCTTCCTGACATGCGACCGTAGCGATCCATTGCATCCGGAGCCGCTTTTCTGGGACGAGCCAGCCGGCCAGGACGTCAACCGCGCGATATGGGCGGATTCTATACGAAAGCTGGTCGTGGTTTCCGATTATCGCGGCACACACCCGGTGTTATTTTACGATGCCGATATTCCCACAGCTCCCGTTTGGTCCGACTGGTCCGGTATATGGGGGCGCAAGAACCAGGACGTGGACGGTATCTGGTATCGCGACACGCTATTTATGGCCATCGCGGATTACGACAACGGCGCGTTCCTGTTCGATCTGAGCGATACGGTCTATCAATCGGTTTCTACGCGCGGCAACCTCCTGCCAGCGGGCTATACTTACGGCGTTGCATTGGACGGCGACTATATGTTTACCGTTGCCGGCCAGCGAGGTTTATATATATCACATCTCGACGACCCCGGTGAGGTAATCGGATGGATCGATACTCCCGGCGAGTCGGAGAAATGCGATATCAGCGGCGATTACTGTTACATCGCGGACGGCATCGGCGGATTCACCGTGGTAGATGTATCAAATCCGGCTGAACCGGTAATCGTCGGGCGCGATAATCCGCAGGTGGGTGCCGCGCAGAAGATTCGCGTGCAGGGCGATTTCTGCTATGTCGCCTACGGTTCCGGGGGCACGAAGATTTACGACGTTTCGTCGCCGTCAAACCCGGTAGTCGTGCAGGAAATCGATGGGATGTATAGCTACGCGGCCTCGCCTGACGACAATATAATCTACATCGCCGACCGCGACTGGGGGATAATGGTTCTCCAGCGGGATTAAAAAAAAGCGGCCTCCTCAACGCCCTAATATAACCTCCAACGACTAACGACTAATCTGCTCGTTTCACACCTCCAGTGCTTGCACCTGTAAGGCTGTGTAACGCCGGTGTTTAAAAGCTTCACCTCTCGTTGCGTAGTTGCACTGCGCAACGGGATTGTAATTGGAGCTTCGCTCCTCGTCGCGCAATCGAAGCAAAGCTTCGCACCCACTCCCGTCGCACAGCTGGAGCTATGCGACGAGAAAAATACAGCTGGAGCTATGCGACGAGAAAAAAACCTGCGGTTTTTGAGACGGTTTGACAAGACCCGCCCCTACTAATTAACATTAAAAAACCCTCCCCCGTGGACGGGGAAGGGTTGGGGTATGCAACAGTTTTGTTTAACTTTAGTGATCTGCGGTGGTCAGATCGCCGTAAACCGAAATGGTGGCGAGCTGATCGGTAAATACCGTCCAACCTTCGAACGGAATCTGCGCGCCGAGGTAGAGGTCGCACTTGTCGTCGTTGCTTCCTGAGCCGACGTCAGCCGCCCATAGGTTCAGGGTATTGTTGGCCACGTCGTCGTGCCAGTAAGCACTGGCGGCGGGAACCATGTAGTCCGCACCGGAGTTGGCATACCAGCCTTCATCTGCACCGGTGAAGTTCAGGCAGTTAACCGCCGTGGCGTCGGTTCCGTCCATCGCGGGGGGAGTTCCACCGGACTGATAGATAACTGAGAAGATCTTGTAGGTGTTGACAGTTCCAGCCCAGCCGCTGGTATAAGCCGCATCCACGTGAGTTACGGTTCCGCCCGGCATATCGGTAGCGAGCAGGCCGAGGTTGAGCGTAACACCGCCCGTATTTTCGATAGCGAACGGAGCAGAAGCCCAGCCGTAGTCTCCCGGCAGGAATCCCTCAACGGCCCACATATCTTCGGTAGCGCCGCTGTTAATCGTGAATTCCGGTCCGAGAATCTTGAATTTAGCATAGATGGTAGCGTCGGTAGCACCAATCCCACCAACGAGATCGTCGGTGAGAGTGGTGTCGCGCATTTCCTCTGTGCTTGTCCACGCCGCGAAAGCGCCTGTTGCAAGCGCCATAATCGCGATGATTAGTAACATTTTTCTCATAACGTCCTCCTTAAGGATTTTGGGGTTGCAACCCCAAGTTAATATTAACCTTTTTAAAGATCGGATTTCTCCTACTTCACATAAAGAAACGGATTTATTCCGGTGATGTCAAGGGAAAAAAAGTTGTTTTTCCAGAAAAAATTACTTTTTTTGGGAAAAATCGGCTAAAATCGCTCTCCGGGAGGGAAAAAAATTTCCGGCATTACCGTTTTCAAAAAAATTATCTTCTATTTTTTTCCCATTTCCATGCGGATTCGATAATTTCGCGCAGAGAATATTTCGGCGTCCACCCGATAATTTCCCTCGCCTTACTATTCGATGCGATAACGGTGGCGGTGTCGCCCTCCCTCCTGCCGACTATTTCGATTGGTAACGCTTTGCCCGATATTTCTCTCGCGGTGTCGGCGATTTCGCGGACGGTATATCCCTCGTTCGTTCCGAGGTTGATAATCTCGTTTTTCGCGCCGGCCTGGATGTAGTCCATCGCGTCGATATGGCCTCGCGCGATATCGAGGACGTGAATGAAATCCCTGACGCACGTGCCGTCGCGTGTGTTGTAGTCGTCGCCGTAGATTTCGAGTGCGGGTATTTCGCCCACGGCGGCTTTGAGTGCGAGGGGAATAAGGCGCGTCTCGTTTTCCGCCATGCAACCTATGCCGTAGCCGGCTCCCGCGACGTTGAAATAGCGCATTATCATGTAATCTACTTCTCCGGTTATTGCGGAGTCTATTATGGCGTTTTCGGCTGAGGCTTTGGTTGTGCCGTAGGGGGATATGGGCGCGACGGGGGTGTTCTCGGTGATTGGAATTTCCGCGGGATTGCCGTAAACCGCGACTGTCGATGAGAAGATAATTTTTTTCACTTCCGTGCTTTTCATAGCGCGAAGCAGGTTAATCGTTCCGCCGACGTTCTGTTCCCAATAGTATATTGGTTTTGCGATGGATTCGGGTATGACGCATTTTGCGGCGAAGTGCATGATCATATCCGGGTGGACGACTTTTATGGCGGATAGTATCTGGTCGGGGACCGTCAGGTCGCCGTGCATGAATTCCGCTTTCGGGGGAACCATCTCGCGATGTCCGGTTGACAGATCGTCGAAAACGGCTATCTCGTGCCCTCGTTCGACGAGCATCGCCACGCAATGACTACCGATGTATCCCGCGCCGCCTGTAACGAATATTCTCATTTTCTCGAAATCGCTTTCGTAGTTCTTCGGCACACTTTCGTCCCGAAGAGAATATCAAGTAAATCGTTGAAGCTAAAAAATCAAGTCTAAAAAGTAAAATCGCCGTAGTCGGAAAGGATAAAAAAGGATTGAGAAATAAAAAATAAATGAATGCAAACGGGTTTTATATTTGATATTACGTCGGTAATCTATATATTTATAAGCTATTTAATAAATTTGAAAGGGGTAATATGCGTAGCCTGTTTTTTGTTTTAGTCGTTGTAAGCGCTTGCTTTGCGGCGATTCCCACCGAGATAAATTATCAGGGCAAACTAACCAGCCCGGACGGCGTGGCGATAGATACTCCCGTGGATATCGTCTTTCGCATTTACGATTCGGAAACGGGCGGGACATTATTGTGGAACGAATCGCATTCCGCGGTGCCGGTGAATCATGGTTTGTTCGACGTTGTTCTCGGTCGGATGACTTCGCTGGATATGCCTTTCGACGGGCAATACTGGATCCAACTCGAGATCGGTGGCGAAATTCTGACGCCCCGGCAACCTTTCTCCACTGTGCCCTATGCCTTTCGAGCGATCTGGGCGGACAGCGTCGAGGGAGTGTCTTATATCACGTTCATCGACAGCGTGGATTATATCGACAGTATCTCGCTAATCGATTCGGTTATTTTTATAGATAGTATCGCGTATATCGAATTTATTTCCTATATCGATTCTATCTCGTATATCGACAGTATCAGCTTCGTCGATTTCATCGATTATATCGACTCGATAGGTTACATCGATTCTATCGGTTGGGTCGGACACACTGTCTGGGCGGATTCCGCGCACTGGGCGGGTTATATCCACTGGGACAGCATCGATGGAATTCCGGATAGCGTATTTGGAGATCCCGGACAATGGACGGACGACGATCCCAATAACAGGCTTTATAATAACAATGCTACCACTGTGTTCGACAGAATTTTCGTCGAGGACGACGGCGATATTCAGGTAAACGACGGCGAAGTCCGGGTTATGGTTGAGGAATCAAGCGCGCCGACATACACGGTAACTACGTTATTTTCCGGCGGCAACGGCCAGTATGGCAACATGTTCGATATAATCACGTCATCGGAAGAAGTGCATGTTTCGGGATTCGATTGCAACATCGACAGACCGGTTGGAGACAGCGTTACGATTGCAATATATTATCGCTCGAATACATGCGTTGGACATGAGACCAGTTCATCCGGCTGGGTTTTTGAGGGCGAATACGATGCCGCCAGCGCCGGTGTGGGAAATCCGACGCATATCGATATTGGGGGGATTAACATCCCGGTAAGTTCGACATACGGAATCTATGTGATCGTTACCACCGCGGTTTTTAGTCCCATCGAATATACGAACGGCGCGCCATATACATACACGGACGGAACGCTTTCCGTTCGAACGCATTGCGGAAATCCGGCGACTCTTTTCGATAGCTTTGTAGCTGATAGAAGATGGAACGGGACCGTCTATTATTCGACAGACGCGCCTACTTACACTCAATTGACTCTGGTCGATGGCTTCGTCGAGTTTCCTGAGCTTCCCGACTCTCCGACCGATCCGGCTTCCGATTTCGGCAGATTATATGTCAGGGACGATAACAAGATTTATTTCAAGGACGACGGCGGCACGGAATACGATTTGACTTCCGGTGCCGGCGGCGACGGCGACTGGACCCGGTCGGGCAATCACGTTTACGCATACAACACGACGGACAGCGTGGGCATCGGGACTACAAGCCCGACTGACGAACTGCATGTCATGGGCAACACGAGACTCGCGCCTTCCGCACTACCGCTTTGGGGCACGAACCCTTACATGCTGGTCAGGACCGACGCTTCGCATTCCTATTGCCTGCAGTTGAATTTGCTCGACGGCAACACGGCCAGTCCTCGAATCACTATGGGCAGTGGAGCGGGCACGGCGACCTTTGAGACTATCGGCAATATCTCATTGAACACGGATGTATCGGGAAGTTCGTATAAAGTGAGGACGTTGGACGCCTCAGCAACGAGCCTTCTGGACAGGATCACAGTCGATGGTAGAACGGATGTCGCCGATATAGCAATGCTCAACAGCAACGTCGGTATTGGAACATCGACGCCGGCTGAAAAACTCGAAATAACCGGCAACCAGATGTTCAGCGACGGCGCGACACGAGAAATTTATGTCGAGGGAACGGCTGGAGATGGTTCAGACCTCTTCATTTATGCTGGAAGATCATCCGGAGGTGGAATAGGCGGCGATTTAATTCTTCAGGGAGGCACATCCGGCGGCACCGACGGCAATGTCCTTATTGCGGATAGGGGACTCGTCGGTATCGGAACGATAACGCCGGGGTATAAACTCGATGTTGATGGCGATGCTCGTATCGCCAACGAGTTCTATCTCAATACCGTCCCCGACGATGCCGTCGCCGATTCAATCCTCACAATCGACGGTGGTCAGGTGAAGAAAATCGATGCCGCGAGTCTGAGCGGTGCTGATGGCGATTGGACTGAACGGTCATCCCCTGCAGATTATATCGAAGCGAAAGCCGGCGGTATAACATCGAATGGCGCTACCCTGTATGGTGTGAATGCCAATACCCATATTAACTTCGGCTACGGCACCAGTGTAACCGGCGTGAGCGGCGAAAACTACGGCTACGCGACAATAGGCGGCGGTAGCAACAATACTGCCGGAGAATCATACACAACCGTCGGCGGCGGTATATCTAACTCGGCGACCGGCAATTGCGCAATCGTCGGCGGCGGCCAGTCAAATACGGCCAGCGGCAATTCATCCGCGATTGCCGGTGGCGCGGATAATACCACTGGATTTACCGCGGCTATCGGCGGTGGATTCATGAACACAGCGAGTGGAAGCTATTCGGCTATCCCCGGCGGACATTCAAATTACGTTTCAGGTCAATATTCGAGTATTTCCGGGGGTTATGCCGACACGTTAACCAACGATTATTCTTTCATCGCGGGCGGCGAATTGAATAATATCAACTCTAAACACGCGTCCATACTTGGTGGCGAGAATAACAACGTCTCAGGCGAGTTATCTCTGGCATTCGGTTTGAACGTTGATGTGGCGAATCCGTATAACGCCGTTTTCTATGAATCCGCTAATCCGGGCAAACTCGGTGTAAATAACGAGAATCCTTCGGCGGAAATCGATGTCAACGGCGGGATAATGATGCGCGGCGGTCGTTATTGGGGAATAGACGCTTCTACTGCGGACAGTTTCTGGATTTATGACGACGGCGATACCGTTCGTTTCGATGCCGATAATCCAATAAAAATAGGCGACGCATCTCTCATCGTGGAAACCGACGGAGATGTTGTCGTAACGCAGGACTTATACGCTAAGGATGTCCTCAGAGTCGATGGCAACGTTTACTTCAGCAGTCTTCCCGACGATGCCGTCGCCGATTCAATCCTCACAATCGACGGTGGTCAGGTGAAGAAAATCGATGCTACTTCGATTGGTTCGGACGACCAGACGATTTCACTAATCGGGAACATCCTTACAATAGAGGATGGCGGATCGGTCGATTTATCCGGTTACCTGGATAATACAGATGCTCAAGACCTTTCATACACCGTATCGACGCGCTTATTGGGTATTTCCGGTGGTAGCGACGTTACATTACCTTTATTCAATTCAACCGACGATGGCCTCACACCCGCCAGTGGCGGTGGCACAACGAATTACCTTCGTGCGGACGGTAGCTGGGCGGCTCCTCCCGGTGACGGCACGCTTACTCAAGAACAGGTTCAGGATTACGCCTGGGATGTTACGGGTGGAACTCAAACTTTGATTACAGTTACATATCAGGATGGCACGAACGATGTAGATTTCGTGGTGAACGACGATCTTTCACTTTACGATAACACGACTTCCGGCTTTATCACGGATGGAAACACAAACTGGGACAATATTTACGGCTTTATTACCAGTGCTGATGACGCCGACCATGTTATCGGCAACGAAGATGTTACTGGACTTAGCTTCAATACGAGCACTGGCGTTCTTACTCTAACTCAGGATGTCGGTGGAGATATTACCGAAGACCTTGATGGAAGATATGTTACATCAAATAATGATAACGACGACATCTGGATAGAGCGTTTGGGATCTACCGTCGATGCGAGCGCCTATGGAATAAACTTCAATTCGTCGGCCTTTGGTGTCAGTATCGATGGAGACGGTGTCGCAGTTACTGTCGATGTGGATGACGCAGACTGTGTAATCGGAAACGAGGACGTAACCGGCCTTAGCTTTAATACGAGCACCGGCGTTCTCACTCTAACCCAGGATGTAGGTGGCGATATTACAGAAGACCTCGATGGACGCTATATGCTTAGCGGTAGCGGGATTTCGGGTAGCGGAACGGACAACTACCTCGCGAGATGGAACGGAACAAGCGCGCTTCAGAGTTCCGCTGTATATGTCACCGACGGAGGCAATGTCGGTATCGGAACGTCGAGTCCGTCCTATCCGCTCCATGTTATCGGCACCGAAGCTTCGATTGGCGGCTCGAATACGATAGCGGCTTCCTCGGGCGGTTATTATGTAGCCATTGGATCTGGAAATAACATATCGAGCGGCGGAAGCGATGCCTGGAACTCGAAGTTTGGAATAGGTTACAATGCCGACGTGTTGAGCACCAGCAGTTTCGCTATGGCACTCGGTTATGGGGTTTCTACAAATCAAGGTTATAGCATTGTCCTCGGAATTAATTCGGATATTGATTACTCAAGTGGTAGCGGCTCTCATGTGATAGGCAATCAGAGCCATTCGACTGCAAGCAATGGCTACACATTCGGAAGTGATAATACGGTTAGCGCATCCGGTGCTATGGCTATTGGAAGACAGGTAACGAATAACCTTTCAAATTCCGTCGAAATCGGCGCGTCGTCTTCCGGAACGGGTATAGTTGTAAATAGCTCGAACGATGTGGGTATCGGCACATCGAGCCCATCATACAAGCTACACGTTGTTGGAAGATTTAAATCCGACGGCATCAGCGAAACCTCGGATGCCCGTTTTAAGAAAAATGTTCAACCAATCGATGATGCTCTTGGCAAAGTCCTGACTATGCAAGGAATTACGTATGAGTGGAATAAAGAGGGCATGGAAAGAGGGACACAGATTGGATTGATAGCGCAAGAAGTGGAAAAAGTGCTACCTGAGGTGGTTGACACGGATCAGGAAGGCTATAAATCGCTACAGTATTCTGTGATGGTTGCCTTATTGATAGAGGCGATAAAAGACCAACAACAGACGATAGAAGACCAGCAGATAAAACAGCAGAATATGATGGAGAAAATTGAACATCTGGAAAAAGAACTTAACGAGATTAAGATGAGACTGGAATAAAGCCTACATAAGATGATACAGAACATGATAACTAAATTGTGTGAAAAGTGCATGGTAAAAGGATATTAAGATGAATATCTTCTCTCGTAAGTATTGTTCATGGTTATTGCCACTGTTTTTCATTTTTGTTGCATATGCAACAAATTATGATGCAAGTGCAAATGAATCTGGATGCAGGGGATTTGAAAAAAACCTGGGCCAGATATATGACGAAAACGGACAACAAAGACCGGATGTTCAATTTGTGGCGAGTTTCCCGGAAATTAACTTATTCTTTACAAAGAACGGAGTAGTATTCTATTACAGGCAAATAGAGGCTTCGAAATTTGATGAAATTATGTCGGGGAAAACGGAGAATCCTTATTCCGATGAAGAGTGGGAAAGCATCCTTAAAAATATGGATAATGGGACTTATAAGGGAGATTTAATAGATCAAAAGACTCGACTATACCGCGTCGATCTTTGTTTTCCGGGGGCGGATTTAAGCGAAACCGAGGGGGAGATAGAAAATCAGGAAAAACGTCATTATTATCATCCAAATTATCCCGAAGGCGTCAGGGATGTAATGCTATATGAGCGAATAAGATATAAAAACGTATATCCCGGAATCGACCTGGTCTTTCGTATTCACGATGGAAAACTGAAATACGATTTTGAGGTCTCTCCCGGCGCGAATCCCGATAAAATTAGAATTACATATATCGGATCCGATTCGATAGAAATTAGTAAAAAAGGTGATATCATTGTTCACGCTTTACCGGGGATTATAACAGAGCAAAGTCCCATCTGTTTTCAGGAGGAAGATGAAATACAGTCGGAGTATATTCTTTCAAATGATACGATACAATTTCGTTTAGGTGATTATGACAACACGAAACCCCTTATCATCGATCCTTCATTGACCTGGTCCACTTACTTCCATGATGCATCCACTAACGCCGCGTTCACTTATACCCGTCCGTGTTGGGATTCAAACGGAAACATGTTCATGGTGTTCGACACCTATAACAGAACGACTTTCCCCACAATAGATCCCGGAGGCGGAGCATATTACCAAAGCGCGGGGGGATCGACCGGATTGCAATTAATTATAATGAAGTTCAATACTTCACGGCAAATAGTCTGGGCAACATATTATGCCAGCAGTCAAACGGCTAACACCAATTTCACCAATCAAGGACTTGTAATAGACCAAAGTAATAGTATTTATGTCGTTGGTCGTGTTCATTATCCCTATGCTTCCCCAGCTCCTTCCTTCCCGCTTTATGATCCGGGGGGTGGCGCATACTATGAGACCGCTCAGGGAAACAACCGGAATTTTATTTTAAAATTCTCCTCGGCCGGAGTTCGCCAATGGGCAACGATGTTCTGCACTTCCGGCGCTTCGAGTTCGGGATTAGACCTGGAGGGTCTGGCTATCGATAATAGCAACAAACTGGTGATTATCGGACAAGCTTATACTCCTCCGTCATGGACTTCTATGCCCGTCGCCGATCCGGGGGGTTCTCATTATTACATATCCGCGCCGGTAGAAAGCCGTGTTCCCACATTGCACCGTTTTTCAACCTCTCTGGGTCTGGAATGGAGCACATACATCAGCCAGGGCACTTCGGGGAGCTATTGTGGAAACGTGAACTCGACTATCGACATCGATGCCAGCAACAACATTTTTGCCGCCAGCGATGCCAATGGTAATTATACTACCGTGAATCCCGGCGGAGGTGCTTATATCGACGGGACGGGTGCCAGCGGCAGAAAGATCTCTATCTATAAATTCCTTAGTTCCGGTGCTTTGAACTGGTGCACTCTTTACGGCGGTTCGGCTTCGGCGAACAGCGTTTTATGGCAGGATATAAGGGATTTAAAAGTAGCATCGAACGGTGATGTCTTTTTTGTGGGAAGGGTAAATACGACCGATTTCCCCACATATAATCCCGGCGGGGGCGCTTATTACAAATCAACACTGTCAACCGGTAGCACGTCCGTTTGTGACGGTGTAATAATACAGTTTACAAATGGCGGCGTCAGAAAATGGGCTACATATTGCGGTGGCGATGGAACCAGTGACGGCACCGATTTCATGGGTTTAGGATTGAACAGCGATGACGATATATATGTGGCGGGAATCAGCAGAAGCTCGCTCTATCCGACAATGAGCAAAACGGGAAGTTATAATCAATCGACTATCACCGGATCTTACGCAATAGTGCTTTCGCAGTTCAACGTAAGCGGCGTGATGCAATGGTCTTCATATTTTGGCGACGTAACCTGGATGGCTTCCGGGGGATTCGCTACCAAAGAAGGGCTATGCGGTTCCTGCACGCCGATGTTAATGGGGACGGCTAATAATTCGTATAGTTTTACAACCGTGGACCCCGGCGGCGGCGCATATTACAACGCCTCTACAGAAAGCGGCACTTCGACGGACTTTTTCTCGGAATTTACCGATGGAGCATCGGGTTACGGCGGAACGCCCGGGTTATGGACCTGGCTGGGTTACAGCAACGATTGGTTCGATCCCTGCAACTGGGACAAAATGAGTGTTCCGACTTTGTCCGACGATGTTATGATTCCGAGCGTAACCGGTTCTTACCCGCTGATAGACGGATTGGCGAAGTGTAAGAGCATCGAAATCGCTACTACTTCCGGCGCTGAGATTACTGTCGATGTTACGTCCGGCGGGAATCTTGAGGTTGCCGATTAGTTTTATACGGTGGGATCTCCTCGTTTGCGATAATTGGCGATACATATAACAACGCCCCACTCGATTCGGAAAAACCGCCGTATATTTCCTAATCCCGGCCTTCCAGAAAACATCCACTAACTTTCAAATCCTGCAAATACAAGGCAAACCGTGGTCTTTATGATATCGGTTATTGCAATAATTCTATTTCCCGGTATTTCTGGCGTAAGGAGACGTTGAACTTGATGAAGAGCAGGTAGCGCCCCTTGATGTCCATCTCGAACAAATCCATGACCCTGTAGCCGTCGATATAGTCGAATCCCAGCGTGGCGACGAAGAACTTCACCGCGCGAGGGTTGTCGGCGTAACTTATGCGTAAGCGGCGTATCCGCGCGGTCTCAGGCTCGAACCATCCCGCGCCGTCGAAATGTTCTTCGTCGCGCTCCCTGGCCTCGAAATTCACCACACGCATACTCTCGCCGCCGATTGTCGTCATCCCCCCGTCGGAATACTCGTAATCGCCAGCGGATCCGCGGTTGAAGGGCATATTATCGTCGCCGAAGGACATCTCCTCAGAATGTTCCTCCTCGTCCTCGTCATCGTCCTTGTCCCCGTCTATTTCCTCCCCTTCCACCTTTTCGGAAAGCACCTCCTGCACCACGCTGTCGCCCTGAAATGTGTATCGGAGTGTGCGAGTCGAACGGGTTTTGAAATCCGTAAAAGATTCGTCTTCATAAATGGTGAAAACCTCGTCAACGATTGCTGTCCAGTTTTCGGCGTCGGGCAGTGAGTCGGCCTCGTAGATTCGGTCGAGGAATTTGTTCAGCGGCTCGGTCGGCTGGGCGTTCAAAGCCATCACAGCAATCAGACTCGTCAGGATTATCATTGTTTTATAATATTTCATTTCTCTCCGTTTCTTAGTTCAAACTAAGCATTTTCACTGCCAGAATGACTATTTTATTTCAAAATCCGCTTTCCCTGTCATTTCGAGCTTACCGAGAAATCTCCCGCTTGCAATCATTCCCTGTCTCCTTAATTTTTATTCCGCGACGTTCAGCACTGTGGGGCGGTATCGGCATCGCACAACGCATCCGGCTGGCACGCCTCACGCTACGTGCGAGTTGTTAGTCCTCACATTAATGTCGCAAGCGTGAGTCGCGCCAGCCTTAATATCTAAAGCGATTTATCGGTTACCCTAAACCCGACCGAGACGGACTATAGAGGATATTTTTTCGCGTGAAATCCACCTCGAAATGATAGTATTTTTGATAAATCATTTCAAATATACCAATTTCCCCACCCGTTCGCAACCTCCGGCGGCCGCGCGGACGAGGTAGATGCCGGAACCGAGGGTTTCGTCGGGCCGCCAGATGACCACGCCCCCTGAGCCTGCGGTGCCCTGAGCTTGTCGAAGGGTCGAAGGGGGATTCTCGTTGCCTCCGCCGGGCACTTCGACAAGCTCAGTGACCGGCTTCAATCGTCGCCCATTCACATCGTAAATCTCGATGCGTAGGGGCGTATCGCATACGCCCGTGCCGTCGAGGGTGATGGTTACCGCGGAATTGAACGGGTTCGGGTAGGCGGAAATAACCATTTCGCGTGGGAGTTGCTCGTATTCCGCGATTCCAGTCGCAATGCCGTCGAGGGCTATCAGATGCAATGCCGGTGAATGCATATCCTGCGCGACTATCAACGTCTCCCCATCCGCGACGCCCGAATCAAATGGCTCGCAATGAAGAGACTCATCGAGCGAATAGATCCACCAGCTATAATTGCCGACCGCGGGAATGTCGGTTATCGTCAACTCGTAACCGTGTCGGTTCGAACTCCAATCGGACAAAAGAACGGCCATTGAGTTGCCATCGATGGCCTTGCCTGCGAGTATCGCACAACATGTCGATTCGGAATTGGCAACATCGAGCATAACCGGGCGATCGTAGAGTTCCTTCATGAAACGATAAGCATAACCCGAATAGGTCAACTCGCCGAATTCGCCCCATAAGCCAAAAACACCGCTATCGATGCGGTAGCGCATTATCTGCGAGATGTCCTCGCGTTGCATTAGCATAAGGACACCCGCTGATACTGCCGCATTGTATGGCGAATTACAAATTTCCGGTTCGAGTCTAATCGCGGCGGCAAGGTTCCATTCGTTGAGAATTAACTCCGTCTCCGTGAAACCGTGGGCGTCGAGCCGGTTGCGTAGTCGTTGATTTAATAGGATGAAATTATACGCACTACCGTCGGTATATGTGTGCCATGAAAAGAAGTCCAGCGGCGCGTCCGCGGAATCCAGCGCGCTGAGCATCCCATTTACGAATGAATTGTTTGTCGGCGATGCCATTGCCGGTCCGCCGATTAGCAAGGTCGGATCGTAAGCTTTCAATGTCTCCGCGACAGCTATATACATCTCGTAATATTCCTCATAAGGCGCGTCCCAGAACCAGTCGATATCAGGTTCGTTCCAGATTTCCCAGTATTGAATATCGTAATGAAAGCCATTCGCCCAACCATCGTTGTAGTGCCGGACGATATTCTTGCAGACCTTCGCCCAAACAGCGTTATCCGGCGGCGGGACGTTGAAAACCGGGTCGGCCTCCCAGCTCTCCCCGAGACGAAAAAAGACCTCCGCACCGGCGTCGATGATGGCCGTGATAAAAGTATCCGTCGAAGCAAAATTATAGTTCGACGAGTCGTCCGGGTCGGCGAGCCAGTCCGGGAAAATGACATGCCTGTCGCCGGGGCCATACCAATCATGTGTGCGGACGATGGGAATCTGCAGGTTCGCAAATCCCGTCGTGAAATTGAAGGGTGAATCGGGATTAATCGGGCCGCGATTGACACCGGACAGGTTGCGAATCGTGCCGATTTCATCGGTGAAACTAACACCAATTTCACGACGCGCGGTATCGGCGATTCCGAGGTAGCAATTATCGACCCATGCCTCACATTGCCCGCCCGAACCGAACACGAAAACGATATGCGCCGTGCTCTCCGGCGCAACGCCATAACCCTCGATATACCTCCAATCGGAAGAACCGAACAGCGGGAACTCGTCGGCGAGGGAGATGGTTTCGTAGAACTCATCGATGAAGACCGCTGTCAGCGTGGGAAGAATCGCGGCGTTATACTTGATATCCGCCGCGAAACGATATTTCTCGCCGGGAATCGCCGTATCGATAACAGCGAGGAATCCGAGGAAAGTGCCGGGGTCGCCGGGGAGCGCGATATGAAGTCCGCCGCTGGAGCCGACGCCGCAACCCGCACACCATTCCTGAACATAACCCGACGGCACGGAATCGGGGTGCGTAATAGGCATCCATCCATCGAAACCGGTATCGAAATCCGGGTTGCTGAGCAGGTTGGTCTGCGCGAAAGCCGCAGTAATGAAAAGAAAAAAAACGAGATACCTCATGAGTTTCTCCTTGTTATTCAATCGATTCAGAACTCGAATCCGTCGCGGAAGACTTCGATGCATGCGTCCACTACATCATTGTCGTAGAGGTTGCCCCTGTTCTTTTTTATCTCGTCGAGCGCTACGTCGATTCCGAGCGCCGGTCTGTATGGCCTGTGCGACGCCATCGCCTCAACGACGTCCACAACGCCTATTATGCGCGCCTCGATCAGAATATCGTCGCTCTTTAATCCTAATGGATACCCGGAGCCGTCCATCCGCTCGTGATGCTGGTACACCATGTCGGCTATCGGCCAGGGGAATTCTATCGATCTGAGCGTCTCGTAGCCCGTTTTCGGATGGAGTTTGACGAGGTTGAATTCCTCCGGCAGTAGTTTGCCTGTTTTCGCCAGGATACCCTCCGGCACGTATATCTTGCCTATATCGTGCACTATCGACGCGATTCGAATCCCCTCGACTTTGTCTTCGTCCATTCCCATCTTCTCCGCAATCGCGACGGAGAGTTTCGACACCTTCTGCTGGTGATTCGCGGTGTATGAGTCCCGTGTTTCGACCAGTTTGCCCATTGTCAGGACGATGCTGTCCAGAATTCTCGCGAGTTTCGCAGTTCGCTCCTCGACCAGTTTCTCCAGCTCTATCGACTCCAGCCGGTAAATCTCGGCATCGCGTTCCTTGCGTTCGGTCTCGTATTTGGTATGCATCTCCGCGATCTGCTCGCTCTTTTCCCTGTTGAAAAGTTTGTCGTTCGTGTCTTTGAAGAGTTTGTAATATTCGAGAGCCTTCGCGAAATCGTCCTTGCTCTCGAAAGCCGCCGACAACCCGGCGTAGGATAACATCTCGATATCAAGCGTCCCTATTTCTTTCGCGAGACTCAGCGCTTTTTCTACGAACTCGATTCCCTTTTCGATTTCGCCGAGGGTTATGATAAATCCCCGATATTCGTGTTCGTTCCGGCTATGCTGTATTTGTCGCCCAGGTCCTCGTAGATTTTCAGCGCTTTCTCGAAAATCTCCACCGCCTTCTTGCGATCCCCCTGGATATTGTAGATATTCCCGATACCGACCAGATTATTCGACGTCCAATGCCTGTTACCGATGGCCTCGTTGATTCCGAGTGCCTTTTTGTAATACTCCAGCGCCTTACCGTAATCGCCCTCTTTGAAATATATAACCCCAATATTGTGCATGCACGATGCCTTGCCGTCACTGTTGTCCAGTTCCTCGAAGGCTTCGAGCGCTTTTTTGTAATAATCGATCGCGTGAGGATAATCGCCCTGGCGGAGGTAGATTATGCCGACGTTGTTCAGACATCTCGCGGCAGTCAGCCTGTCGTCCGATTCCTCGGCGATCTTCAGCGATTTTTGATAATATCAGGGCTTCGGGGTAGTCGCCGAGTTCGCGGTTGACGTCGCCTATGTTGTTCAGGCATATCGAGACCTCAGTGGTGTCGTTCATTTCCTCGGAGATTTTCATAGCCCTGCGGTAGCATTCTATTGCCTGAGCGTAATCACCCTGATGCCGATGAATCACGCCGATACCGCTCGTCGAAATCGCGATTCCTTTCCGATAATCAATACTCTCGCTAATTTTCAAAGCCTTTTGTGCATATTCCATCGCCGCTTTAGGGTCGGAACCGCGAAGGCGAGAGGAAAGCTCGACAAGGATGTTCGCCTTCTCGCGTTCGTCGATTGCCCTTTCGAGTTTCGCCGATAACTTGTCGATTTTAGATTGCGAATGATTTTCACTCATGTTCATTTTGGTTATGTGTTTTTTATTGCTCGATAGTTTTTCATTTCAAATACACGATTCGGCGGTAGTGCCGCGGATTATTGTGCTCGACGGCTATGCCGACTCGCTTTATGTTAAACAGTATTCTCATTTCAGATGGACAACCCTCTTTGAAACAACGTTCGATCCGACGGTCGCACGAACGAGGTAAACGCCGCTAACCGTTTGTTCGTCGGGCGTCCAGATAAATTCCGAGACACTGTCATTGCGAGGAGGGCTTTGCCCGACGAAGCAATCTCCTTGATTAGACGAGATTGCCGCGACCTGCGGTCTCGCAATGACTGCAATTTGACGCCCGTTCACGTCGAATATCTCAATCGTGCTCAACCGGTTCGCGGATTCGCTTCCGCAGTCGATACTTATCGTGATAGAAGAATTGAACGGGTTGGGGTAGGCGTAGATAGAAATCTCCTCCGGCAAATCCCGCCGTTCCGCGACGTCCAGGACGGTGTTCGTGGCGACTCCGATATCGTCGAACTTGCATTCGCGGGTAAACGACCCTGTGCCGAAATTGGTTTCCAGATAGAAATAGACCTGGCTCTGTCCCGCCGCGTATTCCGTGAAATCGATGTTCATCAGCTCCCACTCGCGGGCGTGGCCGGGACCCATGGATATCGTCGTTGTGCCGAAATATGCCCCGCCTACATCGGGACCAACCCAAACGTAGAACCGCGCGTAGTCGTTATCCGAGGGGTCGGCGCTGTTCCACATGCGAAAACTCAGGACGACTGAATCCGCCGACGAGCAGTCCTGAATGGGCGTGCGTATGAAGTTCCCCCACCAATCCGGCCAGGACATCGCCCCCGACCCCACCGCAGAATCGCTCTCGAAACCGGGGGAATAAACATAAAGCGGATCCCTATAGTCAGGCGCAAACCAATATGAAGGATTACCGTATGAACCGTTGATTATGGTAACGCCATCCTCGAAGCCCTCTGGCTCCATAATCCAATCCGCCGAAAGGAATGCGGTCAGACAAATAATCATCGGAATTATGGATCGTGCTATTTTAATAAGATCACCTTCTTTGATGTTTCATTATTCCCCGCCGTCGCCCGGACGAGATAGACGCCGGAGGTAACAGACTCTCCGGGACACCATACGAATTCCCTGCTCGTAGGGGCGAGGTCTCCTCGCCCATTCGCATTCGGGATGGGAGACCCGTCCCCTACAGGATTGCGATATACGATCCTTCCGTTCAAATCAAATATCTCTATTCCCGCGCCTGCTGGTGCTTCGATCCTCACTGCGCTGTTGAAGGGGTTGGGCGAGATGTGCAATGCGAAATCCGTCGGGCGGGATGTCCGCTCCGGGACGTCGAAGGTGCCTTCGTGAACGTTGTAGCGCGTGTTTATCGCGAGGCCGGTAGCTATTTCGATGTCGCCGCCGGGCCATTCGACGATCACGCTGTCTATGGATGTCGCGTCGCCAAGTCCGAAATGTGCGGCGTATTCGGACTGGCAACCGGGGCCGCCGTAGCCGGTGCCTATCTCGCGATATTGCCACTGCCCTCCAGCCAGCAACTTGACTTTCGCGCCGATGCCCAGGCCGTTGCTGGAATCGCCCCGGCAGATGAAGCGCGCCCAGTTGTTGTCGATGCCGGTCACCTCGTCGTATTCGTTCTCGCAAACCAGCTTTTTGGTGCCGGCCTCCGCGATCAGGTCGAGATCGCCGTCGCCGTCGATGTCCGACCAGCCCGCGCCGGAAATCTCCTTGAGCGAAAGCCCCGCAGAGATGCTGACGTCTTCGAAAGTGCCATCGCCCTGATTGTGATACAGGTGAGCGAAGGATTTACCGTTGATCGACGCCACGAAGATGTCCAGCCAGCCGTCGTTGTCGAAATCGATCATGAAGGGCAACGCGCAGGAAGGCACGAAATCGATGCCGCGGTCGCCGCTTTCGTCCCACATGTAGTAGTCTGAGGGGCCGAGGTTGATATAGAGGAAAGATTTGTCGGAGTTGGGAGAGGTTCCGCCCGGTGAGAAATTCGCGACGAAGAGGTCGAGGTCGCCGTCGTTGTCGATGTCGCCGAAACACGCGCCGTAACTGGACCCGAAGATGCCTCCGCCCTCGTTAATACCGTCCACGCCGATACCGTAGCCGATGTCCATGAATTCGCCGCCGTCGTTTCGCCAGAGGTAATTCGCCTGCCCCTCGGCGTTAGCGACATAGATGTCTGTGCGGCCGTCGTTGTTCCAGTCGCCCAGCGCGACGCCGCTGCCGTATTGCGGGCTGTATATGGTCGATGACATGCCCGCGTCGTCAGTTACTTCGAAGAAATAAGCGCCGTCGTTATCGTAGAAGAAATCGCGGTAGAAAGTCCATGTCGTCGCTACGGGATCGTATTCCGCGCCGTTGGCTACGTAGAGGTCGAGGTCGCCGTCGTGGTCGTAGTCCGTCCATGCGGCGCATTCGGAGGGATATGGGTCGTCGATACCGCCCGCAACGGAGGTAACATCGTAAAAATCACCGCTTCCCGAACTGTTCGCGAACAGCTTATCGACATTACCGGCCATATAGGGATCGGGGTATTGATTGAGGTCGAATTCGCCCCAGTAGGGTTTTCCCGACGACGACATCCCCGTGCCGGAGACTATTATGAAACTGCCCGAACTATTGCCGAAAAGTTGACCGCCGGTGAGCATATCGAAATCGCCGTCCAGGTCGAAATCGCCGAAAGCCACGCCCTTGTTCGAGGTGGAAATCGAGCTATCGATATCGAACCAATAATCGTCGGGGACCTCGTAATAGTCGCCATAAGCTCGAATCATGAAAGTAACATCCCACTGCATCATGAGCGTGTCGTCGTAATAGGTCGGTTTCTGCCAGGTGGGGGAGCCGCGCTTGAGGAAACTCCTGTCTTCGACGTCCTCCATGCGCGAAAGATAGACGGTTACCGGCTCGATGGCACTGGTAACTCGCCGCCCAACCACACACTCGCCGTAAGCAGGCAGATAAAGCGGCTCAGGTAGTGTTACCGCCTCCCATTCCGGGAAATAAGAGGTCGAATCGATATAGACCTGAAAAGGTGTGATCAGTTCGGTGTTCAGCGGCCAGCCGATTGAATCGACCGCCCAGATACGCACCTCAAGAGTGCCGGGACCCATGCAATAATATTCGAGTGTCCTCAACGTGCACGGATACAGCGCTGAGATGCGAAGTCCCTCCATCGAATTGGCCATGTAAGTCGTGAAGAGCAGACTGCCCACACCGTCATCGTATTCGAACTGGTAAGGTTCGGAATGATCCATGGGCGCGAATTCGCGCGGCGTATCGGCGATGGAGACCCCACGGCTCGGTTCGGTTGGTATGATCTGCGTCTGAGCTAAAATCGCACTGCTCAAACAAATTAGCATTGTCAGGAAAAAAATCGACCTCGTTTTCATAATCCCTCCGGATTTGTTTGAACATCGTAGTATTTACTCTACGATACCCTTCAAATCCTCGAAGGTCAAGGTCTTTTTGCCGTAGTGTTTAAGAATTATGTGGGACAGGAAAATGACAAGCCCTCCGAGAAGGGTGTATCCGAAAAAGGAAAATAGCGGGAAAGACATATCGGCTATGATTCCGCCGCGAATGAAGCCCAATGTCCAAATCGATAATGCCACGCCGAACCAGTTGCAAATCACATTTCCCACGATTCGATAAACCAGCGCGAGCATGATTCCCATAAGCATAACCGCAGGAAAAACCGTGCCGAAGAACTCGTTTATCTCGCCAATCTGAGATAGAGCGGCTGGGTCGGCGCCGAGATATGCGAAGGGCATCAGGCCGTATGCGATGCCGGAGATTATCACCGCCGGCACCCATCCGAAATCTCGCGACAGCCGCCCGACCATGTAGCCTCGGAACAGAACCTCCTCGGCGTAGGCATGATATGCGCCGCCCACCAGCAAAGCCAGAATCGACGGGATTTCCATCGACACGGAGATGTAGCCTGCGAAACGGGGGTCGAGGCTTCGAATCCCCATAATCGCGAACCCCACGATAAGGCCGAGGGCGAGGGCGAGGACGCCGTAACTCCGCGTGATTCCGAGGTTTTTCAATTCTCCGCCCGCCATGAGGGTAACGAGAATCGGACCGAGAATCCATGCGAAGTCGATGACGGGCACGACGAAACCTACGGTCGATGAATACGCCTGCGGGTCGCGGACGAGGACTCGAACGAGGAGCAGAACCGCCATACCGCCCATCCACAATATCAGCGGGCCGATGCTCAAATGAGACGGTTTCCATCGAAAGGCCGGTGTTCCCTGCGCGCCGATTTTCATGATAGCAGGACTTTCTGTAGTTTTCGTTTTTCTCGATTAGCCACGTCTGATATTTCCTTAACAAATTATAAAATACATTGGAACATTTAAAAAAACAGAACTTTTTTCGCCAAAACAGAACTCAAAATCGATTTTACAGAACTCTAAAACGAAAAACAGAACTTTTATGTTGACCATACAGAACTAAACCCTTCAAAAATCGAACTGACTATTGGCCGAATGCAAAACATCCGTGATCCATCAATTGTCGAAGCTGAATTTCGTAACCTCATTTCAGATACACCACCCGTTTCGATGTCGATTCGCCGCCGACCGTCGCGCGAACGAGGTAAACGCCGGAGGTGATATTATCGCTGGGTTGCCAGACGATCTTGTTTTGGCTGTCATTACGAACGTTTCCTACACTGTCATTTCGACCGGAGGGAGAAATCTTTCCCCTATCCGCAGGAGATTTCTCGTCGGGCAGGAAGCCCTCGCTCGAAATGACAGAAATGCGTCGTCCATTCACATCATATATCTCTATTTCCGCGGCGGCCGGCGCGGTGATGGAGACGGCGGAATTGAACGGATTTGGGAAAACATTTATTGCGAATTGCTCGGGCATTATGGCATTCTCGCTTATGCCAACGGAGTCCGGCGACAACTTCACTACCCAATAATCTGCAATGCCATGGTTTCCGCTGACATCCCCATCATTGGAAAAGGACCATCCCGCGACGATGAAACCGCCATCGGCCGTCTGTTGAACAGAAAACGCCCCATCACCATTACTTCCGCCGAGGGATTTCTGCCACAAAATATTCCCCGCAGAATTCAACTTCACTACCCAATAATCAGTAGTATCCGTGCTTCCGTGGTGTCCGCTGACATCGCCATCATTGGACATGGACCATCCGGCGACGATGAAACCGCCGCCAGCGGTCTGTTGAACGGAATATGCCCAATCTCCATTACTTCCGCCGAGGGATTTCTGCCATTCTATATTTCCCGCAGAATTCAACTTCACTACCCAATAATCGGGATAACTCGTGCTTCCGTGATGTCCGCTGACATCGCCATCATAGGAATAGGACTCTCCCGCGACGATGAAACCGCCATCGGAAGTCTGGTGAACAGAACGAGCATAATCAGTAGAACTTCCGCCGAGGCATTTCTGCCACTCTATATTCCCCGCAGAATTCAACTTCACTACCCAATAATCAGAACTGCCATGGTTTCCGCTGACATCGCCATCATTGGACTCGGACGAACCAGCGACGATGAAACCGCCATCGGCCGTCTGTTGAACAGAGGACGCATAATCCCAATCACTTCCGCCGAGGCATTTCTGCCACTCTATATTCCCCGCAGAATTCAACTTCACTACCCAATAATCATAACCGCCATGGTTTCCGCTGACATCGCCATCATTGGAATATGACAATCCCGCGACGATGAAACCGCCATCGGCAGTCTGTTGAACAGAACGCGCATCATCATCATAACTTCCGCCGAGGGATTTCTGCCACACGATATTCCCCGCAGAATTCAACTTCACTACCCAATAATCATAACCGCCATGGTTTCCGCTGACATCGCCATCATTGGAATATGACAATCCCGCGACGATGAAACCGCCATCGGCAGTCTGTTGAACAGAACGCGCATCATCATCATAACTTCCGCCGAGGGATTTCTGCCATTCTATATTACCCGCAGAATTCAACTTCACTACCCAATAATCAGAACCGCCATGGTTTCCGCTGACATCGCCATCATTGGAATAGGAAGAGCCCGCGACGATGAAACCGCCATCGGCAGTCTGTTGAACAGAACGCGCCCTATCATAATCACTTCCACCGAGGGATTTCTGCCATTCTATATTACCCGCAGAATTCAACTTCACTACCCAATAATCAGAACCGCCATGGTTTCCGCTGACATCGCCATCATTGGAATAGGAAGAGCCCGCGACGATGAAACCGCCA
>CAZSHG010000013.1:0-89999 GCA_964606695.1 uncultured bacterium
AACCACTCAATGCATCAGCCAAATCAAACGACACCGTCGGGCAGAGGGAACCGACAACCGGAGTTGACGGCGAAACGCCCGAAATAACAGGCGGTGAGAGATCGATACCGAAACTCCAAACGAGTGTATCGGAATTCGGGTTACCGAAACGGTCTTCGGCGTAGAGAAGCGAACAGACGATTGTCGAACCGTCGATCCAGGACGACGGCGGAGTGAATATCAGCGTATCCGGTCGATATTCCAGTTCCGGGTCGCTGACCATGAACCGCTCGTCGTTCACACCGAAAATAATTGTCCCCGCAATTACCGTATCGAGATCACTCACAGTGAGTAGAATTTCACCGTCCTCGCATGCGCTCCAGGAGCCGTCAACAGGCTCGATTACATAGCCTATCGGCCCGCCGGTGGGGACGTCGAAAGTCCAACATGTATCGCCTTCGTTGGGCGGGCATAAGTCCGGCGTGTCGAAGGAGCGCACGCAAATCCTTATCACGTCGCCGCCCTCGATGAACAGCGGAATATCCGAAATATCCGCGTGATATGTTGAATCGATTCGACTGAACCACGATTCCGACAGGTCATACCAGGTCGGTGCACCTGCGGGCATTATATCCACGCCGATCAGCGTTGCGTCGAGATCGGTTCCGGCGGGAGAATCGGTAAGGCTGAAGGAGATCATCGGCTCCAGAGTTCCGACGCTGGCTCCTGGAGAGGGCAAAAGCCCGTAAGGCAATGGCGGTTCCAGGTCGATGTAGTATTCCCACGTCTCGCCTCCCATCAGTAGCGGGTTCCCGAGGCTGTCGTCGGCGGAAATGAGCGAAACCTCCACGACGTCGCCGTGCGCCCAATCGCTTGAAGGCGCGAAGCACAACGTGTCCATCGTATAGGTCAATTCGGCGTCAGCAATCGTATATGTCATTCCATCGACATCTATTTCGATACTGCTGTCATCCACCCCGTGATCTATCTCGACGTCGGCAAGTTCGATACAGAATCCCTGATCCGCGCACGAGGAGACCAATTCGGCAATCATTGTCCCGGAGGAAAGATCGAAAATGTCCGAGTAAACCGGGCCTTCTATGTCGATCAAATAATCCCAACAGGTCGCAAGGATATTCGGCGCGCAGTAATCCGGCATGTCGGTTGCGCCCACGCAAACGTGCACGGAATCGTTATGCTCAAATGCGATTCCCGCATCGGTGCAACTGAATTCGACATGGAAGCTATCCCCCACCCACGTTCCACTGAATCCGAAATCCCCTTCGCCGTAAGTTCCTCCGGCAATTGAGATGGTTACGGTAGATTCGTCCAGACCGGATAACGAATCGAAAATCATAAACAAGAAAACAGGTGATGAAACCGTTAAAATTTCGCCGTCCGGCGGGGAGATTCCCCACAACACCGGCGGCGTCAGGTCGATATAGAACTTCCAGTGCAACGTATCCGAAAGTGGATTACCGGAGATATCCTCGCCCTCAATTAAGCGAACAAGGATCGTATCGCCATCCTCCCATAGAGTAGTCGGAGTGTAGATCAGAGTGTCGCCAGACCAGCTTACAGTGGGGTCGTCGCCCCAAACATCCACCTCATCTATTATAAGGTGCACCGTGCTTTCCGCTACGCCGTCCGGGTCGGAAAGGGTGATTATCACCGATTGATCGTCGCAGGCAGACCATGTTCCCGGCATAGGTTCGACTATTTCCGGATTCGGTCCCATCGGATTAACCGTGAACCACCAGCAAGTATCCATCACGTTGGGATCGCAATAATCGGGCATATCCTGAGCTGTAACGCAAATCGTTATCAAGTCGCCGTTCTCGAAGAACCAGCCAAGCGCGGATATATCGACCACGACATGCGAATCCGTAAAGGTTACCGCCGGGTCGTCGCTTGTAAGTGTCGCGGAATCGTTTATTGTGATAACTATCGACATACTGTCCAGGCCTGAAAGGTCGTCGAAGATGTCGAACTCGATTGTCGGCGCGGCGTCCGGGACGACATCGCCAATATCCGGATCTGCCCCGGAAACGTAAGGCGGCGAGTAGTCGATTATGAATAACCACGAAAGCGGCGTTGCAAGCGGATTTCCTATCATATCCTCCGCCTCGTCAACGATGACGCGAACGGTGTCGCCGTCGCTGAAAGGCGCCGGAGGCAAATATATGAGCGTGTCGATGGAATCGCCGGACCAGGTTACCGTGGGATCGGTGCCGTAAACGTCCTCAGTATTCACGGTCATGTGGACTGTCGAATGGTCGATTCCGTTCTCGTCGAAAAGGGTGATGATTATCGGTTGTGGGTCGCATGCGGAAAACGTCCCGGGAAGCGGTTCTATTATTTCCGCCACCGGCCCCGACGGATCAACCAGGAACCGCCAGCAAGTGTCCAGTTCGTTAGCGGCGCAATAATCCGGTATATCCTCGGCGTGGACGCATATTTCCACCGTATCTCCGGTCTCGAAGATAAGACCAAGCGCACCGAGTGAAACCGAGACATGTGTCGGCGTCCAATCGACAGCCGGATTGTCAAGGTCAATAATAACAGAATCATTGATGCTGATTGTTACCGCGTCCTCGTTCAGGCCGGAAAGAAGGTCTTCGATGTCGAATTCGATGGTCGGGCTGGCCTCCGGAACCGTGGACCCAGGAACCGGCAGTTCGCCCCAGAAAATCGGTGGGGTGAGGTCGGGTATCCACGTCCAGCAGACGGGAAGCGAATCATAAACCGTGCCGTAAATATCGTTCACCGAATCCAGACAGCAATCGACCGGAACGCCGTCAACCCAGGCAACCGCAGGGGTAAAGACAAGCATGTCATCGACATAATCGAGGAAACCGTCGCCGACCATATAGGTCGTGGCGTCGATGGTCAACCTTATCGAAGCCTCGTCGATACCGGAGTCGTCGAAGATGAACATGATTATTTGCTGATCGTCGCATGCCGAATATGTGCCGTCCAGCGGTTCGATTATCTCGACAATCGGTGGCGTGCATTCCGCCGTGCTGAAATCCCAGACCTCGGCTGTATCCGAACCGCAATCGCCCCAGGCTATCACGCTCCAGGTGTGCGCTTCGTCGCAATCGAAAACGGTATCGTATTCGGAAACCGTCAACCCGGACGCTACAACCAAACCGTCCAGAAGGAAGTCGTATGTGATGGGCGGATCGCCCTCCGCGTCTGTCCAGTCGAATTCGATTATCCCCGGCTCCATATCGATCGATCCGTCCGGCGGATCAATCAGGGAGACGCCGGATGGTGGGAATTCTACGTTCACGGTCGCGGTTCCGGTGTTCACGCACGATGCCGGCGTCGTTACAGTGCAGGTATATGTCGTCGTGTCGGTCGGACTGACGGTGTATGCGCTTCCAGTGCCGCCGCCCGGAGACCATGAATAGGACGATCCGGGAATATCGGGGTCTAAAAAGGCCGTAAGGGTGATGGATTCTCCGAGGCAAATATCCGCGTCCGCGATTGTAACGGTCGGCACGGGATTGACGTTGATAGTCCCCACACCGCTTCCGGGGCATCCGTATTCGCTTATAACGTCGCAAGTATATGAGGTTGTTGCCGCAGGCGTAACCGATATGCTCGGTGTAGTTTCACCACCGGGGGACCATAGATATGTATATGTCCCGGAGGGGCTGACGTTCGCGGTCAGCGTCCCGCTTTCGCCCTCGCATATTTCCACGTCGTCGATTGTAACAACCGGATCGGGTTGGACAGTAACAACCGCATCGTCAGAACCGTCGCAACCGAAAGAGGACATGACGTAACATGTGTAAGTCGTCGTGGATGAAGGTGAAACGGTAATCGAAGAGGAAGTCCCGCCGCCCGGAGACCACGAATAGCCCCATGAACCGGCGGGGGTAACACTGGCCGTAAGAGTAACCGATTCGCCCGGGCAAACGAAGGTGTCATTCACGGTTACAACCGGTGTCGGATTGACTGTAACCGTTCCGGTGCCGATATCCGAACAACCGTAAGAGCTTGTAACCACGCATGTGTATGTTGTCGTGGATGACGGCGACACCGTAATACTCGATCCAGTTCCTCCACCGGGAGTCCAGCTGTAGCTGTAGCTACCGGAAGGAGTAACATTCGCGGTGAGAGTGGCGGATTCTCCTTCGCAGATATCCACGTTAGCGATACTCACTGCCGGATCTGGATGGACGGTTATCATTACGTCGTCCATTTCGATACAATCAGCCGCCGTTGCGGTTACCGTGTATGTAGTAGTCGATGTCGGGCAGGCGCTTGTATTCGGCGATGTCGGTGAGGACAGGCCTGTAGTCGGACTCCAGCTATACGACCAGACATAGCTTCCGATGCCTTCTCCGGCAGTATCGAGAACTGCGTGAATATCAGTGCACTCGCCACTACAAATATCGTAATCGTCCGCGCTTGCAGTTACCGAAATATCCGGGGGCGATGGTATGTCGATGCAATAATGCTCTGATACAGGACCTCCACCAGTCCATGTTACGGAAATATCATAACAAACGGTGCTACCCATCAGAGACGGATCGATATTTATCGACCAGGTCGCCAAACCGGTGCCGCCATAACCGGCTATAGAACCGAGATTTTGCGGATTCGCGCCGCTCGCTATAGTAAGTCCGGCGGGCAACGATATGCTGACATTGACATTGTTTGCGGTAGCCGTTCCGACATTGGTGATGTAAGCTTCTACCGTAAACGGATTGGGAATCACGGAAGAGCATGTGGCGTCGAAGGTCGGCGGGGTATGAGATATATTCAATCCCGGTGACCCGGTAATATCGCCTATGCCGTAATATGTAACAAAAATAACCGAATCGCCCGGACAAATATAGCGCGGATACCATTTTACCATAGTAGCCGAATCGCCAAAAGCGCCGCCCGTATCCGCGATCCAATCGGCATCGGCCCAGCCGTTGCCAACCGACGATGGCCAGCTTCCATACCAGAACACGTCCGGCGCGACCGCCTCGAATCCCATTAAAATACCGAGGGCGACTATATCGCCCGCCGCCGGAGGATAACCGTTCTCATAGGCTCTCCATATAGGCGGGATTGTCGGTGCGTAAAAAATCTCAGCAATACCCGTATATCCGAAAGCAGTCGAAATTTCCGCGGCGTCGTTCCAGTCGAGCATCGTGTCGTAATATACAATACATCCACAGTTGTGGCACCCGCCGTCGGCGGGTTTCATAACCGCCTTGAATTTTATCTGCTCGTTTTCGCCCGGCGTTCCGCCGAGGCTCACGGGGGTAATCTCCTGGCGGATATATACGCCGTTCCAGTTATTCCAAACTCGATAGGCAACATTGCCGGAAAGCCAGTTAGAACTCGCACTGGGTAATGCCTCCGAAGTCTTCCCGGTCGCACCATCGACGTAATACATTACCCACTCGGTTCCCGGGGATTCCGGCCATGAATAAGTGAGCCGGACGTATGAGCCACCGCCGCCGGGATCGCCGCCCTCGTCGAACTCGCCGTAACTCTCATCGACGTCCGCGGCAACATAACCGTTGAACACACGGTGATCCATCGGCGCTAACGGCCTTTCCCGCGATCCCGTTTCGGGGAATAATATCCCGATATAATCTCTTTTCCAGGTTTCGTATTCTTCGGGCACGGTCGCCGGATCGGGCATCACGGATAACATGGAATCCAGAGCTTCACCGTCCGCCGCCGGAGGAGATAGCGTTCCAGAATGGGATTCCGATACGATTATCGTAGGAGCAAAAAGAATTATCAGTGAAAACAAAATTACGATTCTTCTCATAAGAACTCCCTGAGAGAGTTGCCTTTAACATAATAGTATTATAAATTAAACGTATAATTTTACATAAATCAAGCATTTTCCACCTTTTTTATATTTTGCCTTGACACTTCGATTTCGGTTTTTTACCTTGATTTGAAAATATGCATCCGCCGCCATTGCCCGGTCCGCTTGGCAGATTCGGGACGATAGGAGTATATTATGAAAGGCGTAATTCTCGCCGGCGGACTCGGAACAAGGCTCAGGCCTCTTACAAATATTACCAACAAGCACCTTCTCCCCGTTTACGATTCTCCGATGATATATTACCCGATTCGGTCGCTGGTGGATGCCGACATCGACGACATAATGATAGTCTGTGGCGGCAATCACGCCGGAGAATTCCTGCGCCTTCTTGGTAACGGCGAAGAGTTTGGCTTAAAACATCTCAACTATACTTACCAGATGAACGAAGGCGGAATCGCGGAGGCTCTGGGACTCTGCGAACATTTCGTCGATGGGGAAAAGGTCGTCGTGTTCCTGGGCGATAATATTATCGAAAGCGGTTTGAAGGAAGCCGTCGGTGAATTCGAACGACAGAACGGCGGCGCGAGGATTATACTAAAAGAGGTCGATGACCCGCGGGATTACGGCGTCGTCAGTTTCGACACCAACGGTAGAATCTCCGAAATCATAGAGAAACCTGAAGATCCCCCGTCGAACTACGCCGTGATAGGCGTGTATATGTATGATCCCGAGGTTTTCGATATAATAAAAACCCTTGTTCCCTCCGGGCGCGGCGAGTTGGAAATCACAGACGTAAACAACGCCTATCTTAAAAGGGGAAAACTAAATCACAGTATCCTCGAAGGATGGTGGGCGGACGCCGGAGCGTCTATCGAAGCCTATTACCAGACTATAGTAACCGTCGCAGATAGCAATAGAACGTAGTATAAAATAAGTTACTCTTGTCTCTTTTTTAAGGATTTCCTCAACTCGGAAATCCTCTTCACAGCACAATATTGACCGCACATCGTGCAAGTATCCTTTTCGCGCGGAGGCGATTTCTCGCGTATTTTCGACGCCACTTCGGGGTCGATAGCCAGTTCGAGCATTTTATCCCAATCCAGATTATATCGTGCGTCGCTCATCGAATGATCCCACTCCCATGCTCCCGAGATGTCCTTGGCTATATCGCCAGCATGTGCGGCGATCTTCGTAACTACAACGCCCTGCCTGACCGCTTCGACGTCCGGTAGCGAGAGATGCTCGTTGCAGGTAACATAGCACAGAAAATCCGCGCCGCTGGCCGCCGCAATCGCCCCGCCTATTGCGGATGTAACGTGATCGTAGCCGGGCGCAACGTCGGTTACTATCGGTCCCAGGACATAAAAAGGTGCTCCGTCGCATATCTGTTTCTGTATCTGGATATTCGCGGCAACGTCGTCTATTGGCACGTGACCCGGTCCTTCGACCATGGCCTGCACACCGTTCTCCCGCGCCCGATAAACCAATTCGCCGAGGACGACTAATTCAGCTATCTGCGGCCTGTCCGTCGCGTCAGCGATAGCCCCGGGACGGAGGCCGTCGCCAAGCGAGAGCGTCATCTCGTATTTCTTCGCGATATCGCATAGCCTGTCGAACTGCTCATAGAGGGGATTCTCACGCATATTCTTATGAATCCACTCGGCGTGAAAAGCACCGCCCCTGGAGACTATATCCATCACACGGGTGCTCGTGAGCAAATCCTGCACTACCTTATGCGTAACTCCCGCGTGCACCGTTATGAAGTCTACGCCCTGTTCGCCGTGTTTTTCTATAACCTCGAATAACTCGTCGGGGTCCATATCGACTACTGGTTTACCCCGGTTACGGCGGTTGACGGCGGCTTCGTAGATAGGCACGGTGCCGATTGGCACGGTCGAAGCCGCGATAATCTCACGCCGAATTTCGTCCAGATTCCCGCCGGTGGATAAATCCATAACCGTATCCGCCTTAGCCAATATTGCCGCCGAGAGTTTCTTCAGCTCCTCTTCCACACTCGCGTTGTCCTCGCTGGTGCCGATATTCGCGTTGACCTTGGTTGTCATACCCTGGCCGATTGCAACCGGCTCGATTTTGACTTCACGTTTGCGATTCCTGAGTATCGTAATCCTGCCGTTGGCGACGAATTCCCTTAAATCGTCCGGCTCGATATTCTCCGCATTTGCCGCGACTATAATCTCGGTGGAAACCAGTCCTTCGCGCGCTTCTTCTAATAAACTCATCTCGTTCCTTCCTTAATACTCAATAAAAAAAGCCCCTACCGGGGCGATTGCCGAATCCCTGCGCCGGCATTATCCGGATCAGGTTCGACGGGTTATCCCGAAGGGTCTCAGCTTTCGCTCCCCGTTCAGCTTTATTAAAATAGAATTAAATATCGATAAGTCAAGTCCTATCATTTTATTCCGCAAAGCTTTAGAAAAAAGCGATTTGATGTCGATATGGCGAAATAAGCCTTTTTGACATTGACATCCAATCTCTATTTTTTATATTATATAAGTTTTGTATTCTCGATATCGAAGAAGCGAAAATGGAAAAAAGGTTCTACATAAACAACGCTCCCGAATACGACGGGCGAGAGGTTACAATCCGCGGATGGGTTTATAACAAGCGTGGACACGGTAAAGTAAAATTCCTCATCGTCCGCGACGGCACCGGTTTGATACAGGCGGTTCTCGTGCAGGGCGAGTGCGACGATAAATCCTTCGCCCTTTTCGACGACCTGACCCAGGAATCATCGATTGTCGTAACAGGGAAGGTCAGGGAAGAACCTCGCGCGGTGGGAGGATACGAACTCGGACTAAAAAAACTGGATATCGTTCAGATTGCCGAAGAGTATCCTATCCAACCGAAGGAACACGGTGCGGAATTTCTGCTGGATAATCGCCATCTCTGGCTACGGAGCCAATTACAATGGGCGGCGATACGTGTTCGAGACAATCTGATACACGCCATTCGAGATTACATGCGCGACGAGGGCTATATCCTGATAGACACACCGATACTTACCGGCTCAATCGGCGAGGAAAGCGGCACCCTATTCGCGGTAGAATATTTCGACCTGGGGCAGGCGTATCTCGCTCAAACAGGCCAGCTCTACCTCGAAGCCGCCATGTTCGCTCATAACAAGGTTTACGATTTCGGGCCGACATTCCGCGCGGAAAAATCCAAGACGCGACGTCATCTCACCGAATTCTGGATGGTGGATGTCGAGACCGCATTCGTCGATAACGAAGAGAACATGGACATTCAGGAGGATTTCATTTGCGGGATAGTCGAGAGGACGATAGAATCCAGCAAAATGGAGCTTGAAATTCTGGAGAGAGATGTCGAGGCCATTCGGAAATCGTTGTCTAAACCTTTCGCCCGGATATCCTACGACGAGACAATCGAGCTACTTAAATCGGGGGATTTAAAAATCGAATACGGCGATGATATCGGAGGAGCGGCGGAAACAATAGTGTCAGAGCATTTCGAAACGCCCGTATTCATCTTCGATTATCCAAAGCAAATAAAAGCCTTTTACATGAAAGAACACCCCGATCGCCCCGATCTCGCATTGTGTTCCGACCTGATTGCGCCTGAGGGTTACGGCGAGATTATCGGTGGAAGCCAGCGCGAGGACGATAGCGAGAAATTACTGAACCGCATAAGAGAAGAAAAATTGCCCGGGGACGCATACAAATGGTATCTCGATCTCAGACGATACGGCTCGGTTCCCCATTCGGGCTTCGGCCTTGGGCTGGAACGAACCGTGGCTTGGATAACTGGAATAAAACATGTCCGCGAGGCTATCCCATTCCCGCGGATGATATATAGATTAAATCCATAACTTAATAAGAGGAGAAAAATGAAAATCGCAAAGTTGACCATAATGATCCTTTTCGCGCTATTATTGGTATTTTCGGGTTGCTCGAAGGAAGAGGAGAAAGTGGAAACTGAACAAACGCAAACAGGTGTCGAACAGGTTGACGTCCCAATCACACAGACGACGATAGATTCATTCATCAACGTATTTCCGAAGGTCCAGGAAGTGGTGGATGAATATCGCGCTGAGCTGGAGAAGCACAGCACCGACAGCCCGGTCGATGAAGCCAAAACCAGCGAAATAATGAAGCAAATCGAAGAAAACATGGCGGAAAACGGCGTCAACCAGGACTGGTTTTTCGGCGTCTATCAGAAGGTCATAATGGCCGGGATGTATATGAACTCCCTACGACAGGCCGAAAGCCTTAAACCGGAGAACATCCAGACCAAAATAGACCAGCTCGACGGTATGCTCCAGTCCGAGGAGCTTGGCGACGAACAGAAAACCCAGATCCACGAGCAAATAGCGCAATTAAGGACTACCAAACAACAGATTATAGATTCGAAAGCTCAACTGGAAGAGATGAAAGCTCAACTCGCCGATCCCTCGACGCCGGATTCGCTTAAACCTCAATTGCAGGTAAATATCCAGCAGTTGGAAAGAGTTTTCAATCCTCAGACCAGTTTGCCGGAGGGAATTACTCAACCGGAACTCGACGTTATCAATCAGAATATGGAGAGGATAATCGCAACTCTGGAGAAGTATAATCCCCAGCAACCGCAGGCACCGCAGATGCCACCACCGGACGCTTCTTCCTGAGAAGAAAATGGAAATAGCCAGCCTGAAGGCATTTGTCCTGAGGCGAATTAAATACGGAGAGTCGAGTCTAATCGTTTCGCTTTTTAGCGAGGAACGTGGCAAGCTCTCCGTTATCGCCAAAGGCGCGCGGACGGCGCGGTCGAAAACCGGCATGGCATCTATCCTCGAACCGCTTAACCTCATCGAGGCCGAAGTCTATTTCAAGCCTTCACGCGAGATACAGCTAATCAGCAAGGCGGATATAATATCCGATTTCTCCGCGCTGAAATCCGATCTGGACAGGATGGAAACCTCCGCCGAGATAATGCGCACTCTCGGCTCTCTCGTCCACGAAAACGAACCCAATCCCGACATCTGGAAGCTCATCAATCGAACGATGCGGCTAATGGAATCTACGCCGATTGACGCTTTGAAATCGCAAGAACTCGCTTTCAAAGCGCGATTGCTGTCGGCGCTGGGATACGAACCGGTATTGGAAAAGTGCGCTTTCTGCGGCAATTTACTCGATAATGGCGGCTATTTTGCCGTCGAATCCGGGGGGATAATCTGCAGGGAGTGCGGGCCGAGGGGAATCCCGCTCGACCCGGACGAAATACGATATTTACGCGAGCTGTTCGATGTCGAGGCGGAAATCACCGCGCCAAAAGAATTTACTTCCAAACTCGCTAAAGTTATCTACCGACACGGCGAATATCACACCGAGAAAAAATTCGGCGGTTAACTTACATCCTCGCTGTCATCAGGCTTTTCTTCCCTGCAACTGCTTAATCCGAAGGGGATATACAGACCGCAATGCCCCACCGCGCCGGTGGCGAATAATACTATTCCGAATACGATTATAATATATCCCCACGGCCCTCCGCCAAAAAGCCGGAATATTCCAAAAACAATAGCCAGCAAGCCTACTATAATCCTGGCGGCACGGTCTATCCCGCATACGTTTTTCGCCAATGCCATATTATTCCTCAACATAATTTAATACTACTGGCGGATTTCTCATTCGTTCATCTCTTTGATTTTTTGTTCCGCGAGTCTCTGCATCTCCCGGGCGGCATCCGCGGGAGCCATGCTTCCCGAAAGCACCGATTGGTAGGGCGGCCTCATGGCGTCCCAGACGGCGCGGAGTTCCGGGCGAACGGGCATCGGCCTGCCAACCTCCATCTGGTCGATGGAAGATGAAATCAGAGGATCATCCGTTACAATGGGATTCTCCCGCGCAGATAGATTGCTGGGAATCGTCCCCAGGGCTTTGGTGTATGCTAATTGCGCCTGGGGCGAAGTCAAATATTCCAATAATAGGATAACTCCGGGGAGTTTCGCATCTGTAACGTTTTTATTGATGCTGTATCCTTTGGGAGAAACCATTGGCGTAGGCCACTTGCCGGTTGCAGATACCTTAGGAATTCTCGCCAGGCCGTAGTCGATTCCAGCCTTCTTGTAGCCACCCCAACTCCAGGGTCCGTTGATAATCATAGCCGCACGGCCTTCCTTGAACAGTGCATCGGCGATGTCGTAATCCAATTCCGCCGGGACGATCTTAGCGGAATCGCGCAGGAAAACCAGAAATGCCAGCGCGTCGATGTTGGCCTGTGTATCCAGGGTCGGGTCGCCTTTCTCATCCATTAACCATCCGCCGAAGCCGCCCAGCCACGGCACGAAGAAATACGGCTCGGTGAAATTCCACACAAGGGCGTATTTTTCCGGCGTGCTGTCGCCATTTTCGTCTATGGTTAGTTTCTTACCGACCTCGATAAGTTCGTCGGTAGTCCGCGGCGGTTCGGGGAGGATTTCCTTGTTGTAAACCAGACAAAGGTGGTTGCCGATTCTGTCAGCGACAGCGTAAAGATTTCCGTTAAAACGGGCAAGGCTCCTGGGATCGAAGGTATCCAGGTATTCTTTTTCGAGTAGGTTATCCAGCGGTTTGATCAGCCCCATCACGGAAAAAGGTCCGATTTGATCCGAAGGACCGTAAACCAATTCCGGGCCTCCTCCAGCGAGAGCCGCAGTCTGGAAGGCACTACGGAGTTCCTCGGTCTCCTTATACAGGATTGTTACCCGATAACCGTTCTGCGCGCCCCATTCAGTGCATAGCGAATCCAGGACTTCGCGTCCCTCCTGAGCCATCTGGTGCCAGATTGTGATAGAATTGTCGTCGCCGCTTTTCCCGCATCCCAAAATCAGCAGGGCGAGGACGATGATTGTAGAAAATAAAACTCTTTTCATTTCCATCCTTTCTTAATAACAATTACAAAAGAGCATAAATATATACGCCATAAGCGATTAAAAAGCCAATTCCCTCGATTCTGGAAAGTTTTTTTCCGGTCATTGCGATAGGTAAAAACGCCATGCATGCGGCCATCATTACCGGAAGGCTAAACCTCGTCAAATCAGCATCCACCGTATAAGGCCGGATCACTGCGGTTATTCCAATCACTCCCAGGGCGTTAAAAATGTTGCTCCCCAGCGCGTTGCCCACTGGTAAAGCGGGTTCGTTCTTTATTGTCGAAACGATCCCGATAGCCAATTCGGGTAGCGACGTCCCTACCGCGATTATTGTAAGGCCGATGATGTAATCTGGTATGCCGATATAAGCCGCGATGCCGGTTCCACCGCGCACGCAGGCCCATCCGCCGAAAATTAGCAATCCCAGCCCCAACGGAATCAAGACATAATTTATCGGCGACGCCCTCTCGACCGATTCGATCTTATCCGCCGCAAACCGCGTATCCCTCTCGTTCCAGAGCAGTTCGATATAGACCAGGAATCCAAGCAAAAGCAGTGCGCCGTCGAACCTGGTGATTGCACCGTCCGCCGAGAGTATCCATAGTAACGCCCCCGACGCCAGCACCGCCGGGATATCCTTCTGGAGGCTCGCCTCCTCGATTTCCAGAGGTTTTAATAGCGCCATCGCACCGAAAATCAACAGGATGTTACAGATATTGCTCCCGACGACATTGCCCAGAGATATGCCATTGGAGCCCTTCACCGCGGAAATTATTCCCACGGAGAATTCCGGTAAACTGGTGCCGAATGCCACCACGGTCAAGCCGATTAATATCGGTTTTATCCCCAACGACATCCCCAGACGCGAACCGCCCTTTATCAGCGATTCCGCGCCGAAATATAGGCCGAAAAGCCCGGTTATCAGTATGAGTATATGATTAAGCAATTGTATGCAATATGTGTAAATTCGAGGACATTAGAATACAAACGAATACATTTGACTGCAATCTGCTACATCTGGCCGAATACGTCGTTCACGACCATCCTGCCGTTTTTGTTCTTCACGGTTATAGCGCGATTTGCCAGCGGGAATTCCTCGCCTGGCTCCCAACTGCCCTCCTGGCCGGAATTCGTGTATTTATATTCGACATAGCTTCCCTCGGGGAAAGCAACTTTCAGAGACCATTTGCCGTCGCCGGCCTTCGCGTCGCCGTGGTTGCCGTCGTCGAACATGCGAATTTTGTTCGGCGTCCACTCGCCCAGCTCGGGCGGCGCACCGACGATGTAAATGGCGTCCGCCACTTTTTGCGCGGTGGCATCGACCACGAAAGTAACATCTACGTCCGGGCCTTTGCTCTGCGCCATAGCTCCTCCGCCACCGGAGACTCCGGTGAGTATCGAATTGAACTCCGGTATCTCGACATCGACTCCGGCGTCTTTCGCGTAACGATAGACGTTTGTCAGATGCGTCCTGAAAGCCTCGTCGAAGGGCATATCCCCTCCGGGCGCGCCCTGGTCGGAACCATACCACCAGAACCAATCCGAGCCTTCCGCCGCATAGACAGCTTCCCAGGCGTTATATCCGGCGAGTTCTTTGCCGCCGGCGGGAGCTTTCTCCAACGGCATCGGCTGTTCGATTCCCATTTTACCCAGTTCCGCGCGAACCTGCCCCAGCAAGTTCCACGCGCGGTTCTCCTCCGATTCGCCTATCCAGGTATCGAAATTCGCGTTAATCCAGCTTCCCGGCCATAACGGCTCCAGTTCGACCATCTCCATTATGGGATGCGGTTCGACTCCACGGTCGGGGTTGCCCTGGATATATTCCATAGGAGACACCGTAACCACGCGCCCCAAATCGTATAACTTCTCCAACTTACGATACATCGCGTGCAGGAAATCTTTGGCGTCGGGCGAAAGGCGATACCATTCCCATGCGTTTTCGCCGTCCAGGATGACGGTTACCAGCCTGTCCTCGCCGTCGGAAGCGTAAGACAGCACCTTCTGGACGAAATCCTCTGCGGCTTCCTCGCCTGGTTTGGTCTGATATTTGAAACCGATCCTATCGGAAAGTTCCGTATCGCGGAAGAACACCGCCAGCGCTTCATCTGGATTTTCGGTTCCCTGCGCGCGGTCTGGATCGACGCGGTAGGAGCGCCATATAGGCTGATTAACGGGGGTTGATTTTCGCAGGACACCGTCCGCGGTAGCTATCCATCGAATGCCCGCCTGGCTAAACACTGTGACGATTTGTTCGGAAACGGAACCCTCCCCCGGCCACATCCCGCCGGGCGCCGATCCGAAAAGTTCATGATAATACATCGCGCCCTTGATAACCTGCGCCATCGCGTCCTGAGGATAATTGTATCGATTCGGCAGGGGTGTTCCCGGTTGGCAAACTTTCGCTATGTCCGAATCGAAAATCAGCGGCAAAATGGGGTGGTAATAGGGCGTGGTGATAATTTCCCCGCGTCCGTCCTCGATAATTTTCGCGTGCGCAGGCACGATAGCCGCCATCACCTTATATGACTCCGCGACGATTCGGTTGGCGTCGTCTTCGGTGAAATCCCTCCGCGCGAACCATTTGCCGTCGCGCTTTTCCACGAGGTCGGATAAATCGATGCTCTCGCCGGTCACCAGATCGACTTTGCCGTTCAGAAAATCCGGGTCGAACCAGGCCAGCGCGAACCAGACCTTCAACTGCAATTTTTCTTTATTGGAAAGATTCGCCTTGTTTTTCTCGCGTAGAGCTAAATATTCCGGGAAACGAGCAATCATGACGTCAGAGATGCCGAAAGCGTTCCATACGCCACCGGTGAGATATTCATCGTCCTGCCCGTCAAATTTGTCCGTGTCCTTTAGCAAAAGGTCGATCCAGGGATCGGTATGGCCAGCGTATTCGGCGAAATACTTATCCTCGTTGACTCTGTCCCCTTCAACTACCGGCGCTAAACGCGCGACATAGTAATTCTGTAACTGCTGTAGCAGGACGCTTGTCAGGTTAATCGTAACATGCACTTTCGGATAATTATCGAGCATCGCGGCCATATCATAATAATCTTTAGTGGCGTGAAGACGCACCCAGGGCCCTCGAAGATAATCCTCGACCGGATCGGCATAGAGCGGCTGGTGTTGGTGCCATATCATTGCCAGATAGACCTTCGGCCCCGCCGGATATTCGTCGCCCGGATTGGTCGGCCCGGAGGCCTGAGATTCCAGCGCGACCCTGCCATCTTCTTTGACCACGAATACGGAGTTCAATCCACCGTAGTTATCGTCCACGGTAGCGGGATTGTTCGGATCCTGCACCCATTCATTGCCGTTGACCACGAATTTATATTGGTATATCCCCGGTTCGAATTCCAGTGCGATTTTCCATTCGCCGTCGGCCTTCTCCATAGGAGTGGCGGTAGGCTCCCATCGGTTGAAGCCTCCCGCAAGATAGACCTGATTGGCGTTCGGCGATGAATAGGTGAATTCGACCACACCGTCGCCAAGCGCTTTCGGTTGAGCGAACAACGACAACGCGAACAGTAGAATAATAATCGATAGTTTCCTCATTTTCCCTCCGCGAGATTTGAAAGAAGCTAATGTAATAAATAAACACAATTTCGCCGGTTTCGCAAGATTGAAGTTGGATCACCCTATAAAAGTAAACCAAATCCTGATTTGTAAAGAAGGGGCACTTTTTACCTGGATTTTTTCCTAAATAAGTCTATAATAAATCTACAAAGCCGGGGGATCCCCCATATCGGGAGTCCGTCGGCATAAGCTGTTTTGGGAGATACCGACATGGCGTTCGCGTCCGTAAGAAGAAAAATCGAATTTTCAAAGCCCTTCGCAGAACTGAAGAAATCCTTGCAATCCGCTGTCGTGCCGGAACTTGTGGGAACTACCGAAATCGGCGAGGCGCTGGTTGCGGATTACATCGTAAGGGAATTGGGGCGCGATGTCCTGTGGATACCCTCCGGTGACGCCTACCGAAGCTGGCTTGACGCCAAATCGCTCCTCGACGACAACGCGCTCTATTTCCCCGCGTGGGACATCGAGCCTTACGAACATAGGCTTCCAGACGAGGCGATAATCTATACGCGGCTGGATTGCTACATCCGCGCGAAATCGGGCGAACCAAAACTTATTGTCGCGGAACCGGGGGCGTTGCTTTATCCCGTCCTGCCACCGAAAGCATTGGCGAAATTCACAAAGCGGCTTTCGATCGGCGACACGATCTCCCCCGAATCGTTGATGGCCTTTTTAACCGGGATCGGCTATGTGCGCGAGGAATTGGTGGAATTCCTCGGCTCGACGTCGCGCCGCGGCGACGTCCTGGATGTTTTCCTTCCCACGCACCACGACCCGGTGCGAATCGAATTTTTCGGCGACGTTATCGAATCGATACGGCTATTTTCGGCGGAAAACCAGCGTAGCAAAGAAAATATCGAAAGCGTTGCGATAATCCCCCCGAACGAATGGGTGAAACCTTTCTGGCTCGACAATCACATCGAGTCGATCAGAGCGGCTTTGCGCAAGGACATCGCAAAGAATATACCCAAAAGTAAATTGGATGAGATAATTTCGCGGATTTCCATCGAACGGGATTTTCCCGGCGCGATATGGCTGTCGTCTCTGTTCGAGCCTAAGCCGGTTACACCCCTTGAGCATTTCCCGGACGACGTCTTAGTCTTATGTTCTGAGCCGGAGGAGGTTTTCGGCGAAGCCGATGAACTTTTGGGACGCGCGGAGGAACACCATTTTGAGCTATCCCGCGAGGGCGAATTCCACCTCAAACCGGAAGAGATATTCATCGATTCGGAAATTTTTCAGGAACTACTCACCGAACGAGATTTTATGCCCATCCGCCATTTCCAGACCGAGGAAAAGGCTATCGACATGGGATTCAAATCGATTCCCGGATCGTTCGAAGGCCCGGTTGCGTTCCGCAGGTTGATAGACAAGTTTCGCGCGGAGGAAATCGAGACACAGATATTCTGCGAGAACATCTACCAGCTCCGTAGTTTGAATGAGACCGTCCCGCCGGAGGAATCAGTTCCTGCACATGTCGGCCACCTTTCGGAAAGTTTCGTTCATGCACCCAGCAAACAGGCCGTAATTGCCGGCGCGGCGATTTTCGGCAGGAAACGGCGAGTAGCACCGAAACGGTTTTACCGCGAGGGCACGGCTTACGCGCTTCCTACCGGCCTCGAAGAGGGCGATTTCATCGTCCACACAGATCACGGCATCGGGTTGTTCAAGGGCACGGACACCGTGGAAAGCGGCGGATTCTCGTCCGAATGCCTTGTTCTGGAATACCGCGACGGCGAGAAACTCTACATCCCTGTGGAGGATTTCCATCTTGTGCAGAAATACATGGGCGGAGAACATGTCCAGCTGGCGAAACTGGGCGGCATTGCGTGGCAGAAAGCGAAATCGCGCGCGCGTCGGAGTATCATGGCCCTGGCGGGGGAATTGGTGCAATTATACGCCCTCCGCGAGATTTCCAGTGGCATGCGGTTTCCGCCAGAGGACGATCTCTCGCTCGCGTTGGAGGATTCATTCATATACGACGAAACCAGAGACCAGATCGAAGCCATAACCGAAGTTTTCCGCGACATGGAATCGGAAAAGCCAATGGATAGACTGCTCGTTGGCGACGTCGGTTTCGGCAAGACCGAAGTCGCTATCCGCGCCGCGTTCAAGGCGGTGCGCGGAGGTAAACAGGTGGCGGTGCTTGTGCCGACCACAGTTCTCGCGGATCAGCATTATCGCACGTTTCGTGAACGACTCTGCGGCTTGCCCGTATCGGTGGATATGCTGTCGAGATTCCGTAGCCCAAAACGGCAGAAGAAAACGCTGAAGCAAATCGCAGAGGGCAATCTGGACGTGGTCATCGGGACGCACAGGTTGTTGTCGAAAGACGTCGATTTCGACGACCTGGGACTGCTTATAATCGACGAGGAGCAGAGGTTCGGGGTTAAACATAAAGAGAAAATCAAGCGTTGGCGCGCGAAAGTCGATGTCCTCGCGATGAGCGCTACGCCGATACCGCGCACGCTCTATATGTCGCTGGCGGGTGTTCGCGATATGAGCACAATCAACACGCCACCCGCCAGCCGATTGCCGATTTACACCCGCGCCGTCCCCTTCTCCGACGAGACAATCGCCGAGGCTATCGAGAAGGAACTCGCGCGCGGAGGACAGGTTTATTTCCTGCACAATCGAGTTGGTAGCATCGAGGCGATGGCTCACCATCTGCGGAAAATCGTCCCGGACGCACGTTTCGCGGTAGCGCACGGCCAGTTGGCCGAGGGCGAACTTTCGCGGATAATTATGGAGTTTCTGGCGGGCAAGTTCGACGTCCTGGTTACAACGACAATTATCGAGTCCGGCACGGACATACCCAGCGTCAACACGATACTCATAAACCGCGCGGACAAGCTGGGTGTAGCTCAATTATACCAGCTTCGCGGACGGGTCGGCAGGTCGGACCTGCAGGCGTATTGCTACCTGATAACGCCGCCATACCGCAGAATGACCGACAAAGCAAAGAAGAGAATCAAGGCGGTGCTCGAACATTCCGATCTGGGAAGCGGATTCGCGCTGGCCATGCGCGATATGGAGATCCGCGGCGCGGGGAATCTGCTCGGCCCGCAACAGCACGGCCATATCGAGGAAATCGGCCTCGACCTGTATTCTAAAATGCTGGCCGAGGCGGTCGCGGAACTCAGAGGGCAAAAGCCCAAACATTTCGTGCCGGTGAATACGCAGGTCGATACGCAACTCTACATCCCGAAGGATTATATCCCCAGCGCGAAACTGAGAATCAACTATTACCAGAGGCTATTTATGGCTCCGAGTATCGAGAAACTCGACGCGCTTAAATCCGAAATGATAGATTTGCTCGGCACGCCCCCCGGAGAGGTAATGTCTCTTTTCAACTACCTTCGAATGAGAATAGCGGCGTCTAACGTCACGCTTCCCCTCCGCGAGGTTATCCTCAAAAAAGGCAGGGCGACGTTTTTGTTCGACAAGAACTGGAAACCGAACTTTGCAAAACTCGATTCCGCCATTTCGCCGCTTAAACTGGAGGTCGATTTCCGACGCGAACCCTTCGAGTTAAGATTTAATTTATCCGGCGACACTGACGCAGATATGCTTGTAATGGGGCGTATAGCGGAAAAGCTGGGGCTTATCGACAAATAACAACGAGCCGACTCAAATATAAATTCTACTTAATATAAGATATATATTGACATCCCTATTATAATGTAGTATTTTTATTTAGCTAATTTTGCGTTTTAACTTTATTACAGGAAATAGTTAAAGGAGGAACCGTGAAAAAGTTGAGTGCGATTTTACTTATCGCGATAATGACGTTTAGTATAGCGTTAGCCGACGGGAGGAATCCTCTCGATATCGGTTATATGCATTTCACTTACAATGGCCGCGTTTACGCGCCGTTGGAGGATTCACCCGAGAACATTCTCGATTATTCGGACACCTACGATTACACCTTCGAGGTGAGTTGCCATTTCGATACCGGCGGCGTCGATGTGGGTTTTGCAATCGACTCGTCCGGTTCGATGGGATCTACACTCGCAAGCGTCCGCGCTACGATAGCGAGTTTTGCCGGCGGGCTTGCCGATGCCGGATACGACTATCGACTCGGTGGATGTCCCTTCGCAGATAGCACTCGCGGAATGTGGGATTTCGATAGATCGACGCCCCATCCGGCCTATGAAATGACGGACAGCATCTTGATGTTCGAGGACACCCTCGCCGGGTGCGGCCCCAGTGGCGGAGCGGACACCCCCGAGGAATACCTCGACGCCGTCGCGGCGCTCATGCGATTCTACGATTGGCGCCTTCTGGCGATCCGTATCATCATCGGTTTCACCGATGCGGTCTTCTGCGAGGAAACCGACGTATGCGCCGATTGCCACGGCAACGAAGACGCCGACGATATTATAACGGAACTTCTCGACGGCAATTTCATACTGTTTAATATCACCAGGTCTTCTCTTTACAGCTCGACCTGCGTTCCCGCCGCCCCTTATCACCTGAACTGGTACCAGCATTCCGCGGAAACCACCGGCGGTTCATGGTATGATTACACGACTTCATGGACTGTCATTTTCGACGAGGTTATCGAGTTCATTCGCAATTATCAGAGCGTTTCGGTCGCGGTAATAAATACCGAAAGCGACACCATGTGGAACGTCGGCGGCGAGTTCATCGCGGGACCTTGCTTTGAATTGGTCGATAGCCCCGACGTCGTTACGTTCATTCCACCGGGCGATACATCGATATTCGTGTGGAGATTCACCCCTATCGAGGATGTCGGTTGCTCCGTTCACGTAAGTCCCGAACTATGCTTCATGACACTCTTCCATTCTTACGATGGCGCGGGTATGCCGAATCCGGACATCGTTACCGGCGGATGCGTTTATTTCGGCGAGGATTGCGGATGTAACGGAACTGAATCGGAAATGCTATTCCCACCAGACTACGCTACTACTTCCTGCGAAGATCAATATGTCGAATACAATTTCGGCGCGCGTTGCCAGATAGACACGTCGAGTTTTTACTTCAAAATACAGGTTGGTAGCGGCGGAAGTTGGATAGGATTCCCCTGGAGCGATAGTAATATATTTATTAATCCGGAAAGAGACGGCTTCATGTGGTCTCCAGCGGATCCGTTGCTTCTCTTCGAACACGGCGATACGGTATCCCATGAACTTTATATTCTCGAAGACATTGCGGGACTCGGTCTCGATGAAGTTCCGTCCGGACACTTCATAGTCGATCTTGAACCTCCGACTTACGATACCCCGTATCCCGAAGACGGTATTCTTCTCGGTGGCCCACCCAGCAACGTTCATATCGACCTTTACGACGATATAGCTGGAGTAGATGGTTCTGATAACTACTGGATGAGCGTGAATGGCGACACTATCTGGGCCGGGGACAGCTTCTTCACCTTCGACGGAACGACCATAAACCTTGAAGTTGTCGGGGACTATGTTGACATGTTCCCCGCTGGGGACACTATCGAAGTTTGCGTCGGCGCGCAGGACCTTCCCGACTTAGATCTTTGCCCACCCAACGCAAGTTCGACGTGCTGGAGTTTCGTCATCGACTTCCTCAGCTTCAACCTGCCGGAGAGAATCGTGTATCCAGAAGAAACGGTCAACCTGCCTGTTATCGCTTATCAGGCATATCGATTCTCGCTGGATAGCTTCACAGTCCAGGTAAGTTATAATCCCGAAGTTCTCGTTATCGAGGACGTAACGGGTTTCGGCGCGGCTATCGGTTCTTCATGGCTTGTTGATTGGGATACGACCGGCGGCATCGTCGAAATAAACGCGCACGGAATTACGGATCTCACGATGGGTAACGATACGCTGGTTATGATACAGGCTACGCCCCACGAGGACGCCTGTGGTGGAAGTTTCACCGTGCTCGATTATCCCGAAGAAGGGATTATCCTGAACGGCGGTTCTATTGGTTATCTCATCGTGGATAACGGATGGGTTCTCGTCGAATGGTCGCCGGAAATCTGGACGGGAGACCTGGTTTTCGATTCCGACGTGCGTCCTCAGGACGTTACGCTGACAATCGGCATGATACCCGGCGCAAGCGATACGTATGATCCGGGACTGGATATCTATCAGGTGCCACCGCCGGCATCCAAGACAGACGCTTACTTCCCGCTGTCGGATCCGGCTTACCCGATGTTCAGTCGCCTGCAGAAAGACATGAGGAATACCGAACCAATCCCCGTAGAATGGTCGGTAGTAACCGTTGACGAACCGGGCGAACTTACCTGGAATCCTGCCAGACTGCCGAGAGGCATCCTGACGCTTAACGGCATCTACGAGATGCACCATCATTCGAGTTATCGCTACGAGGCCGACGAAACGTTAACTATCGTTTACGACAGGCCTTCGCCGACAATGACCGAGATGGAGCTTTGCATGGGATGGAACCTCGTTGGATTCCCCTCAGTTCCCACTGTCCCGGTAGTTCCGAACGTTCTGCCGGACGCATTCTCCGAACTTTATGGGTTCAATTCGATAACTTATTCCTATTATCTCACGAATAATCCTGAAGCTGGACGCGGATATTGGGTTTGGAATACCACCGATGATACTTACGATCTCGGCGGCGTCCCTGTTTCCAGTTATACTTATCCTCTCGAACGCGGCTGGAACCTCGTCGGGTGCACCAACCTTGCCAGCGCAGATTACAGCGGCGATATCATAGACCTTCAGGGCTGGGATTGTGGAACCGGAAGTTATGTTTCCGCGAGCTTTATCGAAGCCGGATACGGCTACTGGGTGCTTTCCATGACCGGCGGCGAGTTGCAGGTGCCGGCTTCTCGCGCAAGTAAGGCTGTAGCTACGCCGACATGGCGCGCAAGTATCGAGTTCGGTGGTGAATCCTTCGGATTCGGGAAGGGCGATATCCGCAACAGTGTGGGTATCCCGCCAATCGGCCCGGACGGCGAATACGAACTCGACGGCGCGTTGGTTCTCGACGAATTCGACATGCTCGATTTATTCGTGCCGGATGCCCAATCATGGAGTTTCCGCGCGAATAAAGACGGAGCGTTAAGGTGGGACGTCTCGAATTGCCCGGCGTTAGAAGTTACGCTTAACGGCAACACGGTCGCTATGGAGGAGGGCGGTTATATTTACCTCAACAAGGGCGATATTGCGACGTTCAGCTTGAAGTCCGCTCTGCCCTGCGATTACGCTGTTTCGATTAAACCGAATCCGGCAAATGCCGCATTCACGGTTTCCGTCGATCTTCCTCAAACAGATGAGATTGCGGTCGAACTCTACAATATGCTCGGCCAGAAGGTCGATAGGATCGCCGAAGGCGAATTCAAAGCGGGAACACATCGTTTCCACTGGACGGCGAAGGACCGCCCCAGCGGCGTTTATCTCGTTAAGGTCGATTGGGGCGAGGATAATGCGGTTAAACGCGTCGTCCTGATGAAGTAGTCGAGACAGAATAGCATTAATAAAAAACCCTCCGCGAAACACGGAGGGTTTTTTTATTTATCGGATATCGAAAAACCTTATACGTTCGACCATTTTCCCTTCCGTAAGACCAGAATCTTCTTGATCCCCTTTCGGCATGTATATAGTGTCCAGATGCCTTCGATAAGTAGGGGCGTCGCAAGCAACATCGATCCGAAAAGGGTAATCCATTCGCTACCCTCGAACCCTATTAGCCATCCGAATTGTTTTGTCGCAAAAAGCGACCCCACGCCTATCACCATAATCGCTACAGCGAGGATAATCGTAGCAATTCCCAGGAACCACCTTCCAAAACGCGCCCCTCTAATTTTCACTCCGACATAAGCCTCCGGACGCCTTTTCCCGAGTCTAAAGGCTATTATTACCGGAATTACCGCCAGCAAAATGCCGATAACGATTCCCAGCAGGGCCGTAAATTCGAGGTCGAAATACTCACTATCGGCGGCCCCCGGAACCAATGACCTCGCCGCTACGAATTCATAATAAACCAGAGAGAATTTGAATGATAGCGATAAACCCGTCGCAAGCCCGAACCATGCCACAACGCGGCGTTGCCATCTTTCTTTGAGGTCGAAGAATGCCTCCTCCGCGGGGAAGAGCGGAATTAATCTCCCGGTCGCTTCTTCCGACATCTTTATACCTCCACCAATCCGGGTAGTATTTCGCCAGCCTTTCCGATAAAACTGAAATCGGCCTGCCGTGTGATTCCTGTTTCTTCCAGGTTAATTTCTACTAATGTCGCGCCGTTTTCTCTGGCGAGTATGGGGAAATGTGCCGCGGGATAAACCAACGCACTCGTTCCAACGCTCAGAAACGTATCGCATTTTTGCGCGGCCAGAAGGCTTTTTTCCAGGGCTTCGCGTGGTAATTGCTCCCCAAACCAGACAACGTCAACGCGTGCCATCGAACCGCATTCCGGGCAGGTGGGCAAGATGGCCGGTTCCTCAAAGTCGCAGGTTTCGTCGGGGTAAAGATGCCTGCATTTAGTGCACCTGTTGCGGAAGGCGTTGCCGTGGATTTCTATTATATTTACACTTCCGGCGCGTTTGTGAAGGTTGTCGATATTCTGGGTTATCAGATGGAATTGCCGTGTCTTTTCTTCGAGTCTGGCAAGCGCTTTATGGGCCGGATTCGGTTTCGCCTTTAACATCTCCCCGCGTCGCCAACCATACCATTCCCATACGCGCCGCGGGTTAGTTCTAAAAGCTTCCGGATTGGCCAGTTCGGAGGCGGAGAATTTTTTCCAGAGCCCGTCCGGACTGCGGAACGTGGGGACGCCGCTTTCCGCAGAAATACCCGCCCCCGTAAGCACAGCGATATACTTAGCCTTTGCCAGGAGTTCGCGAACATGTGCGGTTTTATCCTGCATAAACCTCCGACGCCTATTTGATTAGCATCGATTTAACTACCGCGCTTTCCTCTCCGTAGTCGATTCTTCCGAAATACAGTCCTGACGGCATCTCCTGTCCGTTATCGTCCATTCCCATCCACCGAATACGGACGATACCCGCGGAGAATTCGCCGTCGATGTTTTTAACCAGACGACCGGATATGTCGAATATCTCGAGTTCGATACGTCCAGCCTCGGGCAGTGCCACGACGAAATCCATCGCTGAGTTAAAAGGATTGGGGACTGCCCCGATTATCTCGAATTTATCCGGCAATAATCTGCGGGATTTCAGTTTGTATGTTCCTCCCTCCAGATTCGCCCTTTGGCCGTCGATATATTCCGCATCGCCGATCTTGATAGCGATATCCGGCGGCAACTCAAAGACCACGCTTGCAGATGTTTCCAGTGCTAATTCCCATTCGCCGGTGGGCGATAAGTCGCGCGACAACATGATACCGTCTGAGGCCAGGGAATATTCCTCCCTATCTCCATCTGGAGAAGCCGGCGGAATGGCTCTATCGCCCGGCCCTATTCCGATATCCGCGGAAGGAGCGTAGCCTATTTCAAGTGAGACATTATCTATATTCAATTGTCCCACCCACTCCGCGCGAGGTGTCGGCTCGATTCTCCTTCGATATCCGGTAGGCGCGTGCAATACGCCGCTATTATTGGAAAGCAACCAATATCCATTGCCGGGGATCAATTCCGTAGCGGAGACATAACCGGCACCATCCCAGCCGAAGATATCGCCTACTATTCCGCCGGATGGCGTGATGTCTATATCCGAGGTCGCTATTGTGTCGATTGTCGTTCCAATGAGGTTCCAGCCGCGATAGATTTGCCTGCGATAGCCCTCGATTTCACTTCCGATAAGAGTTACCGTATAGGGACTATCCGCCCAGACCCAGTATCCCTCGCCGTAGCGAACGAATTCGGCAAAATCGTATGATGAAATCGTGGTTAAATAACGATATACGCCAAAGGCGCTATTGAATACCTGTTGCGCCGGTATATCCTCTGGCAGAAGCGGACTGCTTACCAGATTCCAACCGGTTTCGAAATCGAGCAAACGAGCGTCGAGTTCCGGCATATACCATTCGATAATCAGAGTATCATCTTCGCCGAAATACGCGACCGAATCGCGTTTCATATCGATTACGCCGTTCATACGGAATTCGCCTTCGGGGAATCTGGTCGGGGTCCATTTTGCAACGCCTTCCGGCTCGTTTTCAGTAATGAGATGCCACGTTACGGGAGGTTCGACGGCGCGGACGTCGCGCATCAATTTCTCTATCGGTGTCGATGGATCGTCGAGTGGGAAATATCCGCTAACGAACCAGTCCGGCGGCGGAATCCGCTGGACGTCGAGGCCGGCGTCGTAGTCGTCCGATCCGCCAGGATAGGCCGAAATAGTAAGCACGTAATCCTCGGTTGGCTCTACAACTCTATTTAATCTTATATCAACAGTGAATATCCGTGGAGTTAATTCAACCGCGAAAAGCCCTGGAGACCACTCGACCAAAGGCACACCCTCATTGAAGAATATCGTATCGATATTTACACAAGTGTAGGTTCCGCCCTCGGCGTCGCAGGGGACAACGCCCTGCAAATACAGGAAATCTCCGCCGTCACCGCTGTATAACGGAGAACCTAAAATCGACGCCGATATTACACCCGTTATAGTATCGATATCTATTGTGATGACGCTCCAGCCATCCGTTAACGCTCCAGTAGTTACTATCCCAATAGGTATAAGAATTTCTGGATCCACTGAGAATACGAAATCCGCACTCCCAATCCAGCTGAAGTCGAGACCGTCGATTTCCAGCGGCACCAGCACCGTTTCGCATGGCGCACCAAACACGGTCGGGAACCAGACCTCGCGGGTACTCATATTGAAGAAATACCAGCACGTGTCCATCACGTTATCGGGGCAATAATCGGTGGTGTCGGTCGCCGAAACACACGCCCAGATGGTATCTGCGGCCATTATTGGCGTGGATGGTGTGTGTTCGATATGATATCCGTCAGTAATCGGCGTTACAATATATTCGCTTTCCGGGATTACAGCGCCGGCAAGAGTAAACTCTATTGTAGTTTGATCGACGCTTGAGCCGAGATCGAGCACGTCGAAAGAAATTGTGGGTAACGGATCCGCTATGAATACGCCCGGCGGGGGAATCGTATTATCGATATTCGGCGGCATCAAATCGACGTAGAAATCCCAGCATATAGGATTGGCGAGATAACCGTCGCAGAAATTTTCGAGTGCGTTTAAGCAGGCGGTTACGGTTTCATTATCCTCGAAAAGTTCAGTTCCCGATGGGGTGAATAGAAGGTAATTAGGACTAACGAATTCCAGCGAACCATCTCCAACGGTATGGTTAACACCGTTCACGGCAAATTCTATACTTGATAGGTCGATGTCGCAATCGATGGTATAAAATACGCTAACCAGGAAATCGATACCGACCGCAACTCCGGTCAGGTCTATTCCCTCGACAGTCATCGTATCGATACCGCCGTGCATGAAATCCGTCAGGTAGAAAGTGAAGCTGTGGTTCCAGGTTGCGCCGTCGTCGTCCGCGCCCACGGAATCGCCATTCATGTAGAAAATCGCGGAATTATCGGCATACATCGATACGAAAGCCGAGTCGATAACCGCGCCGTCGGGAGTGTCGATGAGAGTTCGGAACGTAAGGCGTCTTCCGGTAATCATGCCGATATAGACGGAATCCCAAACCCACGAGGAGCCTTCAAACAGGTGGCTTCCCCAGCCACTGTAGCTTATTTCGACTGCAGGCACCCAGGACGACGTGGTCGTATCCCAATAATCCGTTGTCGTGGAAAGGCTCGGTATATCCATTCGGACTACCTGTTCACCGCCGGATTGAATTGTCATCGTGATCTGCTGGTCTTCGCAGGAAGTCCAGGTTTCCGGTAACGGTTCGACTATTTCGGCTTCTACTGGCGGCGCAGTTGCGTGGACGCATACTATTATAGGATTCGAACCGCACGGTTCGTTAGTTAGCGCCCATACGGTGTCGCAATACATCCCGGTATCTTCGGAGAAGAAGTTCAAGGTAATCGTTCCCCATTCATCGGGACCCAGAACGTCCGGGTGATCGATTGTGGTAAAATGCGGATCGGAGTTATCGACGCCACCGATATATAGCGTATCGCTCGTCTCGTCCGAATTGTGGACGACTATTTCGAGAGTCGAATCGGCGCCCGCCGTAACGCTATCCAGAGTTATATGATCCGAGGGATATGGAAGAAGTTGTAGGAATCCATGACCGAGATATAGCGTGTCGCCGACAGTCATTGAAAGCGGTATTTCCTCCGACCCGACGGAATCGGACAAAAACCACCAGCTTGTAATCGGATCTAAACCTCCCCAATGATGATCGATAGCGAATTTCCACTCTGCGCGAGGAAGATATGCCGCGCCTCCGTCGGTGTTGTTCCACCATTCCCAATCGCCCTGAGGCCAGCTGGAAAGATCGAATTCGCCGGGGTCATCCGAAACCGCCAGTTCCGATCCGACAGGTAGATCAATGAAATACATCTGGCAAGATGCGTCGGTCGTTCCCGTAACATCTATGTTATGAACTACAAGTATTCCCATATTCCCGGTATGAGGATTATAGAAGAAGAACGCCTTACTTTTGTAAGCTTCCTCCACACCTGTATGCATACTGGCAGAAGAATATGCGAACCAGGTCGATTCCGTCACGGCATCAACCAGGTATGGCTCGACACAAAAAGTATCCGAACCTTGAATTATGTAGAAATATCCCGCCGGATAACCGAAGGTATCGCATGGATCCGTATGGAAAGGGGGGTCAAAGCCTCCGGAAAAGGTATCGCCATATTGAGGGTAATATTCCAGACTATCGAAATGATAACCGCCGCAACCGTCCGTCCAGGAATTACATATGTTGTATGCCTCGATATACCAACTATGGCTTTCGCCGCAATCGAAAGGACCGACTTCGTAACACGTGTCCGATATCCACGAAGCTTCGGTGTGGCCATCGAGAATAACATCGAAATAAATCGGCGTCGCCCCGGATGGCATCGACCAGCATAGTTCGACATTGCCGGGGACAAGAGTTTCGTCTGGAATCGGTGAGTGCCAGGAGAAGGGGCCGGGAGGTTCGTTATGAATTTCAACCAGGACGGTATCCAGATATGTGTCGGGGCAATAAGAATAACTCGCTTGAGCCACCAATGTAATTGTCGATTCCGGATAGAAGAAGAAAGCCGGCCCGAATCCGACCGAATCGCCGTCCAAAGTTCGCCAAACCACATCCGCGCCGCCAACTCCGTAAGTAGGACATCCAATCTGCACAGGACCGCTTTGACAGGCTTCTACATCCTCCGCTGCAAAATCTATTGAAGCGCTAACGCTTACGTTCACTGTATCGTATGCCGTATCGCTTGCTACATCCCAGACCATAATGACATACCGGGTTACGGTTCCAAAGGGTGGAGTGGCAACGATATCTTCGATATGACCGGTTATATATGCTCCCGCGGGTCCCCACATATATTCATACGGCGGAGTGCCGCCGGTTGTGGTGCCGTTAATAGTAAACGCGAGGCTATCGGGCGGGTCGCAGATAACAGTGTCGTCCATCTCAATTTCCACCGACAACGGTTGAGCGAGAAGAACCGAAAATACCATGAACATAAGGACGAAAACAAAAACCTTCGATTTCATCTTATCACCTTTCGATAAATTTTAAATCCATATTACCTTATCAATATAAATAAAAAACGGCTCTTTCTCAAGAGCCGAATTGAAAGAAGTTAGAATTTATTTCACTTCGCCACCATCGCAACGCCGACAACTATCAGTATTGTGCCTATGATGCGGATAGCGCCGGGGTGCTCTTTAAGAAAAACCATTGCGAAAACCAGAGCAAAAATATAGGACATCGAAATTAAAGGATATGCTTTTGTGAGATCGTATCTCGATAGGATCCAGAACCAGAGCAACATCTGGCTACCAATTATGGCTATACCGCCGAGTATCCAACCATTGGTCAAAACCTGGAGAATATTCGATATCGAGAACCCTCCGATTTTATTGAAACCGGTCTTTAACAATAACTGACCGCCGGCAAGCATCCCCGAAACAAGTGTCATCAGTAAAACAAGCTTCATAATTACCTCTTCCTTTGTGCCGTATAATATTCAATCAAACTGGAAATCGCAAGGTAAATCCTATTCCATTCTTCCATTGAATATTCTCGCAAACCACGCTATCCTGACCTTCGCGAAATCGCCCAGAAAAACCAGCGTATCGCGCATCGATACCGCTTTCGGTTCGTTTATCCACGATAAAGGTATCTCGGCAGTTAATCTTGCACAACCTGTTAACGCAAAAAGAACCTGCTCCGGCTCGAGATGAAATCCTCCTATATCGACAGCCTTCGGTAAAAAAGCCCCCGATAGCAACATGGTTGTCATCATAGCCACGCCGGAAAACGCGCCATAAACTCCGGAATACACCTGCCGTTTTTTCACGGGAGCAATAGCCAGCACTAAATTAACGGCGACGATATTCGCGCCGGACCACATAATTCCGGACAAGGCCGCCTCGAAATATACAACCCAATATGTGTCGGGCGTAGCGAGTAGCCATATAAGGGGATTGATTCCGCCGAGAACTATTGCGAACCGCATCGCGGTTTTGTTGCCGAATCTATCGATGAAAAGCCCCCATAACCTGAGCGTCGAAATACCCACGAAAACACTGATTGTCGCGTAAACCTGGATTAAAACTACCGACATCTTGAGATGACCTATCATAAAAGGTTGCCAGAATGGTGCGCCTATTCCTATTGCGGCCATCCACCATAAACCGTAGAACACCAACCGGCGGAAATTAGGGTCTTTTACCGGCGAAAGCAAGAGCCTGGGGATACTCTCGTGTTCTCTCTCTTTTGGTCTTTCCGGTTGTTTTCGCAATATTATCAAACTGATTAACCCACTTACCGCCGCGATTCCGAAAATCGACAATAAAACAATCCTGATCGAGTTTTCTGGTAATACTTCGTTTATATTTAACAACCCTTTTAGCCATCGGGCTATTTTTCCGGGTTCGGTTTCGAAAATATCTATACAAGCGCCGAAAGCGTAGCCCGTAACAATACCCGCTACCATAAGGAACTGTGATCTTCTCGAAAGGAATCGCCCTCTGATCCTCAGCGGAATGAGATCGGAAATCCAGGCTATCCAGGTATTTAAACCTATAGCGTTGAGCGAGGAACTTAGCATGAATAACCCGAGAAAAATCCAGATTGCGTGTCGGTCGGGAAAGAGAAAGGGCAAAATCCCGAAAAGCAGAACTGCAAGCCTGCCGAGCGTTAGAAGCCTTAACGTAATCCGCTTCCTCTCGCGACGCTTCCTCGTAAGAATTACGCCGATCGGTTGAAATATCTGCGATAGCTGGCCTATTGCACCGAGAACTCCGAATTGAAACGGGCTGGCTCCCAGAATAACCGCAAATTTAGTCAGGAATACGCTTCCCGCGCCGCCAAGTGTGTTGAAAATTTGCGCAAATACGCCTTCGGTTATCGAGATACGAGAACCCTTACGCAGATCGGTATACTCCGGTTGCTCTTTCATGGCAATGGAAATTAATTTCCACTACTACTAAATTCAAGGGAAATGATTAAAGACGTTCTGGGATTTATTTATCCGGTTTTTCGGGTTTGGGAGGACGATTTTCGATATTCACCCAGAGAAATTTTATATCGAACCGGGGATCGTTCATATCGCCGACGCGGTCATAGTGCTTATCACCGAGAGTTTTGTAATCGGTCATATCTCGAAGCCGGAAATCCTCCTCCTCCCAGACTCGATCCGTCACGGCATAAACATCTATGGAGTCTGCCCAATCGATGAGATTCGGGTTGATTTCGGCTTCCATGAGAATGCTGGAATCCGTCAACGCGAGTTTCATATTTCCTATTCGATAGAAACTTCTCTCGCGTCCCAGTCTCTCCAGTTCCCATTGGCATTCCTTGGTAAAGGACGATTGGAAGCAACCCTCCCCCGGCATGTGTTCATATTTCACCGTCAGACTTAAGACGTCGGGCACATCACTCGTATCGGGATATAATCTGATTCGAACCGCCCAGCCGTATTGGAGCTGACCGGAGTCCGAACGGCAAAAAGTCATCGTATCGGGTAATGCCGGCAATCCCAACTCAGCCCGGATTATGGTAGGCCCCTTATATTCTTCTGGTTTCTGAGCAAAGGAACAAACCGCTATGAGGAATATTATTATAATGACCGTCTTTTTCATCTCACGATATTGCCCTAATTGTCGTTTTTATAACGTGGCTTATTTCGTCGAACGTCAATTCGGGGAAAATCGGCAACGAAATTACTTCTTCTGCCGCCTTTTCAGCTACTGGAAGAGTAACGTTGTCATATGTGTCTCCGTAAGCTGGTTGCCTGTGAAGCGGTATCTTGTAATATATAGCTCTGCCGACATTATCTTCTCCGAGGGCTTCAAACAACCTGTCCCGTTTGCCGTTTGTCACTCGAATCGTGTATTGATGATAGACGTGCGAGTAGCCTTCTGGCTCCACGGGCGTTTCGATTCCATCCACGGATGAAAAGGCGTCGTTGTAAATATCCGCATTGCGGCGGCGCTGTTCGTTGAAGTTGTCGAGGTATTTCAATTTGATGCGGAGTATTGCGGCCTGGATTTCATCGAGTCTGCTGTTATAACCGAAGGTTTCGTGTCGGTATCTATCTTCCCGTGTTCCGTGGTTGCGTAATGCGATTGCCTCTTCGCGTATGACTTTGTCCTCGGTGGTCATCATCCCGCCGTCGCCGGCGGCTCCGAGGTTTTTACTTGGGAAGAAGCTAAACGCGGCGGCAGACCCGACGGAACCGGCTTTTCCGGTCGGCCCGGTAGCGCCTACCGCCTGACATGCGTCCTCGATAATAGGAATATCCCCCGCTATTTCGCGAAGTCGTCCCATATCGGCGAGAAGCCCGAAAAGGTGAATCGGAACTATGGCCGCGGTTTTATCGGTTATTTTCTTCTCGACGTCCACTGGATCGATATTGTATGTGTCGCGTTCGATATCCGCGAAAACCACGCTGGCTCCCAAATCGGTAACTACCTCGCAAGTAGCGAAATAGCTAAAAGCGGAGGTAATAACATCCGTCCCGGGACCAACCCCTACCGCTTTCAATGCGATTTTGAGGGCGTCGGTTCCAGAATTCAATCCAACGCCATATTTCGACCCGCAATATTCGGCCAACTCGGTTTCCAAATTCTTAACGTTATGCCCTAGAATATACATTCCCGAATTGAGAATTTCCAGAATCGTCGATTCTACCTCTTCCCTGATTCTCTCGTATTGCCGGGTTAAATCGAGTAGTGGGATATTCATTTTATTAACTTTCCTCCTTATTTTTCCGCTTTGAATCTCCAAGAGCCGACGCAAGTTTATCGTATGTTTCCGGATTAATTTCCCTCATTCTATCCAATCCCTCACTGCCTACAATCCACAATCCGATAAGAATCAACGCGGCGAAGAAAGATAGACCCGATACGATAATCCTCTTCGGCCTATGCCTTTTTTCCGGGATATCCGCGCGGGAAAGGATCTGCAGAATCGGCACGTCGCGTTTTTCCTCGATTCTGGCCTGTTCGTATTGTTGTGTGAGGTATTCATACAGGATTTCCTGTATCTGCAATTCCCGGAAAAACCTCGTATATTCGAGCCCTAATTCGGGAATGTCCATCAACCCGAAAGGTTCCATTTCAGTTCCGCCGGATTCGAGTTGTTTGAGTTGTTTCTTAAGTTCGTTTATTCGGCTTTTAATCTCCTCGACTTCGCCGTGCCCCACTTTCCTCGAAGACTGGGCAATCTCGAGTTCTACCTCGGCCATTAATAGTTCCGCTCTGACTTGCGCGGCGCTCTCGATAGCCACTCTGGTCTGATCCTCGATTGAAATAGCCCCATGTTCTTTCTGGAAAGCCGTAAAGGACGATTCGGCCTCCGCGAGGGCAATTTGTGTTTCCCGCAATCTGCTTTCAACAAATTCTTTTGTATGGCCGGCGGTTCCAGTTCTGAGATCTCTGTTTATCCTGTCCAGATGATCTACGATAGAATTCGTAACTTTTGCGGCGAAATGCGGATCCCTGTCCTCGAATTCCACCATAAGAATACCCTCGCCCGTAACATTCGTTTCGATATGTTTGTCCAGCGCTTTGCGGGTTTCCTCGATGTAATCGGTCTTGTAGCGTTTCTTGAGGTCGTATTGTTGAATCACCGTATCCATAATTGCGTTGGATTTGACTATGGCTCCCCATAAATCCGAGGGGGTAATCATCATCGGCAGGACATAATCGCCTCCCCCGCCTCCGAAAGCCATCATGCCGGTAATCATATTCGCGAAAGCTCCGCCCAGATCGCCACTTTGATACAGCGGCATAATCTCGGCCTGCCCCTTATACCATTTGGGCATGACGAAATGCGCCGCTCCAAAACCGAGAATCCCAATAATAATCGGAAGGAAAACCAGCAGTTTCCAACGCGTCAACAACGCCCACAGCCACCAATACGGATCCTTGTAATCGATATTTCTTTTCATATTTAATCCCTGAAACCTATTACGTATATAGCCGACGCCAGGGTTCCTAATTGCCCCAGAGCTTTTGCCGTCTCGATAATCCAGTAAAAATCGTCCGTTCCCACGATTATAGCATCCCCTGGCTGGATTTGCCCGGCTTTTCTCTCGGACATTTTCTCGCCGTTGCGGTAGATTTTAATTTTGTCTATCGTGCCCTCTTTCTGGATTCCCCCGGCCCTCGCCACATAAGCCCTCGCACCGAGACCCGCTATATATTTAACAGCGCCGCCGGTAGTAACTCTACCGCCAACATAAACGGAATCCGGTAGCATGGATAGGAAGATGCTATCTCCATTTACCAGTGTGGCTTTGTGCTCCGTATCGAGTAAATTAACCAGGTAATCTTCGCCGTCGCGAACCATACGGATACTGCTCAAATCTATCCTATCCCTATCCGCACCGACGCGCGAAATAAGCTCCGATACCGTTTCTCCCGGTATAATATTAACTGCGCCATCCGTATAACTCGCGCCGGATAGAAACACCCAGGGTTTGCCGTAATTGAATCCTGGAACGTAGATAACGTCGCCGTCGAGTAAGGTCGGGTTGGCTTCTAAAACGCCGGCAGATTTATATGCGTTCAAATCAACGTGTAGAGTATCCGTCCCGCGAACTAACTTCGTTTGGGACATCCGGGCGGTCTGCAAAGGCCCTCCGGCAAACTCTATGGCGGAGTTGACCCTATCCGCCGCGGTAACTATATAGGAACCCGGCAACGCAACCATGCCCGTTACATGAACAACAAAGAGCCGTGCGGAAGCCAGTGTGATGCTTACGTCTTCTTCCTTATATATATTAGTTAATCTCTCGAGGATAGCGATTTTGGCTTCGCGGAGGGTCATTTCGGAGACCTTTAGCGAAGACGAATAAGGCAGGATAACGTAACCGTCCGCTCCGACGGGAACGAAGTATTTCTCCTCGATAGAACTCGCGAAACCAACCAGGAACTGGTCGCCGGGACCAACGATGTAGCTGTCCTCGTCAACCGTGCCCTCCATCGGGATGTAATCGGTCATGTTGCGGATCTGTTGCTGTTTACTCTGGAGCTCTTTGCGCAGATTTTCGTCGAAAGAAATCCTTCCCGCATTGGCCTGCCCGGCTCGCGAAACGTTCTGACGCATTTCCTTTATCATCGACTGCTGATTCGACTGAGCCAGAACGGGAATAGAAAACAGAAGAAAGGCCAGCGGAACGCTAATATATTCTATTATCGATCTATTCAAATTAACCTCCGAATCTCCCGGCAAACCATAGAACCGTATCCTTAAAACCCTTTTCGAAAGGCACCGTCGTTTTCCATCCGAGTGATTTCATTCTGGACGAATCGACCGCATAACGAAAATCATGTCCCGGGCGATCTTTCACGAATTCGATTCTATCTTCCGAAAGGCCAAGAATATCCACGATTTTGCGAGTGATATCGATATTCTTGCGGTGGTTATCCGCGCCGATATTGAATACGTCCCCCGATCGCCCCTTTTCGAGGACCAATAAAATCGCTCTGCAATTATCTTCAACATGTAGCCAGTCGCGCACCTGAAGCCCCTCGCCATAAACGGGCAATGTTTTCCCTTCCACTGCTCTTTTCACAAAAAACGGGATTAGTTTTTCCGGATATTGATAGGGACCATAATTGTTCGTCGGCCGGGCGATCATCGTCGGCAAATCGTAACTGACCCGATATGAATTGACCAGCGCTTCCGCGGCAACTTTGCTCGCAGAATAGGGCGATGACGGATAAAACGGGGCGTCTTCTCCGGCCGATCCCTCGAGCATTGGCCCGTAAACTTCGTCCGTGCTGATATGAAGGAACGTTTTCGGTTCAATCTTTCGTGCTGTTTCCAGCAGAACGTAAGTCCCCATCACGTTCGTATGCAGGAAAGGGTCGGCGCTCGTAAGCGATCTGTCCACGTGGGATTCCGCCGCGAAATTGATTACGGCTTCGCATCCTCGCATTGCCCTTCGCGCGGTTTCCGGGTTGGCGATATCGCCTTCGATAAAAACCACTCGAGGATCGTCGAGACATCCTGCCAGGTTATCCAGACTGCCGGCGTAAGTCAAAGCGTCCAGGATTCGAATATAATCGTATTTCCTTTCCTTAAGCAGTAATCTAACGAAGTTAGATCCGATAAATCCGGCGCCGCCAGTTATGAGTATCGTCCCACCAGCCATAATCAACCGTTTCTTATCGTCCAGTTATAGGGTATTGACGGATCGTCCCAGGGGAGCCTGTGCTCGTCCGGTTCTTTGTAATTATAGGGTTTTGTGGGAATATTGACTATAATAGCTTCCTCGATACTCACGCATTTCCATCCGTGGTAAACGCCGTTCGGAACCGAAATCAGTTTAGGATTGTGCATGCCTATATAGAATTCGTTTATCTCGCCGTAAGTGGGGGAATCCTTACGGGCGTCGAACAGAGCGACCTGAATCATTCCATGTATGCAAGCGAAATTATCGGTCTGTAGTTTGTGGAAATGCCACGCTTTGACGACCTCGGGCAAAGTCGTGGTAACATACACCTGCCCGAACTCCTCGAAGAGTTCGTCGTCGCATCGCAGTATCTCCATCAATCTTCCCCTTGCGTCAGGGATTACTTTAAGGGGCTTGACTTCCAGCTTATGAATCATCTAAGCTCCGTTTTTAGCGTTTGTTGTAGGCTTTTACGCCCTCGCCGAGTATCTGGATAGCGCGGCGTAAATCTTCACAACGCAGGACATATGCCAATCTGGCTTCGTTCGTTCCCCTGCCCGGAGTAGCGTAGAAACCTGGGCCGGGAGCTATCATCGTGGTCTCTCCATCGACGTCGAAATCCGTGAGCATCCACTGCGCGAAATGTTCGACGTCTTCAACCGGCAACGTAACCATCATATAAAACGCCCCCGATGGTTTTTTGCAGAAAGCGCCGTCGATTTTAGCTATTTCTTCTAAGGCCGCGTCTCTTCTTTTCTGGTATTCGTTCTTCATATTTTCGAAATAATCCAGGGCGAGATTTTCTAGGATAGCTTCCGCGCCAACCTGTTCTATTGTCGGCGGGCAAAGCCTCGCCTGCGCCATTCTCCAGATCGAGTTTATGATGTCTTTATTCAAAGACACAACACATCCGATTCTCGCCCCGCAGGATGAAAACCTTTTGCTTATCGAATCGAGTAAAACCGCCCTGCCGCGCAGGGATTCCATGTGAAAGACGCTAGTATGTTTACCTTCATATATAAATTCTCGATAGACTTCGTCCGAGATAACGAACAGGTCGTGTTCCAGAGCTACCTCGGCGATAACGGCCATCTCTTCGCGTGTGAGAACCGTCCCGGTAGGATTATCGGGCGAGCAAATCAATACCGCTCTGGTTCTTTCCGTAATCGCTTTTTCGATATGCGATTTCGGCGGCAAATGATAGCCCTCTTCCGGATCGGTAGTTACCGGTTTGAGAACTGCCCCGCTCATCGCGGAATAGCCGTTGTAATTCGGGTAGAAAGGCTCGAATACCACGATTTCATCCCCGGGATCGCAGATAGCCATCATCGAGAAGATTATTGCCTCGCTACCCCCGGTAGTAACCACGATGTCGTCCGGAACGACATCCACGCCGACACCGCGATAATAGGCGGCGAGGTCTTCCACGTAACCGGGTATTCCGCGCGCATTGCCGTAAGCTAAAACACGAGAAGGATATTCATGAATGGCGTCCCAGAAGCTTTGCGGTGTTTCTATGTCCGGTTGCCCGATGTTGATTTTATAAATTTTCTTGCCCTCGGCTTGCGCCGCCATCGCGAATTTCACCAACTTACGTATCGGCGAAGCCGGCACCTTCCCAGCTCTATTGCTTATTGCTAGCATATTGCACCCTCCGTCACAAAATAATCATTCCAACTTTCAAAGCTAAATCATCACGTTTCACATGTCAAGCAATATGCAGGCCTAAACGATAATAATACTTGATTTTCAAAAATAAATTGTTACCATTTATTTCCTGCTGTGTTCCGGCATTGGCATCCAATTCGCAATATCAAATATTGCTTGACTTTTCGGAAGGCATCGTTAATAATGGAAATATAGGGCACTCCGAACCGAAACCCCAAACAGGTCTATGACCCAAAAGTTTTCGATAATACTGGTAATTCTTATTGCGTTCGCTTCCTTTTCCGAAGATACGCTTCGGATCGAAACACCGAAGAAAGAGGAAAACGAAGTCTCGCAAATGGCGCTCGAACCTTATTCCAGAGGCCACGAATCGCTCTTGTCCGCCGAAAGGCTGAGCCAGTTTCGCTCTTTGAGCCTGGGATACTCGACTGACGGCAAATCCAGTCTTTCGGTGATGAGCTATCTTCACGGCTTCGATTATATATTCGGTCCGAATTTAAGAACCAGCGTCACGGTGGAGCTTTCCAGCTATCGATCGAAAAGCGGTGAAGCGGTAGAGCTGTCACCGACTTTCCGTATGGATTGGAAGCCTTTCGAGGGCGGGAGGTTTATGTTGAACTTAAGGCTACCTTCGCAAAGGCTATATGGAACCGGGCTGAATAGCGATTATAAAACCAATATCCTACGGCGATAGACGCCATATATGCCTGCTTCCCGGAAAGAAAAAGAGAGAAGAGAATCATCCTTTGGCCAGAAGATGGTGCCCATCATCGATTGGGCTGTTATCGCAGTGGTATTGATTATAGCGGTTTTCATTATAGTAGGGTATCTTCAGCCGGTTGTCGAAAAGCCGGGAGCGCCTCGGATAATCGACGGCAGAGCTTTCAAAGTCCAGCTTTTCGGGGGATGTCGTCGCCCGGACGAGGTTATGAAAATCGCCGAACAGCTTCGTAAAATCGGCATCGACGTCGTTGAAATTGAGAATGAAAGCGGGTTTACATATCCAAAAAGCCTTATCGTAGATAGGGTCGGCAATAAGGCCGTAGCGGATTCCCTGGCCCATCTGCTGGGGTTACCGGAAAGCCGGGTAGTCGTCCAGAAATACAATCTGATGCTCGACGCTACTATAGTTATCGGTTTGGACTACCCTAGTATTATACAGCAATTAAACGGATGAAGATGACGAAAGATGTTACAAAAGGGCATGATCTGGCAATAGCTCTCGCGGAGACCATTTCCGAACGCAAGGGCGAGAAGATCCGAATACTCGACCTTCGAGGTCTATCCGATATTACGGATTGGTTCGTAATCGCAAATGCTCAAAGCCCACGGCACCTGCGGACTCTGGGGCGCGATCTTTACGAGGAAATCAGGGAAGCCCATATCGGAAGTTGCTATGCTGAAGGCCTCGAAAGCGAAAGCTGGGTAATTTTAGACCTGTTCGACGTGGTCGTTCATATCTTCGTCCCGGAAAAACGCGATTATTACGCCCTCGACGATTACTGGGCTGACGCACCTCTCGAAATAGTCGAATCGGATCCAGCAGAATTTCACAATGAATGATGCGAAACGAAAACTATCTGACTTTATATCGATCGCAGTAGCTAATCTGTGGGGCTTAAACGTCGCCCCCGAGATAGATATCCCCACCGATTTTGAACACGGCGACCTGACAACAAACATTCCCTTCAAGCTTGCCGGGACGTTAAAAAAACCGCCGCTCAAGATAGCCGAAGAAATAGCCAATGTTGTCTCGTTACCCGAAGAGATTACATCTGCGATTCCCGCCGGCGCAGGCTATATCAATTTCCGTTACGATAACGATTACCTTTACGACCTTCTCGCAGAGATAATCTCCGACCCCGAAGATTTCGGAAAAGGCGATAAAACGGACGCCGGTTCGATCCAGGTCGAATATGTTTCCGCAAATCCTACCGGGCATTTGAACGTCGTCAGCGCGCGGGCGGCGGCTGTTGGGAGTGCACTGGTCAATATAATGCGGCACGCCGGATACGACGTATCGAGCGAATATTTTATCAACGATACCGGCAACCAGATTCATAATCTCGAGGAGAGCTTTATCGCACGGATAAGGCAGGGCGCGGGATTAAATTGGGTAATTCCCCCGCAGGACGGCTACCACGGCGAATATCTCGCCGATCTCGCCACCATTTATGCCGACAGGTTCCCCGACGAACACAACAGTTTAATCACAGCGTTGAATTCCGGCGAAGAACCAGACTATTCTCACGCGAGGAAATGGATCGTAGAGGAACTCGAACATAGGATTCAATCCGACCTCGAAGAATTTAATACGCATATAGATAGTTATTTCTCCGAACGCGAATTCCGCGAGACGGGTCAGGTCGAGGATTTGATAGAACGACTCAGCGAACAGGACGATATCTTCGAGGAGGACGGCGCACAGTGGTTTACCGCTGACAAATACGACGATTCGGAAAAACCGTTCGTTCTGATAAAATCAGACGGCGAATACGCTTACGCCGCAGTCGATATAGCCTATCATCACAATAAATTCCAGCGCGGATTCAATATTTGTTACGATATCTGGGGACCAGATCACCACGGACATATCGGCAGGATGAAGGCCGCAATGAGAGCCCTGGGGCACAACGGCAAGTTCGACGTCCTTACGCTACAACAGGTGAACTTGCTCGAAGAGGGCGAGAAAGTCCGCATGTCCAAACGCGCGGGAAATATCATCACACTGCAGGAACTTGTGGACGACGTCGGCGTCGATGTAGCTCGATATTTCTTCCTGGCACGGAGGATGGAAGCACATCTCGATTTCGATCTCGACCTCGCGCGAAAGGAATCGGACGAGAATCCGGTATTCTACATCCAATACGCCCATGCCCGAATCAGCAGTATATTGGAATTCGCTGAGAATCAGGGGATTAATCCAGCTTCCGCCGGACGACGTGAACTCGCCAAATTGACCGAACCTGAAGCCTTACTTCTCGCGAGAAAACTGGCTGTGTGGCCGACAATCGTAAACAATTCTGCCCAGGAAAAATCTCCACACGAGGTTTGTTTTTATCTTCTCGAACTGGCGCAGATGTTCCACCCATTCTATAACAGACACCGTGTCGTAGGCAAAGATAAGGCTAAGACGCTTGCCAGAGTCGCGCTTTGCAGGGCTCTCAAAGAGGCTATAGCTCTCGGTCTCGGCCTTTTGGGAATCGGCGCGCCGGAAAATATGTGAAATACTATTTTAAGAATAATAAAACTTTAACACGATAGGATTATGACAAAAAAAGCAGAAAAAAAATCGTCTCAGTCGAAAAACCAGGATACTGGAATTAAAATTGATGAGACATGTTTATCGGAGGCAAAAGTGACTCTCGAAGAATTGAAAAAAATGCCTATCGAGGAGCTTGTGATGCTTCTCGAAAGCCAGGGGATCGAGAACCCCAGCACGATGCGACGACAGGAGTTAATCTTTAAGGTTATGGAGGGTGTTGTTGCAGAAAACGGCACCATTCGAGCCGGAGGCGTTCTCGAAAAATTGCCCGACGGTTACGGGTTCCTCCGTAGCCCGGATTATAATTATCTTCCCGGCCAGGACGATATTTATGTATCACCCAGCCAGATAAAGCGCTTCGGGCTTCGGACGGGCGACGAGGTATCCGGAAAGATCAGGCCTCCGAAAGATTCCGAAAGATTCTTCGCACTTCTAAAAGTCGAGGACGTCAACGGCGAAGCGCCGGACAAGCTGAAACACAAAATCATCTTCGACAACCTGACGCCACTTTACCCCAACGATAAACTAATACTCGAACATCGTCCCAGCGAAGCCTCCACCAGGATCATGGACATTCTTACGCCCATCGGCAAAGGGCAACGCGGTTTAATCACCAGTCCGCCGAAGGCCGGAAAGACCGTCCTTTTGCAGAAAATCGCCAACGCGCTTACTGAAAATCATCCCGAATGTAAGCTAATCGTCCTCCTGATCGACGAACGCCCCGAAGAGGTAACCGATATGATTCGTTCGGTTAAGGCCGAGGTAATTTCGAGCACCTTCGACGAACCACCCGACCGCCACGTGCAGGTCGCGGATATGGTTCTCGAACGCGCGAAACGACTCGTCGAACACAAGAAGGACGTGGTAATCCTGCTGGACTCGATTACACGTCTCGCCAGAGCCTACAACTCTGTTGCGCCCCATTCCGGCAGAATACTCACCGGTGGCGTGGACGCTTCGGCATTGCAGAAACCGAAGCGGTTCTTCGGCGCGGCGAGGAATATCGAAGAGGGCGGAAGCCTTACCGTGCTGGGCACCGCGCTTATAGAAACCGGAAGTAAAATGGACGACGTCATTTTCGAGGAGTTCAAAGGCACAGGCAACATGGAGATAGTTTTTGAAAGACGTCTCGCCGACCGCAGAATATTCCCCGCGATGGACGTCAACCGCTCCGGAACGCGAAAGGAAGAACTTCTCATGTCCGAATACGAACTGCAACGCGTCTGGTTGCTTCGCAAGATACTCGCGGACATGAATCCTGTCGAAGCGATGGAATTCCTTAAAAATAAGCTGTTCCAAACTAAAACAAACGAGGAATTCCTGAAATCCATGGGCGTTTCGTAGTTAGAAATATCTACCTTAAAAAAGGGCGGCATTTCTGCCGCCTTTTTTATTTTTCATATTGAGATAAACATAAAAATCGTTTAATTTAGGAGAGATGGGTTTAAGAATAATATATGGCAATCCAATAACTCCTCCGGGCGGTATTCTTTTTCTACCCGACGACGAAGCAATACGTTCGGCCGTATTAAAAGAAATCGGCGATGGCGGCGTAATTATCGGGGCGAGGACTTTTTCGCCGTATAGTTACGTCAAGGATCTGGCGGAATATTTCGATCTGCCCGATGCCATCGGTAATCCTGAAAAGATTATGATTGTGCGCAATTTGATGGAGGATATCCCGGCTTTGGCCGGAGGTAGCGGAATGATAAGCTACACGGCGAGATTGGCATCTCTGCTAACCTCTCTCCGTAGCAACGGAATTCGCAAAGGCAAAGAGCTTCTAAACCACCTCGGCACCGAAAACAATCGAATAGCGGTTCTGGGAAATCTGCTGGATGCCTATTCAACGGAACTGTGTAAGAGAGGTTTAATCGACGAACCCGAACGGTTCGCGCAGGTTACAAAATCACTCGAGAAAGACGGAATTCCGCAAAAGGCGGAGGACTTTTCGAAGATTAATATACTGGGTTTCGACGAAATCGACGGCGTCGTAGCCGAATTTTATTGTGCGCTGGCCGAATTTGTTCAGGTCGATTTTTATACGCCGTTACCTGAAGAAAATCCCTATGGCAATAAACGAACCGAAGCCGCCAACGCCACGGCGACTGCGATAATAAAAGCCGCGGAAGAGAGGGGCATCGAGGTTCTTCACGATCCGATTAATCGTGTAAAAACCACTGCCGATGAAATAATTCGCGCTATCACCGGCGAATCCAAAGAGTTACACGACATCCCCCTTTCCCCCGTAGCGAACTGGCCGATTTTAACTTCGCTGGTGGGGAGAAATCCGTCGGAACAGGCCGATATAATCGCCTCGGCGGTTAAATATCTCATTCTACAACACGGCTTATCATACTCCGATATCGCAATATATGCGAAGGGCGTTACCGAAAACGATATCAGGCGCGCTCTCGACCAACACGGACTTCCCTGCCTGAGCAAACAGGAAAAACCCCTGACCGAGACAGCATTCGTGGAAGTTATCAGACGGTTCTTCGGGTTACTCCGGAGCGGTTTCGGTCGGGAGGAACTAAAAAGACTGTTATCGCACAAACTAATCGACAACGAAAAGACCGCCGTGTTCGATAATATAGCGATATCCCGTTCGATAATCGGAGGACTACCGGTGGAGGATTCATGGCTACGCCTGCTGGATAGCTCCGATAAAGAAGAAGCCGGCGAATTGAGGAAGTTAATCGTTACACTGACGAACATAACAGGCCGAAGGAAATGGACGGACAGGCTATCGGGAAGCGTATTTTTCAAAATAATAAAGGATTTTGCCGAGAAATTCGATTTAGGGGATTCCGTCGTAAATTATGTAATGGAAACCAACGCGGAATTGCCCGCGCTTGAGGCGGAAATAACCGCTTTCGAGAGACTTAAAGACGTGGAAGAATTATTTAAGCGGGGGCCCGTCGATACCATGAAGAACCAAGCCGATTTCCTGCTCTTTTTATTTAACGATGCCGTTAACTGTAAAGGCGGGGCGGGCATAAAAATCCTCCCACCGGACAGCATTGCCCAGGCCTGTTCGCGTGTTGTAATTATCGCGGACGTCGTTCAGGGGGAATTCCCTCCGCCCGCACCCTCATACCCCTTTTTAAGTTCGCGGGAGGTCGAACAGCTTGGGCTTATCCTGCCGGAATTCGCATATCGCAAGGATTACGAATTCCTGAGCGTGTTGGAGAAGGCGGAATTGACTATTCTCACGCGGCCGTTGGCGGAGGAAGATTCACCCAAACCTCCCGCGCCGGTTCTAATCGCTCTCGAAAACGCTCTTGGGGAAAACGTCGAAGAATATTATCGTCAAATAGAATCCATCACGTTGGAACTAACCTCCCGACCAAATAGCAATAAACGCAGTCAGATAATGGCCGGCGAGATCATGCTGTCGAGTTTCCCACACGACGATAAACCCGATCCTGTTCTTCTAACCGGTGCCGAAATCCAAAGAGCGGCGCGCGCTATCGCCATCGATAAAAAATTGCGATCCGGAATAGGAGGGGAATACACGGGCACGTTATCGCGAGAATTCTTAAGTGTTTTTCGTAACAGGTTTAAAGCCTTTTCGGTTTCGGATATCGAAAATTATGCGGTATGTCCCTTCATGTTTTTCGCGTCGAAAGTGCTTGGTGTCGAGCCGATGGAAGACGTCCAGGAGGGCATTCCCGCAAATATCGCCGGGAAAATCCTCCACGGTTCGTTAGAACAATTTTATCGCGAACGAATCGAGTCGGTTTTAGTCGGAAGCACGGAAATAAAAGAACGAATCCAAATCCTGACGGCGAATTACGATGAATTGGCTCCTCAATTATGCATTACTTCCGAAAATATCGATGAATCCCGTAAAAGACTCTTCGAAATAGCGAGAATAAAACTAAACGAATCCGCTTCCTCGTGCCCCAGTCGCCTTGCCTTAGACTCGATGGAGTATTTACTCGTCAGAAGCCTCGAAAACTACCTCGAAATATCATTGCAAGACCGCGATTTTTCCCCGATAGCTGTCGAGATAGATTTTACGGGTGAAATTGGCGGAACAAAAATATACGGTAAAGCGGACAGGATAGACAGCGACCGGGAAGGGCGTCTTCGAATCATCGATTATAAATGGGGCGGATGCCCCGGCCCTGATCAGATTCTTAAGGCGGAAGCTCTCCAATTGCCCTTATATGCGATTTTATCGGGATTACCGTCTGTGGCTTCTATCGGATATTATAACGATTTCAAGAAGCAGATTCCGCAAGCCAATTCATGCGTTTCTCGCGTCGAAATCCCATACGGGAAATCCATCGGCGAGGTTGAATGGAACAGGTTAATCGATAACGCCCGGCGGGAGGCGAAGATAATAATAGAGTGCATTCACGGGGGAGATTTCCCACCCCTTCCCCGGGGCGATAACTGCCCCGGCTACTGCCCTTTTGGTAGAATCTGCGGTTACGACAGGCTGGTTTCTATTCCCGGGGGAGACAAATGAACCACCTGCGCTACGAACTTTCGCCTTCGCAACAAAAGGGCATGGACCTCACCCGCGATATCGGGATGATAGCCGGCGCGGGAAGCGGAAAGACGCGCGTCCTCACTGAACGATACCTTGCTATTCTCGACCGTTTACACCGCGAATTCGGGACTTCCGCCGGAACGGCGTTGGCCTCGATAGTAGCAATTACATATACCCGCAAGGCGTCTGCGGAAATGCGAGAAAGAATCGCGGAATCGTGCATGCAGTTAGCCGCAAACTCCCGCGACGATTTCTGGAGCGAAACGGGCCTTAAGATGGCCGAGGCGAGAATTAGCACAATTCACAGGTTCTGCGCGAGGATAATATCGGAATATCCTATCGAGGCCGCTATGGAACCGGATAACCTCGAAGGCGGCACACCCGGAGATACAGTCCTGCGCGCCGCGAATCGTTACTGCCGCGCGTTATCGAATAGTTTGCATCCGCTTTATCCCAAAACGCGGGAATTGGTCAGGCTTGTTTCGTGGAGTAAATTGCCGGAACTCCTTACTACGGCTTTCGATAAACGCACTATTTTCCTGCCCTATATCGATAACTTGCCCGAATCGCCGGAAATTCTGGTTGAGACGTGGCGAAAAAAAGCCGAAAGACTCGCCGAAAAAATCGATCCGGGAAAATTCGATTTACTGGAAAATATCCATGGGGATTTAGCCGAATTCGATCAGATCGGAAGCCAGAACGACGAACTGGCGAGGATTATCGGGAGTTTATCTAAACTCGTTTTCATACCCGAAAGTATATCGATATTCTTCGATATTAAGCAGATATTATGCGAAGAAACCGGCGAACTGCCCCGCTTCGGTCACATCGGTTCGGGAGGCAATTGGCCCTCCGGCACAATCCGAAATGCGCGCCGTGCTGTTAATGATCTTAGAGACGCGTTGGATGAAATAATGTTCCTTCTGCCCGCCGAACCGCGAGACGCGGATTATAATAACGCCCGCGCTATGATTCTCTTCGGCGAAATATTCAGGGGATTTTTAGAGAGCGAAAACGCGAATCTACCGCCCCAAACCGAGCCGGATTTCGTGGACCTTTTAATAGGCGCCAATCGCATCGTGGTGAATGAAGATTCGGCCACCTCAATCGCTTCAGGGCTAAAGGGTCTGCTGGTCGATGAATTCCAGGACACCGACCCGCTTCAATGGGACACTATATCTCGACTCGCGGATAAACTCGCCGGAAAACTTTTCTGGGTAGGCGATCCCAAACAGTCGATATATAGATTCCGCGGCGCGGACGTAGCTAACGTAGAAAAGGCAAAGAGATTCGTGGAAAATCGCAACGGCGAGATTTATACGATGGACGATAATTATCGCACCACGCCGGCAGTTCTGGGTTTTGTAAACCACGTGGCCGGGAAATTCCTGGCGGAACCGCCGTTAATCGATCTGGACTTCCACGCCATTCCCCAAAAACTGAATAGCAAACGGAAAATCCCGAATAAACACAGCGGATCTGTCGAAATAATGATCTCCGGCGACAAACTGCCTTTGCCGGAATCGAATCCGAATTTAAATCTGGAGGCCGAGTTAATCGCAAGAAGGATTTATTCAGCCGTTTTGGGCGATGTAAACGGCGAGGGATTTTTGAATGTGGATGAAGGCAACGAACACCTGCGTCCGGCCAATTGGGGCGATATCGCAGTGCTATATCCCACCCGAAGTTCGATGGAGGATAACCTCCGCGAAGCGCTACTGGCAAGGGACATCCCGTTTATGATAATTGGGGGGCAGGATTTTTACGTCTCCGAAGAAACCGCGATTGCTCAGAAAATCATCTTTTATCTGGACGATAATCAAAACGACCCCTCGCTTTTTTCTATACTTCGCGGGCCGCTTTTTTCCCTGCCGGATACCGTGCTTTACGCGGCATCGCTTGCCGGAGAAGGCAGTATCAGAGAGGGCCTACGCGTTATCGGCGATTCCGGGCAATCCCATCGTGCCGAATCGTATCTAACCGAAGAGGAATTGCAACTCGCCATCGAATGCGATGCGACATTGGAAAATTACGAAAAATTGTCCCCGTTACTCCCGCCTTCGAGACTGGTATCGCATATAATGACCGATCGGGGAATGTGGGCATATTTTCGGGCGCAATTAAACGGCGAACAGAGAATCGCTAATATGGAGAAATTTTTACGTATTCTTTCCAAATTCGATAGCAAAGGTTTGAGCCGTGCCGTTGATCATTTCTGGGCAATCAGAACCTCAGATGAAAAGGAGCGCGAGGAGGCTGTTGAAACCGAGGGGCGAAACGCCGTGCGGTTGATGACAGTCCACCAGGCGAAGGGACTTGAATTCCCGATAGTAATAGCGGCCAATCTCTCGGTTAATCGGCGCGGTAGAACGCGGTCGATGTTATTACTCGATGACTTCATGGGCGGCATTCTCAAAGCCTCGCTCGCGAACGCGGACGATAACGGGCACTATTATGAATTATTCAGAAAACTCGATCTCGAAAGGGATGTAGCGGAAACAAAACGAGTCCTCTATGTCGCAATGACTCGCGCGAGGGATCATCTTATACTTTCCGGCAAAAAGCCCGGAGGAAGGTATCTCGATCTGATAACGAAAAACGTTCCGCTGGAAATCCCAGAAACTGGACGCGAAAAAACTTTACTCCAGACCGACGATGGGGAAATAGCTCTAAATATATCCGCTGGAGTCGATAGCTGGCAGATTCCGCCGAAAGAACCTCAGGCAGGAACGCCGGTATATCTTGAAATCCTATCCGGAAAATATTCGAAAAAGGGCGTTTTACGTGCGCTTTCCATCCCGGAGACCGAAGGAAGGTTTTATATTCCCGCGACCTATCTGCCGTTTCTGCTGAATTCCCCACGAGAGATTCTGGCCGGAAGAATCGCGGGATTACAGGAACAGTTTGGCAAAGGAGCCGAGTGGGGCACACTCGTCCACCGGTTCTTCGAATCGTTGCCCTCGCCGCTTCCGGATGAAGAAGTAATCCGTAGAATAGCGGAGGACATCATGCACAAACGCCAATCTGCGGTAGAAACGCTGGTAAATCTAACTAAAAGCACTGCCGTGAAAAGCGTGTTTAATTGCGACGCAGAAGAAACCCACTCTGAGGAACGCGTAGTTTTGTGCGAGGGCGAATTTATGATTACGGGAGTCATAGACAGATTCTGGAAGGATTCCCGGGGCTGGCATATCATCGATTACAAAACGGACGCCGTCGTCGGGGAGAAACGGCTGGAAAAAACCTATTTCTACTCGCCGCAAATCGAGGCGTATCGCGTAGCCCTCGCCAGAGCTAATAATATCGACCCGCCCGGAATATCGGCCTCCATCCTCTACACGCACGGCGAGCCCGAGATAGTCGATATTCCACCGCTCGATTTTCCGGCAATACTTGAAAAATCGAAGGCGGTCCTCATGGGAGAACCGCCCATGCCCGAATAGATTGTATAGAAGCTATCAGTTACCGCCGCCCATGTCTTGAGGAGCGGTTTGTAAAATGGCTTCCTTGACTGCGGCGTTGTTGCGCGTAATAGTGGCGTCGCTTTCGAGACTCTGGATATAACCGTTGACGTTTTGACTTGCCGTGTTTGCCGTTAATTGTTCCTGAAGATCTTCGGCGATGTCCTCGTAGTTCACCTTCTGAGACGGACTCTTCTTAAGGACTTTTATGAAATGAAATCCAGCGCCCGTCTGGATAGGCCCAGCCCATTCGCCCGGTTCGAGGTCGGCTATTTGAGTGTAAACGTCGGGCGAAAGCTGGTTGACCGGTATAGTCCCCAGATCGCCGGAACTGGCACCATTTGGAATACCCGGATACATATTGATCAACTCGTCGAAATCCTGTTTCTCGAGTTTCTTCTTGACCTCCGCGGCGACTTCCGAACTTGCCACGACAATCTGTTTGAGTTGCATTGTCGGTGCGGAATAGAACAGCGACTCGTTATTCGTGTAGAAATTCATAGCCTGTTCTTCGGTCACCGGTTGCGTATTCTGGCGGATGGATATGACCAGAAAGTCCGCGAGAATACTCTCGATCGAATTATCGATAGCCTCCTGGACAATCTGGATAGTATCCAGTTGCATGGCCTCAGCTTGCTTGGCAAGCAATTTACGACGTATAATCTGGTCGAGAATTTGATCGACGCCTTCTTTGGTTGTCGCTATTTCCAATCTTTCCTGAGGCAAAGACCTGATCTCTGCCTGCAATTCGGACAACATAATCTGGATGTCGTCGTTCACACTGGCGACAACTTTATCCTGACCTTGCTGGCCGAAAATCGCCACTGTCGCGAAGAGGAATAGCAACGTAAAAACCGTTAGCTTTTTCATCAGCCCTCCATGTTTATTTTAATTAACGATATCATCAGAAAATCGCGATTTTAATCGCTACGGCAATTAACAAAGCCGCGAAAATCCATTTAAAAACCTTCGGCTCGAATTTCTTGTGAAAACCCGCGCCGATTAGCGCTCCAAAAACCGCCGGCATGCCCAATAAGAGAGCATATTTAACGAACACGAAACCGGCGCAACCTTCGATTAACCCGGGAACGCCCCGTCCCCAAAAGATATGCCCCAATACCGAACTCGAACTGACGACCACCGTCATTGCCGCCGAGGTGCCTGCGGCGTTCTTCGTTTTTAGTCCGATAACCCCCGCCAGGAACGGAACCACGAATATCCCGCCGCCAACGCCGACAGTCGAGGATATAAGCCCGATAAAAACCCCAACGAAGGGAAGCCACCAGAGCTTCATTTCCCTGAGATGACTATCCGGGACTTCTTTCGAATTCAGCATCCTGACTGCGGCCAATAATAGAACTGCCGAGATAATGTATGTCAGAGTCCTCCCCGGAATGCATCTAACGATAAAGCCTCCGAAGAAAGCCCCCAACGACGCCCCCAAAGCAAGTCTCCCCCAGAATCTCCAGTTTATATGGTCGAGTTGCCAGTGTCTGAAGGCCCCGCGATAGCCGTGAAAATTATAGCCCCATTGCTCGTGCCAACGCTGAGTTTGGGAAGCAAATCGTCGGGGCAATTGCCCGCAATGAAAAAGAACAATACCGGGACGAATATCCCCCCGCCGCCTATCCCAAGATAACCGGCGAGAATACCCGCCACGAAACCTATCGGAACCAGAAGATACTCGATCAAAGTTCCGTCTATTTATCTTCGGGCGGTTCGAGACTCGCGTAATATTCGTTCGTGTCCAGTATCAGTTGAGCCGCCTCTTGAATTATCTTATCAGTAGGCAAAATTACATACTGATAATTTGCGTCTTCACCCCACAGGTTAAGGACAATTTCCCTGCGTAATGAACGCTCTATATAATCGCGATTCCTGTCGTAATCGCGCTCTTTTTCCATCTGGAACGCCGCTTTTAATTCCTCTACTTGAGTATTAACTTCTTCTCCGTATTCGAGTTCGACTATAGTGCTTTCTACTTTCGCCAGTTCGATTTCCGGAATGCTTCGGTAGCTGAATTCCATCTCTTCGAGGTAGTTGATGAAATCGTTATACAACTCTTCGGACACGTCGAAATCCGGCGGTATATCGGGATTATCGGCCGTCCATTGGACTGCAAAATCGAAGAACGTGCTCTTCCTTTCGAGTTCAATTGCCAGCCTGGATAATCTGTTGCTTTCCCTGGTAATATCCGGCATAACTCCGCCGCCGCCGTAAACGATGCGTCCATTTTCGGTATGGAAAACCGGTGCGTCTTCCGGGATTTCGGTTCCGTATTCCTCCAGGATTTCCTCTTCTTCCTCCCACCAGCGCGCGCTCGGATCCTCTTCCTTTTCGGCTTTTTCCTCTTCTTCTTCGCCTTCCGGCCTAAGAACTACTGATTCTGGCCGGTCGAGGTAATCTTCCTTCTGGATATTGCGGCCCGAGGCAATATAATAATGCGCCGTCGTAATCTTCAATGCTTCGCCTTCTTGAAGCGGAATAACGCTCTGAACCAGCCCTTTTCCGAAAGTTCTGGTTCCCATAATAACGCCACGGTCGTGATCCTGTATCGCACCGGACACAATCTCACTGGCCGAGGCACTGCCACCGTTAACCAGGACCACTAAAGGGCCTTCGGTGTATTGAGATCCCCATCGCACGACATAATCCCGACGCTGGGAATCATCGCGTCCCTTGGTGTAAACTATGGTATCCCCGGGCTCGAGGAACACGCTGGCTACTTCCACGGCCTGCGAAAGCAACCCGCCCGGATTCGACCGAAGATCGAATATCAATCCCTTCATTCCCTGGGCGCTCAATGAATCTATCGCCTGGCGGAGTTCCGGGCCGGCATCGTCGGAGAAACGCGTCAGGCGGATGTAACCCACCGAATCCTGTGTCAGGCCGGCGAAGGGCACGGCATCGATGTGGATTATATCTCTGGTGATTGTGTAATCTATAGGCTCAGGCTCGCCCACTCTCACAATAGTTATCGTAACCTGAGTTCCGGGTTCACCGCGAAGAACTTCTACGGCGTCCTCGGTGGTCATGCCTTTAGTGGGTTCACCCTCGATAGCCACTATCTTGTCGCCCGCACGGAGACCCAGCCTATATGCCGGCGTGCCCTCCATGGGCGATATTACCGTAAGTATCTTATCTCGAATACCGATTATTATTCCCAGCCCGCCGAATTCGCCTCGCGTGCTCGTTTTAAGATCGTCGGTTTCTTTCGCCGTCATGAACACGGTATGATGATCGAGCCCGTCGAGCATGCCCCTGATGCCGGCCATAACAAGCTTGTGCGTATCTATGGGGTCAACGTATTTCTCATAAACCTCCTGAATTATCCGCTGGATAATTTTCAGGTCCTTGAAAAAATTACTCTCGCTCTTCTGGGCAAGCGTAACTGCCGATAGGGCTAATAATATCGCGAATATCAAAGGTAATATTATTTTTCTCTTCATCTTAGTTGGCCTCCGAAATCCTTTTCGGCCATGAACTTTGTTAGAACTTCTCTGACTTTTACAGCGGTGTGTTCGATTTCCCTCGAACCATCTACGACGGCGAACCTGTTTTTGTGCCGTTCGCTTATCTCTATATACGCCTTTCGGACGTCCCGCATAAACTCGATTCCTTCCTCTTCCAGGCGATCGAGTTCACGGTTGTTGGTTCGCGACAACGCGAGTTCGACCGGAATATCGATTAATATCGTAAGATCGGGCCATCTCGGTATGACCAGCTCGTTTAGCCTTTCCACGAGTTCCAACCCTATTTTTCTTCCTCCGCCCTGGTAGGCCGTAGAACTATCCGCGAATCTATCTGTCAGGACTGTTTCGCCGGCTTCGAGGCGCGGCGTAATGATTTCCGTGGAATGCTGGTGCCGAGAGGCGAGATAGAGCAACAATTCCGCCATCGGGGTAACACCGCCCCGTAAATTCGTATCTAAAAGAACATCTCTTATTCTTTCCGCAAGTTTTGTGCCACCGGGCTCTCGAGTTTGCGTTACACAATGGCCCTTTTGAGAAAGGAATTCCGCGGCAAGTCTCATATGAGTCGATTTGCCCGAACCGTCTATTCCCTCGAATGATATGAATATGCCGTTATTCGTTTTGCCTCCAAATCGATTGAACTAAAATAACTCTATTATAGCGCATGTCAAGTTGGTTTAATGTCCTGAACGTAAAGCGAGAAAATTATTGATGTTATATCTTGACGAAACGTATTTAACAAAGCATATTGTTATAATATTGCAGGATTTAGTTTACATTCCCGAACGGAGCTTATTATGGATGTTAACAAATTTACCGAATCGTCGCAGGAATTAATACGTAAAGCCCGCGACCTGGCCATCCAGAGGAAAAACAGCCAGGTAGAACCCATTCATCTTCTTTATCTTATTTCCGAGAACCGTGAGGGAATCGGCCTGAAACTGCTGGCTATGATCGCTATCGATCCCACCGAATTATTCGAGAATACCAAAAACGCCCTGGCCAGAATACCCGTTCTCAGCTCGACGTCCGACGAGGTTTATTTCTCGCCGGATTGCAGTAAGGTGCTTGAGAACGCCGTGGAGGAAGCCGAACGATTCAAGGATGATTTTGTGTCCGTGGAACACATAATACTCGCCATGGTCAAGGAAGACCACACCGACGCGGGTTCTATCCTCCGGGAACTCGGCGCGAACGAAAATGTATTACTCCGCGCACTAAAGAAGATACGGGGACACACCAGGGTAACCGATCAGTCGCCGGAAACCAAATTCGCCGCCCTCGATCGTTACGGCATAGACTTTACTCAACTCGCCGAGCAGGGTAAACTCGACCCCGTTATCGGACGCATCGAGGAAATACGGCGCGTGATGAAAGTCCTGTCTCGCAGGCGGAAAAACAATCCCGCTCTCGTGGGCGAACCGGGGGTTGGAAAAACGGCTATCGTCGAAGGGCTTGCGCAGAAAATCATCACCGGCGACGTTCCAGACAATCTCAAGGGAACGAGGCTGATTCAACTCGATCTGGGACAATTACTCGCGGGAGCCAAATATCGGGGTGAATTCGAGGATAGACTCAAAGCCTTCATTAAGGAAGTTACCGGGTCGGAGGGCAAGATAATAATGTTCATCGACGAGATGCACACTATTGTCGGTGCCGGCGCGGCGGAGGGCGCTATCGACGCATCGAACATGCTCAAACCACCTCTCGCACGAGGAGAACTACGAGCAATCGGCGCGACTACTTACGACGAATATCGAAAGCATATCGAGAAAGACCCCGCCCTCGAAAGGCGTTTCGCGCCGGTATATATCGAGGAAAACACCGTAGATGAGACAATTTCGATTTTACGCGGATTGAAAGAGAAGTATGAAGTCCATCATGGAGTCATCATCCGCGACGACGCCCTTATAGCGGCCGCCCGGCTCTCCGATCGCTACGTTGCGGACAGATTCCTGCCCGACAAGGCAATCGATCTCATCGACGAGGCCGCGGCGAATCTGCGAATCGATCTCGCATCACAACCGGCGGAACTGGACGCCCTGGAAAAAAGATTGATTCAAATGGAAATCGAAAAACACGGGATCGAAAAGGACGAATCCGCGGAGGAAAAATTATCCGAAATCGACGAGGAAATAAACGAGTTGAAAGAAAAACGGGGTACACTCCGCGCTACATGGATAAAAGAAAAGGAGCTGATAGATAAAATAAATTCGGTTCAATCGAGAATAGACTCGGCTCGCACCGAACTCGAACAGGCGGAACGCAAAGGGGATCTCGAGGCCGCGGCGCGCATCAAATACGGCGCAATGTCCGCCCTACAACAGATGCTGGAAGACCACCGCGAAGAACTGGGCGAAATCCAAAAAGGAGGTTCGCTACTCCGCGAAGAGGTTACCGCAGAAGACATAGCAAGGGTATTATCGAGCTGGACGAATATACCGGTATCGAAACTTACCGAAAGCGAATCGAAGAAACTGCTAAAACTCGAGGATGAACTTAAAAAGCGCGTAATCGGGCAGGAAAGAGCCGTGGAGGCCGTTTCCAACGTCGTTCGATCTGCCCGTGCCGGGCTGGCCGACCCCAATCGCCCGCTGGGAAGTTTTATTTTCCTCGGAAGCACGGGAGTAGGCAAAACCGAGCTGGCAAAGACCCTTGCGCAAACACTTTTCGACGATGAACGCGCGTTGATACGAATCGACATGAGCGAGTATATGGAGAAATTTTCTGTGAGCAGGCTTATAGGCGCGCCCCCGGGATATGTCGGTTACGACGAGGGGGGACAACTCACGGAAGCGGTCAGGCGGCATCCCTATTCGGTCGTCCTCTTCGATGAAATCGAAAAAGCCCATCCTGAGGTTTTCAATCTGCTCCTGCAAGTTCTCGATGACGGACGACTGACCGATAACAAAGGCCGAACGGTGAATTTCAGGAACACTATCCTGATATTGACATCCAATATCGGAAGCAGGATGATAATGGAGCGGACGGAAGGACTAACTCCCGGCAAACGCGAGAAAATCATGGAGGAAATTCGACGCGAATTGATGGAGATGTTACGCAATGTCCTTCCTCCGGAATTTCTCAATCGTATCGACGATATTGTCGTATTCAATCCACTGCTACTCAAAGATATGCGCGATATAGTAAAGCTTCGTTTCTCCGAATTAACCGAACGATTGGAAGACAGAGGAATCGATCTTCAATTGAGCGACAAAGCCCTGGATTGGCTCGCACGAGAGGGTTACGATCCACAGTTCGGAGCGAGACCGGTGAAAAGGGTTCTTAATTCGGAAGTAGGCAGAAAATTATCCTCCGAAATACTGTCTGGCGACATCGAAGAGGGAGAAAAAGCGGTGGTCGATATCGAGGAAAACAAAATCGCGATTATAAAGAAAAGGTAGGAATAGATATGATCTACGAAGAGTTAGATGAGATTCTGATATATTGCGAGAACTTCGACTGGGAGAATACTCTGGACAATCTCTTCCACGCGGAAGATACGCTAACCAGACTTAAATTCATCGACAGAGCCGTCCTGTTTCTCAACGACCAGGATTGCGATGAAAAAGCGGATCCCGCTATACTCGACCTACTCGAAGTTATAATCGATTACCGGGATTTAATCCAGGAATTCGACGATAGTTTTGTCGCGGAAGAGGATTCGCCTTTCGAACTGTTCCGGGAAAACGAATATGTCCGGGAAATAGAAACTGAACTTCGACAACATTCGGAGATAATAATAGAGCGGTTATCCGATATAAATGAATAGGGGCAAATCGTTGTAGCGTTCCGTTTACTCCGAGAGCTAATTACTGGCTACACTCTTGACAAAAGACCATTATATAAGTATTTATATTACAGACTTGATATAGAACAAAGGAGTTCGTTCAATGATTCTTGTTGGAGTTACAGGTCCGATAGCGTCAGGCAAAACCACTGTCTGTAATATTTTCGAAGAAATGGGCGCTTTACTCATCGACGCCGATAAGATGGGGCACGATGCGTTGGAGGAACCCTCCGCCAGGATAAAATTAGTCCGATATTTCGGCGAAGAAGTAATCGACGAGGATGGCCTCATAAATCGCGGGCGAATAGCTCAGATAGTTTTCGCCAACAAAGAAGCCCTTAAAGTGCTCGAGAAGATCACTCATCCCGTTCTTATTAAAAAACTTCTCGATATAATCGATGAAATGAGGTCCAGCGGTTTTCCCGGTATTGCCGTAATAGACGCCGCGATGCTTCCGCTATGGGACGAAATACTCGATAAACTCGACTATCTCGTGATGGTTCACTCACCCAAATGGCAACGGGCGAACCGCCTCATTCAAGATAGGGGAATGCCGCAGGAACAGTGCGAGCAAAGGATGGACGCGCAGGAATCGCTTTTTGAAAAAATCACGCCTCAAATAGATTACATTATAAAAAACAACGGCGATTTAATGGAAATCCGGGGCAAGGCGGTCAAAGTCTGGCTGGATATCAAGAGGTAAACTGCTCCTTTTCCGAACCAAGTTTTTCCTGAACAAATGTTGTTATTCTGGCGATAAGGTATAAATATAGCACAAGGCCGATAGCACCAAACACGCCGGCGTTATTGGTCAAAAGCGCATAGACCGCAATCAGGCCACCTATTGAGGCTCCAACCACACCGGGGAGTTCTCTTAACCCGATCGCTTTCCTCGATGGATTTGAGTTGTTTACCGCACCGATAATGGAAATCGAAAGACCGACGACCAGTCCGAAACACAGGTTAGTCAGAATTATCGATACCGCCTTCTTCCATGAGTATATCTGAGTTCCGGCATCCGTAAAGGGCATGAACCCCGTTCCGATAAGCGCCGCAATTATAGAGAGAACCAACCCGAAAACCACTCCCACTATAACCCCTCCAAGCAAGAAGGACTTGAAATCTTTCCTGTCAAAGCTAAAACTCCTCTTTTCCGTTGCTTCGGTCTCTGGTTTGCTCAACGACTCGAAAATACTCGCGAGGTCGGGCATTCTGCCTGCTACTGTATTGTCTCCCTCTGGCGTGAGTATAATTGTTTCCCTTTCTATCTGGCCGTTTCGCACCCAGTTCCGTAACATAATAATATCGAGAGGGCCGCTTTCGTTGCCGTCCTCGTCGATGATATAGTATCCCTGGCGTGTTTTTTTCTTCTTAACGGGTTTCGCCTGGACGCCTATTGGAATAAGGGATTCTCTATGATTGGAACCGGACAAATCCCCCTGTTCTTCTCCTGTAAGCTTTTCCCCGACGTTTACATCCGTTAAACCGCCAAAAACTCTATTTATTTCAGGCGGCGGTGGCGGCGGCGGTTTGCGTTGTTTCGGTTTCTCGAAAACGAAATCGATGCCGCATTTTTTACAGTTAACCTTAATTTTTCCGTCGGGTATTCTGGAAGGATCGACGACGTATGCGGTATCGCATTTTGGACATTGGATCTTCAAACGACCGTCGGGCAGTTGTTCCGTTATTGCCGTCGTAGTTGTTTTTTTCTTTTTCTTCTTCTTGATTAAAAACTCCGTGCCGCACCTTTTACACCGTATCTTTACTGGCTTGTCCGGTAACTTTTCGTCCGGGACAATCGCCTTCGTGCCGCATTTTTCGCAGGTTATCTCCATAAGCTATTCTTCGCCTGTATTCTTATTAATAATATTAATTCACCTTTTTTATTTGTCAAGTCAATATAGTGTATTTTTTTGAAAAAATTTTTCTGTAATCCCTTGCCAATTAAGCTATTTGAATTCTTGTCTAAATTTCGACTTAGACAAAGCGATGTAATTCAATGCAATTCAAGCGGTTCGTCTGTCGAGTTATTCATCCCGCCCCTAATCCGCTAAGAACTTGAAAAAAACCTTTGCAACCGTTCCACGATACAATTATAATAAATGACTGTTTCCTCGGAGAACGCTTTTCCGGGGAAGATGATTCTTAATATTTTCCAGATATTTAAAAATTATCACCCAAAGGAGCCACATGGGAGTTAAAGGACGAGAAATCGACCTCGACGTCTTTCGAGAGAAAATGGGGGTTTACGAACGCGCCCCCGGGCAGGTAATTCCACTGCTTCAGCTCGGACAGGAACTTTTCGGTTACGTTTCGCCGGGCATATTCCATGAAATTTCGATGCATACCGGAGTGCCGATATCGCAGATTTACGGCGTCGCTACTTTCTACGCGCAGTTCCGCCTGACGCCGGTCGGTGAACATATCATCCGTATATGCCACGGGACGGCCTGTCATGTCGCTAACGTGAACCTTATAACAGAGGCCATCGAAGACGAGCTGAAAGTCAAGAACGGCGAGACCACCGAGGACGGTAAATTCACGCTGGAATTGGTGAGTTGTCTCGGGTGCTGTTCGCTGGCTCCGGTAATCATGGTTGACGACGACACCCACGGACGCCTGACGCCCGACAAGGCGCGACAGGTAATCGGCCAATATCGGGAGGGATCGTGAGAAGAATAATAGTAGGAATGGGAACTTGCGGTGTCGCGGCGGGCGCCGACAAGGTTTATAAAGCACTGGAAAAGACCATCGAGGAAAAGGGCTTAGAAGATAAGGTGCATCTGGGCGAAACCGGATGTATCGGGATGTGTTTCCGCGAAGCGCTGGTCGAAATCCGCGAGGAGAACGGCACAAAAATCCTCTACGGCGACGTCGATGCGGAAAGGGCAATCCAGATACTCGAAAAACACGCCATCGGCGGTGAAATCATAGAGGAATGGGTTGTCAAGGGCGATAATCTGGCTTGCGAAGACGACGCGCTGTTCACACATCAGGAACGAATCGTGCTTCGAAACTGCGGCGTCATCAACCCCGAATCGATAGACGAATATATCGCCAGAGGCGGCTACGAAGCGCTGGAAAAGGCGATCACGGTGATGACCCCGGACGATATTATCCATGAAATTGAAGATTCCGGATTACGAGGTCGAGGCGGCGGCGGTTTTCCTACCGGCCTGAAATGGAAACTCACCAAACGGCAGGAATCGGATAAGAAGTATATCATCTGCAATGCGGACGAGGGCGATCCCGGCGCATTCATGGACAGATCGACTCTCGAAGGCGATCCGCACGCGGTGCTCGAGGGCATGGCGATTTGCGCTTACACTATCGGTGCCGACGAGGGATATATTTATTGCAGAGCGGAATATCCGAAGGCGGTAAAAAGGTTAAAACGGTCGATCAAAGAGGCGGAGAAACGCGGATTCCTGGGCAGGAACATCCTTGGCACGGATTTCTCGCTGGAACTTCACCTTAAAGAGGGCGCGGGAGCTTTCGTTTGCGGCGAAGAGACCGCGCTCATCGCGTCCATCGAGGGAAAGCGCGGGATGCCGACAATCAGGCCGCCCTATCCCGCGGAAAAGGGACTATGGGGTAAACCCACGAACAACAACAACGTCGAGACCTACGCCAACGTGCCCTGGATAATCCGAAACGGCGCTAACGAATACGCCAAACACGGCACCGAGAAGTCGAAGGGCACCAAGGTCTTCGCATTGGCGGGCAAGATAGTCCGAGGCGGACTTATCGAGGTGCCGATGGGAATGACTATCCGCGAGGTAATCTTCGACGTTGGCGGCGGAATCCCCGGCGGCAAAAAACCGAAGGCCGTTCAGATAGGCGGGCCTTCCGGCGGTTGTATCCCGGAATCGCTCTGGGACACGCCTATCGACTACGATTCAATTACATCCACCGGCGCTATTATGGGTTCCGGCGGCATGGTCGTAATGGACGAGACGACCTGCATGGTCGATGTCGCGCGCTTCTTCCTGGAATTCACACAACGCGAAAGTTGCGGCAAATGCACTTTCTGCAGAATCGGCACAAAGCGGATGCTCGAACTGCTGGAAAAGATTTGCAACGGCGAGGGCGAGGAAGGCGATATCGATAAGCTGGAGGATCTATCGCATAAGATAATCGAAACCAGCCTCTGCGGCCTGGGCCAAACCGCGCCGAATCCGGTTCTAACTACGATAAAATACTTCCGCGACGAATACCAGGCTCACGTTTACGACAAGAAGTGTCCGGCAGGTGTATGCAAGGCTCTAATTCATTACGAAATCGATCCGGAGACCTGCACCGGTTGCACGTTATGTGCAAAAAAATGCCCCGTTGACGCCATTACCGGCGAACGCAAAACGGCGCACGTAATCGATCAGGATAAATGCACCAAATGTGGGGTTTGTATCAATGTCTGCCCCGTAGATGCGGTAAAGGTGGTTTAACATGACAGAAGTAACACTGACTATAGATGGAAAAAAGGTAACCGTTCCGGAAGGGACAACTGTTCTGGAAGCCGCGCGTAAAGCCGGCATCGACGATATCCCGACCCTTTGCCACGACGACCGGCTGAAACCCTATGGAAGCTGTTTCGTTTGTGTGGTGGAGCAGGAAGGAAGGTCTAACCTCATCCCCAGTTGTGCGTCGCCGGCTTTCGACGACATTGTGATCCATACCGACAGCCCGAAAGTGCGCGAAGCACGAAAGGCCGCACTGGAACTCCTGTTGTCGAATCACTATGCCGATTGCATCGCGCCGTGCCAGCTAAAATGCCCCAGCAACGTGGACGTGCAGGGATATATCGCACTGATTGCGGCGGGGGAATACCGCGAGGCGGTCAGGCTCATCAAAGAGGTCAATCCTTTCGTAGCAACCTGTGGTAGAGTTTGCACGCGCCCCTGCGAGGACGAATGCCGACGCAACATCTTCGACGAACGCGTTAGCATCGATTTCCTCAAGCGATTCGCCAGCGATAAAAACGAGTCCAGCAAAGACGTTTACCATTCTCAGCCGGGGAAATCCACCGGCAAGAAGGTGGCTGTCGTTGGTGCCGGGCCGGCGGGGCTGTCGTGCGCATATTATCTGGCGGAACGCGGTCATACAATTGAGGTTTTCGAGGCAAAGGATCAGGCGGGAGGAATGCTACGCTACGGCATCCCCGAATACAGACTGCCCGACGACGTCCTGGACGCCGAGATAGCGAAAATCACCGAACTCGGCGTGAAAATCAACTACAACAAAGCCCTTGGAAAAGACTTTACGATTCACGATCTCAAAAAGGAATATGATTCGATATTTATCGGCATCGGGACGCAAGGAAACCGACCAATGGGCATCGAGGGCGAGGACACTATCGAGGGTTTCGTGGGCGGAGTTCGTTTTCTGGAACGATGCCAGGACGAATGCAGTCTACGGCTTCCCGGAAAGGTAGTGGTAATAGGCGGTGGAAACACCGCTATCGACTGTGCGCGAACGGCGTTGCGTCTCGGCGCGGACGAGGTTACGCTGGTGTATCGCCGAGCTAGAAAACAGATGCCCGCCCTGGACATCGAGGTTGACGAGGCCGAAAAGGAAGGCGTGAAATTCCACCTGTTGGCCAATCCGGTGCGAGCCATCGCGGACGATAACAATAAGCTGAAAGCACTGGAGTGTATCAAGATGGAACTCGGCGAGCCGGATTCTTCCGGACGACGAAGGCCGGTGCCCATCGAGGGAAGCGAGTTCATAATCGAGGCGGATTGGGCGATAGCGGCTATCGGCCAGATAATGGACGACGAATGCATCGAGGGGGAACCGGAGGAATGCCGACCGGATCTCAACCGCTGGCGCACCTTCGACGCTAACATGGACACCGGCGCGACGAACATCGAGGGCGTATTCGCCGGCGGAGACGACGTTACCGGAGCCGCAACAGCTATCGAGGCTATCGCGGCGGGCAAGAAGTCTGCATACGCCATGCATCATTATATGATAGACGGCGAAATTAAGGCCATCCCAGGCGAATTTATCAGTAAAAAGGACACCTGGGGCAAACCGCCGGAAGAGGAATTCGCCCAATACGACAAATCCGAAAGGAGACATCTGCAGGAATTACCGGTCGAGGAAAGGCTGAAGGGCTTCATGGAGGCCGAAACCGGTATGGCCGAAGAGGACGCGGAATTCGAGGTTACACGATGCCTGGAATGCGGGTGCGCGAGTGTGTTTACGTGCGATCTCAAGCGCCTTTCCACGGATTACGACACTGACGTGGAGACCTACCTCGGCGGCCTTGCCAAATACGAGATCGATGACCGCCATCCCTTTATTCGGCTGGATCAGAACAAGTGCATCCTCTGCGGAAGATGCGTGCGAATCTGTTCGGACGAAGTAGTCGGACGTAACGCTTACGGTTTTGTCAATCGCGGCTTTGTGGCGGCGATTCGCCCGGAACTGGAGAAAGCTCTCATCGAAACCGATTGCGAAAGCTGTGGTATGTGTATATCCACCTGCCCCACTGGCGCGATAGAATTCAAGGCGTTCACGCCGAAACCGGGGCCGTGGGAACTGGATTACATCGACAGCGTTTGCGGTTTCTGTTCCGTCGGGTGCGATCTGAAGATCGGCAAAATCGGCAATTCGCTGATCGGAATAGACATTCCGGAAGACAGTTTCGCTTGTCTCCGCGGACGTTTCGGCTCGGGTTATATTGTCGATGACGAAAGAATCCGCGAGGCGAAAATCGACGGTAAAAAGGCGAAAATAAGCGAGGCCATAGATAAAATAGCCGCGGAATTAAATAATTACGATTCGTCGAAGGTGGCGGTTCTTGTCTCGCCGAGATTGCCACTGGAAGACGTCGCTATGGCGAAGAAGCTTGCCAATTGCATCGGCACCGAACTTGTCGGCTCGATTACGCAAACGACCGCCCTCGATTACGACGGCATGGTTGTTTCCACCGGCAATTACGACGACATAGCGAAATCCGATTCTCTCCTTTTCATCGACGGCATAGCCGAGGTATCTCACCCGGTCATCGGTTATCGAATCAACAAGGCGCATTTCGACGGTGCGAAACTTATTACGGTCGGCCCGAACGCCACGAAATTCGACAGAACTTCCGATGTCCGGATTAAAAACGCACGCGGAACACACGCGGTGCTTCTCGGCGCGCTTACCGGGGATTTCGACAGGGTGAAGGCTGTGGAAATGGCCGGCATAATCTCCGATGAAATCGATAGGGCCGAGGAAATACTCGCTAAATCCGAAAACCCGGTTATCGTTTATACCGCCGAGGACACCCCGGCCGCCTGTTACGGCGATCGCGCGCTAATCGCGAAGCTGGCGGAAAAATATGGCGCGAAAGTGATGATCGTAACGGGGGCTTCCAACACCCTCGGTTTCAAAGCGTTATTGGGTAAATCCGACAGGCTGACAGAGGCTATCATGAACGGCGAAGTCGTAGCGACCATTTCTTTCGGTGAGGATCCTGAGGGATTCAAAGAAGGCGCGCTGGGCGAGATTATCGCAATCGCAGATTTCCTCCCGACAGCCACTACCGAATCCGCGAAGGTAGTCCTACCGTTGGCCGCTTTCGGCGAAATGAGCGGGACTTTCATCAACGCCGTTGGTGATAATAAGAAGATGAACCCAGCTTTCAAATCGCCGCACGGCCTGCAAAACCGCGCTATTATGGCGGATATCTGTTCCGCGCTGGGCAAGATGATCGAACCGGACGAGGAAATCGACATCGTCCTGCCGAAAAACAAGGACGATTACCCGATAGATGAAGGCTGGTTCGCCGTTCAAGAGCCGAGAATGCCCGTGCCGGCGGATTCACTCAAACGCTATATCGCAAAGCTAAAACGCGAGAATAAGATAGCTAATTAGAGCGAGTAAAATAAAATGACAAAAGGCGCTCCGCGTTTGGAGCGCCTTTCGTTTCTGTATAGTGCAGGGGAATTAATTCGTTTTGATTCTGTAGGGCATAATCGTCAGTGGTTCTCCCGGCTCAAACAACGTGGCCGCCTCGTAAGCGGGATATAACGCTTCGTTAATCTGCTCGGGTAGCGGCGATTTTATCCTCGGTGCGGTAACCTCGAAAGCGATCTCGAAGAAACTCTTCTCGGGCGGGAAGACCTGGATTCCCAATTCTTCCGGATCGACTTTCGCCATTTTCGCCGCGACATCGATAACCTCAGATAACCCGGCGACCCTATCGGCGAGACCGACATCGACGGCGTCGGAACCTAACCATATCCTGCCCTGCGCGAGATACTCCATCGAATCGGGAGATATATCACGTCCCTCGCCTGCTTTACCCGCGAAATCGTCGTAAACCTTGTTGATCATCCTGTTAAAGGCTTCGTATCCTTCCGGGTCCATGCCTTTATATAATGCGAACTCGTTGGACAGCGCGCCCCGGTTGATCGAATCTATAGTGATTCCCGCCCAATCGAGAAGGCCGTCGAAATAGGCCTTCATGAACACGACTCCGATAGACCCGGTGATAGTGTTCGGATCGCAGAAGATCGAATCTGCACCCATGCTTATATAATAACCTCCACTGGCGGCGATACCGCCCATACTCACGATGACCGGTTTCTTTTTCTTCGCTTGAATGATCGATTTCCAGATAATGTCGCTTGCCAAAGCGCTTCCGCCGGGGGAATCGATACGCAGGACTATTGCTTCGATATCATCGTCCTCCGCGGCGTCGTCGATAGCTTTGGAGAACGTTTTCGAGCCGATTGTCTCGTTTCCGCCGAAGGGATTCGGCATCTCGGATTTTCCGGTGTGTATAGAGCCAAGTCCGTAAATCACAGCGATTTTTTCGTCGCCGTCCAGGGCATTTCGCTTATGTGCGTATGTCGCCGGGCCGATTATTCTATCGTCGTCCTCATCTACCATTCTGTCGATCATCTCATCGAATTCCTGCGGATACAGCAGTGAATCCACAAGACCCCATTCCAGAGCCTCGTCGCCATAGAAAACTCCGTAATCGACCATCGTAAGGACGGAATCCCTTTCCAATCCGCGTCGCTCGGCGACGTCGTCCACCCAGCCGTAGTAAAGGCCGTCCAGCAGTCGAACTAGTGTTTCACGATATAGCTCGGAAAATTCTTTGTTGACGAACATCTCCGATGCGCCCTTATAATCACCAATCTGGATAACGTCCCAACCGACGCCGATTTTTTCGGCTGTGCCGGCAAAGAACATCGGCGAAATGGACATACCGAGTAAAATGACCTCTCCGCTGGGGGTCATATAAACGTGGTCGGCCAGCGCGACGAGAGAGTAACCGCCCATTCCGGCGTTGTTGAAATAGGCATAAACCGGTTTGCCGGATTCTTTAAACTTCATTATCGCCCTAACCACCTCGTCCCGATGGGCGAATCCAAAGGAATGCCCGGAGGGTTTGATAGCCATCGCGACTATGTTCTCATCGTCCGCCGCCAATTCGATTCCCTTAATTAGAGAGAGAAAACTCTCTTTCCGCTTAAATTTGAAACCGGTGAAATCGTAACCGCCCTTTTCGGGATAGTTATTCGACAGATCGACCATTAGCACGGAATTGTCCTTTACCCTGATGCTCTTGCCGCCTATAAGGCTTTTCTGCAGATACAACAGCGTCGCGATCATAGCGAATATCACTACGAGGACAATCGCGATAATTATTAGTGTCTTTTTCATATTCGTCACCACTTTTCTTTCTTTTTCAACCAACGTTCAGCTTCAAGATAAGCATTGAATACAAAATGTCAAGTCTATTTTACATTTTGTTGAAGATTTTTTAATTATCCAGGAAAAAATAGAATTAGCTTGTAACTTGCCGAAGTTTCCTATATTATGCAATATTTAATTATGAATTCGCACTCTTACATAGCATTAACGATTTTCCTGGCGGCATACGCCTTTATCTCATCCGAAAAGGTGCATCGGACCAAAGTGGCGATTGCCGGCGCGGTGTTGATGATAATCCTGCGTATATTGCCCCAGACGAAGGCCATCGGAAGCATCGATTTCAATACGATATTCCTTCTTCTTGGAATGATGATAATCGTCAATATCACGCGCGAAACAGGTTTCTTCGAGTTCGTCGCAATCAAGGGAGTTCGTGCGGCAAAAGGTAACCCCTGGCGTCTTCTTGTGATATTTTCGATTCTCACGGCTCTAATATCCGCCTTCTTAGATAACGTAACTACCGTTTTGCTTTTCACGCCGATAGTAATTTTCATAGCCGATACTATTCGCGTTAAGGTTGTTCCCTACCTCGTTACAATCATCATTTCAGCCAACATCGGCGGCATGGCCACTCTTATCGGGGCTCCGCCGAATATAATGATCGGTAGCGCGACGGGCTTTTCGTTCAACGATTTTATTATTCATATCTTCCCAATTACTGTTGTCATATTCATAGCGAACGTCCTTTTCCTTCGGCTGATGGTTCACAAACATCTCGAGTCGAACGATATCGAGGAAGCCGCGAAAATGGACGCTTCGCGCGCTATCAAAGACAAAAAACTGATGGTGAAATGTCTTATCGTCCTCGGTTTGACAATAACGGGGTTCGCCCTCCATCATCTCCTGAACCTCCAACCGGCGACAATCGCGATTGCCGGCTCGGTCCTATTGATGTTGCTTGTTCCCGGTAATCCCATCGATTATCTCGAAAAAGTCGAATGGAACTCGCTTTTCTTCTTCGCCGGGTTGTTTATTATGGTTGGCGGGCTTGAGGCTTCGGGCGTTATCCAGGGTCTTTTCGAGTGGATAACGATGCATACCGATAATGTCGGAATCCTTTCAGGAGGATTTCTGTGGGGCGGATCGTTGATATGCAGTTTCGTGGATAATATCCCCTTCACCGCTATGATGATTCCATTGGTGCAGAAAATTTCGGGGCATATGTCCAATCCGGGAGCTTCCAATGCACTCTGGTGGGCACTGGCAATAGGAGTCAATATAGGCGGCAACGGCACAATTATTGCGGCCAGCCCGAACATCGTTGTTTCTGGAATAGCCGAAAACTCGAAACATAAGATTACTTTTGGGATGTATTTCAAATATGGATTCCTTTCGATGATAATGTCGGCCGTTCTGGGAACGGTATATGTGATTTTGAGATATCTAATATAGGGAGGATTTGGTGGAATGAAAAAATTAGAAGGTTTAGGAGTTTCGCCGGGAATAGCCATCGCGCCGGCTTACGTAGTCCAGCGCGGCGAGATTACTATCGAACAGAAGACTGTTTCCGACGATCAAATAGACGAAGAAGTCAACAGATTCAAAACCGCTGTTCAGAAATCGAAGGATCAGCTCGTCCATATCCAGGCGAGTGTGGCGAAAACTATGGGCGAGGATGCGGCGTCGATAATCGAAGCGCAGATAATGTTGCTTTCGGACGTCTCCGTGATCGACGAGACTATCGAGATAATAAAGAAAAAGAAACTTCACGCCGAATCGGCGTTCGATACGGTCATCCTCAAGGGCATCGAAGCTCTCGACGGCAGTGACGACCCGGTTATGGCCGACCGCGCACACGACCTCCGCGACATCAGACGACGCGTGCTCTCCAATCTTATGGAACTCAGTCATCACGTAATCCAGGAGGTAAACGAGGATCGAACGCTTGTGGTGCAACATCTCGCACCATCGGAAACAGCGCATCTTTTTCACAATAGATTCATCGGTATCGCTCTGGAGATGGGCGGAACGACTTCCCATGTTGCCATTATGACACGCACCATGGAAATCCCCTGTGTGCTTGGGTTACAGGGTATTACAGACCACATTTCACCCCACGACAACGTCATAGTCGATGGAACAAACGGCTTTGTCATCATCAATCCTACCCCGGAAGTCCTCGACGAATATAGGGCCAAACAAAAGGCTCAACAGAGAAGGCGCGAGTGGATCGCCCGTTTCATCGACGAGAAGGGCGTTACTTCGGATGGACATCGAATCTCAGTCGGCGCTAACATGGAACTTCCCGGCGAGGTCGAATCCGTGCTCAAGTATAAGTCCGACGGCGTCGGCCTGTTCAGAACCGAACTGCTTTATACGCGATCTACTAATCTCCCGAACGAGGACGAACAAACGAGCGTGTATCGTTCGCTTGCCGATAAAATCGATCCCAATCCCCTTATTATCAGGACTTTCGACATCGGCGGCGATAAATTCGCAGAGATACTGGGCAGACCCTTCGAACCGAACCCATTCTTAGGTTGGAGGGCGATTCGTATAGGCCTTTCCCGCCCGAGAATTTTAAAAAAACAAATAAGAGCTATCCTCAGAGCCGCGCATAAAAGGAACATCAAGATGATGTTCCCCATGATATCGAATCTCGACGAGGTAAAGCAGGCTATGCAACTTGCGCAGGAATCCAAAGACGAGTTGAAAGCCGAAGGATTGGATTATCAGGATAATCTCGAGATTGGGATTATGGTCGAGGTTCCCAGCGCCGCACTTCTGTCCAAGGAAATAGCGCCATTTGTAGATTTCTTCTCCATAGGAACAAACGACCTCGTTCAATACACACTCGCGGTTGACCGTGGAAACCAGCGAATCAGTCATTTATACCAGAGTTTCAACCCCGCAGTTCTCAAACTTGTTAAAAAGACTATCGATTCGGCGTATTTGGGAGGAATCTGGTGCGGCATCTGCGGGGAGTTGGCCGCCGATCCGCGCGCAACGATTATTCTTGTAGGAATGGGTATCGACGAGATTTCGGTCAATCCCCCGTCTGTCCCAAAGATCAAGGGCATCATCCATTCGATAAGCAAAAAAGACGCCCGTAAGATAGCCGACGAATGTCTGCGCTTTTCCACGCAAGACGAAGTAACTTCCTTTCTCGACAAAAAGACACGGGAGCTTTTACCGGAGGAATTTTTCGAGGGTTTCTCGAAAATCGTGTAATCGAGAAAACCTATATATTATATGAGGAAAGAGGGCGTTTTTAGCCCTCTTCCCTTTTCTGAAGTTAGATATTTTTATGCGTCGCCGAAAAAAACTGTCCGCAATTACGCAAGATGGTTTTTCGGTTGCTCTCTCGTTTAGAACGGAACGTCGTCTTCGGTATCGCCGAAATCCTCGTTCGGTTCTTCCGCGCTTTCCTTGGGTTTTGCAGAGCCGCCGGGGCGCGCGTTTTTTTCGCCCCACTCCAGAAGCTGGATGTTCCTCGCATTGACCTTAACGCTTACTCTTTTCTGGCCGTTGCGGTCTTCCCAGGTGTCCTTGCGTATTTCTCCCTCGACGAAAACAAGCCGGCCCTTCTGAAGATACTCTGCGACGAACTCGGCGGTTTTACCCCAGCAGACGATATCGTGCCAGGTGGTTTCCTCCTGTAGATTGCCTTGTTTATCCCTATACTTCCGATTGGTCGCTATAGAGAAGTCAGTAACGGCAGTTCCGGACGGCGTATATCTCATTTCGGGATCCTGTCCGGTTCGACCGATTAGAAAAACTTTGTTGAACATCTTACCTCCAATCCTCCGCGCGGTTATTTTTGTGTGATTGCCATCCGCGCGATTTTATCTACTAATTCCTCGAAACCCATTCCCGCGGCCTTTGCCGCCATAGGAACTAACGAAAGCGATGTCATGCCGGGAAGCGAGTTAATTTCGAGACAATAAACGCCCCTGCCGTCGAATCGAAAATCCGCTCTCGCGTATTGCCTCAATCCAAAGAGGAAAAACACCTTCTCGGCGACGTTTTTCAATTCGAGCGCAATATCCTCCGGGATATCAGCGGGGCAAACATAATCGCTTGCGCCGGATGTGTATTTGTGTTCGAAATCGTAAAAACCCTCCCTGGGGATAATTTCCACCGGGGGTGTATCCAATCCCTCTATTACGGTGAATGTCAGTTCCCTTCCGGGAATATACTCTTCAAACAACAATCGTTCGCTATATGAACGCGCTTTCTCGATACCGACCGTAAGTTCGCTTTCGTTTCGGGCTATCGTAATACCCACCGTCGAGCCTTCGTTTGCGGGCTTGACGACAGTAGGAAACCCCCAAATGCAACGATCCGCGATATCGCCGGTCGTGGGAGGCGAATCCTCCTCCCAGCCCAACCATCGGGGCGTTGGAATATCGGTCTGGTCGAACAATCTCTTGCTGAAGAGCTTGTCCATTGCAATAGCGCTTCCAGCCGGTCCGCTACCAGTATATGGGATTCCCGCCAGTTCGAGAACTGCGGCTACCTTACCGGATTCCCCCGCGCCGCCATGATACCCAACGAAGATTACATCGTAATCGAGAAGCTGTTTTATTCTCAGAGCCACGTCGGATTCAGGCCAGTCGAAAAAATCGGCTTCCCAACCCGTTTTACATAAAGCCCTGTGTATTGCGGTGCCAGTCTTTAGCGATACTTCGCGTTCGCTCGTTGTTCCTCCGCAAAGGACGGCAATTTTACTGCCTATCTCAGGCTTCCTCTGATTTGCCATGTCGCTTTGCAAAGTGCTTTTTTACGTGGTCGAATAGCGTTTTAACGAGTTTGAATCCTGCGATTAAGGCAAGGGCGTTTTGTCCTCCGCCAATCCTCGCCAGTTTTCTCGAATCTCCGAGGAAACCCGTCGCCGTTTTGATAAGGTTAACGGGGGCTTCGAGATCATCGAGCGTCTGATTAACTCTCGCAATAGCACAATCGGCGTTCTCAAGCACCTGATCGGCCTTATCTACAATCCGCGGGATTTGCGAATTGAGATTTCGCATGGCCAATTCTGTTTCGGTTGCCACACTCGTCAGCTGATTCAGAAGCCTTATAACGAAGATTGCGACCACGGCAACAACTACAACCAGAACCCAGATGGCTATATCTACAGACATAGATCAGGCTTTCTTGGGTTTGATCTGATCGACGCCCTTGTGGACGGCGTCTTTGACCTTTTCCGCGCCGTCGCGCACTGCGGCGACTTCCTCGTGAACCAGCTTGCGGACATATTCCGCGCCCTCTCTGCCGTCTTCATAAACCTTATTGGCACGCAGGGCAATCTGTTCGCGCGTTTCTCTGCCACTGGCAGGAGCGAACAATAATGCTACTCCCGCCCCGATAATTCCTCCCAGTAAGAAACCGGCAAGGAAACCTTCAACTCCATTTTCTTTCATTGTAACTCCTTTCGGATGTTCATATTCTATTAATATAATACCTGCGATATAGTTAGTCAATCTATATATTTCAATTGTAATTCTACGCGTCCAGCGTCTCCCTGAAAAGTTTAGCAAGTATGGGGATTCCCTTTTCTATTTCTTCCTCGGTGGGTTTGCTGAAATTAAGCCGCATGGTATTTCTACCGCCGCCGTCGGGATAGAAAGCGCTTCCCGGAATGTAGGCAACGTTCATCTCCACGGCTTTTGGCAACAGTTCCGTCGTGTCTATTTTCTCCGGCAGGCTGACCCATAGGAACAATCCGCCCGTAGGTTGCGTAAAGCTCACCCCTTCCGGGAAATGCTCCTTCATCAGTTTCACCATCAAATCGCGACGACGTGCGTATGCCCTGCGGATTATTTTTAAATGATCGTCCAGAGCGCCGTCTTTAATAAATTCATATATTATATGTTGTGCGAAAGTATTCGTATGGAGATCCGCCCCCTGTTTCATGCGGACGCAACGGTCATAGGCATTCCCCTTGGGCGCGATAAGCCATGCTATCCTTAGCCCCGGAGCAAGCAGTTTGCTGAAAGTTCCCAGAAGGATAACATTATCGGGCGACATAGCTTTCATAGGCCTGGGGACTTCGCCCTCGAATGAAAGTTCGCTGTAAGGATCGTCTTCGATAACCGGAATTCCGTATTGATCCGCTAAATCGAGGATTACTTTTCGTCTTTCCGCCGGAATAGTCCTCCCGTCGGGATTCTGGAAAGTCGGGACGAGATAAATCAACCTCGGCCCGTGCTTCTGGATTAACTCTTCCAGCCCGAAGACGGTGAATCCGCTGTCGTCGGAAGGCTGAGTTACGTAATGCGGATGATATGCGTTGAACGCCTGAATCGCCCCGAGATACGTCGGACGAGATGTAATAACCACGCTGTCCGAGTCCAGGAATACACGCCCGATGACGTCGAGCCCCTGCTGGCTTCCGCCCGTAATCATGATTTCGTCGGCGTCGCATTTGATCCCCAGGTTGCCCATCCTCTTCGCTATTAACTCGCGTAAAGGCGGATACCCCTCGGTTGTGGCATATTGTAACGCGTCGTGCGGTCTCTCCGTCAGGACTTTATCGCATGCCGCTTTAAGCCCCTCGGATGGAAACAGTTCCGGCGCGGGAAGACCCCCGCCAAAACTAATTACACCCGGTTTTTTAGTGATCTTCAGGATTTCCCTGATGACGTTGGATTTCATAGCCAGCGCCCTGCGGCTATATCGCCAATTGTCTGACATCTCGACTCCCTTCAGAGCTTATTTTGATAATCTTTGCCTTTTAATAAACAAAAAGAACGTCTATTGACCCCAATATTCTTGCAGTGTAGATGCCACTTCCTCCAGTTTGTGTTTCTCCCTGAACGATAAATCCTGGGACTCCCAGTAAACGAGCAGTTCGTGTCCGATACTTATTGCTTCCTGGCCGCCAACCTGCGCGATCAGCGCCAACGCGAACAGCGAAGCCTCGAAACTCTCTTCGACCATACCGGAGGCAGACAGATCATTATACACTCCGATTGCGGCATGGAGAACTCTCTTCCTCCCCCGCTCGGTGTTTTTGTCTGCGGCCATCTCGAAAGATTCCAGGGCGCGCTTGAGAGACTTAAAGGCTTCTACGGGCTCTCCGCCCGCTCGCCACGCAACAGCCGTCGCCAGGTGTATTTCCGCCAGATCGGATATCTCCGGGAGGTCGCTGGAAATTTCATTCAAATCGGCGTAACCGTGTATGGCATCCGAGAAGTGTTTTGCCGCGATATCGTTTTTCCCCTCGATATATGCGGCTCTGCCACGGGATTTTGCGAGTTTTATCCACTTGAAAACAGCCTTTATTCTCGACGCGTGACCCGACAATCTCGTCTCCAATATTTCCTCGACTCTATCGAAGACCGTTTCGTAATCTCTTTTCTCTTCACACAGAAGATCGGCCTCAAAAATCAAAGCGTCGATTTCGCCCTCGACGGCCTCGACAGCTCCCGACGCTTCCCACGCGCGTTCGAAATACTCGATCGCTTCGCGGGTTCTCGTTATAGCGGTATCCGCAGAATCGGTGGAATAAATTTCCGCCTCGATCAGGGCTATTTTTCCCCGCCCTATCCATATAAGATAATCGCCGCCGCCGATCAACTCCTCGTATTTATCATACGTCCGTCCGGCGTCGTTCAGAGCCTGCATTGCAGATTCCTGCGCCCCGGTCTGCTGTAATAGTCTTGCGAGGGATATATAAATCTCACCGGACTTCTGCGCCGAAATAGCGTCGAACATCCGGTAACCCTTAGCTATTTTCCCAAGCTCCTCAAGGGCCAGCGTAAAGCACTCTTCCGCCTCGCCGCGATTCTCCTTTTTCAGAAGTATCTCTCCCTGCTTGAATATCGCAGTTGCCCTGATCAGGTCGATGTCGGCGGTGAAGCTAACCCTCTTTGAAGTAGCGTTATCCAGAGAGTCCAGTGCCTTTAACAGCCACGAATTCGCCATCTTAGTTTCGCCGAGTCCGTTTTCAGCGTCGGCGGCCAAACCACAGGCCCGCGCACACTCGATTGAGACAAGACCGGCGGTATCCAATTCCGCCTGTATAGTCCTGTTAAAGGATTCAAAAGCTTTCTGTGCCGAAGACAACACCTCTTTATATACGCCGGATTTATACATAATCTGAGATGCCAGCAGAAGAGCTTCCCCCCTTAAATACCACAACGTCGGTTCTTTGCCGGATGTCTCCGTGATCGCCGAGGAAAGAGAACCCACACAATCCTGAAGTTCCCGCAGGGCGTCGTCGGCGTTGTCGGACGAGATCAAACGAGAGTGTTCGATAGTGTATTCGGCGTCCGTAACGACAGTGTCGGTCTCCCGGGAAAAATACGTTTCCAGTTCTTTTCCCGAAAGATATTCGTGCAGGAGTTCATATCCCGCCATTCTGTGGATTGTAGCCAAACCCAGATTGCCTTCCGGGTGACTGCATCTCCATAGGCTTTCTGCGGCGGTAAATTCCCCGGAGGCTCTCATTGCCATAATCCTCTCGATTATTCCCGCGAGAGCGTTTTCCGGGGCGAGGTGAATATTCAATCTCGCGTCGAGGATTTCCCACTCGAGCAGATTCTCGCTTTCGAGTAGCCTTTCGACACGCCTCGAAAGGTCGGCGATATTGGGCGTATGTATCGTATGGGATAGTTCTTCGATAACGTCGTAGATATCCAGATGGACTTTCACCGGTGTTTCCGCAGAAAACGGAGGTTCACAGGGGATATATTCCGACGCCGATACTGCGCCCGCGGGTAAATCGACCCTCTGGGCGTGAAGCTCCGCGAGGAGTTCCGGAGGTAACCCGGGCGATTTCACGGTCGCGCAAAGAGCGTATTGTTCCGAATCGCGAAGATGTTCCCATATTTTCTTCATGTAGTTTTCCGCTACATCTTCATCCGTCTGGACGGAAAAACTGTTCGCCCTGATTATATCCCCCTTTCTCGCAAGAAGCTCGGCTAAAGAAGCGGCAAGCGAAACGGTCAAAGGCGAACCACCGGTTTCGCCCATAATGTTCGCGATAGCCTGAGGAGAACCGATCCCCCTGCGTTCGAGCGCTTCACGCGTTTCCTTCTCGTTAAAATCATGAAGCGTTATCTCCTTCGCATCTGAAAATTCCAGCTCCATTTGCGATGCGATAATCACGAAAAGCCTGCTACAATTATCGGCAAGAGCCTTCCATAAAGGAGCCTGCCGTTCTGTACTAATATTCCAGGAATCCAGCAATACGGTCATAAAAGGGAATTTTTTACCGTCTAATTCGTAATCGATATCTTCAGCAAGCGCCACCGCCATAGCGTTCAGATGTTCATGTAATGGCCGAGAGGAAAGGTTTTTCTCCCAGTCCTTCCCGTAAATACGACACATCTTCGGCGAGGGGATTTCCTCGGATTGGCCGCTCCCGGTAAAGGTCTTAAATAATCCCTTTATAAAACCGGTGTTTTCCTCTTGTTCCTCCGGCTTATTGCCGCGGAATCTCAGGTCGAATATATTTTTTACTCTATTAAACCGGGGAGTTCTGAGATTATACCTGTCGGCTATTTCCCGAGAAAACCTTACCCACGCACCGGGGATATTCCCGGCGATAGGGCTTCTCAGATTATACGCGACATAGGGCAACCTATCGGACTCCAGCATGGCGGCGAACCTGGCCAATAGCCAGCTCTTTCCGCTTCCGGCTATTCCTCTTACAATCAACGCGGGCATTTCTTTGCCCCGCCGCGGATATTCGACTATTTCCGAGAAAAGTGCGAGGCCCTCGTGGCGACCTACGAATTTATCCTCTACAATCGATCTGCCTTTTTCGTAATACTCGAACCCGAAATTACTGAAGCTTCTCGCGCTCATAAAACCCCATTTTTATTCCCATTGTCCTTAACCTGATCGAAAGCCCTCTTCGCTCGCCTGTCTTCCGGATTCAGTTCGAGATATCTTTCGATTCTCCTCAGGAGTTTACTTTTTTGCTCTTCCGGGATGTCCTTATGCGTGATTAAATAAACCGAAGCCGGTTTCCACATCGAGGGGAATTTTTCGATTAGAACATCCATCGTTTTGAGATAAGAAGCCGTATCGCCTTGCATGAGCTCCTGTTTGGCGTGCACCAGCGGAGGATCTATATACCACTGGATAAGGCTCTTGACCATGTCGGGATAAGGTATTGTAGTATCGCTAACTGCATCGAGGACGAGGACCTCTTTTATGAGTTCTATCTCCGTTTCCAATCTCTCCTTATCCGTCTTATCAATGTTATAAAGGACTCCCGGCCCAAGAGACACATTCCCGCTGAACGGCCGGATAGAATATGGCGCGCTTGGGCTAAAATAAATCGGTTTGCCCAATGATTCAACCATCCATTCGCAATTATCCTGGATCGTTTCCTCATATTCCCTTTTACTGGGTTCCTCGAAGGCGTTTTTTATGGGAGGGATAATTATGTTATATTGCGTGTTTAAATATTCCCTGTATTTCTCTGTGGGGGTTGCTTTAGCCCAAACGACTGGGGTTTCCGGCCTGATACCCAGAACCTTGTTGGCAAATAAAGCCAGGTAATATACCTCGTCGAAATACACGATGAGAATTCCCCCGTCCGGAGTGGCTTTAAGCAGGTTCGCGCCGAATTCAATCAGAACATCGTATTGAGACGTTCCAAATTCGTTTTCGTCGAGATTGAAATTCTGAGTGAAAAAGGTCGTGAAGACAGCTCTCGCTTTCAGCAAATCCCCTTTATTCTTATACGCTTCCCCGAGTTCGTCGAAGGCCAACCAGTTATTCTCCAGAACTCTCGAATCCATCGGGTCATCGGCATTCACAATCTCTGAAAAAAGCGTCTCGGGAATAATATATGACGATTCCTGGCTACAATTGTTAACGAAGATCGTGAGAATTAATATTAACAGGAGATATAATCGAAAACGCATATTATACCTTTTCAGTTTTAAGATCTAGTATATGGTGAACGAGATTTAGATGTATCATTATAAATCCACTTGGTTTAGAATGTTTGATGACGCTATACCCGGCGGTATCGAGGTGTATCTTCCAGAAGAATGGTTTGCAAATGCCGATAATCGCTGAGATAAGCGGTTTCAAGACCGCTCTATGACTCACTATCGCCACGGTTTTTCCTTCGTGCGCCTCGACAACCTCCATCAGGCCTTCGTAACTCCTGTGCATAACGTCGATTATACTCTCCCCGCCGGGGAGAACCATGTCTTCCGGTTCGGTTACCCAGCGTTGCCACAAACGCGGGTAAATTTCCTGTATTTCGGCTTTTGGACGGTCGGTCCATTCTCCAAGATCGATATTCTGGAATTTTTCGTTTGGAATCACTTCCAGACCTCTTGTCCGAGCGATAAACTCGGCGGTTTGTAGTGATCGCGTAAGCGGGCTTGAATATATGACATCCAATGGGATATCGCGCAGTTCCTCCGCGAGGTCCGAGGATTGCCGAAGGCCGTTTTCGCTCAGCGGGATGTCCGCGCGTCCCCTGAACCTTCCTTCGACGTTCGATACCGTTTCGCCGTGTCTGATGAGATAAATGAGTGTCGAGTCGCTCATTCGTCCTTTTCTGCAAAGAATTTGATAACGCAAAGTGCCGCGAATGTTAACCAGGGATCGGGTTCCATCTTATTCCTGCGAAAATCGGATTTCCAGAATCCTTTCGCATCCTGTTGTTTTAGAACCCAATCGGAAGCCCTCTGCATACGCCCTTCGTCGAGACCGAAACCAAGTTTGCCGAGGACATCCAGAACCGACAGAGCGTCGGTAAACCAGAACGGATAGGACAGCTTGCCCCAATATTCGGGTTGCCGTCTATCTGGATAATTATCCGCTTTAAATATCCTTTTTGCAAGTAATTTTCCCGCCTTTTGGGCTTCTTTTGAATATCTATTTTCGGGATCGGAGGGGAAAGCGCGCAAAGCCATGCCCGTTACCACGTGGCTAGATGGGTCTTTCACCGAATCGCTCCTTAGTCCGGGTATTGCCCATCCGCCGTCGTTTCGTCTTATATCGATAAGCCATTCCAGGCCAGCCGTAGCGCTCTCATAATAGGGTTCCCCACCTCTGAACAGAACATCTACGACCATTCCCGTATAGTTCGGCGATGGAATGTCTTCCCCATAAGCGCCACGGTAATCGCCATCTGGCGTCTGAGTGCCTATCAGGAATCTCGCGCCTCCATCGAAAGTTTCGTCTCTGTAATTCGCGCCCAAATCGAGAAGGTGGTATAGGGATCGAAGAGTCGTTATGAAAGTCCAGTTAGCCTCGTTCTTCTTGCGACCCGATTCTCTCCAGCTTCCGTCCGGTTTCTGACGTCTGACAAGCGTTTTATAATGCGAATCGCTGGACACCGGTTTTTCCGGCCCGGTAACCGTTCCGAGTATGTCCCGTTCTATACGATTTTTCAGACCATCGTCCTTCATCTCGAGCATTTCGGGAATGGGATCGGCTTTTAATAGTTCCTTCCAGCTACTCATTGGAACTCCACGTTAGGTAAGGTTGTGTTAAATAACCACAGAGCGTATTTTACAATAAAAATATATTCTGTAATACGCGGAAGGTCAAGGCACTATTTTTATTATCCTTAATTATACTTTTGATTTTCGGTGCATTTTTATCCGCTTTTAAATAACTTTTTTCGAGGGAAGGGGCTTCAAATACGCTCTATATTTGATTATGCGATAAGCCTTAATTTTCGATTCGGGAAATATCGGATTAAATAAAATTTCTTTCTCTTTTTGCAATTGTTGCTGGTTTTGGATTTTGCCTTGCGAAAAAAAGAAAATTCAATTACAATTTAAGAGTAGTGAAATTATAACTTACGTTGGAGTTGAATATGAGTGGACATTCAAAATGGCATTCGATAAAACACAAAAAGGCCGCTGAAGATGCCAAACGCGGCAGGATATTCACAAAACTGATAAAAGAGATAACCGTTGCGGCAAGGATGGGCGGCGGGGACCCTGACGGGAATCCGAGACTCCGCACCGCTATCGACGCGGCTAAATCCGAAAATATGCCAAAATCAAATATCGAAAACGCCATCAAAAAGGGCACAGGGGAGCTTCCCGGCGTCGTGTATGAGGAATTCACATACGAGGGTTACGGCCCCGGCGGCGTGGCTCTGCTAATCGAGACGATGACGGACAACAAAAACCGAACCGTGGCCGAAATCAGATATATCCTGGATAAACATGGAGGCAACCTCGGCGAAAACGGATGCGTAAACTGGATGTTCGATCATAAAGGGCTGGTTCGAGTGCCCCGAGATGAAATATCGGAAGAGGAGATATTCGAGAAGGCAATCGAAGCCGGCGCGGAGGACGTCCAGGACGCCGATGAGTTCTGGGAAGTTTATACCGCCGAGGCCGATATTACAGATGTCAAAGAGGCGTTGGCGGGAATGGAAGTTCCAATCGAGAACGCCGAACGCGTGGCCGTCCCTCAGAATTATATTAAGGTCGAAGGAAAGGACGCCGAGAAGCTGATGAAGATCATGGATAAACTCGAAGACCACGACGACATCCAGAATGTTTTTGCAAACTTCGATATCGACGAGGAAGAGCTGGAAAGAATTCAGAACGAGCTTTGATATGCCCCGTCCTAAACTAATCGCAATCGACATAGACGGCACGTTAGTCAATTCTGAAGTCAGGCTGGAGTCATCCGTGATAGACGCTATTTTTCGCGCCAGGCGAGACGGTGCGTTGGTAACTCTGGCTACGGGACGTATGGTTTCCTCGGCGGCGGAGTTCATCGAAAGACTCGAAATCGAACTACCGGTGGTGGCTTTAAACGGAGCTTTCGTGGGATGGCAACACAACTGCAGAGAACCGATTTATCACGCTCCCATACTATCGAAATATACCCTTGCGGTTACACGTGCGTCCTGGGACACGAATTGCACCATAGTCCACGTGAACTGCGATTCCGCACTGGGCAGAAATATTACCGACCTGACCGCGCCGGCGTTGAGTTCATGGATAGTCAATATCGATCCGCTGGAGGACATTAATATAGTGAAGGAAATGGAAATCTCAACAATCCTCATTGCGGGCGACGAGAACGAAATTACCAGACTCAACAAACGGACAGGCGAAATCCTTGCGGGTAACGCATTACATTATCTTTTCCCGTCGATACGGTATTACCCGATGCACTATCTGGAAATCCGCGCTGTCGGCACCAGTAAGGGCGACGGTTTGATGCGACTCGCTAATCATCTGGGAATAGACGCGTCCGAGGTGCTGGCTATAGGCGATTACCTGAACGATATAGAGATGGCGCAGATGGCCGGCTCATTCGGCGCACCGGCCAACTCCCGCGACGAAATCCTCGAGATAGCCGATTACGTCAGCCCCTACTCGAATAACGAGGGCGCCGTCGCCGATATTATCGAAAAAATGTATTTCGGGGTATCATGATACGAGTTCTCGGTATAGACCCCGGCACCCGTAACATGGGCTGGGGATTGATCGAGGTAAACGGCCGCGAAGTCGAGTATCGCGTTTCGGGAGTTTTCAGGCCGAAAGCGCCCGACAGAATCGAGAAGCTGGTTCAAATTCACAATTATATAAAACAACTCATCGAGGAAAATTCGCCGAATATCGTGGCGGTCGAGAACACTTTCTACGGTAAAAACGTGCAGAGTATGATAAAGCTCGGTGAAGCTCGTTCTGCGGCGATTGTTGCGGCGGCGATTGCGGGCGCGGACGTGGCTACTTTCGCGCCAAAGGAAATAAAAATGGCTCTCGTCGGCAACGGCAACGCTACCAAAGAACAGGTCGCATTTATGGTGAAAAACGTCCTTTCGATTCGGGGCGATTGCCCCGGCGACGAAACGGACGCGCTCGCAGTGGCATATTGCTGGGCACAAAGATCGCTAAGGGCGAGATGAAAAAGAATTGGTTAAAAGATGTTTGATTTTGTCAGAGGATTCCTTGCGCAGAAACAACCCTCGGTGGCCGTGATCGATGTCGGCGGAGTGGGTTATTCGCTGACTATACCGAATTCGACCTTCGATAGCCTCGGTCAAACCGGCGAGGAAGTTACGTTACTCACAAGGCTCGTTCATCGCGAGGATTCGATGGAATTATACGGCTTTGCAACTCCAGCCGAACGGAGCATGTTCGACCTCCTGACCGGCGTCAACGGCATAGGCCCAAAACTGGCGATAAAGATCCTCGACGGCATGCGAGTTGCTGAACTCGCCGAGGCGATTAGATCACGTGACCACAAAATGTTGACCTCGATACCGGGAGTCGGGCGCAAGAGCGCAGAGAAGATATGTATCGAGCTGGAGGCGAAGGTCGCGAAAATCGTGATATCGAAAACCGAGGCGAAACGCGGGGCTACAGGCGATGCAGTTGATGCACTCTCAGCTCTGGGATTCGCGCGAAACGAAGCGGCTCAGGCAGTTCAGGCGGTGCTGGAGAAAAAAGAGGTGAAGGACACTGGTGTTTTGATGCGCGAGGCGCTCGCAATTTTATCGGATAAGAAATGAGCGATTACCTGGAACCGACAAGACAGCCCATGGACAGCGAATTCGAGGAGAAGCTCCGCCCGGCGAAATTGGAAGAGTTCGTCGGTCAGGCGACGCTCAAGGAGAAATTGTCCATCTATATCGAGGCCGCTAAAAACCGCGGCACCGACGGCGAGGCGCTCGATCACGTCCTATTTTACGGCCCGCCGGGATTGGGGAAAACGACGCTTGCCCACATCATCGCCAGCGAGATGGAATCCGAATTTCGAGCATCGGCAGGTCCGGTACTGGAAAGGCCGGGGGATTTAGTCGGCCTGCTGACGAGCCTGGGCAAAGCGGATATAATCTTCATCGACGAAATCCACCGCCTGCCGCGCAACGTCGAAGAATATCTCTATTCGGCGATGGAAGATTTCGCGTTGGATATCGTCATCGATAAGGGGCCAGCCGCGCGAACAGTCAATCTCCAGCTTCCGCGATTCACACTCGTGGGCGCGACAACTCGAGCCGGCCTGATAACCGCCCCATTGCGTTCGAGATTCGGCATCGTCGAAAGGCTGGATTATTACCCGCCGGATGATTTATTCCACATCGTCCTGCGAAGCGCGAGAATATTGGGCATCGAGACGGACGAGGAAGGCGCTATCGAGATTTCCAAACGAAGCAGGGGCACACCGAGAATCGCCAACCGCCTGCTCAGAAGAATCCGCGATTTCGCCGAGGTCAAGGGCGAGGGAATTATCGACGGCGACCTCGCGCGCGATTCGCTCGATATCCTCCAGATAGACCATCTCGGTCTGGATGATATGGACAGGCGAATCCTCTCGACAATCATCGAAAAATATTCCGGCGGCCCGGTAGGTCTATCGACAATAGCCGCGGTAATCGGCGAGGACGAGGGAACTATCGAATCCGTTTATGAGCCCTATCTGCTCCAACTCGGTTTCATCGACAGAACGCCACGCGGAAGAAAAGCCACCGCCGGAGCATACAAACATCTTGGAATAAAAACCTCCCGCGAAGAAGGGGGATTGTTCGATGGCAACTAACGAATTATTAAATCTCGTCAATCGCTTCATTGAAAACCACCCATCGGTAAGAGCACGCGACCTATATAAAATAATCTACCAGAAAAATTTCGGTCCGGCACATATCCTGGAAGATATGAAAATCGCCCACGAAAATTTCCTCGAAGAATACGAAAACTGCACCCCCCACGAGGGTAATATCTTCGAATCGATAGACGACACACGCCGCGTCTTCTGGCTATATCTACGCCACGCGAAGGCCGAAGAAATCCCGCACGAATCGATATGGGACATCGTAGTCCGCTCGGGAAGAAACGTCGTAGGTAGCGTGGACGATTTCAGAATCGAGTGGGCGAAAATATCGAACTACCTGAAAAGCATCGAATTCGAGGACAGCGACCTTGCGGAACTCGACGCTAATTCGCAATACGACACACCCCCTTTCGTGAATCATTCCGAAGAATTTATACGCGTCGCAAAACCGAGCTATAGGGTCGTTACAGCGGAAACTATTATCGAACGCGGCGGGAAACTCGCCGAGATTTTCGCCTCGGAACGCGAACGCATGCTCCAGCGGGAATACACACGGACAATCGAGGCCACCGCGAAGGACGTCCAGAACGACCGCCCCGAACACGCTGTGGACATCAACCGCGTGGGCATCTCCAACCTGCACTATCCGGTTGTAGTCCTCGATAAAAACCGCGCGCACCAGGAAACTGTAGCGGAGATCACCATGTCGGTCGATTTACCCGCAAAATGGCGCGGCACGCACATGAGCCGGTTCATCGGGGTGATGAACAAATACCGTGGCGAAATCACATATATCCAGATTCGCGCAATACTAGAGGCCATGCGCGAGGAATTCGAAGCCGAGGCGGCGCATTTCAAAATGGAATTCCCCTATTTCATCGAGAAACCCGCGCCCGTTACCGGCCAGAAGGCGTTTCTTAAATACGAGGCTCTGCTCGACGGCGAGATGGACCGCGACGGATTCCAATTCCGCGTGGGAGTCGGCGTTCCCGTGACCACGCTATGCCCCTGCAGTAAAGAACTTTGCGATAAAAGCGCCCACAGCCAGCGCGCTAAAATCGAGATAAGCGTTCTCAGCCCGTCGTTCATCTGGCTCGAAGAGCTTATCGACATCGCAGAGAAGGCCGCCAGCGCCTCCGTATTCACACTTCTCAAGCGCCCCGACGAGAAATTCGTCACCGAAAAGGCCTACGAAAATCCGCGTTTCGTCGAGGACGTCGCACGCCAAATCGCCCAGCAGTTCCGCCTGCGACGCGATATCGCGCATTTCAGAGTGGACGTCGTCAGCGAGGAGTCTATCCACAACCACAGCGCCTTCGCTACTATCGAGGGAGGTTTCGGCACCCGCGCCTTCCAGAACTATTACTCATCCCTCGGCGACGACGCTTACAGCACAAATTTCTAAACCCACAATCTCGATATATTCCTCAACGAGAAGCTGGAGAAATTCAAAAAGAAGATCGAGAAAAAATCAGAGAGGCTAAATATGAAGATTTGTATCCCGATAGAAAGAAACGACGGAAAAAATAGCATTCCATACGGCCATTTCGGTTCGGCGCCTATGCTCGCTATATGCGACACCGAAACCGGCGAGATCGAGGTCATAAACAAGGGCGCGCACGATTCCGGCGGCGCGTGCAACCCAACCGGATATCTCGAAGGCCGCGACGTCTCCGCGATTATTGTCGGAGGTATCGGGGCGAGGGCGATTGCGCGATTGAACGACTGCGGAATTAAAATTTATCGTTCCGCACCGGGGAATATCGCCGATAATATCGCTATGTTGAACTCCGGACAGCTCGAAGAGTTAACCCCCGACGGCGGTTGCTCGCAGGGCCACGGCCACTGATAACATTTACCACACGAAATAACCCCCTTCAAACGCAGAGTCTCCATTCTGGATTTCACAATCGCCCGAATGTCCAGGATAGAGGACACTGCGGGTGGGGAGGTGTGAGGAGGAGGAAAAACTTGATTTTAGAATGGAAAACGCTAAATTAAAAATAAAAAGATTAAGAAACACGGAGTAAATAATGAGCGAGGGTATTCAAGTCAACGGAGAAATGCTACGGTGGGCAAGAGAATCAACTGGCCTGTCGATTTATGAGGTTGCAGCGAAACTAAAGCGGAAAAGAATTACAGGGGAAGTCGTTGAGAAATGGGAGAGCAACGATATTAAACCTACCTATGTTCAGCTTGAAAGACTTGCCTATGAAGTTTATAAGCGACCTTTAGCTATATTCTTTTTCCCTGAACCTCCAGAAGAGATTTCACCGGAAGAGTCATTTAGAACCTTACCAGATTACGAGATCGACAGATTACCTTCGAGAATTAGATTCCTAATGCGAAAGGCATTTGCACTTCAGATAAATTTAAATGAGCTTTTCGTTGGAAGAAATCCAGCGAAGGAGCTTATCACAAATGAGATCTCATTTAAGACAAATGAAACAGCCGCTGAGCTCGCAAATGAAGTCAGGCAGTTTTTGGGAATTAGCTTAGAGGAACAAAAGGAAATTGCTGATACCGAAAGTGCCTTTAAATTCTGGAGGAATATAATAGAGGATAAAGGTGTGTTTGTTTTTAAAGATGCTTTCAGGATTGACGGTTATTCCGGCTTCTGTCTCTTCGATGATGAATTCCCTATAATCTACATAAATAATACCGATGATCATTCGAGGCAAATATTTACGCTTTTCCATGAGCTTTCACATCTGCTATTTAAGACAGGCGGAATTGATCTGAGGCAGGATGATTTTATTAGTATCATGGAAGGGGAAAACAGAGCCATAGAGATAACTTGTAATAAATTCGCAGGCGAATTCCTTGTTCCTACCGATGATTTCTTAAATGAAATGGGAGATAGCGAAGTAACCCCTGAACTCGTTTCGCGACTCGCCGATTCTTACAACGTTAGCTTGACTGTAATATATCGAAAACTATTAGATAACGGCTTTATCTCGAATCAGGAATATAGAGAAAATACTGAAGGACTTCATGCGGAAAGTCGAGGAGAAACCGGAGGGAATTATTATCATAACATGAAGGCCTATTTGGGTATGAGATATATTGAAACGGTTTTCAGCCGCTTTTACCAGAATAAAATAAATAGGGACCAATTAGCAGATTATCTTGGTGTTAAGCCCAAATCCCTTGATGGAATGGAAGACCTAATCCATTCGGGGAGTGTTACATCATGATTTACGTTTTTGATAGTGGCCCTTTGATTGTGATGTTTAGACACTATTACAGAGATCGTTTTCCTACTTTATGGAATCTATTCGATGATATGATTGAAAACGGTGGGATAATTTCCGTCCGTGAAGTCAAAGGAGAGTTAGAAGATAAAGAAGACGCATTATCTGAGTGGGTTTCCCAAAGCTCAGTCATTTTTTCTGAAGCTTCACCAGGAGAAGCGATTTTCGTTAGTACGATATTTCAAATTCGACACTTCCAACAGATGATTAACAAACAAGCCCAACTTGAAGGTAAGCCTGTTGCAGATCCTTTTGTTATCGCTAAAGCGCATTTATTACGTGAAAATGGTTGTGTTGTTACAACCGAGAAATTAAAGCCAAATGCCGCGCAAATACCCAATGTTTGTGATCATTTCGGCGTTTATTGGACGGACCTTGAAGGATTTATGAGGGAAGAAGGGTGGGCTTTTTAATAGGAGTCCTAAATGAAACGGACACATTCATCATCGGCGGCGCAGTAAATATGGTTTGTAGTTGAGGAATATTGAGCCGGACAGGTCGATGATGTTGGCGGATTCGCCGGGGCGGTGGGGCAGTCACGAACGCCCTCGGCGAAACCCATTCACCCGCCCCCCTCGCCCGAACGACACCCGGCAACGGCAGGGCAAGGCTCGTTTTAGCATTACTTCGGCTCGGCTCAGCAACCGCCGCTCAGGGAGCGATTTTATCTGGCAACCGGACGATAATCTCGGTTCCGGCGTCTATCTCGTCCGGGCAAAAACCCCCGACGGTCAGATAGTCGCAAAACGGGCGGTGTATTTGAAATGAGGCAGACTGTTGCGCTTGCGAGATAACAATCGAGGAGGTATGATAAATAGAGATGAAATACGCACTGCAAACACGCATTCGACGCGGAGCGTCGGGAAGAGCGCTCCTACTGAGACGTTTGGAACGAGGGGAAAATCCATAAAAATCGGTTGATTGACACCCACGTTTATATGTATATTGTTACAAATGAATATATCACGACGACATATCGTTTTGTTAATCGCGCTAATTTTGCTTATCGGTGTCGCGCACAGTTCGATTCTGGATTTTCTTGGCAAGACGAAGGATGTCACGCGCGAGCGAATCGAGGAGTGGGGGCTTTCGGATAAGGTCGCGATGTGGTGGAAACCTCTGGCGGGCGGCGGTGTGCAATGTCAGCTGTGCCCGTTCAAATGCGTGATTATGGAGGGCAACCGCGGGATATGCGGTGTCCGCGCGGTAGTCGATGATACACTGCGTGCGCTGACCTATTCGAGGCCGGCGTCGGTGAATCTGGACCCTATCGAGAAGAAACCGCTTTTTCATTATACTCCGGAAGCGAAGGCATTGTCGATAGCCACCGTGGGGTGCAACCTGTCGTGTCAGTTCTGCCAGAACTGGACGTTGTCGCAGGCGAGGCCGGAGGACACTCGCGCGAAAAATGTGCCGCCCTTTCAGGTGGTCAATGCCGCGATTGAAAACAACGCGACAACTATCGCATACACCTATTCGGAGCCGACGGTTTTTTACGAATACATGTTCGAGACGGCTAAGCTGGCGCACAAGAGCGGGATATCGAACCTGTGGATCACGTGCGGATATATCAACGAGGAGCCTCTGCGCGAGCTTGCGAAATATCTGGACGCCGCGAACGTCGATTTGAAAGCCTGGAGCGACGAATTCTACATCGATTATCTTAAAGCCACTCGCGATCCGGTTTTGCGGACGTTGAGGGTGCTCAAAGAGGAGGGCGTTTGGATCGAGATCACGAATCTCATAATCCCGGGCGCTAACGACGACCCGGAGCAAATCCGCGCGATGTGCCGATGGATTGTGGATTCGTTGGGGGCGGAGGTTCCGGTGCATTTTTCGCGATTCCATCCGAATTACAAGATGACGGATAAACCCGCGACGCCTACTCAGACGCTTAAGCAGGCATACGAGATCGCAAAAGAGGAGGGGTTGAAATACGTCTATCTGGGCAATGTCCGAGGGATGGACGAGGAGGACACCTATTGCCCGGCTTGTGGGGGAAAGGTTATCGATCGATATGGATATCTGATTGTCAAATATAACATAACAGACGGCCACTGTGGTTTCTGCGGCGAGCCGATAGACGGCGTTTTCGAGGTGGAAGAATGAAAAAATCATGGGGAATTTTCGTGTTGGTTATCCTGGTCCTAATTCTTGCGGGATGTAAAGACGGGCGAGGCAAAAACAAAAAGAAAGTGATAGAAGCGGCGGAGAACGTCCTTCATTACAGGAACGTCCTCGGAATAAGGGATATCGCTATGCGGGCGGATCTTCTCGACGACTGGGGGGATTCGGAAATAAAAGAAGCTTTCGACGAGGCTGTTTTTGAAGTCGCGGTGCTGGATGTCGAGCCCTGCGGCGAGCCTGCGGTTATCCATCTGCCTTCGGGATGGGAAAATCTGCCCTGCAAGACTGTTTTTTACGAAGAGTTGACCGGCGCGGAAATAGGGCAAAGTCTGGCCGGGCTCGTAGAGCGTTCCGAAGGCGAAAAGCCGTGGGGAGATGTTCAGGTTGTTACGGGACATCCCCTCGAGGACGAAACCGTGCTGGACAGCTCCTGGGTCGTCCCCTTTGTTTTCGTTCACGATCAGATGGTTGCACCGTTGGCGGGAAGCGGGGCGATTTTTTATATTACGGTTATCCTCGATAGCGAGTTAAAATTAATTTCCGTGATAACTACCGGCGGGCAGACCTGGATTTCATAGGACACAGGAGAGTGTTGCAAAACAGTAACACTTCTGTTAGAAATTGATAACAACCCAATATTGGAGTTTAGATGCGGTATCTTATCTTTTTCTTTTTTATATTTTTAAGCGTGATTTTCGCCGTTGAATGGGAGGAATTTGTCGATGACGATTCGCTTCGAGCTAAGGTCGAGCGCAATCTCGGTGAATCCGGCGATAACCGTCCTGTCCTCGAAAGCGCCATTATAGAGGCGGATCCGGAGATCCGCAAAGGAGTCGTGTTTTTAGTAGCGAATTCGGCCTCGGTGAATCTGGTGGCTTATGATAAGGATAGCCTTATCAATGAAGTTGCTCTGGCTTATGAAGCGCGGAATAAGTATCCGGGGGGGAAGGAAGTATCGGAGGATTTGTTTTTGCATTATGTCCTGCCGAATCAGGTATCTCAGGAGCAGATGACCTATTATAGAAAGTATTTTATGGAGCAATTCGATAGCCTGCTGGACACCGTGGAAACGGGTTCTCAGGCCGCAATCGCGATAAATTACTGGTGCGGCGAACGAGTTCGCTTCCAGCAGACCCAGCGGCAGGATCAGAACGTTTTCCACACGCTAAGTTCGGGCTACGGCCGATGCGAGGAGATGATGATAGTCTATGTCAGCGCCCTTCGCGCCGCAGGAATTCCCGCGCGTCAGGCGTGGACGCCCTACTGGGCGCACTCCGACAACAATCACGCCTGGACGGAGCTTTGGGCGGACGGCGAATGGCATTTCGCGGGAAGCTGTGAACCGAAACCCTC
>CAZSHG010000014.1:0-86869 GCA_964606695.1 uncultured bacterium
TCTATCATCCGGCAACGCAGGCTGTCATTGCCAAAGGCAAGGCCGGCAAGCATCACAACTGCGATTAACCACATAGCTTTCGTTTTCATTTCGGTTCCTTTCGTTTAGACTCCTCAAAATAAAGCACCTTCCGTTGTTTGGCGTTCAGCATCGGTTATAATTCTCCTATTTTAAATATAGCAATTGTGGTTCGGTTTCACAATAAGTTATATTACATTCTTTCATTTTGAACCGAAGGGAGAAATCTTTTCTCAAGCCGGGGAGATTTCGTCATTTTTTCATATAGCTGGATACATCGTCGCCGGCGATTTCGAGGATTCGGTCGAGGAGGGTATCCAGGCCCACGCCTTCGATTGCGCTTATCAACGCGGCTTCCGGGTGGTCTCGTTCCAGGTCGAGTCGTTGGAAATCGTCGATTGCGTCGATTTTATTCAACACCAGAATTCTCGGTTTTTCCCTTATTTCCAGTCGCTGAAGCTCCTCCTCCACAACTTGCAGATGTTCATCCAGAGCGGGGTGGTCGGCGTCGGCGACTATCAGTATGAGGTCGGATTCGATTGCCTCCGCCAGTGTGCTTTTAAAACTTTCTATCAGGTCGTGGGGCAATTTTCGGATGAATCCCACCGTGTCGGTTAGCAGAAGTTTGCGCCCCCAGGGGTCGCGATAGACGCGGGTTCTGGGGTCGAGGGTTGCGAAGAGTTTATCCTCGGCGTGGGCTTTTGAATGCGTTAGGGCATTGAGCAACGTCGATTTGCCTGCGTTGGTATATCCAAGCAGAGCCACACGGAATTCGTTGCCGCGGGCTTTGCGGCGCGTTTCTCTCTGGCTTTCGACTTTTTCCAATTTGTCTTTCAGTTTCGATATCCTTCGGTCTATTCTACGACGGTCGGTTTCCAGCTGTGTTTCGCCGGGGCCTCGCGCGCCGATACTACCACCGTATTGTCGAGATAGATGTTCCCACATCCCGGCAAGTCGAGGTTTGAGATATTCCAACTGCGCCAGCTCGACCTGAATTTTGGCCTCGTTGGTTCGGGCGCGTGTCGCGAAGATATCGAGTATCAGGCCGCTTCGGTCGAGGATTTTAATATCGCCGCCAAGGACGTCCTCGATGTTGCTTAGCTGATTGGGTTTCAGATCGTCGTCGAAGACTATTGCGTCGCAGTTCTCGGTTTCGAACTTCATTTTAAGTTCACGGACTTTACCTTTGCCGATGAAAGTCGCGGGAATCGGCTTCTCAAGCGATTGTTTCAAACTCGCGACAACCTTACCGCCGGCGGTTTCGACAAGCCGTTTCAGTTCCAGCATGGATTCCTCGAAGAAATGGCTTGTTTGATAGGCTGTGCGGAGTCCTACAATAATAAATTTTTCCTTATCTGATGACATAAATTACCTGCTTGAAGTCAAATTTGTGGTTGATAATTGGATTTGAGGTGCAAATTTAAGTTGCCTTATTTATCATCGATGATCATTATCGGACTCCGTTCGGTGAATTTCGCCAGTGAGATACCATCTGTCTGCAGATTCGATTATAACATTCACATGTTCGCCGCACAAGCTTTTTTTGCACGGAAATAGGACACGTCTTCCTCCACGGTCGTAACCGTAGAGCATATCGGGATCTTTCGCGGAAACTCCCTCTACAAGGACTTCGCGCGATTTTCCAACTAGCGAACGGCTGTATTTCGTGGCGTATTTTTGTCCTTTATCGATGATACGTTCCAGGCGGGATATTTTCACCGCTTCCGGGACGTCGTCTTTAAGTCTGGTAGCGGCTGTTCCGGGGCGGATGGAATATCGGAAGGCAAAGGAGGCCACGTATTCGACCTTTTCATAAAGGCTTACGGTATCCTGAAAATCGGTATCCGATTCGCCGGGAAAGCCGGTGATGATATCGGTGGTCAGGGTTACGTCGGGAATTTTCGATCTGATTTTATCGACCAGGTCGAGGTAATTTTCACGCGAGTATCCACGATTCATCGCTTTTAGTATCTTCGTCGAACCGGATTGCACAGGCAGGTGGATAGCTTCGCAGACTTTCGGAAGGTCAGCGATTGCGGAGATTATATCATCGCTCATGTCTTTGGGGTGATTGGTTACGTAGCGGATTCGTTTCAAACCCTCGATTTCGTTGATTTTAGCGAGGAGATCGGCAAAATCGGCTTCCGAATCGGGATCGACATAGCTGTTGACGTTTTGACCGAGAAGGGTGATTTCCATTACGCCGAGATCGACGTTCCTTCGTGCCTCGTCTAAGATATCGCGTATCGGTCTGCCGCGCAATTTTCCCCGGACATAGGGCACAATGCAGTAGCTACAGAAGTTCTCGCATCCGCGCGAGATTGCGATAAACGATTTCAGTCCGTCCTTCGCAATTTTAGATCTCAGCCCTTCACCGGTTATTCGATTAGGATTCAGATATGCACTTCGGTCGCTACCTGATGCGATGTCGATTATCCTGTCGATTTCTCCGGGGCCAAGCGAAAAGGCTATTTTCGGGTATTTATCGAGGAGTTCTTCGCCCTTTTCCTGAGCCACGCAACCCATTATGCCGACTCTGGCGTCGGGGTATGTCCCCGCCAGTGTCAGCAGGTGTCCGATTGCGCGGTCTTCCGCGTTCTGGCGGATAGCACAGGTGTTGACTATTATCAAATCGGCGTCAGATACGTCTGATTCTCTCCACCCGTTGCGTTCGAGCATTTCCGCGATTGCCGAGGAATCATATTCGTTCATCTGGCAACCGTAGGTTTTTATGTAGAACTTGTTTTTTAGCAATGAACTATGCCGTTCTTATAAGATATGGGTTTAACTGATAACATCTTACCTTTTATATTATAATCGATTGGAATATTTACTCGCATATAATTTCCCGTCCAGCCCGAACCAATGCCTTCGCGAACTCGCTCTATAATAACCTGCCGAGTTTTTCCAAACTGGGTTTCCGCGAAGCGACGTTTGAGTTGCTCTTGTAATGCTCTAAGCGCTTCCATCCTCTCTCTCGCGGTTTCCGTATGGACTCTTTCAGACATTTCCACAGCAACGGTGCCGGGCCGAGGTGAATAGCGGAATACGTGCAGGTAGCTCAACGGCAGTGATTTAATAAGCTCGTATGTTTCCAAGAACTCCTCGTCGGTTTCGCCGGGAAAACCGACTATAACATCCGCGCCGATGCCGATATCGGGAACTCGTTGCACAAGGGAATGGATCCTTTTAACGTAATCCTCCGCTCGATATTGCCTGTTCATCCGCCTTAACACTGTATCCGAACCCGATTGAAGAGGCACATGGAGATGCTTCGCCAGTCGTGGTTCGTTCCCCATCAGGTCTATAAGTTCATCAGAAATTTTCTCCGATTCGATACTGGATAATCGCAATCGCTCTATATCGCTCTCTCTCAGAATCGCACTACAAAGCCCGGCCAGGTCGAGCCCATCAGCCTTATAACGGCCATCGTGAACGCCCGTAAGCACCGCCTCTTTTACGCCGGATTCCTGGAGTTCTCTAACTCTCTCGATGATTTCTTCCGATGGGACGCTTCTCTCGCGGCCACGCACCAGCGGCACTATACAATAGGAGCAGAACTGGTCGCAACCGTCCTGTATCTTGACATACCCTCGCGTCCGACCATGGAATGTCGGCCCGAAATCGTGCTCGATTTCTTTACGCCCCAGATAATCGGCTATAGCAGAGCCATCATTGGAATCGAAAGTCTTCTCGATACTAAGTTCCTCGATGATCCCGTCTTTGAAACTTACCGCGCTACAACCGGCTAATATAAGGCGTTCCACGCCGTGTTTCCGTGTCATTCGGCGGAAATATTGCCGAACCTTATAATCCGCGCGCATAGTAACAGTGCATCCGCAGACGATGACAGCATCGTATGGCGGTTTGCGGACAATATCATGCCCCGCCACCGATAATTCCCTCTCGATACCGCCCGCTTCGCACTGATTCAGTTTGCATCCAAATGCCTTGACTTTAATCCGCATAGTAATAGTCAATAACGAAATTGCCTATTGTCGTCATAGGCGTTATAATTCCTGGGTAGCCGCTGGCGCGACGCTTGCTTGGAAGTGGAATGTGCCGGTTAAGAGTAAAGCGTAGCAAGCGGCGTGACAGCGGCTGGACTACCATTGGCGCGATTCTTGCATTTGATAAACTGTTGGTAATGTTAAAAAATCAATAGCAAGAATCGTGACAATGGTTTCGCGTAACGAATTTTCGCCTTGCGCGAACCGAGTTATTATATGAACTTATATCCATGAACTCAAGCGAAAAACAAATATATTTTTTCTCGGACGCCCATTTCGGCGCGGGTTCGGTTCAAAATGAAAAGAATAAGCTGGAAAGAATGAACCAGCTTCTCGAAATGATTTCGCGAGACCGCGCCGTATGTTATATCCTGGGCGACCTGTTCGATTTCTGGTTCGAGTTCCGTGGCGGGATAACTCACGGTTTCGACGAGGTCTTAAAATCGCTGAGGACTGCTGTTGAGCGCGGAACCGAATTGCATCTAATCGGCGGTAACCACGACTGGTGGGCCGGAGAAGCTTTTGAAAAAGTATCCGGTGTAATTATGCACAAAGAGCCGATAATCGCGGAAATTCAGGGTAAAACCTATTATCTCGCCCACGGAGACGGCCTTGCTATCTCCGATTGGGGCTATCGGAATCTGCTCAAACCGACTTTCCGAAATTCAGCAACTAATTGGCTGTTCAAGCGTCTCCCCCGCTCTATCGGACAAAAAATGATGAGCGGAATATCCAGCGGAAGCAAATTATACACTCATAAACGCGACCGAGACATGGAAGCGGAATACGTCGATACTGCGCGCAGGATTATTTTGAATCTATGCGTAGATGTTGTGGTGATAGGCCATACTCACGAACCGGCACGTATCGTCGAACTGGATACAGGCGTTTACCTCAATATCGGCGATTTTTTCGATCAGTTTTCTTACGCATTAATCGAAAATGGCGAGTTAACGCTCAAAACTATCTAATAATCGACATCTCTGGGATCGGGATTCTTACGCAATTCCTTCTTTTGCGCTTGTTTTTTCTTCTCCTCCAGCATCTTCTTCTTCGCCCGGCGGCTTCGTCTCGCTTTTTGCTTGTGAATCTTGTAACGACGGCGTTCTTCTTTGGATTTCTTGCCCTTAATCCTCGCTTCAAGTTTGTCGCAAATTTCCCTGCGAGCAAAGAAACGGTTCATTTCCCTCGACCGCGATTTCTGAACCTTCACTTCGATACCGGTTGGTTCATGCTTCAGATAAACGCAATTAGCGGTCTTGTTCAGTTTCTGACCGCCGTGCCCGGATCCGAGTATGAACTTCTCTATGAGGTCGTTCTCCTCGATTCCCAACGCTTTCATACGCGCCAGAAGAGCGTCGAGTTTCTTCTGAGATACCGGGGGATTAATGGAAGACATAAATATTAATAATCTCCTCGCCTGGTCAACATTTGGTTAGCATTTCGCAGATCTTTTCCAGGTATTTAGCATCGGTCATATCGAAAGCGGAGTATTCCGTGGAATCGACATCCAGGACACCAATAACTTCGCCACTCGAATCGAAGACCGGCATTACTATTTCACTGCAACTTCGGCTGTCACATGCGATATAATTCTCAAAATTATGCACATCGTCCACGATAACGGTCTCCTTCGAGGTCGCCGATAGGCCGCAGACTCCCCTATCAAAGGAAATAGTCAAACACCCTAAAGTGCCCTGATAGGGCCCTATGGCCAGCAATTCGGGTTCGACGACGCGATAGAATCCCGTCCAGAAAAAGTGCGGGAAGGCATGGTGAAGAATACACGCTATTGTCGCCATACCGGCGACGGCGTCCGGGCAAGCTTTTAAAGTTGATTCGATTTCCGGAAAGAGTTCCTCGTATAACCTTATTTTCTCGTCTTTTAACACTTCGATCCTCCATAAATAAGCACCGTTTAATAATATAACCATCAATCGGTCAAAATCAAATAAAAACGAAGGCGACGTCGCCGTCGCCTTTCTTAATCGAGAAAAATCGTGTTTTTTATTTGAGCAATATCATCTTCGTTTCGCGGCTTTCACCGGATAAGTGCACTCTGGCCAGATAAGTGCCGCTGGGGAGTCCGGAGCCGTCGAAGCGGAAGTAATGTTGTCCTGCGGAACGGTATTTTGTTTCATTATAGACGACGTCGCCGTGGACATTGTAAACGACTATCTGAACCGGCCCGTTTTCCGGGGTGTTGAAAGCTATCATAGTCGCCGGATTGAAGGGATTTGGCCAGTTTGGATAGAGCTGGAAGCCATCGGGTTTTGCAATAGATTCATCGGCGAAGATTGGCATGCTGTTCCAATCGACTGTCCAATCGAACATCACGGGTAAATCGTGGCCGGTTCTTTTGTATAGCGTTGCCTTTATTTGCACGGAGTCGGTGGTAGCGAGGTCAGTTATATCAATATCGCCGGTAGTCCCACTGGCGAAGTCTTCTGTGAAGATTTCCCATGGACTGGAACCTGTCTTATACATAACCGTAACCTTGATTGAATCGCCGTTATTCTGAGTCCATTTGACATGTCCCCAATTGTCAGTTCCCGCCGGATGCCAATTGTAAGCCACTGGCTGGCCTATTATCACTCCGCTGTCGGCATCCTCATTAGAAATAAGGAGAAAATCGTCCCAGTAAGCCGTGCCTGTTGTCGAAGAGCCCAGTAGTTTCGTTCCAACTGCAAGCATAGTGAATTGCGAGAGACCGCCGCAGGTAAAGCTTCCAGCAGGAGAACCGTCGATGGAAAGGTCGCAGGTATTCGAGGCTACATCGAATTCGATTTCATAATAATGCCACAACGAGTCCATCGATGTGTGAATTATATGCCCGGAACCATCCCAGAATTTGAGTGTATCTTCTTTACAATAAACGACAATACCCGTTTCGAATGACCCGGAATAATCTGTGCCATTGTGGAGTCCCATAAACTCAGAAGCGTCGCCCAGGGCGGGATTGTATATTTTCGCGTAACCTCGTAAAACCCCTTGATTTATCGGATCGAAAGTCTGCCATGCGCCGCCGTATGCAGACGAATTTCTATCACGAATTCGAAGGCTGAGAGCACCGGACACCTGTCTTCTGTCTTCGAGTGTAACCTCGACGTCCGAACCGCCGTCGTAGGTGTTCCAGACCGACCAGGCTTCCGATTCGGACGCATATTCCATATCGTCGTCGATCAGGGTTACCGCGCCCTGTAGGAAAACGCTGTTATCCGCAACGCCGAGGTCGATAATATCGTCGGCGAAGAATTGCGCATCGGTTGTCTGGTGCCAATCGTTCGTTTCGACTGCGTTATCGATGGTTATGCTTCTGGCTGAGGACCATGGGCCGTTGTGGAATTCGTCTTTGGCTCGAACGCGCCACCAATAAGTGTTGCCGTTCACCATTGCGCCTTCGCCCTGGCTGTTTACGGTATAACTGCAACTACCACTACCGGGAACTCTTGGAACCGAAGGGCCGAAGCCTAATGCGCTGGACTCGCTGTCGATATTGATCGGCGAGGTGAAGCCTGGATTATCGTCCCATTGGACCTCGAAATGTAGCGGATCTGAATCGGGATCGTTGGGAACCGTCCAGGATAAGGTCGGAGTGCCGTTCTGCCAGCGGGCGTAATCATATGGATCGATCAAATAAGCGATCGTCGGGGGATTGTTAACCTCGCCAAGAGCGGTCAATACGACCTTTGAAGTTTTCCCGGTATTGAAGGTGATCTCGAAGGGAACAAATGTGCTCTCTCCCACTGCCGTGGAAACACTGATCTGGAAGGGCGAAACGGCTGTCTTGATCTCGCCTGCGGAAATATTGCCGAAGGTCGCGCTGTTATCGACTATTGTGACCAACGGGTGCCAGCTGGATATAGTCGCGGTCACGGAAGAAGCTATGCTCGAACCGAGATTGCGAGCTCGTATATAGAGATCGACGGTGCTACCCGTCTCTATGTATTTGCCGGTGGTGTTGCCCCAGTATGCCAGTTTGACAGATGGCAGGGAAGTGTAGTTATTGATGAATTCGTCCCACAGGTTACATTCTGCGAAGTCGAGATTGCTCCACGCGCTGGATGCCGAACCGGTGGGGGTGTAAGCCATAATCCCTGCCGCGCCGCTGTAGCCGTTCTGGTGGCTTCGGACAAGTGGTTTGCCGGGTGCCGCAATTGGATAACCCTGAGCATCCTGAAGTGCCTGTGCCGCAAGGTCTAATGCTGAACCGGAGCCGCCAATATTTCGGCTATCAACCTCGACCGCAATATCGTAAACATCGACGAGGGAGCTACCGAAATCCCTGGCGCTGGAAACCGAACTGGTGATATTGGTATTACTCATGCCGCCCGCCAGGATTAGCTCTCTCGTAAAATCGTTCAGAGCTATCTGATAATCGTTGTGGTCGTGGTCAAGACGCAGGCCGGACATGGTGACGCTGGAACTGCTATAATATGTTGCGTATTCGTCGATTAACCAATTGATGACGTCTTCCTCGCTACAGAAGGGATCCGCGGTAAGGGAGACCAGGAAATCGTAATCCCAGCCCTCTCCGGGGACGTTCGCCTCCGAATGGACGAGATAATCAGCGTAGCCCATGGTCTCATATTCGGCTTCCAGCAGACCCACGATACAGGCGTCGAAACCGACTATGGATATGGAATGGCCGAGGTGATCGTAGATCTCCGATAGCATGGTGGCGTATTCGCCGTTGGAGAATTCTATACCGCTACCGTCGCCATTCGTGTCGTCCCAGACGATGGCCTTATATGGGGCAAAAGGCGCGGGTCTCGCCCAACCGCCTCCGTGGTTCCAGATTACGAGCATATAGCGTTCGGCAGGATAATTATCGATAGCCCAGATTGCGAAATCGCGTAGGACGTCCGGGTCTTCGGAATTCAGTTCGCCCAGGTCGGCGATGAAACCGGCATCTATCTGGTTATTCGTGGAACTCCCGCCCTGAATTTCGTATCTTCGAACGGTTGACCAGTTGCCGAGATAGTCGTCGTAGCCGCCGTAGCCGGATCTGCCGTCGATTTGGCAGATAATATTGACTTCTTCGGTCGAACCGGCCTCCTCCATCTCATCGACGTCGCCGTTGATATAGCTGGAAAGGTTATTATCCGCCCCAATATAGACCATGACAGTCCATTCCGAGGCAATGGCGGAAAACGTGATAAGCAAAAAAGCAATGAGGATTAAAACTAAGGCAAGAAGATGGCGAAACATGGTGGTCTCCTTAATTAAGGAACTATTTACAAACCACTCTTTTTTTTCGTTCGCCTCCGATCTTTGTTATTAATAACAATACGGATTTATCCGGGGAATTTCAACCCCCAGGCACTTTTTTTCGAAATAGACATAACCTATTACAATGTATAATGATAAGCCTATCATAGTATGAGATACTACGATCTTTTTTTAGCCAGGAGTAAATTCTAATCCAGAAAATCTTCAGGTTCCGAATCGAAATCTCCTTTGCAAGGCGGGCAACAGAAATAATAACGTTGACCCTCGAAATCCGAATACGCGGTATATTCATCAACTGTTACTTCATTGCCCATGACGGGACATAGTGCTTTCAGACTGTTGTCCGCTCCGAATCTTAACACGTTACCGGGAACCACAAAACCCTCGTCAAGAGCCTTCTGAACCTTTTCCTCTCCCTGGCACGACGGGCAACAGTGGTAATATTTCTTGTTGTCGATTACGGTGAAGGTCGTTTTGTCGTCAACAATCCCTGAATTGCCCATGACCGGGCAGGTGTAATGCTTGCCCTTGCCGTCTATGAGCCAGACATTGGCTTCGATGAGTTTACCATTATGAGATTGATCGATTCGATTGTCGGCGTAGCCGTGGCCGTCATTAAGAGTGATTTCTGGTTCGGCGTGGCCGTGGTCACAATCCTCTCCGTGGACGTGGCCGTCGGTAGTCATGGGTCTTTCGCGGACTGGTGCAGAGCCGTGATCGTGGCCGTCATCCTCGCTGTGATCTGTTTCTGCGTAACTTTCGCCTCCATCATCGACCAAACCGCCATAACCGGCGCCCATAAGGACATCGCCGGGAAGGCCGAAATGATATACCACGCTGGCGACGTAATTCCTGCCGACCAGCGGGCCGTAAACCAGCTCCGTCGAAACGCCCGAAGCGAAGGGATCCGCCGTGCCCTGAAGGGGCGATACGGTCTGGACTTCATCGAGAGCGTTCCAGACGCCCACGGTAAAGGAGATCGGGCCGGTGCGGAAGGTGGCGGCGACGTCGTTAATGGCGAAAGGATCGGTCTCAGACATTCCGAACGAATTTTCCGGCAACTCCTGCGGACCGAACAGGGTCGAGTTGAGCCAGATTTTAAGGCCATCGACTCCTACGAAATCCTTCCAGATGAATTTGCCGAAGCCTCGCCATCTGGGCGTGAAGGGCAAGGAAGATGTATTGCCGTCGATAGTGGTTTCGGTGTAATTAACCTCCGAGCCAGCCTGGAGAGTGATACCCCTCGCCCATTCCATGGAACCCTGCAGGTGCAGAGAGCCGACATTCGTTGGGCCGTCGGCGTTGGTGTATGTCAGAACGCCGTCGTCGTCGGAAACCGGGACGATGCGGCTATTGATTTTCGAATATGAACCGCCGCCCGCGAGCGTCAGGATGTCCGTGCCGTAGTATTCCTTCCATTCGGTGCCCAGCGTGATGGCGTGTCCGCGCTCGTTTACGAGATTATCGGGGACTACCACCGAGATCGACTGGTCGTAACCTTCCATCAAATCCTGCACGGAAGGTCTGAACCTGCCGCCGCTACCGTAAGACGCCAGCGCCATTAGCTTATCCGAGATGTTCCATTTTAGCGACAGGCGCGGGAAGAGAATCCATTCGCGGGTTGCACCGTCTTCGGAATCGCCATCGACGCGAAGGCCGGCTTTGACAGTTAGCGGGACGGCGGGGTAAAACTCATCTTCCGCGATCATTGAGATACGGTCATCGGTGCCGTCCAGGCGGCCTTCGAAGCCTGGAGATTGGTCCTCGATATTCTCGACCCGGTATTCCGCGCCCGCGGAAAACTGCGTGCCGTATAAATCCACACTCCAATTAGACTGGAGAATCGCGCCCTTTTCAGTAACGACGGTCTGGCGCTCGCCGACTATCTGGTCTAAACCGACGTTGGCCGCCGTTCCTGCTACGTATAGATTTCCGCCGGCAAGGGGCATATCGATATTGAAATTCCCCTCGTAGCGCCGGGTTATTACGGATCGAATCCAATGTTCGCCGTCGCCGAAGACTTCGCGGTCGTAGCCCATCATGCCGCCCAGGCGATTTTCTCGAATATATAAACCGGTTATATTCGCGCTGTAACCCGCGGAGTTATCGAGCGTCAGTTTCATCCTGCCGAAGGAACGTTCCACCCCGGGCGATTCCGACCAGCCGTCGCCATCTCTGTCGAAAGCGCTTCCGGAAGCCATATCGAAAGCGGTGGCCACCCCGATTCCGCCGATCTCCGTGGCCAGTTCGCCCTGAAGCTCGTTGCCGCCTACCGTTCGATAATAGGCCGCGATGGAACCTTCCGCGATATCGCCCGACGGCTTCCTGGTCAAAATATCCAGATGGCCGCCGAGGGCCTTGGCCTGGCTGTATGCCGACGACGCGCCCTTCTTGACTTCCATGCGCGTGATGCCGATTGCGGGATATGAATAGAGCCGGTAACTGCTGGCAAGTCCGCCGACTTCCGGGATGCCGTCGAGGGTGATCTCGGTGTATCCGCCTGGAAGTCCAAGAAGCCGAAGCTCCGCGCGAGAATCCAGCGCGCAACATACCTGGACGTTGGCGCCTGCAAGTCCCTGTAAAAGATCGCCCAGGCTGGTAGCGCCGGCATCGCGCCTGTTGATAATATCCGCGCTTCCGATGACGTCGCCGCCCATGCCACTACCGCTTCCCGTGGAACTCTCTTCGACCACCACCTCGCTACCTTTTATAGTATTGGAATTCAAGGCGATTTCTATTTCACTACCCCTGGAAATCTCGATTGTATCGGCTTCGTATGAGATATGGGAGACGGAAATCCTTATCGGGTAAGATATCTCCCCGGCATCGAACGAAAACTCGCCGTTTAGATCCGTCACATCGCCTGACTTGCCACCTATCACTTTTATATGAGCACCCACAATAGGTTCGCCCGTTCGCGAATCGATAATCATCCCGTCGATGTGCTCCGCTATAAGGCTAACGGGCAAAATCGCAATTCCAATTAACGTGATTACTGAAATGATTTTTTTCATGCCATCCTTCCATTCATATAACTTCGTATTATATTACTCAAATCCGTGTAATAAATCAAGCCTATTTTTCTTTTTTTTTCGATAAAAAATTGAAATAAACTGGATGAATTCTTATATTAGGAATCTATGAAGAAATTTCAACTAAAATCTAATTACAAACCGGCGGGCGATCAGCCTCAAGCAATAGAACAGCTCTGCGAGCGGATTCGCGCCGGAGAGAAATACAACACGCTATTGGGCGTCACCGGTTCCGGGAAGACCTTCACCGTAGCCAACGTCATACAGGAAATCCAGAAACCGGTGCTGGTGATGTCGCACAACAAGACTCTCGCCGCGCAATTGTTCGGCGAGTTTTCAGGCTTCTTCCCGCGTAACGCGGTGGAATATTTCATCAGCTACTACGATTACTACCAGCCGGAAGCGTATATCCCGTCGTCCGATACGTATATCGAAAAGGACGCCGATATCAACGAGGACATCGACCGCTTGCGCCTGCGCGCCACCACTCACCTGATGGATCGCAATGACACACTCATCGTGGCGTCGGTGAGTAGCATTTTCGGGCTGGGCAATCCGAAAGATTACGCCTTCCTGATGGTCGGCGCGAAGGTCGGTGAGATGACGTCCATACAGGCTTTTTCGCGGCGGCTGGTCGATATCCATTACACGCGCAACGAGTTCGAGCTGGCGCGCGGCACGTTCCGCATTCGCGGGGATGTTATGGAGATACTGCCCGCATACGAAAAGGAACTCATCCGCATCGAGTTCTTCGGCGACGAAATCGACCGCATTATCACAGCCGACCCCATGTCCGGCGAAATACATCAGGAGCTCGAAAAGATTAGCATCTACCCGGCGAAACATTTCGTGACCACAACCGACAAGATGAAGAAGGCGGTCATATCGATTCGCGAGGAACTTGCCGAACGTCTGGAGGAACTCAAATCCGCGGGCAAGCTACTGGAGGCGCAACGCCTCGAACAGCGCACCCTCTTCGATATCGAGATGATGCTGGAGGTGGGCTATGTCTCTGGAATCGAGAATTACAGCCGTCATCTGGCGGACAGAGAACCGGGAAGCCGCCCATGGTGCCTGCTCGATTATTACCCGGATAATTTTCTGGTTGTAATCGACGAATCGCACGTCACTATCCCCCAAATCCGCGCGATGTATAACGGCGACCGAAGCAGGAAACAAACGCTGGTCGAATACGGCTTTCGCCTGCCCTCTGCTCTGGACAACCGGCCACTGAAGTTCGAGGAATTCCTGGAACTTGCGCCGCAGATGCTTTTCGTCAGCGCGACTCCCTCCGATTGGGACATCGAGATGTCAGGCGGCACGGTGGTCGAGCAGATCGTACGCCCCACCGGACTAATCGATCCGGAAATCGAGATTCGCGGCACCAAAGGCCAGGTAGAGGATCTTCTCGCGGAACTCCGCGGGATCACCAAAAAGGGCGAACGTGCGCTGGTAACCACATTGACCAAACGCATGGCGGAAGATCTCGCCGACTATCTCGCCGATTTCGGTCTCAACGTGCAATACCTGCATAGCGAAATAGACGCGCTGGAACGTGTCGAAATCATCCGCGATTTGCGGCTGGGCAATTTCGACGTGCTAATCGGCGTGAACCTGCTCCGTGAGGGCCTCGACCTGCCGGAGGTCACTCTGGTGGCCATCATGGACGCCGACAAGGAGGGATTCCTTCGAAGCGAAACCTCTTTGGTGCAGACGTCGGGACGCGCGGCGAGAAACGTCTCCGGCAAAGTCCTGCTATATGCCGACAGAATCACCAACAGCATGGCGCGAGCCATCGAGGAGACGGGACGGCGGCGGCAGAAGCAGGTCGAGTATAACCTGGAGCACAACATCACGCCAACAACCATTGTGAAGAGCGTGGAGGACGTCATGGCCAGCACCGGAATCGCCGATTCCAGACGCAAGGAGGAAGAGCCGAAACCGGAGAAGCCCGAATATCTCGATTCTCTGCCCATCGAGGCGAAGATCGACGAGCTGGAACGCATGATGCGGTCAGCCGCGAAGAATATGGAATTCGAGCAGGCCGCATTCTTCCGCGACGAGATACGCGAGCTGGAAGAAGCGCTCCCCCCCTCCCGCAAAAAGGAGCGCAAGAAATCCCGCCCCGGCAACCCCGGCAAGAAGATAACGCGATTTTATTAGCGGCAGTCGTTAGTCGTTAACGACTATTCCCTCCATGGCGGAGATTGCAGTCTCGATGTCGTTGGCGGAGACCATCAGGTTGGTAACGGCGCGGAGAGTGCGCGGGCCGGTGGTCAGGAGGCGGACGCCGCGTTCTTGTAGCTCGATTCGCAGGCGCTCGGCGGGCATGGTATCGATGGCAAAGATGACGATGTTCGTCTCCACAGTCGCCGGGTCCAGGGCGATGCCGGGCATTCGTGAGATCGCTTCGGCGAAACGTATAGCGTTGGCGTGGTCATCAGCGATTCGGTCGCGGTTGCGTTCCAGGGCGAATAGCGCTCCGGCGGCGATCAAGCCCGCCTGACGCATCCCGCCGCCGAACATCTTGCGGAATCGTCGCGCGCGGTGGATGGTTTCGGCGTCCCCGAGCAACGCGGAACCCACCGGAGCGCCAAGTCCTTTCGAAAAGCAGACGCTCACCGTATCGAAATATCTCGCGTATTCGGATTCCGAGATGCCGGAGGCGACAGCCGCATTCCACAGCCGCGCGCCGTCGAGGTGGATTGCTATTCCGCGATCGTCGCACAGCTCGCGGATTTCGCGGATATTGTCGATCGGCCAGACGCTCCCCCCTCCTCTGTTCGACGTGTTTTCGACCACGACCAGTTTCGTCGGCGCGAAGTGGACGTTCTTTGGGCGCAATGCCGATTCGACATCGCTCGCAGTAAAGATGCCGCGGTCGCCGTGCAGGAGCTTGATTATCGTCCCGGACATGACGGCCGGTGCGCCGGCTTCGTAATTGTAGATGTGCGCGGTTTCGTCGCAGATTATTTCATCGCCCGGCTGTGTCAGTGTTCTTATCGCGACCTGATTGGCCATGGTGCCCGATGGCGTGTAGAGAGCGGCCTCTTTGCCGAGAAATTCCGCAGTGCGGCGTTCCAGCTCTATGACGGTGGGGTCGTCGCCCAGGACGTCGTCGCCGACAGCCGCGGAGGCTATAGCCGTGCGCATTTCGTCTGAAGGTTGAGTTACCGTGTCGCTTCGAAGGTCTATCATGATTACCCCGCTATGCTTCCCATGTATTGGTAGTTTGTCAATATCAAGCCCGATGATATCGCCGCGATGCCCATCAAGACGTGCGACAGCGCCACGCCGTAGAAATTTCGATATTTGTAGTATATCGCGCCCCAGACGATTCCGATGGCGAAGGTCGCGACCAGTGTAATCCAGTCGCGGTAGATGACGTGCAGGAAGGAGAACAGCGCCGCGGATAACGTTATCTGCGCGAAGGCCCCGCGAATACCCGCGCGATCCATTTCAGCGAAGATTATCGACCGGAACAAGAACTCCTGCACCGGTCCCAGAACGATAATATAGTAGATGACGCTCAGTTTGATTCCGGGGAACATCGCCCTCGGGACGACGCCGAAACGCCTCAGTGCGGCTAATCCGCCAAGCACGACGGCTATCAGCAGGAGGTTCCATTTGAGCGAGCCGATCAGGTTGTCGGTTCGAAAGCCGAGGTCGCGGAGGGTGTGGTCACTCTCAAAGACGTAAACCACCGCCAGGATGGTGATTATGTCGAATACGGTCAGTCTGTATCGGAATGGGATGACGTCCAGCCAGACAAGTATTATGGGAATCAAATACCCAACCGCCAGCACCAGTCCAAAACGCAAGTAGCGCTGGCATGCCGGCCTTTTGGATGATATGTCGCGTTCGCCGTTCATCGCGAATGAATATAATTCAAACGCCGGCACCGCGCAAGAGGAAGGTTATTTCAGGTAGATTATTTTATTCGATGTTGTCTGGTCGTCGATTTTGGCGCGGACGAGATAGATGCCGGAGGTGATGTTTTTCGACGGTTGCCATACGACCGTTCTATCATTCCCGTATAAACGGAAATCCAGATTTTCCTCTGCGCCACTGGATTCCCGATCGTAGTCGGGAATGACATCTAAAAGCCGTCCGTTCACGTCGTATGTCTCGATTTCCGCGCCCGCCGGGGCAGTGATTGTTACCGCGGAATTGAAGGGGTTGGGGTAGGCGGAGATTGCTATGTAGTCGGGTTTCGCTGGCGTTTCAACGATGCCTGTGGGATCAAAAACATCAACATCCAGCGGTCCGTAGCCTGTGGTTAGTTTATTAATCGTTACGATTCCGTCATCTATGATTTCAACAATTTCGATGAAGGACGAATCCATCGATGGAATAAGGGCGTAATCCCCCGATATGGCGAATCCTATCAATCCTGTGCCCTGCAGTTTGTTTACCGTGTCGTTCGCATCCCAGATAATGTCTCGAGTTGCAATATCGTATGCGAGGAGTCTTCCGCTACCTGGGACACCGACCCAATCGTCGAACAAAGACGTAACCGAATATGCCACACCGGCTTCGTTATCTAGGACGATTCTCTGCGGTGTGCCACCTATTTTTACAGAATCTATCACTGAAAAACTCGATTTATCGATGATGTAAACAGATCCTTCAACATCCATATAATCGCCGGTGCAAATTATATGTAGGTTCCCGTCGCTGTCCTCGGCGATCTGCTGGGGATTAGTGCCAATAATCATACTATCGATTACATCATAATCCATATTCAATTTCCATAGAATACCCTGGCCATATTCGAAGCTTATCGGGTCGAGGTTGCCGTCGGAAACGTAGATATATCCACTGTCCGCGTAAATCCCCTGCGGAGAAAGACAGAAATGTGGTGAAGTCTCCATATCACCACCATAGAGGTTTATAGTAGCTACTGCCCCGCTTACCCAAAGAGTTGTGTAAATTACTACACCATCGATATACATCAAGTAGGGATTCGATCCCACTGGTAACGAGTAAGTGTCAGCTGGCATTACACCTATACCATCAATTAGCCAAATACTTTGAATTTCATTATCACCGGAAGCTACTACCCAGAAACAATCCGTTTCGCCACCAACATCGGAAATTATTTGATTTGGCATCGAACCGACTGTTATTAAATCGTTATCCAGTGAGTATATCCAGTTCCCGATACTTAAAGTCTCTCCAAGACTGTTCAATACTACATAATTTGTTTGTGCGAATAAAATACTAACTATGATTGATAGTATTAAAATGAACGCATTTTTCATTTTATTCCTCCATATTGTATAGTTGTTTTTATAGTATAATTCCTACCGGGCATCGGATAGCCCTCGAGGATTTCGTATGATGTATCAGTTATATTTTTTATTGATAAATGTGTGCTAATATCAAAATCATGTATTCTTATTGTGTAATTACCGGATATGTTTATTGTAGAATAAGGCTTCGTCCATTTAGTATTGGCTTCCAGTAGATAGCGCTTGCCAACCCAATTGTAATCCAGTTCAAGGCTTGCGTTACAATATTCGATTTCCGCGCTGAGATATTGAGTGTAATTTGGGCGATAGGGCAACCAATTGCCGTCTATAATGCTTCCCGGCGAACGTAATATAGATTCCAGCGTCGTGTTCGACCAGGATACGCTTAATATATCGAACACGTCAATCTTCATTATATCCTCTCTCCCAGAAGTCTCCTCGCGGTTCAGATTGTAGGGTCGATATAAACCGTCGAAGCCACGCTTCCATACAATAACCGAATCCACGGTTCGAGAAAAGAAATCGGCGCTTATATATACATCGACCAAATCTGTGTTATAACTTGTGTATAAACGTGCATTTCTCTTATATGATTTTTCTGGCGATAAATCCGGGTTGCCCTCGGAATAGGCGTCACGAAGCCAATACAGATCGCCGTATGTCGGCAGGCGATAGGCTTCCGAATAGGACGCGCTAACGCCGAACGAGAAATCGCCCATGCTACGCGATAGACCAGCGGAAAGATTACCGTTGGATCCGAATTCACCGTCATCGATAGCGTCTAACCGAATCGACGGGGACAGCTTGAAATCGAAACCATAAACTTCTTCCGCAAAAGGCGATTCAAACCATAGCGAATAAATATCTCTGTCCACCGGGCCGATGTCCCTGTCGGAATTAAGATTGTTCGTCATCGAATAGTTCTCCATAAAATATTCGCCGCCAATTCCCGGCATTGCAGGTCCGATTTCGTAACTTGCAGTCAAATTTGCAGTCATTCCGAACGTCAAATGATCGGCGTCCACCGGAGAATAGACGTATGGCCGCGGCGAGGAGTAATAATTTTCGCTATGATAACCGGATAGCCGCGATTTAACCAGCAATCGCCCGAAAAGCCCCTTCGCCAGCAAATTCCCGCGATAATACTCGCCCTCCTTGAACGCTTCGGGCGTGGGATGATTCAAATCGCCGGGCATGCCATCGCGCCTTAAATTCGTAGAAAAATCGCCGGTAAAATCCAATCGCGCCATCGAATAATTCGCCTTCAGACCAAAGGACGTCGATTTCTCATAATTATTGATTCGCGTCGCAATCGAATCCCCCGCTTCGTATTCGAAATCGCGCATGCTATAGCCATGATCGCCGTAGATTCGCAATTTCAGGTCGGTCATCGGCGATAAATCCGCTTCCAGATCGACACCGTAAGCTCCGAACGATCCTCCCGTCATCGCGCAGGACAACTCCCCCGCTCGCACCGGAGCCGTTTCGATAAGCACCACGCCCGCCGGCGCTCTCGACGCGTATTCCACAGGGATATTTTCGGTCAGCACCTCTATCGATTGAATATTCCCCGCCGAAATCGAACTCAAATCGCACACGCCGCCCTCGTTGCGCGGCATTGGGACGCCGTCGATCACCACCAGCACTTCCTCCGGCCGAGAGCCGCGTATCGATATCGAAGTCTCCTCGCCGCCTTCGATCACAGTCGCGCCGGGAAGCCTCTTGATGTAACTCGCGGCCTCCCCCGCCGACACGCCCTCGTCCACGACAATCCGCGACTGCGAACGTTCCACGGAAATCGACCGCTCCTTCGCGATAAACGCCGACTGCTCCAACTCGATGACCCTCGAATAACCCGCGCCCTCACTGACACTAATCTCCCGCTCATATCGCCGATACGAGACATGCGAAACCGCCAGTTCATAATCCCCCGGCGGGATGTTGTCGAAAAGAAACTCCCCGCTCTCGTCGGTGGCGTCGATATACGAATCGAGAGAGACTACAGCATCCGCGACGGCGCGACCGGTCGAATCGACCACCGTCCCGCGAACGCTTTCGGCGTAAAGGGGAGCAATAATAAGGAAAGTAATCGCTACAATCGCCCCCCCGAGTTTTCCCCGAACTCCGGGCATCCTGTCCTTGCTGGGAGGGGGTTTTGCGGTGAACCGCCGCCCTCTCCCGGGGTTAAAGTTCCGTTTGTCGGCAGGTCTCCTGGCTCGCCCTTCGTCCTTCTGGCCGCCTTCCCACCGCGATAACCTCATGATCAATCGCGGCAGTGGCTCGGTGGCCATCGTCCAGGCTCACAGTGACGGGGATCGCCCGGGATTCGCACCCGGTTCCCTGTTAGGCCTATCGGCACCGACTGTAGGTCTAATATAGTCGATAATTTCCATCGCGCAAGGATTTTTTCGAATCGACGCAATGAAAAGCCCGGTATTCGATTTAATCCCAAAAAGCGATTATAGATCAACTCGTGAAACACACAAACCATACGTAGTAGCCCACGAATTATCTTGAGCAAGCCACGAATCATGTTGAGCAGACCGCAAACCATGTTTAGGAGCCTTAGAGCCACAACGACTTACGCGATTTTGGGGATTTTAACCCACCGTATTATTCTCAAATCACGCCGAATGATATTACTTCGATAATCGTGAATTTGAAACAGGAGCAAATATGATCATCTAAACACCGTCAAACACAAACTTGCGAAAAGCGCTATACTTTCGATATTTTAGAAAGGGCGAAAAAGTTTCAATGATCTCTTTCGCCGAAAAACCTGATTCCGCCGTTCTCGTTTAATTTGACGTCGCCATCATAGATTTTTATCCCGACTTTCGTGTCCTCTTCGTTTATTGAGTAGATGAATTCTTCGGAATCCGCGACAGCCGATCCGTTAAATAGGATATATCCGCTACTGCTCACACATTTCACCTCGACATGAGGTAGGAATTGAAGTCTTTGAGCGACTGAAAATTCCGCAGTGGTTGCACATGTCGCATCTCTCGTGAAATATCGATAGCGGAACGAGGGATCCAATGAATATGTTCCGCTGAATGAGCCAGCAATCGACGGTGCTGGGCGAATTTCTTCGAGCAGGTATTCATCGTCTATGGTAGCGGTAGAATCCACTTGATGCAATGCATCGACTGTGTACCAGTCGTTTCGACTGTTTGCCCAACCGTAATTCATATGATATTGCCGCGTGGGTCCACTGCCGTCTTCGAGCCAGCCGTCGCAAACGATTGCATGTCCTTTAATACGATAAACCAACGGCTGATTTTTGTTCAGATCCTCTTTAATAAGTTCGAACCATGTAACAGCAGTATAATCTGGTCGCTCTCGTTTTGTGCATGAACTGGAATATCGGAAATTATCCTGGAAGGCGAATTCGAGATCGGACGTAGTTGCACTGGAAGAACAGCCGTTGGTGGTATCACCGCAATAATCCATATCTACCGATAATCCAACTTCGTGGCATAATTCGGCTGTTGCTAATTGTTGCTCTAAAGAAGATGATGTTTCGAGCGTATCGGGGATGAAAAGCCATGAATAAGTATCGGAATATGGACTACCGCCCTCACCGAATGGGGGCCAATTCCAATAGTGCATAACTTGAGAACCGGCAGTTGCAACGCAACCAACCGCGCAATGTGGATTTGTGCAATCGTCTCCTACCGGTGGAGTTGGAACATCCTGATTATATGGGTCTCCTTGATGCCAATATGACGTGAGTAGATATGTGCTGTCATCGCCCACATAATCGCACATTATTACTCCCGCCTCGAGATCCTCCTCAAAGTCTGCGCAATCGCGATTAAGATCGTCCCATGCCGGACGATAATTAATATCGAGGATTTTTTCCAGTTCCTCACGCTGGACCGATTCTATTGGACCCAAATTGCGTTCGATGGTATTGAGAATTCTCTCCATTTTATATTTCAGCAAATCGGTCATCCCGCCGTTTTCATTTACATCGAGATCACATGCTGTGGAATATGCTTTAACTGGAGCAAGTTCCTTCAATAGCGAGACGAGGATATATCCGCGCGGCGATACAGGGCAGTAGTATCCGATTGTTCGATCACCGCTACTAAATTCTTCGACTCGCTGGATAGAAGCTTGCTTTTCTCCACCCCAGCTACCTCTGTGGATAGTGAACGTAATCCAATTTTGCGCTACAGTAAGAGCTTCGTCACGTGTTACAGTATCCGTATAAGTCGTAGATACAAGTAACATAAGCGCAATGGAAATAGCCAATATGGTAAACACTGCGTTTCGCATCGTAATACCTCCTACTGCAACGTAACGAGGACAAGGATTTGACCTTTCCGACCTTTTTCCATCGGTTCCATAGCTTTGCCGAGTATTGCTCCTTGTGCGCGAGTATGGTCGGTTACTTTCATCGCATACCCGGGAACATCGGATGTCGTTAGCAAATCGCCCGGAGAAATGGCTTCGTTAGTAGCATCGACATAACAATAAACTCTTCCTGCAAGAGCGACATCGAAATCGAAATCACTCTTTGAACCAAGTCGCACTCCAGAAGCTAATTCATTTGCTCCTGCCACAATACCGGCGACTTTAATGTCGTAGGCACGACTGCTTTTTACGAGCATTCCCGGATTATCCGGGTCTATGACCAGAATCATGCCCGATTCGATATTATCATTCTCCGATACATCGAATCCCTCGGCATAATCCAGTCCTTCGCCGATTTCCACAACGGCGTCCCCGTCGGAATCCGAAACCTGGATTTTGTGGAACACATCGAGTCTCGCTTGAGGATCGTCCACACCGATACCGACCCATCCGTTGTTTTTTACAATTAGCCTTGTTTGTCCATTAGATTTAGCGATAAGGGGATCGTATGTATCGCCACCACGGATATGCAATTTAGCGTCCGGATCTGCCGTGCCGATGCCTATTCTTCCGCTCTCGCGTTTAACTGTAAGTAGATTTGTGAAAACCGAGTCCATATCTTTCCCATATATAAATAGGTAGTTACCTTCGCCTTCGTATTTGATACCCATCCCGCGGTCGAAGTCGGGATCCTCGCCGAGTAATATTTTCGAATCGCCGTTCGATGTAGTATCCGGCGCGATTAGCATCGTTGTGAGTGCCGCATTACCGACATAATGGACTCCATATTGCGGCTCAGCCGTTCCAATACCAAGTTTGCCGTTTATATATACTGTGCCTTGAAATTGCCCTGAATATGATCCGACCGGGTCTTCATATGCGAGTAACGCGTATGTTGATGCCCCCAGCGAAGCTTTCAGCGCTTGACCTACGCCGCCGCCTTCGTAATGAGATTCAAGTATCTCGCCTTCTGATTGATCTGCTTTGATGAAACCATATCCGCAATTGACGTGGAGTTTACAGCCCGGAGTTGCAGTTGCGATACCTACATTTCCATCGTTATCAACCATGAATTTAGTATCGCCGGAAGCGACAGTCCTAAACAGGTCGGTAGAATCGTTGTCCACGACGTATAGCCGCGCCGTTGGATAAAATGACCCGATGCCTACATTGCCGTCGTTTTTGACTATGAACCGCGCATCCCCGGATAGTCCCGCAGAAAGTATATCGAGTGTATCGTCAACCGAGATGTGTAACTTCGCGCTTGGATCAGACCTGTTAATTCCGACTCTTCCGTCATTTTTAACAGTAAAATGCGGATTGCCCGATACACGCACCAGTAAAGGGTCAACGGAATCGCTCTCCTCTATATGAAATCGTGCACCGGGCGATAAGGTTCCAATTCCGACATTACCCATAGGCACGGCATACATGTCGTCGCCGTCAACATTCCAATCGCCATCGGCGGCACCGCCTGTAGAGGTTATTATAATCGAATCCGCATTCTGAAATAGCGAAACGTTCGAGCCGGCGACGAATATTGCGCTATCCGAAAGCCATGGATTGCCAGCAACATGTAATTTCTGGAAAGTGCCGCCTATGCCCAGAGGAATCCAGCTCGAGCCGTTGTAAACTCGTAAAAAGTCGAGAGCATCGTCATAATAAAGTTTCCCCCTATCGAGAGGGAGAGGTGGAGTAACCTGGGGTTGATAGACGACTGCAACAGGATCGATTTGCCCCACAACAGCCAAATCCCCGCCTATGGCGACGTCTCCGGAAACATCGAGCTTAGCGTTTGGCGTTGTCGTTCCAATGCCGACGCTGTCGGATGGATTGGCCGTAAATATGATATTATCGAGTCGCGTCCAGTCTCCGTCATCGCCTGAGATAATAGCGCTATCCGCAACTCCCGCCCGAAAAGTATAAGGAACCGATAAAAGTTGCATTCGTGGGATAAGATCATCCGCCCCAACGGCGATTTCTAACCAATAATCCGTGTCGAATAGGAGGTTCAATGGATTAACCGATCCGAGTTCGACATTGAATAATCCCCTGATAACCACAACGCTGTCTTGAGTTTCCTCCCAGAGAGGGACACCGCCGGTAGGCGAGGTGAATATTCTGAAAACCATGGGCAATGTGTCGTTAATGCCAATACCAGCAGGATTAGTTAGTTTTCCCTGATAGGTCATTCTCTGAGGAACCGCTAAAACCGAAACCGAAATTAATAGAATGATAACGGCAATAAGGAACTTTTTCATTTCTCCTCCAATGATATTTATTCAATCCTCATCATTCACTTATAGTAAGTTAGCTTTTGAATAATCCTTGCGCAAGTTATTTACTTAACCGGTTTATTAACGGCATATGCCTGATGCGTTGATAAGGCTGGTAATTGCCACACAGATTCTATCATCTGGTTCAAGGACAAACCTTCGACTTCTTACAGAAAAGCTGAACGAAATAACCCTTCTCGCATAATTTAATTCTGGAGAAGAACGTGGAACACAAACTTTTTTCCTTGGTTCCAGCGCTCCGGGGCGTGGGCGATGGTATTTTCGAGGTGGTTTTGCCCAAAAAGCGGGTGGTGGGAGGCAAACTACCGGTGGTCGGGCACAATCGAGGGATGGTTTCGTGCAAAAAGTTCCTCGGATGACCGTGACCACCGCTCGGATGGATTAGACCACGCCTCGACCATGGCCGGCCACCCCTCTTTGGGAAAGAGGGAAATAACGCCCCTGTGTCCCCCCTTGACAGGGGGGATTTTATATTAGATTTCTCCCTTCGGTTCGAAATGACAACGTAGGGGCGAATCTCGTATTCGCCCGCGAAAAGGAACACGTGATTCCCGTTTCGGAGGACGTGATTTCGACATATCCACGGGCTTTTGCGGGTAATAGTGTATTTTATCGTATATGGCAATTAAAACGGGCAATATTCAATGAGCAATGAGTAATTAACATTAAAAAAAACCTCCCGTGCGGGAAGAGGCTTTTTTGTCTCCCTCTCCTTCGGAATTTATTTAAGATACAGTATTCGTTTGGTCGCGGTGGCGGTCGGCGATGTCGCTTTGATAAGATAGACGCCGGAGGGCTGGGATTCTTCGGGTATCCAGACGGATTCGAGCCCTGAGCCTGTTGAAGGGCGGTTTACTATGCCACTGGCAGACACTTCGACAAGCTCAGTGTCCGCTATTTTCCTTCCAACAATGTCGTAGATTTCGATGCGGGCGGGCGCGTCCACATTTATCCTCACTGCGGAATTGAAGGGGTTCGGGGAGACATGGATATCGAATTGTTCTGGCATGGAACCGTGTTCGGAAACGCCGAGGTATGGATCGCCGGGGCTTTCGGAGATTACGCCGGTGATTGCGGCGCGTTTGCCGCGGATTCTCATCCTGCCATAGCTATCGATATAGATGTCGAGAGGTTCTTGAATGGTTCGAGTTGTATCGGCTCTTGCCTGTCGGCGGTCGTGTTTGATTTTGATGGTCTTTTTGCCACTTGCGGTTTCTTCGATACCGGACACAACTGCGGCGTGTCCCCATGTTCTTCCTGATGCCTTCTTACCGTGATATAGAATCTCGACGTCCTCGGAATCGGCGATTTCGGATTTCAACCATTCCCACGTCGGGTATGGGTTGGTCAGGTCCCCCTGATTTTTCGCCACCGAAGGTCCTGACGGCGCGACGACATCTCCCGAATCGCGCGGGAGATAATAGGATTGGAATTTAACCTGGATATTCAGCCCATGCGCGTGGATATAATCGAGTTTTCCCTCGATAAGTTGCCTTGTCGTAACGCCTTCGTTTCTCTCCCTGCCCATCCTTCCGCTAAGTTCCTCCATAACCTCGCGCAGGCTCTCGGGAATATCGACATCGTCGCTGACGTCGGAGAGCCATTTCAGGCTGTTCGCCGCAGATGCCGGTCCGCATGCGTTTTTGTCGCCCGCGTAGGTAGGTGTATCGGGATGAGAGCCGTCGTCGAGGTCGATATTTTTCATTCGGCAACCTCGATATTCGAGTTCGGTTATCGTATCGCCTTCAACGAATTCGGGATGTGCGGAATCTGGTTCGAGTCCGGGTATCGTATCGGGAAATTCCATACCGCCGGGATCGTTGGTGAATGTGTCCGCCATTGTCCAGTCATATATGGAAGGAATGGGGAATTCCAGCAGTGCAGTATCGGAGAGATAGCACCTATATCCAATTTCTTCGTAAGGATAACCGGGCATGCCTCCGAGTTGAGTCAAATCGAATACATAGGAGATATACTGGAAAGACTCTATCCAGGAGGCATCGGGAAGATATATATTTCGAACGATCCAGTGCGGATCCATCCCGTAGCAGGGACAGACCATATTCAAATAATATGGAAAGACGTCAGGTGTATAGCCGAAGGTAACCAACGCCTGTGTCGAAAATGGAATATCGTCTCCCCCGGTAACATCGTTCATTTGATCGAATCGAATGTATTCGGGCGTCCATACCCAGTATGCCATCACAACAGCACATGAGATTAACAAAATAAAGATTACTGATTTGGTCATCCTATCTCCTTAGCGTTATTTCATTTTTTGGAATATATTTTGTAAATGAATCGTGAGCAAGTTCTTTTTTAACGAACCGGATAGTAATTGTGTAATAATCGATGAAAGTTACAACTTGACTGGAAAACAAATTTCCTTAAATTATAACGACAAAATAGTAATCCTGATTGGAGGATCCGGGATGAAGATGAAATCGTTGTTTTTACTGCCTTTGCTGGCAATTACACTCAGCGCAATAATGCCCAATTATTCCGATGCACACCTCGCCACTACTTCCGACCTAATAATAGTAGGGCGGATTTTCGAGAAAGGCTACGGCGAGTTCATTCAGGGGCACAATGTTTGCACACCCTGGGAAGTCGAAATCGAGGATGTAATCGCCGGAACGAGCGGTTCTCCGATCACATTCTACACTCAGGGCGGCCAGTTGCCCTATTCCAACAATAAATTATGGGTCGAGGATCAGGCATTGCCAGTTAGAGGTCAGCGCGCGCTTATGTTCCTGGAAAAGCTCGACGACCAATGGTTTGTCAACGGCCTTTTCCTCGGCTACCGACCTGTCATCAATAATAAAGTCGAAGGAATACCGCTTGAAAAATACAGGAATTACATTAAACGACTTGCAGATGGCGAGGATATTCCCAAACCAAGTTTGGAAACGCCCCCAACCGTTTCTTCCATGTCGATTTCGGGATTTACGCCGACAATCGGCCCGGCGGGCGATGGAAGCGTGACCGTTACTATTAATGGCTCCGGTTTCGGAAGCTCGGAAGGCACTGTCGAATTTACATATTATCAATGGCCGGGTTACGATCCGACCTTCCTTGACCCATCCTGGACGACAATCAGCTACTGGAGCGACACGGAAATCCACACCGATGTTCCCCCACACGCTTCTTCCGGGCCTATTCGAGTTACGCCTACAAGCGGACCCGCTCAGGTTAGTTCGTCGGATTTTGAAGTTACTTTCGGGTATTATTTGAAACTCTGGCCACCCGCTACGCCGGTTTATGTAACGTTGACTCATAACGACGCAACCTATCCGGTTCCGGGTTGTGGACCGGCTATGGAAAGCGCACTCGAAACGTGGAGCACTGCCGGTGCATGGTTTAGATACATCTGGGGCGGCACGACGACCGACGCCGATCCTCAATTCGACGGTGGTAGCAACGGGAACAATTCGATGCACTTCGGGATTTTCCCCGGCTCTTCGCCGCCACTCGGTATATGTCAGATTTATTATGGTTGGCCGATTACGGAAATATATGAGATGGATATCCGGTTCAACGACGAGGAAGATTGGTCGGCGGGGGACCCAGTAACTGCAAATGACGTAGAATCAATCGCCCTTCACGAAGCCGGTCACGGCTTGCAACTACTCGATGTTTATGGAATTCTGGATTTAGGCGAAGTTATGTATGGTGTTTCCATGACTGGCTCATCTAATAGAACTCTTTCCACCGATGACAACGATGGGATTATCTATATTTACGGTTCCGACGGATCGACCGAAATTCTGCAATCCAATAAAAATGAAAATGAAATGGATTTGAAAATAGCCGGGAATCCCGTGCGGAATTCGGCGTCCATAACTCTGGAACTTGGCGTGCAACAGAATATTGAGATAGAGGTATTCGATATGCTCGGTCGGAAAATCTCAACGCCGTTCAAGGGGAATCTGAAGGAGGGCGTTCATTCTTTCGTCTGGCAACCGGAAAATGGAACGGCTAACGGCGTCTATTTCCTGAAGATAAATTCTGAAAGAGAAACGATAACCCGAAAACTTCTTGTGCTGGAATAGCCAGAAGAAAGGCCCCGGAGATAACCGGGGCCTTTATATTTCTCTGATTTTAACCTAATTCTCGTTCTTCCAGGGGTCTTTACTTTCGGGGATAGATATCCGCCGACTCACGGAACTTCCAGTTCTAATTGATCCACGAGCTACGTATTCCGAAATAGGTATCGTAATCCGGGTGTTCGGATGATCCGTCATCTCCAGCGTAATGGACGCGACTATCCCGTGGGATTCAGCCAATCTCGTAACGCGAAGAGTTTCTTCTTCCTTTGGACCGATAGTCTTCTCCTCCCACGACAATTTCACCCTGTCCGGCTGGTAGTCCACTACTTTGACTTCGCGTTTGGCCGCCACCCGGTTAGTAAGGGTAATATCGACATATTCCATTGAATCGGAGAATTCGATTTTATATGGCGAGGCTCCTAATTCGCCGTAGCTGAATGGATCGGAGGTAGTATCCGTATAGGTGCTGAACATCAATCGGTAATTGGGCGTGTTTTCTTCAGCAAGAAATAATGTGATGGTCGCGGATTTCTTTGCTTTTCCGCGATATCCGCCGGAATTAAATCTCAATTCTATAGGTATAGTCTCTCCCGCATGGGCAACTGTTTCCTGTAGCGGGGCTTTCGTGCATCCGCAATGCGGTCGAATCCTTTGAACCAGGACCGAGTCGCCGCCCGCGTTAGTGAGTTTATATACATGAGTAACGGTCGATCCCTTCGGTATTCGCCCAAAGTTGAAATCCTCGCTGTCGAATTGGGGTTTTGCCGGTCCGGTCGGGACTCCTGCGCAACTATAAATAACCAATCCCGCAAGAGTCAGGAGCGCAATTTGAATTAGTAATTTCATTTCAGTCTCTATCCTTTTCATTACAAATTACCTTCGTTATTTATTGGGAATCAAACATAGAAAAACTAAATCGTCGTCACCGTCGTTTATAAACTGATGAAGAGAATTCGCCTCGACGTAAGCGAAAGTCCCCGGTTTAAGTGGATATTCCTTTCCTTGGTAGAATAGTATCCCCTTGCCGTCGAGAACGAAAACCTCATGTTCGTTGTCGTGAGTATGACGGGGCGTGTGTCCGCCTTTACCGACAGTAAATCTTCTCATCGAGAAATTCGGCGCTCCGTCATCGGGGGATATAAGAACCTGTTTGCCGACATCTTTCGCGCCCTCCATATCGACATGCGAAATCGCTATTTCACCATGATGTAGCGTTTTCATTCTTTCTCCTCTTTCTGCTTTCAGTAATTATTTCGTCCAGAGATAACCGAACCGATGCGCCTATAACCACGCCAATCCAGATGGAAAAATATATTCCAATGCCCGTCAGGATTATCCCGGACGAACTCGATATTATAACGAACAGCAATGCTCCGCAGATCGCTCCGGTTATGGTATAGGCTGAATAGACGAATAAGCCCGACCGAATCCTCCTGCGTAACCACTCCCCAATCAGAACGCCGAAAAAACCCACGATTGCGGACGGCGTAAGGACATGGAGAATAATACGAGATATCGATTCACTCCGGGGAAACTCGACTAACATGAAGCCGACGCTGAATATTAATCCGACGATTGCGCCCCGCAGGAAATCTTTCCATCCGTTTTTAACGCTTTTATTCTTTGCGTCGTCCGGCAATTTTCGAAAACCCGCGTCCGACTACGAATAGCGAAATGATCCACATTATTAACACGATTAATCTCCACACAAACGCCATAAACATCCCTATGAAGGCAAATTCCCAGGGCTTATCCATTTCAATTGCGGAATTATGATGACCCCAGGGCATATAGACGCCGTGTGGTTGGTTTCTTTTATAATCGAAATCGTGATCCGCCCATTGCGTTTTAGCTCGACGCTCCATTCTTTCCGAGCGCGGCAGTTCTTCATTAAGCCGTTTGCGAACGGCCTTGATAACCACTTCTCGCGGGATGTCTTTATCTATACCCTCCAGAGCTTCATCTACAATAGCTTCGATATCGATCTCGACTTCGATATCCTCCAGGTCTTTAGAGATAACCGTATCTTCGTCGGCTACAATTACTTTACCGGTTGCGACCGCCTGTCCGGCCACAAATAATACGGTAAAGAGCATTATAGCGAATACGAGTCTCTTCATAATCACTCCTTTTCGTCTTCAATTAAACATAACTTCGACGCTTAATAAGCAAATAACAGGCCATTAGCTATACATATCGGTAAAAAATCAGGGAAAGTAATGGACTCGAACGAACCGCGCGGACTTCTCTATTTCGGGCGTTTCTACCCATAAAATATACTCGCTATTTCGGGAAATTGAATCCCGTAAATCGGCGTCCATCATTATGGTAACATCCTCAAAACCGCCCGGTTGGATAAGCAGTTCTTCTTTATCCAATTCGATACCGTCGCCCAATATACCTCTGACAAAACCACGCGTGAGTTCGACCTGCAGTCTTTCAGTGTTAGGAGGAATATCTAATCGCGTTAACGCCTTCAGGGCGTGTTCGTGATTATTGTAAATCCTGACAACTCCAACTCCGGCGCTATCCAGATTAATTCTGGAAGGGGCAACTGATAACGGATATCCGTCGGGTTTGGTAAATCTGTCTTTCGAGGGAGACGTCTCGAGGAGATATGAACCCACCAGCACCGCCTGGAACATCCCGTTGGCTTCCTGCGGCATGACTCTGAGTTGAACGAGAAAATGCCTGTTAAGAAGAGAAGAATCTTCCGGAAATTCGATCAACAGCCTTCTGGTAACCGGTTTATCCGGTTCGACGTAAACGACGCCCTCTCCCCCAATCTTAAAATAACCGGCCTCCGGTATTTCCTCATAGCCGTCGAGCCAATCATCTCTAACTTCGCCCGGCTTGAGAGGAGTAGCCGTAAAATATTTAGCTATCGTGTCGTTTTCAGAAAGCCGTATAACCAGCGGAACACCCAGATCGAATTCCGTGCCAACAGGTATATTCTGGGCTGTAAAAGCCGCCGGGCTCATACGTATGGCAAAAACGCCCCCCGCGATAACGGCGAGGAGCGTTATCAATCTGATTAAGGGATTTAGACGCATCAGGGAGTCGTGGCGACTATATTCACCGTTATGCTGTGCTCGCATCCGTCGCTGGCGGAAGTCGGCGCGGTAAATTGAGTATAAAGATGGTAACTCTCGCCGGCAGAACTTGTATAAAACAGATCCGAAGAACCGATATCAACTCCGTCGATTGTAGTATATGACGGTGGCACTGCCCCGGATTCTCCTTTATCTATTTCGAGAAGATAGGTATCCACGCCCGCCGTAACGTCCGGCAACCATGCCGTAGGCGTCCCGAAACCGCATCCTCCCGGAGCCGCCGAAGTGCTATACGCACTGAAATCTAACGCTACGTTACTATTGTTGTCAACGTAGATATGGTCTCCTCCACCGCCGGTTGTCATTTCCGCTGTCCCACCGGCGTTGATGTTCCCGATAGCCCAGTTAGTATAAGCCGAACTGCTGTCCGCTGTCATCAACTGGAAATCAATGAAATTAACCGTAACCGAGATGGTAAAATCGTCGGTAGTCTGAGCAAACAATCCCATCGCCACGAATATCGCGAACAACCCGATTAATGCTACGTTCCTCATTTTTCCTCCTAATATTAATTCTTCTTATATTCTATGGTATCATCGAAGGTGTAATCATTATGTTCGATCGAAGCCTGTGGCTTTCTCCCGTCTCGCCCTCGACCGGCGCAAGGAACCATCCGATAAGGTAACGGTTCTCGCCCTCAGGAATATCGCTTTCAACAAAACTCGAACTCGATAGAATTATCTGAGCGTCCTCAAAAGGCGGAATCAGCAATGCGGGTTCGCTCGCCCAGCGAAAACCTACCGAGTCGTGACCGCCGAAGGGAGCGATTTCCCATATAGGCCAGAGGGTATCGGAAGAAGTGCTGTCGGGATAATCTACAATGGTCGAATACAAATCGACCTGCACGTTACTGCCGTTTATAAGGTGAACGACTTCGCTGATTTCCATTCCAATGGTATCGCCAAAATCGACATCGCTAATCCACCAGGCTAGATATGTCGTTCCACCGACCGTCTCGAGATACAGATCGATATAATTCACCGTAACATCGATAGAAAAAGGCTCAATAGCTTCTTGAGATAAACAGGTATATGGGGTAATAAAAATCAGAAACGAAAATAAGACGAGGGAGGTTATCGAGAATGGTCTATGTGGCGTCGGCGTCTTATCCCTTGGCATTTTTTTACCTCAATCGAGAGTAACGGGCTAATAAGCCCGCAATCATATATCGTTTAATTATAGAGATTTGAAAAGCCTATTTCAAGTTCCTTTTTTTCGAAAGGAACTCTAATATTTCCTGATTACCGCCACAAGTTTGCCAAGAATCTGGATATCGTTTTCAGGAGTAAGCTCAATAGGCGAGTATTCGGGGTTCTCGGGATATAAAAACCGACGCTTATCCTGAACCTTGAATCGCTTTAAGGTAGCTTCGCCGTCGATCATGACTGCCACTATTTCTCCCGAATCGGCGTTCTCCTGTTTGCGTATAATCGCCGTATCGCCGTCCTGAATGAAAGCACCTGTCATACTGTCCCCCTCGACCCGAAGAGCAAAAAGGTCTCCCCGAGGAACCATATCCGAATCGATTTCGAGATGACCCTCGTATAATTCGTCCGAAACCACGGGATTTCCCGCCGGAATATGGCCTACGATAGGAACACGAACCGATTTCCCCGATGTAGCACGGGGAAGAATGATGCCGCGAGAAATATTGTCCTTGAGTTCAATATGACCTTTATCGCGCAGAATCCGTAAAAACTTGTGAACCGTAGAAGGCGTTATATCAAGCTTGCCAGCGAGATCGCGAACACTTGGGGAAATCTTCTCCCGCCGATAAAAGCTCTTAATCTCCAAAAGGACTTCTTTCTGACGCCGAGTTAATTTTTCATTCATATTTCCTCCGTGCGAACATTTGTTCTATATATAATAAGAGCGAACCGATAGTCAGTCAAGGGATTTTTTGCATTAATACTTCTTTCGCCCGGATGCCTAAATGATAGTATCCCTAACGCGGCGGCTGGCGCGGGACGTGCGTTAAAGGGAAATTTCTAAAGGGATAACCGTTTTTAGCACGGCGCGTGACAGCCGCCGCAACCGCAGACCGCGAGATAGATTCTACGGCGGCTGGCGCAGTTCTTGCCTGAATGGGAAACTATTAATAACATGTCGAGATTAGCAAGAACTGTGACAGCCGCCACGGACAATAATTATCAAAACCGTTGCGCGGAGAAAAAACATGATTAACTTAAAACAAAAGAATCTATCTGGAGGATAAATGAAAATCGAACTTTTCATCCTAATGATAATCGTCGTAGCGGCATTTGCGGACGTCGTTGATTTGTCCAACGGCGAGGTCGTTTCCGGTAGAGAAATTATTTATAAGGACGACGAAGCCCACATCGACCGAAAAACAATAGACCGCGAGGAGATTTCAAGAATTACACTCGAACACAGACATTCTATTCAATCCGGCGAACAGGCCGAAAGCGGCCAATTCGATAAAATCTCGGACGTCGATGAGTTATTGCAAAAGGCTCTGATGGCAGAAGAACTATATCCGGATGCATCAGGGATTGTTCTAATCGACGATGGCACTTATAAACTCGAAAAAGACGGCTCGCGATCATATAGTTATCATTTCGCCGGGAAAATCCTCGACCAGAGCGCTCTCAATTGGGGCCAGCGACCGCTTTATTTCGAAGAAGGACGTAGCCGAGTCAAAATTAACTATGCAAGGGTAATTTCCGCCGATGGAACCGTCGCCTGGTGGGATACCTTCGATTATACGATATCGGAACCTTCGGAGGGAGGTGTTTTCTTTAGTTACGGTAAAGTCCTTTCGGCGACCTTTCCCGAAGTTGGAATAGGGTCGATTGTAGAATACGAATATAGTAGTCAAACATACAATCCATTCGACTCGAATTTTTTCACTCCCGGTTTCTATTTCCAGGATGACGTCCCGACCCTTCTGAGCCGGTGCACCGTTATCGTTCCCCGCGATAAGAAACTCAATTTCAAGAATTATAACTGGCCAGAGGACAACGAATCCCCATCGATTAACGAAGACGAAACTAATATCACATACGAGTGGCAAATCGAAGACTCCCCGCCATTCGTCGAAGAACCGCAAGCGCCTTCTTACGGAGATTTAGTTCCCCGTTTCGATGCGAGTATTTTCCAGGACTGGGATTATCTATACGATTGGCTCGGCGGTCTGATGAAATCCCGAATGGTCGCCACTGACGAAATAAAAGCTAAAGTAGCCGAAATCACCGACGGCGCGGTTGATATGCCCGATTCAATCAACCAAATATATATCTGGGTGCAAAGGGAGATCCATTACATAAGCATCAAAGGCTCTGTCGCCAGCGGACAAACGGGGCACGAGGCGAGTTTCACTTTCGAGAAAAAATACGGCGACTGCACCGACAAGTCGATACTATTTTCAACGATGCTTCGCGAAATCGGAGTCGAGGCTTATCCAATAATAATAATGACCAACGACGAGGAGGAAATCTCGCGGGATATCCCGGATTTAGCAGGAAATCACGCGATCACTCTGATTTATCTGGACGGCGATAAGATCTTCCTCGATCCGACTTCAACCACACACGTATTTCCCTACTACCGCTCGGACGACGTCGATGTAACCTATGTCTGCCCTCTATGCAGAGAATGGGGCAGAACTTCGATACCTCCTTCCGAAAACAACTCGCATCACATCAAAATTAATGCGACTCTGGATGAGCACGGCAACATGACAGCGAATTACGCCGCGAGTTTCACCGGAGATTATGAGGCCAATTACAGGGGATTCTGGGAATCTCAGCCCGCCGAAAGCCGGGAAATAGTGATGCAGAACTGGATGAGTTATTCTATACCTGGCGCGGAGGTTAGAAACTGGAACCTCCCCGGCGTAAATAATCTCGATATTCCTTTCCGCGAGGAAATGGAGGTATTCGTCCGGTCATATCCAGCGTCTTCGGCGGATTTGTGGATCTTAAAAATGCCGGAAGTAGAAAACAGGCTGAACTTCGAAGAAGTCTCGCTTGCAAAGCGAAAATTCCCGATAGAATATACCGCACCCTATCGAGAATCGCATCGTATTAACTTCGATTTGCCGCAAGGCACTATTATTGAGTATTTGCCGGAGGACATCGAAATCGAAAACGAATACGCCGCATACAGAGCAAGTTACCGCGAAACACGCAACGGTATAGTCTTCGAAGATGTTTATGATCTGAAAAAACGCGTAATACCGGTCGAAGATTACGAAAAATACAAATCTTCCTGCAGGCAGATAAGTCAATACATACATAAACAGGTCTTTCTGAAGAAAGAAATCTAAAGAACCGAATATTTACCTTGACAGGACTATCGGACGCCTTTATAATATAGAGCTATTTTTAAGACGAACTATAATGGGAGGACAAAATGAAACCAGGAGCATATTTACTAATCAACGTAGCGACTGGGAGCGAGTTACAGGTTGCAGACGATCTTCGTAAACTCGACGGCGTTTCCGGCGTTCGTGTGGTAACCGGTTTACATGACGTGATCGCTTACGTCGAATCTGAATCAGTCGAAGAACTCAAAAAGGAGATCGTAGAGACAATCAGGCGAATCCCCGGTATCCAGAGGACGATAACCTGTATTGCCCTAAATACTTATTAATAAATAAGTTGCGCTACTTTTCCTGAGGAAAAACAATAAAGAGCGGCCAGCCTGGCCGCTCTTTTTATTTAGATAGATTTGCCTATGCGCCCGAAAAATGGTTATCGGTGGCACGTAGCCTGCTAATTCAGTCTAAGTTTTCCCTTTGCCCTCGAAAGCGCTGAGCAAATCGAGAGGCACGGGGAAAACGGTAGTAGAATTGTTCTCTGCGGCAATTATACCGAGAGTTTGGAGATAGCGTAACTGTATCGCGGCCGGATATTGAGATAATATCTTCGCGGCGTCCGCCAGTTTCTGTGAAGCCTGGAATTCGCCCTGGGCCGATATTACTTTGGCACGGCGTTCGCGTTCGGCTTCGGCTTGAGCCGCCATCGCGCGTTGCATCTCTACAGGCAGGTCAACGTGTTTAACCTCGACCATAGACACTTTTATCCCCCAGGGATCGGTCGCGCGGTCGATGATCTGTTGAAGCTCCTGGTTGATCTTCTCACGATCCGATAGAAGCTCGTCGAGATCGCTCTCACCAAGGACGCTTCGTAAAGTGGTTTGGGCAAGTTGGCTCGTGGCGTAGAGGTAATTTTCAACCTCGATGACAGCCCTTTGCGGATTCAATACGCGAAAGTAAACAACCGCGTTGACCTTAACAGAAACGTTGTCGCGTGTGATAACATCCTGCTCGGGGACGTCCATTACGATAGTCCTCAGCGAAACGCGAACCATCTTGTCGATGATCGGGATAAGCAGAATCAGGCCGGGACCCTTCGAACCGACTACGCGACCCAGACGAAAGATTACGCCTCGTTCGTATTCTTTCAGGATTCGTATCATGCTCGCAAGAAGCACGATAACAAAGAATCCGAGGATAACGATGGGAGTTAAATACATATTTCCTCCTTGGAGTGGTTATTGATTCGTTTGCATTCAATCTATTACATGGTTCAGGTAACGTCAAGGCTAAATAGAAAAAATTCATAGTGTTATCGAGTAAAAAGAAAATTATTCTCAAATTCACCATCCGCCGGTTCACTCTAATCTCTCATTGTGTCCTACACTATGGTCTGGAATAAATTCGAAAAAAATAGCATCTTAATACTCGCATTATTAATTCCCCTGACTATACTTGCCCAGGGCGTCGAAATGTCCCTCGAACAGGACGGGCGTTATTTCCTCCCGCTTGAAGATCGGTTTGAACCGGATAATTATGACTTTTCATCCATATCCGCTGGAGATACTACACTCGCACTGCTGGACTACGCGGCTTTAAATCATAGATATTCCGCAACGGTTTATTGGAATCTAGGATATGTTGTAATCACAGAATGGGTTCTTGACAGGCAAATATACGCTTCCCGGGTAGTCCCTATCGACCAGTTTATGCTGTTCCTCGCCGATCGTTACTGGAATACTAACGCCTGGGAAGGCGCAAAAGAAGAAGCTAAGTCCCGACGCGACGGACTAAGTTTCGAAATCCCAATAGACTTCCCGAAGGGAGTTCGAGACATTATCGGGGACGGCGGCGCAGGTCTCCGAGTTTCGGGTTACAGGAGGATTACACTGTCCGGACGGAGCGATTGGATTTCTGGACAGGAATTTACGCCGAACCAGAGTAAATTCCCCAGCCTTCAGATGGAGCAGGAAAGCAGGTTCACTATTACAGGCACCATCGGTAGTAAAATCAGCGTTACGGTCGATCAGGACTCGCAACGCGAAACGGATCTCGAAAATACAATCAACATTTCATATACCGGCGAAGAGGACGACGTTATCCAGAAAATCGAGGCGGGCAATACAAACCTTTCGCTACCCGGCGCGACTTTCGTCGGCTATTCCGAACAGGTGGAGGGTCTATTTGGGATAAAAAGCCAATTCCAGATAGGCGACTGGGCTATCACCGCAATCGCAAGTCAGGAGAAAGGGCAACACGAAAGCACGTCCATCACAGGAAATACCTCAACCCAACCTACCGAAATTAAAGACTACAACTACCTCGATCTGACATATTTCTGGATCGATTCCAGTTTCATTTATCCCTGGGTTTGGCCGGTAACGTCGAATCCCAATATGTCTGGCGACAGTATAGTTGAATTTACTCTCTGGGTTGACAATCAGGTCGCATCCGATAATTTAGATATGGGCGCAATCGATGGCGAGGCTATGCCGCACCCCGAAAGCACCTTCGTCGACAATATTGGCCATAGGGGTTCCTTTCATCAAATAAGCCAGCAGGATTATCAGGTTTATAGAACTCTCGGTTGGTTCTATATGACGGGCTATAATACACTCAGCGATAATTACGCTATCGCCTGCAGTTATATCCTTCGACATTCCGACGGCACGCCAGACGACACTGTCGGCGGGCTTTATATCGACCCCGAAAGCGGGGATACGACTGTGAAACTCAATCTCATTCGCCCTCCGGGAATGCTTGCTACCAATCCCTGCTGGGAGCAAACCTGGCGCAATGTATATTATCTGAGCTCCACCGATTTAAATACCGAAAATATCGAAATAGAGATTTTCCTCGCCCCCGTTTCCAATGATATTCATAGCGATACCACGCAAACCCCGACCGTGAACTTCCTGCATGTCTTTGGGTTGGATGAGGTAAACTCTTCGGGGATATCCGGAAACGACGGTTTCGTCGATGTGAGTATGATAAATCCGGGGGATGGTCACCTTATTTTCCCAATCCTCCACCCTTTCAACCCAAGCGATATCGAAGACGATAACACGCGATTGCACATTGGAGAAAACACTCCTCGAGTCCCCTCGATGTATGATTCGACCGATAACGACGCTATCGTGCGCGACCATAAATATGTGATCCGCGTTAAAACAGGCCAGCGTCAGAACCCGATGAATCTCGGACGGTTCAACATAATGGAGAATTCCGAGGTCGTAAAACTCGGCGGACGAACTCTGCAACGGGGCACCGATTACCGGATGGATTATCAAATCGGCCAGATAACATTCCTGAACGACGACGCACTGAATCCAAATACTACTCTGACTATAGATTTCGATTACGAACCTTTCTTCATGCCGGAGCAAAAAGCCCTGCTTGGTGCCCGCGCCGAATACCGCTTTGGGGAAAATAGCTGGCTTGGTGGAACGGCGATCTACAAATCGACTTCCAGCGCCGAACGCAGGCCGAGAATCGGTCGTGAACCGGGCAAAGCCTTCATTTGGGACGCCGATCTGCAACTCGATTACGAAGTGCCCTTTATTACCGAAGCAGTCAATGCCATCCCCCTGATTCACACCGAGGCGCAATCAAGGATTAAATTCACGGCGGAGGTAGCGGAAGTCGTCGGTAATCCTAATACAAAAGACGAGGCATATATAGACGATTTCGAGGGGTCAAAAAGCACTTTCAATCTCGAAATCCGCCGAACCGCCTGGAAAAAATCCGCCGCGCCGTCAGGTCTTGCCCAGGAGAACCGCGGACATCTTATCTGGTATAATCCCTATGATAAAGTCCCCGTAAGCCAGATTTGGCCTCAAAAGGAAGTCGCGACGGAAGATTCCAAAACCAACGTCCTCATAATGGAATTCGATCCGGATTCCGCCGGCGGCGGCCCCGATAAATGGGCGGGCGTCCAGAGATACATCACCACAGGATACCACGATCAAAGCAAATCAATGTTCCTGGAGGTTTGGGTGCGCGGCAACGAGGGCAACCTGCATTTCAATTTGGGTTCTATCAACGAAGATATAGACGGCGACGGCTTTCTGGATTCCGAGGATAAGGAGATTTCAGGTTATCGCGACGGGATTCTAACAGAAGCAGAAGATGTCGGACTGGACGGATTACCGGACGAAGAAGAACCGGGTTATTCTGCGGATAATCTCGACCCTAATGGCGACAACTGGGAATGGAGCAATGATGACCCCGATAATTACTCCAAAATTAACGGCACGGAAGGCAACGCTCAGGATCCCGAGAGCGGCACAAAACCGGATACAGAAGACCTCAACGGCAATAACTTCCTCGATATGAATAACGATTACTACGAATATACAATCGATCTTTCGAGCAATGAATTCGAAGTCCCGGAAACCCGTAGCGAGGTCGATGACGGTTCGGGGGAATACTGGCGACTATATAGGATTCCCCTGCAGGATTCCGTATTCACGCTACATCCGGACGGCAAGGTTTTCCGAAGAGAGGAAATAGGCTCACCGGATTGGCAGAGGATTAAATACGCGCGTATGTGGATCGATGGTGTAGAGGATTACGCCAAAATATGGATCGCCGAAGTTAATCTGGTAGGCAACAAGTGGGAAGAGGAAAGCGAACATCTCGAAATCACCACAAAGAATACACACGAAGACGGCGATTACGAGTCTCCCCCACTCGTAACTGGCGAAAGATCGGTTACGACGGGAATTATGAGCCAGGAACAATCGCTCGTTGTAATATACGACAACGTGCCGGGCAATTCTTCAGTAGCCTGCCACCGCTCGTCTTTCGCGGGTGAATCGATGGATTTGACCTTATATCAGGCGTTGGATATGTGGGTATATTTCAACGAGAGTGCCAGCGACGATTCCGTGATGTTCTATTTCAAACTCGGAAGGGACGCGAATAACACATACGAATACAGGACTTACCTCGACGACGGTTGGGCGGAATCCAACCAGGTAATCATGGATTTCCCGGAGATGACAGCCTTTAAGGATCAATATCAAACCTCGGTTTCTGACACCGCCATCGAAGATATCGAACCGATATTTGAAACGGAAAACGGATTCTACGTCATCAACGGTTCGCCTACACTAACGGATATTAGATATTTCGAGATAGGCGTAGTCAACCCCTATCCATACAGGCCTATTTCCGGCGAAATATGGGTCGATGAACTTCGTGTAACCGACGTCCGAAAGGAACCGGGCTGGGCGGAAAAAACGACTTTTTCCGTTAATTTCGCCGACCTGGCGAATTTCAGCGGAACGATCGAGCGCAAGGACAGCGAATTCCACAGTCTCAACGAAAAAGTGGGCACCGGTAAAACCGAGACAGTGTTGAGCTTATCCGGCGGATTCAAACCGGATAAATTCGCGCCCGACCGCTGGGGGCTTGGCCTGCCTATAACGTCGAATTATTCCCGTAGGATATCCGTGCCACGCCTTAAGACAGGCTCAGATATCAGCGTTCCCGATAGCTTACGCAACGAGGAAACCACTACAACCAAGCAATACTCAATTAACATCACCGAAACCCTAAAACCGCGCGATCCCCACTGGCTTATCGGATTGACGTTTGCGAGATTATCGCACAGCGTTAGCGCCGGAGAAACGAGGGAGACAAGCCCGACTTATCCATTGAAAATAGGGCGCAACTGGACCGCCCGCCAGACCTACGATCTCACACCTCGAGAAAAGGACTGGAGCGTCCATCTTACAAGATGGATGTTTTCAGGTAAAGACGACGAAGAGGGTGAACCGCCCGATACTACTAAGGAAACTGGCGCGGCGATTTCCGAACCGGATATTGGAATGCCAGGAAGAAAACAGGGACGAGTGGATACGACCAGAGTTCCCGGGATAATAGACCTGTCGCTAAACTTCGCCCCTACGACGTTAAAATTTGAAACCACGCTGTCAGGTCGAGAGGACGAGAGATTCGATAGATACGATACAAGAACTTACAGCAACACAAGGACCCTGACCCACTCGGCCATTTTAAATACGAACATTGTGCCGCCGATAACCACCGGTTTCAACCTGACTATGAAACGAGATATAGGGGATTCCGCGTATTTCAGATGGAAACACCCGATGGTTATCGGTGATCCGTTATCGAAGTCGATAAGCCAAAACGTGCGTTACACTCCTCAACTCGTCGCCTGGCTATCCCAGAATTATGAAGTCCGCGGCGATTATCAGGAAGACACAGACCCGTCGAGATATCCCGACAGATTTGGCAATGTGAGCCTTAATCGCACTTTCAGGGCGTCCTGGGGACTCAAGTGGAGACAGTTGGGCGAATTCCTTTCCGGTTCGGGCGGAGATAGAGGTCCATCCAGACGACCGGACAGAGGCAGTCGAAGGCCGGGAGACGATAACCCCGAAAACGGCGAAGATTCAGAATCCGAATCGGCGTCTCAGAGCGAATCGCAATCGGGCAAGGGTGCAATAGCGAATACTTTCGAGAAGGTCAAGCCGGTTTTCGATAACATAGACGACCTTAACTTCGACTGGCAATTCGACGATAGGCGCACGATACCCAATCTGGCCGAACGCCCGAGCGTTCTATATCAGCTTTCGCTCACCACAAATCCGGGAGTAGGCCGGATCCAGGATTCTCTGACAACCAGTCAGGTCGAAAGTCATACATTGACCGAAAAGAGGAATATCCGCACCGGCGCGAGGTTGCCGCTGAAGATGACCACACAACTCAGGTATAATTATGTTAAAAACCTCACGATAAACACGAATAACACGAAACAAATCCAGACGACGTTCCCGGATATCACATTGACCTGGAATGGATTGGGGCAAATACCGCCTTTCAAAACTATCGCCAGTAACGCCCGCGCGAATTCCCATTATTCTTACGAAGTTAGAGAGAATTTTGAATCCGACGCCCTTAAATCGGATGCGCTTACACATAATTTCAACCCGCTCGTGTCGGTCAATCTGACCCTGAAACCGGGTATCAGCACAGATTACTCGACAAATTTAAGGGATTCGCACGAAAGGAACTACACACCCACCTCTGTTAGCGTAACACATAATTATGAATTAACCCATAAAATTACCGCCGGTTACTCTATCCGTGGTTCCAAAGGCTTTAAATTGCCTTTAATCGGGACTTTGAAATTTGAAAACCAGTTGACTCTTTCTCTTACCGTGCAGAACACAACGAGGAAAACTTATTCATGGATAGAAAATTCCGGCGATGAACCGTCTCGCCAACGCGACGACGTGGAATGGAGCTTTACACCTTCGGCGAGTTATAATTTCAGCAGGAATATTCAGGGCGGGATGGAGATTAAATGGATCGACACGAAGGACAAGAAGGTCGACCAGGTTCATCATGTTCGTGATGTCAGTATCTGGGTAGAATTGAAGTTCTAAAACGAAATATATATTGCCAAACGCTCCAAAGAGTTTATTTTATAGCATCATGGATAAGGAAAATCACGAAGAAACCAGAACACTCAGACGGGAAGTAACACGCCTATCGCGCCTGCTCCAGATCGGGCGGGCTCTCGCAAGCGATATGCACCTTGAAAACCTCATGGATAGGGTGACAGAAGAATGTGCCATGCTAATCGGCGCGAGACGCTGTATCGTCTGGATTCTCGACCGTGCGAAATCTGAACTCTGGACGGCGCTATTTCCTTCGGGGAAAATTATAAAACTCCAGCTGGATGAGGGAATGGCCGGTTGGGTCGCAACAACCCGCGAATATATAATCTCGGACGAACCGCACGAAGACAGCCGATTCAAAGGCAAACTCGAAAGCGTTTTCGGTTACGAGGTAAATAACATAATGGTTATCCCTCTAGTGAACTACAAAAGCGAAACCATCGGCGTAATGGAGGTTATTAATAAGGAATCCGGAGGATTCAACACCGACGACTATCTGCTTTTACAGGCCGCCGCGGCGCAGATTTCCATGAGTATCGAAAACTCGAGACTGTATAACGACCTGCGAAGGACTTTCGGGTCTCTTACGGAGGTTATGGCGGCAACCATCGATGCTAAACACCCGATTTCAAAAGGACATTCAAAACGCGTGGCCAAATATTCGATAGGTATCGCGCGGGAACTGAACCTTACCGAAAAAGACATCGAGCAAATTCGCATCGCGAGCCTACTCCACGATTACGGCAAAATCGGAATCGACGATTCGATTCTGAAAAAAGAAGGACCGCTTACGGGAGGCGAATATGAGGAGATAAAAAACCACGCTAAAATTACTCACGACATCGTGAGTAAAGTCCATTTTGCCGAGGATCTCGCCGATGTCCCGCTTATAGCGAGCACTCATCACGAGCGGTGGGATGGCACGGGTTATCCCTTCGGCCTCGCCAGGGAGACGATTCCGTTGGGCGCAAGGATTATCGGCGTGGCGGATTCTTTCGACGCGATAACTTCCACACGGGAATACAAAAAGGCCCTGACTTTCGAGGAAGCAAAAGCAGAGATACTGGCGGAGAGCGGATCACATTTCGATCCCCTTGTAGTTGATGCCTTTGCCAGATATTATAATAAGACGCTCAAACCGCTAATCGATAAGGGCGAATTGCCCAATGGAGAACAATGACCCCGATTCGACGATTCTATGACCTGTTGTTCGATAGATACGGCGACCTCGAATGGTGGCCGGGCGAAACTCCTTTCGAGATAATGATAGGCGCGATTTTAACACAAAATACGAATTGGAAAAACGTCGAAAAAGCCCTGGATAACCTCGACGAACTGGGGCTTCTATCCCCGGAAATACTGCTGACAGCCGACAGCGATACAGTGAGGACCGCCATTAAACCGTCCGGTTATTTCAATCAGAAGACGTTAAAACTCGCGAGATTCATGGATTGGTTCGACCGAACCGCAGACTGCGATATCGACAGATTATCGGAATATTCCACGCAGGAACTAAGACAGGGATTGTTATCGATTAAGGGTATCGGCCCCGAAACCGCGGACGATATCCTGCTTTATGCTCTCGAACGTCCGGTTTTCGTAGTAGATGCATATACCTTCCGAATTGCTTTCCGCCATGGATGGACGCCATACGGCATAGGTTATCAAGAGCTATCTCAGCTTTTCGCGGATTCCATCGAGGAAGATATTGAACTATATAAGAACTACCACGCTTTAATTGTCGAGACAGGCAAAACGTATTGCAAAAAGAAAAAGCCGTTGTGCGAAAACTGTCCCGGCAGAAAACTTTTACCCGAAAGCGGCGCCCTTGAATAATCAAAAAAATACACATGATTACACTCCTGGAAGCGTTCACGATCTTATTTGCGAGACTATCGAGCAATCGATAGAAACGCAGGACTCTATCCGGGTGGTAGGTGAAGTTGCGAACCTACTGGATAATCGCAAGGAATCCGGTTGGATGTTCTTTTATCTCAAAGATATAACCAATTCTGTCCGATGCGTCGTTCCGCCGAAGGTTAGCGAGAAACTCGATTTCAATCTTAAAGAGGGCGCGCGAATTATCGTGGAGGGCAAACTCTGGCTATATCGTAAAGAGGCCAAAGTCGAATTACTATTGAATTCCATAAAACCCATCAAGACCCTGGCCGAACGCATACATACCGACCCTATAATAAAGAAGCTCGACGACGAAGGAGTATTGAGGAAAGCCCAATTGAAATCGATCCCGACAAATCCTCCCCCTTCGCGTTTCGCTATTATCTCGCCCAAAAATTCTTCGGCACCTGTGGACATCCGTGCGGGAGCCACCGGCACTGGCGAATTGACTTTCCTCGTTCGATACACGGAAGACGACGAACCTGAAACTCTAATCGAGGAAATTAATAAATGCAATCGGCACAATGACGAACTCGATGCTATAATTATCACGAAAGGCGGCGGCGGAGACCTGAGTATATACGATAACGAGGAAGTCCTCCGCACCGTGGCTAATAGCGAGCTTCCGGTAATATCCGCTGTGGGGCACCCGGCGGATAACACACTGCTGGATTTCGTCGCAGTGGAAAGCCGCCCGACTTCCACCCTCGCGGGACAATGGCTCAGAGAAATACATCGCAACTACAAACACAACAGACAGATCGAACGAAAACAGATAATTACACTTTCGATAGTCGTTTTGCTAATCGTGGTTGTTATGATCGTTCTCTGGGGTTTGGGTGTATTCGGTAAGTAGTAATCAATTCAATACGTAATCCGCGAGATAACGCGACTTATTGAGCATTGAACCGACATATTTTTCCATCTGGATATAGCCCGTATCCGGCAAGAAGTGATAATATATATTCTCCCCCGGCGGTTCATAATACTGGAATCCCACGCAATTCTCGAAACTTCCGGCGGGCACTTCCGCGGGGGGCATCAGTGAGATAAACCCCATCTCGGTTTCCTCGGTCGGATTGGGCGCGTAACTCAGGAATATCTCGCCATCCGTGGAAGGGTATTTGAATAGAAGATGGGGATTTTCATACGGCTCGAAATTATCGGCCACGGGGGCGTATTCATACAAGCCTTCTATCGTATTCCCCCACCATAAAGTGAAACTGGAAAACACCGTGTCCTCGATGAAACTCTCCAGACGAATTTCGTTAACTCGATTCCCCTCGTGCGCGAAGGCTCTATCTACGATATATCTTTCGTTGTATGCGATATAATCGGCGAGAGAATCGTCCCAGACCTGGACGTCGAAGGTCCATTCGTTCCCGACTTCAAAGGGCCATATCGCATCGTCGATTTCGTGGGGAACCCCGTCTGGAGGATCGTCCTCGCATCCCGTTATAATCAGGATAAATAGAAGAGATGATATACTAATAAACTTCCGAATATCTGCTGTCCTCGGTAGAAATCGAATATGATCCGTCGTCTTCTACGGTAACAGTTATCGTGCCGGAAAGGTCGGTGCGATATATTTCGGAAGTCCACGCTTGCATTCGACTAAGCGTTTCGGAATGCGGATGGCCGTAGGGATTATTCAAGCCGCAGGATATAGCGCAGAAATCCGGTTGGAGAGCCTCTAAAAATGTCTCGCAACTCGAATATCGGCTTCCATGATGATTGGCGACGTAGCATTCGACTATACGACAATCGCCGGCGATCCTGTCTTCGATATTGACGCGGTCGCCCGCGTCGCTTCCGTTTATATCGCCGCCTATCCAGACGTCGAAATCGTTATAACTTATGATACAACCGACCGACCGGTCGTTTTCCTGAAAAACTACAGTTCCGTTGCCATCGCTGGCAATACAGGCGATAACAACACCCTCATCGCCAAGAAGAAGCGTATCGCCGGCGAATAGCGTCCTGCGTTTAGTGCCGATAACTCCCTCGTAATTAAGGAAATTGTTAGATGTATATGTTCCCCCGTGGTCATAACAATAACCGTTCAGGTCGATTAGATCGAAGACTTCATCCGCACCTCCGATATGGTCGCCGTCGTAATGGGAGGCGATGCTCAAATCCAGCAAGTCTATACCCAGAGAATCGAGAAGCGGCAATACGTCGTCTTCCGCCGATGTTCCCAGCCCAAAATCATATAACAGATTATAACCGTCCGGAGAGGTTATTAATGCGGAGCTTGCCTGGCCCACGTCGATGATTCTCACGTAGAAATTGCCGTCGCCGAAATGGCCATCCGGCGGATCGACGGGGCCGTTTTCCGTACAACCGTAGAGTAGTATTACAAGAAGAGAAGTAATGAATAGTATCAGGCGTCTGTTTCCAAGCGTGGTGAGGCCATTTGAAAATCTCATCTATATCAATATCCTAATGTAGTTTCTTATTATATGTCTATTTCAGGTAATAGGTTAGACCCAGGTATCCTTCGTGTCTATCTCCGGTTTCGTCGTTATAGACCTGCGGCTCGGACGCCAGAATATGCCGCCCGGAGAGGTCGAGTTGAAGCCTGTCGTCGTCCAGTCTGAATGCAAGTCCCCAACTGAGGGCATTGCCTTTAGTTTGAACTGGAACGACACCAAACCGACTAACCGTCATTGTAGAATAATAGGGAACAATCATATCACCCTCGCCGCCGTAGTAATCGAAACCCCCGTAATTCGCTCTATAAGCCGAATCTGGTTCGAAATCGATTGTCTCGAAACCGACGCGAATACCCATTTCAGGTATGAAAAATAATTCCATACCTACAGCAAAACCGGAATTATCGACCTCGAATTCATCTTCTTCCAATGGTTCGTAAATCGTCTTTCCCGTTTTATATTCGGTCGTAATAGTCCATCCCGTAACAGGTTCCGCGGATAAGCCTACGCCGAAATTGGACGATTTCAGGTTCGGTTCGTATTCTCCTTCATCCTCGACGCCGACAGTATTATAGCTTTCGGTTCTTATTCCGAGGGTAAGAGGCGCGCCGATCTCATGCCCAAATACTTTCAAACCAAACACCATACGAGAGACGTCGTCGTTGAAAACGTCCGCGGAATCGTCGGAGGCAGAGGTCAGATAATCTTCTTCATATCCAATAATATCGTATCCCACAGCGCCACGGACGTATCCCGGATAACCGAATTCCGCCTGAAGCCCCAGGCGTGAATCATTTGATACGAACATATCGTAATCGTTGCCCTCTTCGTTCGCCACAGTGCCACCACCGATATTATAATTCAAACCGACACCGCCGTAATCTTCGTAATTGGGGACTACGAACCGACCGCCGAATTTAGCCTGATAGCCAGTAACTTTACCCTGAGTCGTAACATTCCATCCGCCGCTGTAATACATATCCTCGAATTCGTTGAACCCATATCCGCCGCCGGCGCCCACCGACAGGCCGAAGGGCGAATGATACGTGAAATAAACCTCGCCGATCGGAAGAATAGCCGCGGCTCCCGAAGTATTAACTCTATGAACGATATTCGCCCAGTCCAGCGTCGAAGCCGTATAATTGTGTCTATATTCGCTGGCATAGGACATACGCATCGTGTTATACCCGCCCCGGAATTGGAATCGCGTGGAGAAAAATTCATTGAAACCCTTTTCGACGAGTATTCTTGCAACGCCATCCAACCAATACCAATTTCTGTCATCTCCGTTATCCGCGGGCGGTCCGGGATATTTTAAGGTCTTAACCGCCGCTCCGAAGGAAAACTTATCCGCTCCGCCGATTTTATCGATACGTTCTTCGGGCAGGCCGTAGCCCTCGTTGAAGTGGCTGGCCGCGGGATTCTCCTGATTGGAAATATCGAAAATATCAAGGATATTCCCTTCGCCGTCGATTGTAGCGTCGCATCCTGCGAGTGCAATGCCTCTATAGTTGAATTCGATCGTTTGTTCCGGTTGAGCCAAAACCAATGAACTGAACAATAGTATGATACCCAGCGTAGCTACTAATTTCATGCCCATTTCTCCTTATTAACTTATTGTATTACTTATTATTATCATCAGTTACTTCAAGTTTTCTCTTAAGTTCCTTAACCTTCTTGAATAACTCGCCCAGTCTTGCAATATATGCGTTTTCGCGGTGCGCTTGCATTCTCGGTTTCGCCGGGTATCCGAAATACTGGCTTCCGGCCTCGATATCCCCGTTGATGCCGCTCTTCGCGAAGAAAATACAATCATCGCCGATTACCTGATGACCCGCGAAACCGACCTGTCCGGCCACGATAACGCGGTCGCCAAGCTCGGTGCTCCCAGCCAGGCCGCTTTGAGCGGCAATCAGGCAATTCTCTCCAAGTTTACAGTTATGCGCGATATGAACGAGGTTATCCAGTTTTGTGCCACGTCCTATACGAGTCTCGGTAAAAGTTCCCCGGTCGATAGTGCAGGAAGCGCCTATCTCGACGTCGGCCTCGATAACAAGCTTGCCCACCTGCTTGACTTTGAGGATTCCATCCTCGGATGGTGCAAAACCGAAGCCGTCCGAACCCAACACCGTTCCAGCATGGATTATACAGTTTTTCCCCAGCCAGCTTTTAGGATATATCGTAACATTAGGATAGAGATGACTTTTCGCTCCGAGGTGAACGTCGGACATAAGGTTGCAACCCGATTCGACAATAGAATCGTCTCCTATAACGCAACCGCCGCCGATATACGCGTTCGGCCCGATATAAACGCCTTCGCCGATAGTGGCGCTCAAATCTACCACAGCCGAAGGGTGTATTCCCGGTTGGTATTCGGCCCCGGGATAGAGTAAATCCACGGCCACAGCCATCGCCTGATGGGGATTATCGTGGATTATAACCGCATATCCGTGTTCATCGTGTAAACTCGCTTCGGATAGAACGACGCAGGACGCACCCGTTTCGGCGAGTATTTTCTTGTATTTGACGTTATGCAGAAACGCCAGATCGCCTTCACCGGCCTCCCCGATAGGGCGAATGGCTTTCAATTCCGGGTCTCCCGGACCTATCAACCGGCCGTTAATCTCTTTCGCAAGTTCACTCGCGAACATTATTCTGGAAACATCGTATTCAGTTCTTCGAGCAGTTTATCGGTGATGTCGAGATTCTCGTCGATGTAGGCTACGTTACCTCCGGCTACGTCCATAATAAGATCGTAACCTTCGCGTTCCGCCACGTTGACCAGAGCCTCATTGATTTTTTCCAGAAGAGGCGAAGTAAGTTCGGCATTTCTGCGTTCGGCTCTGCCGCCGGTCCCAAAGATTTCGCCGAGGAATTTCTGATATTCTTCCTGTTTCTGTTGAATCAGTCGAAGGCGTTCCTGCTTCTTTTCCTCGGACAGCAGAAGCGCTTGTTGTTCCAGTTCCGTTTGCAGATCGATTAGTTCCTGCTCCATCTCGGCGGCCTCGGCCTCCCACTCGGCGACGTCTTTGTCGAACTGTGCCTGGGCGTTCGCAAAAGCGTCGTATTCTTCTCTAAGCCGCTCGGAATTGATATAGGCAAGCTTGAAATCCGCTCCGTAAGCGGCTATCGCGATTAGCAAGATCGCAATTGTGAGGATTTTTTTCATTGTTTCTCCTTGGTTCGATTCGATATTTGTCAAAATATAAACTTAAAAGACGTCAAAGCAAGCCTATTGTTGTTTTATCTCGAAAATCGGCTATCTACTTGACAAAAAAAACAATTGAGTTAACTTACTTGCAGACATTATACCAACAGGAGTAAAATGCTAAAAGAGAGTATCAGCGGAGTTAGAGGAATAGTCGGAGAAGACCTGACGCCGGAAATAATAATATACTACTGCCACGCTTTTTCCGCGCTTTTGCCGCAGGGGCCGATTGTCGTCGCGCGAGACAGCCGACCGCACGGGGAAGCTATAGCCAGTCTTGTTTCATCCGTTCTTCGCCTTGCGGGAAGGGATATTATCGACATCGGTATCCAGTCAACGCCGACCGCCGAGGTCGTTACGGAACGAACAAAGTCCGCGGGCGGGATTATCATCACGGCCAGCCATAATCCAATCGAATGGAACGCGATGAAGTTCATCAAGTCCGACGGTTTGTTTTTAAACGCGGTCGAGGTCGATAAGTTATTGACGCTAAAACAACAGAATCTCAAATGGGCGACATTCGATAAATGCGGGAGCTACGAATTCCTGAAGAACGGACAAAATTATCATATCGACGCCGTGATATGGCTCCCCTGGCTCGACGCCGAGATTATACGTAAGTCCGGTTTCAAAGTAGTCCTCGATGCCAACGGCGGAACCGGCGCGATAGCCATGATACCGCTTCTCGATAAACTCGGTTGCGATGTAATCCAGTATAACTGTGCTCCGAATGGACGATTCCATCATGAACCCGAACCTCGATCCGAAAACCTGAGCGATCTTTCTGCAATGGTAATTTCCCATAACGCCGACATAGGCCTGGCAACCGATCCCGACGCCGACCGGCTTGCACTCGTCGATGAAAACGGCGTCGCTATCGGCGAGGAATATACTCTGGCAATCGGCTCTGCTGAAGTTGCCGAGTTTATGGAAGGTCCCATAGTCGTGAACCTTTCCACCAGCGCGATGGTCGAATCTCTCGGAAGGGAGATTATCAGAACCCCGGTAGGCGAAATAAATGTCTCCATGAAAATGCTGGAAATCGAATCGCCCGTCGGCGGCGAGGGCAACGGCGGTCTCATTGTCCCAGCCTGCCATCCCGGCAGAGACGGCATTCTGGCGGCGGCGGTTATACTCCACAGAATGGCACGAACCGGCAAGAAACTTTCCCGACTTGCAAACGAGTTCCCAAAGCTATTTATGATCAAGGATAAAACGGAATCTTCCATGTCATATAGCCCCCTCGAAGAATTGCTGAGAGACGCTTTTAAGATCAAAGATATCGATCGCACCGACGGCGTGCGAATCACAATGGACGATGGATGGCTTCATATACGGGCGTCCAATACGGAACCGATAATGAGGCTTATAGCGGAAAGCGAAAGCGAAGAACGGACGAGGGAGATAATCGACCGGGCAAAAAGGCTTATCGAGGGCTGATATTCCATCTCCCCCTCTTAAACCTCGATAAAAAAAACATTCCAAATCGATTCCGGACTATCGGATTTATTATCGACGGTTTGGCAAACCGTTTGTTAGAATTAATATGCTCTTAACCTTACTTCCGGAGATAAATATGTGCGGCATAGTTGGATACATCGGCAAAAGAAAGGCTTTTCCCGTTCTTCTCGACGGATTAAAACGTCTCGAATACAGGGGCTACGATTCCGCGGGACTCGCTTATCACACCGATGAGGGCATCAAAACCCTCAAAGTCATCGGAAAAATTGTCGAACTCGAGAAAGAACTCGTTGATATCGACGACAAACCCTCAGTCGGCATCGCCCATACGCGATGGGCAACTCACGGCGAACCTTCGGTTACGAACGCCCATCCCCACACCGATTGCACCGGCAAAATCGCGGTCGTCCACAACGGGATCATCGAGAACTATCGCGCTTTAAGGCAATATCTAACCGACAGAGGACATAAATTCACAACCGATACGGATACAGAAGTTATCGCGCATCTTATCGAGGATGTTTATAACGGCGGCGACATCCCATTCTGGAAGGCCGTGCGCGGGGCGCTACGAGAAATCGAAGGCACTTACGGTATCGCCGTGCTGTTCGAGGACGAACCCAATAAAATTTTCGCGGCAAGGCACGGTAGTCCTTTGCTTATCGGTGCGGGCGACGGTGAGCATATCGTCGCTTCGGATGCCGCCGCAGTGGTTCGATACACCGACCGTGTTATCTACCTCGATGAAGGCTCCCTGGCGACAATCAAGGCGAACTCCGTGGTCATTTCGACATTGGAAGCCGAGCCGATCACACCGAAAATCGAAAAAATCTCTATGACACTGAACGAGATCGAGAAGAGCGGATATCCACATTTCATGCTCAAGGAGATTTACGAACAACCCCAAACTTTAGAAAATGCCTACAGGGGACGTTTGAACGTCCAGGAGGGCACCGTCAGACTGAACGGCCTTAAGAATTACTTCGATTACCTCCGCGATATAGACAGAATCATGATTACCGCATGCGGAACGAGCTGGCACGCGGCGCTTATCGGCGAATATCTCATCGAGGAACTCGCACGCATCCCCGTTGAGGTCGATTACGCATCCGAATTCCGTTACAGAAATCCGATCATTCGCGAAGGCGAAGCGCTGTTCGTCATCAGCCAATCCGGCGAAACCGCCGACACATTGGCCGCATTGCGCGAGGCCAAACGCATGGGAATACCCGTCTTCGGCATCGTCAACGTAGTCGGTTCGACAATCGCGCGCGAAACGGACGCGGGCGTCTATATCCACGCTGGCCCGGAAATCGGGGTGGCATCGACAAAGGCCTTCACGAGCCAGGTCATGGTTTTACTCGAAATCGCCCTACTTTTAAGCCGTATGAAGGGTTATTCGATGGCGCAGGGAACTCGATTAATAAACGAACTCAAAAACGTCCCGGGAATGGTCGCCAAGGTGCTCGATAAGGAAAAAGAAAGCGGCCATATTCTCGAAATCGCTAAGAAGTATTACAAGATGCACAATTTCCTCTATCTCGGCAGAGCGATGCAGTTCCCGGTCGCACTGGAAGGCGCGCTGAAACTCAAGGAAATCAGTTATGTCCACGCCGAGGGCTACCCCGCCGCCGAGATGAAACACGGCCCCATAGCCCTTATCGACGACGACACGCCAACTGTCTTCATCGCCACCGAGGATCCGCTCTACGACAAGATCATATCGAATATAGAGGAAGTCCGTGCGCGCGGCGGCAAGGTCATCGTGATCGCATCGGACGGCGATGACAAAATCTCCGCCCTGACCGAGGACATCATCTACGTCCCGAAGGCCGATCCACTGGTGATGCCGCTGATCACCGCGTTACCCATGCAAATCCTCGCCTATCACATTGCCGTTCTGCGGGGCACCAACGTCGATCAGCCGCGCAATCTGGCGAAATCGGTTACGGTGGAATAGGAAATCCCTTCCGTAAGGGTATTCTTCGACCATTGAGGGGTTATTCGAACTTAAAAAAGAAGTATAAAATGCTTTTTCGATATAATATTTGACTTTTGAAAAATACGAAAATGTGTCTGGACTTATGTTGCACCCTTCTGGACTTGTGTTAGATCCTTTTGGACTTTTTATAATTTCTTCTACACTTTCGCTCAGCCATAGGGTTTTGCGGCTGATTCCAACTTTTTGAGTTCTATTTGTCAGATATTTATTAAATGAACGATTTTAATACTCGATAGATACCCTTTAGGTTGCCATTCTTCATTATACATTCTACATTCTCCATTATTTCTGTTTCCTTTTTCAAAAAAATTTCTATATTATATCTTAATCGGGAGGATAAATATGAAGACAAAACGCCTGGGAGAAATACTTGTCGATTCCAATCTGCTTACCGAGGAACAGCTTCGTCAGGCGCTTCGAATACAGGAGAATCAAGGCGGCAAACTCGGAGAAATACTGGTTCATCTCGATTTAGTCGATGAGGGCACGATAGCCGATATCGTCAGCGAACAACGCGATTTCAAACGCGTCGAACTGGATCCCCAAAAAACGGACAAACGTTTGTTATCGATTGTGCCTCGGGACGTCTGCCGCAAATACAGAATTATCCCGTATCAGGTCGAAAACGACAGGTTAATCCTGGCGATGGACGACCCTTTGAACAAATTCGCAATCGATATCGTCGAGTTTATCACGAACTTCAAAGTAACACCGGGAATCGCGGAACCGTCGCGTATAGAGGAATTACTGGACGAAATTTACGGCGAACCCGAAGAGAAAAAGAAAGCAAAAGCCCCCTCGGCGCGAGTTGCCGAAAAGGCGGATTCAGGTATCCCCACTCTTACCTGCGACCCGGACAGTGTGATGGACGACATCGACAGGATAACGTCCACCGCGATGAAAGAGAGGGCGACGGACGTCCATTTCGATTCGGCGCACGGTTTGTCCAGAGTCCGTTTCCGGATAAACGGCGTCCTTGCCGATAAGTTCAATATCCCGGAAAAGAATCATGAAAAAGCGATCTCGAGGCTCAAGATTCTCGCAAACCTGGACGAGGACCGGTCCGATCTGGAACAAACCGGGGCTTTCTCGATAAAACGGCACGACAGGAACATCATTTTCAAGGCCCATTTCGTCCCGACGATTACCGGCACGAACTCCGTGATCGAGTTAGTCGATGAGACCGAACCAAAACGCGGATTGGAACAACTTGGTTTGACTCCTCACGAACTCGCGGTGGTAATCGAGAATATTTTCAAACCCGGCGGTATGGTGCTTATTTGCGGCCCGGGGGACGTCGGTAAAACAACCTTGCTTTACGCTATCCTGAAGAAATTATCGAGCAAGGAGAAGAAAATTTTCACGCTGGAACGCCAGCCAGAGGAAACGCTCAGTTTCGCAAGTCAGGTAAAGATAGAATTCAACAAGGGGATGAATTACTCCGTCGTGCTATCGAATATCCTCAAGATGGATCCGGATATCATTATGATAGACGAAATAACCGATTCTCAAACGGCTCAAAACGCCATGAGGGCGGCGTATTCCGGCAAAACACTGATATCTTCGTTATACACGCGCGATACTTTCGAGGGTGTTATCCGATTGATGGACTACGGCATCGACCCCTTCGTCATCGCGGATTCTCTGAACGTGGCTATTTCGCCGAGATTAATCAGGACTCTATGCCAATCTTGCAGGGAACAATCCAAACTTAATGACGGCAGAATCGTTTACCGTCCCCGAGCCTGCGACCATTGCGGTCACACGGGTTATTCGGACAGGACGGGTATCTTCGAGATTATCCCCGGACACGATTTAACCCGCGAGATATTGGATAGCGCTTCTACTGTGGAATCTCTCGCCACGACGCTTCACGAAAAGGGAATTAATTCCCTGTGGCAAAAAGCGGTCAAAAAGGTTCTGGCGGGGGATACATCGCTGACGGAAATCGTCCGCGCCATCCCGAAAATGCCCTGGGATTGATATTAACTAATTCCGGCAATCAAAAAGCCCGACTTCACAGCCGGGCTTTTTTTGTGTTATGATTGGAGTTTACAGCGGTATCGTTACCGTATCTTCCACTACTTCGAGCTGAGTTTTGATGAACTCGAGGGTGTTCTCCATAACCTGTTCGACCTGACCCTCATCGTTATTCATTAGATACAGTGGAAAACCGAAGTAAGCCGAGCGGAAACTTGGTGCAACGTAACGAAGTGCTACCGGCACGCCGTTGAAGTCCGTGCTTTCCGCGGGGGTAGCGTCAGCAGTAATGCCGAAACTGTATAATCTTTCCGTATATGGACTTCCGCCGTAAGAAGGTGGACGCATTCCAATTCGAGAAACTTTGTTGATTGACGCGGAACCGTCGAATGTTTTACCTGGATCGATTTCGAGTGTTGGATAACCGGAAATACCTTCGTTAGCGATAGCACTCTGGAATATTTGACTATTTACGCCGATAATTTCGTTGTCTATTCCGAAGTAGTCATAAGAAGGTATCTCGTTCCAGGATTCGAGTTCGTTGGCGAACATATACCGGCCGTCGAATACCAGTCTGCCACCTACCTGTATATAAAGCATCGACTCCTCTAAATACTCAGTTCCTATCTTATACCCAATAGTAACGAAGTCCTGGTCTATAATCCAGATTATGCTATAATCCGCTAACGTAGTCCTGGGAACGTCCCAAGTATCACTATTAGGCGGTCTGTGAATAGAGTAGTTATCGATCATGCCCAACGTTTGGAAACCGTCGAAAATGCCGTCATACCAGTCACGGATGATAGCGGGATCGGGATACACTACTGCATCGTTCTGGTCGATTATGAGCACCCTATGCGGGAACGTGCCGTCGATATACTGTTGGCGGATGTCCTCATCGGAAATATCGAAATATGGTTGAGCCAGCGTAATCACCGCGGAATCTATAGCGCCGGGGTAAAAGGCGTCGTCCCGAACCTGAACGAAGAATTTATAGTCGCCGTTTTCCGGGATCTCCCCCATTATATGGGTAGTCGTGTTCCTGACCCAGGCATCCGAGGTGTCGTATCCCGAATTCACGCCACCCAGTGTGTCGTCGAGTAGCGATGTAATAACCATTTCCCCGGACATCGTTTCTACCCACCATTTGTATTCCAGTATAATCGAGTTGTCCGGGTCGTCCGCCGACCAGCTAACCTCGATGCCCTTCCAGCTATATGTAGTATCCTTGAGAATCCAGTATTCCTCGCCCTCGAAGGGATCGGTAACTATAACGCATGAATCGGGCGGGGTGTTACTCCTGTATAGAGTCATACACACTACGTCGGAATATAAACCTTCATTATCCAGCCCGCGGACACAAAACAGATGTTTGGTAACCGAATCGGGGTCCAGAATTTGCAGGAAAACCGTATCGCTCGTGCTGGAACTTTCGACCCTCGTCCAGGTTATCTTCATTCCGTCGATAGTAATGAGCGAATCGACGTCTGCAAGATCTTGCTGGTTTGTAAAATATTCCTCGAATTCATCAGCTTCTATTCCCTGTCCGGCCTGTTCGTGCGGAAGATCGATATATTCGTAAATATAAACCTTGCCATCGGTATCGAAAGCCTGCCAATACATAATTGGAGCCGACCCGACGGTATCGCCGTCCGAGGGATTATTATAGAGTTGGATCATGGGTTTTTGATTCTCATTTATGTCGCCCTTATAGTCGCAACCCGTTATTAGAAGGCCGGCAAGAACGACCATCAGAGTGATTATGATATAATTAGTCTTTCTCATTATCGCGTCCTCCTAAAATTCCAATCCAAGGGTGAACTTATGGGAGTTGAGCAACTCCTGCATATCGCTATACGCGTAGTCGATTTTCGTTGTAACCGAGCCAACAGGTAGTTTCAAACCCACTCCGACGTTGAACCGTTCGGCATCCCACGCCCCAAAACGATAACCGGTTCGAACTGCGAACATATTATTGAACCAGTATTCCCCACCGACCTGGAATTTTTCGAGGTTATCGTTGGGGTGGCTTCCCTCGGCACCCAGAGTAACCTTGTGCGCGCCGACTTCATAAATATCAGCGGCAAGACCCATGTGGAAAGACATGGGCAGAGGATACGGTGTCTGAAGGAAAGTTATATCCGGCCCGAAATTGGTGAAATTCATTCCGATGCGGAGATTCCTGAACTGCGTCCTATATAAAGTTCCGATGTCCATCGCCCAGGAATGAGCTTTTACATCGGCGTAATATTCACCGACGTATCTCCATGTAACTCCGACCGAGAAGCGGTCAGTCATCTCTCGCGAATAGGTTAATCCTACCGCGAGATCGCTTGCCATGAAAGTTCTTCCGGTGCCTTCGGGTCTCCCCCAGGTCGTTTCGCGCATCTCGCCGGTTGTCAGCCCTATAGCACTTACACCGACAACCCCGCCGAGTTGTGCCACGGGCATAGCGAATGCGGCGAAATCGTGCATAATCCCCGCAGGCCAGATGTTATGCGTGAACATAACTTCTTTCCGCGAAAGATTGGTCAATCCCGCCGGGTTGTAGTAAATCGCGGAGACATCGTTCGCCGTGGCAATAAATGCATCCCCCATTCCGACACTGCGGGCACCTACCGGGATCTCCAGGAACTGAGCGGCCGCCGTGCCGACCTTAGCCTGACCGAAGGCGAGAATCGGAACGAGTAACAGCATTACTATTATTGTTATATATCGTCTCATGATTCTCCCAATTATTTAATAATTACGAATTTACCAAGTTGATAATCGCCCGTTTCCAGGTCTTCGACGCTGAACATATAGATACCGCTGGAAATCGCCTGGTCGTTCTTATTGATGAGGTCCCAGTCCTCGGCACCTACGATATCCTTCCCGTCGCCGTCTGTTTCGCCATTGTCCATTTCACCGGTATCGCTATGGTCGAGTTCATCCACGAGATCGGCGTCAACGGTGTAAATCCTGATTATAGCCTTTTCCGGAAGATTGGCGAATCTAAGTTTACGAGAATACTCCGTCCAAACCTGCCCTACGGGAGTTTCCGCGTCGAGGCCTTCGGGGCCGGAATAGATATGATCTACCCTATATGGGTTAGGGATAACATAAACCTCTTCCGAATTTTCGCCACAGCCTTCCGGAACTACCCAGATGTAATTCGTTGTCTTCGAAGATTCGAGGGATTCGAGGTTGCGGGTAGGTTGGCCGAAATCGTATGAGGTTACGGAAATGTAAATATCGGCTCCTGCACGTTGATTGGTGATGGTATATTTCATCCACTCTTCGCTGTATCGGCTGACCGTATCGACGGGCATCCCGGAATTCGTGCCGAATTTGGCGCGGGAGAAGGTGTCCATTACTACACTATCGGTCCCATAGGAAATGTATGTAGTATCTATCAATGGATAGTTACCGTCTTCATCCGGCACCACAAATTCGTCACTTCGGACGGCCATCTGGAATGTATCCACAGAATTGTAATCTGTGTAATCTATCTTGTCGAATTCGATAATTGGTGTGAAATAGCTCTCCAGTTTCGCCTCGCTGGTGTAGATACGGAATCCCTCGAAATCCTGTAGAAGTGTAATTGGATCGACATAGTCTAACTGTTCGTCGAACTTCCAGAATATATCGATTTCGTTGCAATGGGACTCTATTTCGAATTCGGGTTTGGGTGGCGGAACCGGCCCTTGATAATTCGGTTCTCCGAGGCCGTTCGGCGCGCCGTAAACGTCTCGAACCCATTCCGTCGTCCTGCCCACTCCCGTATAATTATATTTCTCAGGTTGGCAATCGCCTACGACATTTGGATCCTGATGGAAATCCTCGGCAACCATAACGGCTATTGCTACGCGCACGGCATTCGTATCTCCAGGCGGTATATCGAAGGGGCCGAAGGAGAATAGAAATCTGGTATCGTAACCGCATTTCATGTTTTCAGCGAGGTCTTCGGGCGGCGGAGACCAGTCTTCATCCTCGGTGTAATCCAATATATCGGTTTGGTTGTAATCGAACTCTCCATTGCTCATAACCTGATATTTCATTATATCAGTTTCGGGAGTTCCATCCCAGCTCATTGGGGGATATCTGTGTGACGGTCCCCAGTCTATTTCTTCATTGGTATTTGATACCCACCAATTAAAGGAATAACTCAGTTCGTCCAGAGGCGTTTCGCCTACTTTCAACAACGCGATTCCCAGAGCTCCCGTAGGGGAATATTCATCGAATCGCCCGTCATTGCTCGGATCACCGTCGTTATCGGCCAGCCAGGCGGTATTTACATATATCGAATCGTTCGCCAGCGGATCCCAATAAGATTCAATAAAGCCGGTAACGTCATCCTGGGCGTAATTAGGTGTATTTACATGACCGACGTCGCCGTCGATATAGATACCAACATAGGCGTTGCGAATGGTATCTGTTTCCGACCTGATATTGCTGATCCAATAATCGATAATCACGAAGTTCCTGGCGTAATTATACGACCATGAGACCGAACGCTGTTCTACTTTGACTCCAATCGGCCTGTGCTCGACGGGAATAACGTCGAGGTGGTCGTTCGTAAGCGTATCGGTCATAACCGCGTTGAAGTCCTGTTCGCTGATCGCGTTAATCGTATCCAGGTATATCGAATTTATCTGGATTGTATCCTCTTTCTGATCATATCCGGGGAATAACTCATTCACTCCGCTAAACCATCCATCCTCGCCGATACTCACCAGAGTATCCCCGGAAACGACCGCACCGATCCACAGAGAACCCTGGAAAAGGTATTCGAGTCCCGATCCGCCGGGATATTCCGCGGATGGCCGGCATTTACCGATGTTCTCACCGGTTTCATAGATAATACAATAACGGGGATCGTCTTCTCCCCTCTGGCTTCCGAAGAAACCCCAGTTAGATACCGTGAAGAAGAGTTGTCCGACATCGTGAGTTTCCTCGTCCGTCGCGGGAGCCGTAACCATTGGACGGCGTCTCGGCGTGGGTCGATTACTCGGACCGCTTTCCCCGAATACCGATCCGATAAACAGAACGCCCGTAACAAGTAATACGATTGTGCATATTGCGTGTTTTTTCATTTGATACTCCAATTCTCCTCTTCGCCTTACCAGCTAACCTGAAGTCCGAACCTGACATTCATCGGCGGGCTCCAGTGGTCTGGATTAAACGCGTAATCGAGACCGTTATTGAGCCCGTCATCGACGTCCCAGTCATCGGGTAATCCGGTTTCGCTGTAAACGTATTCGACGTTCCTTCTGTTAGTAAGGTTTTGCACCCAAACCAGGAAGGAATAATCCATTCCGGCGAAGGAGAAGTCCTTGTTGAATCTTAGATCTATATTGTAATTCGGTGGTATTCTAAGAGCGTTTTCGCGCTCCCATGCTTTCTCTCCGGGTTCGGGATCCCAATCCGGGTTATTAACAGTCGGTGTGTATGGGAATCCACTGCCATACTGGAAGAGGAGATTGAGTCCCCATTTATCCGGCAGATTCAATCCGAACACAACCGGATTATCGTCATCCTGGACTCTGTAATCGGCGACGACATTTACTATGTGCCGCTGGTCCCAATCGAGGGGAAGATCCTGCAAAGGTATCGCCGATTGATCGAAGAGCGCATCGTAACCGCTTCTGTTTGAACTCGATTTACCGAAGGCAAAGGCATATTGATAGTTCGCGTCAACTGTCCATCTGTTGGAATAACTCTTCCTGACAGACATTTCTATTCCTCTGCTTCGTGCGTAGTCCTGATTTTCGTAAACACTCTGGGATATCGGCCCAAGGTTCTGCGAAGTCGTATTCAACAGACCGTATATATCTTTATAATAACCGGAAAACTCCAGAGTCCAATCCTCGGTAATGCCATATCCCACTCCGAGTTCGTATGTAACCGTCTTCTCGAATCCCAGGTTGGGATTGCCTAATAATCTCCCGGCTCTGCTGGCCTGAGTAGGCATCTGGTAGAAATTATCGTATCCGGGAAGTTGATAGAGATGCGCATAGCTGAAGAATAACTTGGCTCTATCCGTAATCGGGTAGCTCATTCCGATTCGCGGGCTTAGTCTGCTCTGTGATTTGAATATCTCATCGTAATCGGGCAGAACCTCGACGATACTCTGAGCTGTCGAATCCTCCAGAACCTCGCCGGCCTGCAGGAACACGTCGAGCCTGATGCCGATATTCGCAATCAGTCCGCCATATTCCATCTTATCCTGGATATACCACGCAAACTGCTTCGGCGTTCTCTCGTAGAAACTCCTGAAGATTCCGTGTTCGGGATATGGGCCACCGTCGGGTTCGCGGTCGTATTTGAATTCCGGGTATTGGATTTCCTTCATCTGCATATTGATGTTCTGGAATTCCACGCCCGTCTTGACCTGATTATTGTCGTCTATCTGACTCGTAATGTCTGCCTTAGCCAGGACAATATTTGTTTCCCGCCTGTGCCAGACAGCGTATCTATCGCTGCCACGGTCGAGGAATAGATCCGTATTATCCCACTTGCCATTTCCGTTTATATCGATAAAGGCTTCGTAACTATCTCGTTCGAAATTAGGCGGGTCGTAATAACCATTCCCATTCAAATCCAGGAATGGTTCGCCTTCTTCGCCGACATTGTATTTACCGTCGCCGTTTGCGTCGATGAAATCGCAGTAGTCGTTACGATACGTATAAACGCCGTCGTGGTTGATATCGACGAATTCTCCCCAATCGGGGGTGAAATTAGAGTTGTCATCATGCCATGTGGTTTCTTCTAACGCGATATGATACTCGTCCGGAACCATTGGATTATTTTCGTAATAGGTTCCCCATACGAATTCACCGGATTGCTTTATGCCATCGCCGTTCAAATCGACCCACAGCGTATCGTCTAAGAACAATCCGCCGGGATAGACGTTTTCACCGTAGAATCCGATACCGAAAGGCATCCCATCGCGGAACGGTTCGCCATCGGAATACGGTTCGGGTCTATCCATCGGGCTTGCGAGGATATAGCTGTTGAAATTAGTTTGCCTCGGTTCGAAGACATTATTATCGTTGACCTCATACCAGGGCTCTTCGCCGAGTTGCGGCGGGCGATCGTCGATGTAAATCGTATCGAGATAACCGATAGAATCGGGGGTTACCCAAAAGGTATCGACATAATCGATAATAGGTTCCCAGTATTCCCAGAAATCCCATTGACCGTTGGAGTTGGAATCCCACCATTTAACTCTGACCTGAGGAATGCCGTCACCGTTAACATCGACCCAATCGTCGAGAGAACCGTAAACGGAACTATCGACAGCGAAGGCGTCCGGTGTATTTCCGCCGGGTTCATAATCGAGGCCGGTGCGGAAATAACCAGCGCGAATTTCGTAGAAAGTCCTTGGCGACAGATTATGCACCCATTTGAAAGAAAGCTGAAGCGCTTTGCGTTCCACTATCTGTGCGTTTTGAGGGACGTAAGTGTAATCCCAGCTCCAGCTTCTGGATTTCGTCCAGTTCCCGGTTCCGGTAACCGTGTATGACATGGACGGCGTTATTTTCTGTTTAAGTTTCAGAGTGGCCGTATATTCGTTGTAACGCCTTTCCGGGAAAAACCCGAACCAATCGTAATCGATGCCATAAGGGGTTCCGATACGGGTATCGGTTGGAAGATGATCCTCAAGATCCCAGAGATAATTATATGGAAAACGAGTATCGGTGTTCTCCCCCGTAACCGACAGGAAATAACTCAACCTTTTCGATCTGGGCAATTCCAGGCCGACAATCGGGAGCAGATATGTGCTAACCGGTTCCGGACCCGAAAGCGAGAATTCCAACCTGTCGGAATTCCTGGAAAACTTATTTATTTCCGGGAATCCAAGGTCGTCGGTGAGGAAAGTAACACTCCCGGCGAAATTGTTCGCGCTACCCTCTCGCGTAACAATATTAACGATACCGGATAGCGCGCCGCCGTATTCGGCGTTGTAGCTACCGGTTTGCACGGAAACTTCCTGAATACTCGACGTCGCTACTTCGAGCCCTTTTGCGTTGTAAGTCGGATCCGTAACGGGCATACCGTCAACCATGTAAGTAACCTCGCGTGAACGTCCACCGCGCATGTGGATTTCTCCGTCGCGCTCGACGATTCCCGCTTTCGTTTCGAGGATTTCATCGATGCTTGTAACGGGCTGTTTAGCGATGTCGTCGCCGGTAAAAGTAGTTTGCGAATGGGTAACATCGATCTGGATGTCATCCTTATCTGCGGTAATTTCGATCACCGGGTTTTTGATTGCTGTCGATTCCAATTCAATGTCGATTACCGCCGTCTGATCCGACGAAACCATTACATTTGTAACGGTTAAAGGGTTGTAACCGATATAAGATGCTTTGATTTTGTAGATGCCCGGTCGGACGTTGAGAATGAAGTATTCTCCGTCGAGATCGGTCGCCGCGCCCCCCTGAATACCGTCGTTATCGTCGAGGAGCTGGACATTGACTCCCGCCAGGGGTTCGCCGGTCTGGGAATCGACTATTTCCCCCTTGATCTTACCGGTATCTGCCGCCCATAAGACGGGAATTAGAATTAATAGAACGGTTAGGGCTATCACCAGCCCCGAGGTGCGTTTCTGCACCATCGAAACCTCCCCTGCTATGTAATTATTTTTATTTCAACTTTCTCTAAAAGGACGAATAAGCATTCGTTCCTTATAGGTCTTAATTATATTTAGCCAGTATATAAGTGTCAAGGCTTTTCTAATAATATAGTTGTTTTTAGATAACCAATTTCATCCTATACAAAATCTACCTGCGTTCTACACTTTCGATCGAGTCCCGAACCATAGCACTTTGAAGCGGAAGGACTGGGACAGGAGCACTACCTTTCGGAACCGAAGAGTTAACGCGGGCAACCTTAACTTTAGTATCGTATTCAAAGGCGAAAACGACGAAGTTATTTTTAAATTAGGAAATGGATTTCTATGCGACGACTATTCCGCAACATCGAGTGTTTTAGGATCGGGGGATTTTCGATAATCGAATCCCAGTTTCTCGCTTAATCCCTCCGCCAGACAGTTGCAAATTCGTTTTTTCGTGGGAAGTTCGGACGTTACCTCGGCAATACATATCGCTTTCTCGGCGAGTTCAGGATCCATTGGCGCATTTAGAAGATAATCGCCGAGTTTTCTGAATTGCGGCCCCACCGGAATCGATCCCTGTTGCAATAGCGCGCCGTGTTTTCGACGTTGCGCACTGCCGATTAGTTTTTTCCTTTCTACGACGACCTCGTATCGGCTTGCGGACGAAAAACAGGATGGGTTTCTGTGCCCGCCCGATTCGCCTTTAGTAACCCGGGCATCGATCCCGAGTTTCTTCAATCCCGCAGAAAGGCCCTTCGATATGATTCTATAGCTTTCTATGACGCTGAGTCCGGCCATAGGATGTCCCGCCGGCAGGATAATTGAATATGTAACTTCATCCCAGTGTAACACCGCCCTTCCGCCGGTCGGCCTGACCGCGAAATCGATGCCGTCTCTTTCCAATGTTTTTATATTTATATCCGAACGCGGCTGGCCGTAGCCGATAGTCAGAGTTGGGTTCAGCCAGTCGTAGAACCGCAATAGAGGAGTGAATTCCTCCGCTTTAGCTTTATTGAGGAGCGAGGCATCCAACTGCATGCTCTCCTCGCCCGGCAATTTATCCTGAAACACAATCCGCCAGATATCGTTTCTTCCGGTCATGTAGAATTTTACTCTCTCCGTTTTCGTCCGCGACGTTTATACCATGTATATTTCGTTCCGCCGTCCATGAAAAAACCGGCTACTGCCATAATAGCGCCTGTGGTGTAGTTCTGGGTCGTGAAGGCTATTATCAGGCCGGTCATCATGCGGGGCATGAACAACCATCCCGGGACGTAAACTATCCATCGTTCGTCCCAGAAAGCGCCGCCGTGGAAATACCAGATGAAAAGTAGATTAATTCTCGGCAGAAAAACAAAACCAAGCAGATATAGGAACCACCTGACTTCCCAGATATTGAGTAAATTATCCATACCTCAGACTTCCCTGTCCAGAGTTTCCCGAATTACCCTCGATATCGTTCCCACGGAATAAGGTTTGCGTATCAAGGCGTTCGCGCCCTTTTGAAGCAGATCGCTCAAGGCCTGGTCGCGTGCGTAACCTGTCGAGATAACGGTTTTAATTTCGGGTTTGATGTTCTTGATATTCCTGTATGCTTCTTCGCCGCCCATTTCTGGCATTATAATATCGAGTAAGACCAGGTCAATATCGGCGCTTCGGGTTCGCATAATCTCCGTCGCTTCGGCTCCATTGGAGGCCAGTAAAACGCTATAACCGAGGTAACCTAACATCGATTTAAGAACAGTTCTGACATGAGGTTCATCATCGACGACCAGGATTGTCTCGTCTCCGCCCGGAAGATCGGTTTGAGTTTTAACTCTTTCCTCCAATGGGAGTTCTTCGGGGAAATAAGCGGTGAAATTCGATCCCGCGCCCTCCTCCGATTCCACCTGGATAAAACCATCGTGTTTCTTCACCAGTTTTTGCACCAGGGATAAACCCAACCCCATTCCCGCGCCCACTCGTTCTGTGCTCGAGAAGGGTCTGAATATGGTTTCCAGTTCCTGTTTACTAAATCCACGGCCGGTATCTCGAACGGAAATCCAGACATATCTACCAGGTCTGATACTCTCGTCGTTGACGAAATTGGATGATTCATAGGTCGTATTTCCGGTAATTATCGATAATTCGCCCCCCTCGGGCATGGACTCGACCGCGTTAACCATAAGGTTTAGAACTATCTGATGTATTTGAGATAAGTTCCCTCGAATACTATCCGGTCTCGCATCGAAGAAGGTCTTTATGGATAGATTCCCCGCGGGAGGTCTCGGCAGTAGTTCCAGAGCGTCCCGGATTACGGAATGAAGCGAGAGAATTCTCCCGGTCTTCTCGTGGGTTTCTTTAGTTATTGAAAGCAGTTTGTTGGTTAGTTCACTCAGTCTCTCGGCCTCTTTGCCGATAATATTAGTAAATTCCTGCTCCTCCCGGTCGTCCTTAATCATCGCTTCGAGCTGATTTACAGCTCCGACAATTCCCATAATACTGTTGTTATAGTCGAGAATGAGGTCTTCCGTAGCCTGAGTATAACCAACCGATGGTTTTGTCTGGCCGGTTTTAGCCGCTTTTTCACCCGGTTCCTTGTCGTCTATAATGAAGAGGGCGGCTTTTTCCCCGAAATAACTGACAGCCCTGGGTCTTGCGTTTAACATGATCATGTTGTCCTCGGGGCCGATAATCTCGAACTGGATTTCTTTGGGAGCTTCTTTCCCTTCGATAAGGTTCTTTATCAAAGCCTCGATACGTGACCTGTGAACCGGCGGGAGTATCCTTGATATCCCACCGGATCGAATCCACTCGGGGCTTCTTCCCACCAGTTTTCTGAAAGCGTTATTGATGAACAGGATTCTCTGATTATTGAGGACGATTGCGCCATTGGGCATACTCGACAACATCGACCGGAAATTATGGTCGGAATTGCGGAGTTTATTCTGGAGCGTTTTGATTCGCGACAGGTCTTTGATAATCCCCAGTGTAAGATCGCCGTCAGATTGTTCCACAACCCTCACCGATAACTCGATTGGTCGTCGTTCGCCGTCCGATCTAATCCCTTTTACCTCGTAACATTCGGGAAGGTTTTCCCCTTCTCTACGAAGTTTATACCTTTCTACGACCTTCTCCAGATCCTCTCCCTCAAAAAGTTCGACAAAACTCATATTGTTCAATTGCTCAAAGCTATACCCGGTAATATTCTCGAGTCCCTCGTTGATATAGACAATCCTGCCCATAATACCCTCTTCATCTCGCAGTGCGAAAAATCCTATATTCCCCGAAGTGGCGGCTCTATTGAAACCCATGAATTCTTTACCCAAATCCTGTAATTCAGTCTCCAGAACTTCCGCGCGCTTCTTCTCGGCCTCGATGGAAATATTGAAATTACTTATTCTTGCGGAGATGTAGGATAACAACATTCCAATAAGGACAATCAGGACAATTACGAGATATACTATTCCGCCAATATTTTCCCCTTCTTCTTCCTTAGATGATACCATTGACCACTCCCTCCTAATCGAGGCAAGGTGGCCGTCCCGTTTTATACTGGAAATGATATCGTCTATCTCGCGCAGGATACTCGCTTTCGCAACCGGGACCGCGAGCACATAATCGTATTTCAGCAGGAGGTTTCGGTTCTTTTCGATTTCATCCTGCAACGCCAGATCCGCGAGAATATAATCCCCCACCATGGTCGGGAGGACGGCTATATCGAGTTCCTTTTCATAAACGCTCTCTATGGAATTGTAAGGCGAAAGCGTGAAGATATTCGGCGCGTCGCAACTCGATTTAATCAATTCGCGGACGGGGCTATAATTATGAATCCCGATACTCATTTCGCAAAGCTCTCCCAGATCGTCTATCTCCGATATACTGCCGAGACAATAGAAGGAAAATTGGCATTCGAGTATGGTATTGGAGTAATCGAAACGTCCCTCGAACCGCTTATTCTTGAATACTCCCATTAAAATATCGCAACGATTCTCTATTGATGAAATATCGGAGTTTCCCAGGTCGATCGGTATAATCCTAACCGTTTTTCCGAGCCTTTTGCCTATTTCATCCGCGATATCCACCAAAAATCCGGTCGGTTTTCTATCTTTATCGACAAAACTGAAGGGCGACAGATTATTATCCACGCCTACAAGGAGGGTGTCGGTCTCATCGAGCCAATTAGTAACGGAGGAATCTTCTATCTGCGCAAATAGGGGTATCGCGAAAAACAAGGCAATGAAAATAAAGCAGGTTATCTCTTTGTATTTCAGTTTATTACACCACATCACATAAGGTATTTTATTAAACAAATCGCCTTTCTACACATAATTAACAGTCTAATAATAAAAAGTTCTTATGTTTTTGCAACAAAAAAATCCCGCTTTTAGTTTCCGCTGTCTTCATTTTTTATCCAGAATGCGGTCTACTTCCCCGATCAGGACTTCTACGGCACTATCTTCCGGTATTCTCCGGACGATTTCGCCGTCCACGAATAATATGAAATCCCCCTGCCCGCCGGCGATGCCTATATCTGCTTCTCTCGCCTCCCCGGGGCCGTTGACTTCGCATCCCATAACGGCCACAACAAGCCTTTCTTCAGTTTCCGGTAGAGAGTCCCTTGTTTTTTTTGCTATCCCTGCGAGATCGACGCGACAGCGTCCGCAAACCGGACAGCTAACGAAATCTATTCCCCCTTCAGTCAAACCGCAGGCTCTAAGTAATGACTTCCCGGCGATTACCTCATCGACCGGGTCGCCGGTAATCGAAAATCTAATAGTATCCCCGATACCTTCCAATAATAACGCTCCTATCCCAAGCGTGCCTTTTATATGGGCTTCGGGCGACAATCCAGCTTCGGTTACTCCGAGGTGTAGTGGATAGTCGTATTTCGTCGAGAATAAATGGTTGGCTTCGATTACATCCAGCGGATTATGCGATTTAAGCGAAATTACTATATCTTCGAATTGCACATCTTCAAGGACGCGAATTTCCATTTCCGCCGAACGAACCATGCGTTCCGGCAGTGATAATCCGGCGGGTAAATAATCCGGGAGACTGCCAGCGTTGACTCCCACACGTATGGGAATGCCTTTATCTCGCGCTGTCCCGGCGATTTCTTTTACCCTATCGACCGATCCGATATTGCCGGGATTAATCCTGAGTTTGTCGGCACCCATTTCCACAGCGCCTATGGCGAGTTTATAATCGAAATGGATATCGGCCACCAGAGGAACATCGACCTCTTCTCGAATGACCTTGAACGATTTCAAAGCACGTTCATCTCTTATAGCAATCCTGATGATATCGCAACCGGCGGCGCGTAGTCTGCGTATCTGATCGAGAGATGCCCGGATATCCGAGGTGGGGACGTTCAGCATCGACTGCACTGTTATCGGCGCGGAGCCACCAATTGATATTCCGCGGACGTTTACCATCCGGGTTTTTCGTCGAACGGGTTTTTCGGCCATATCTATTCCTTTATATTGGCATAGAGTTTGCGAAATAGCGAAAAAGTAATTGAACTTGACAAATAAAACAGTTCGGTTTATCTTCAAATTGAAGGTAACGCTTATGACAAACTTCCTGATTAAAACACTACTCTTAACCGCGCTTGTAGCCGTCGCAAGCTGTTCATTCGCCGATGATGCGTCGATTAGCGATAGCCAGTTCGTGATGCTATATGTCGATCTGTCTTTCGCCGCCGAGCAATTCCTCTCGGACTCCGTGTATCTCTCCGAAGTTCAGGATTCTATTTTCGATGCCCATGGCGTAGCGCGCGAGCAATTCGACACCTACAAAACCGAACTCGACAAATCACCTGAACGCTGGAGCGAAATCTGGCAGATGGTGGCTGAGGAACTGGAGAAGCGCGAAGAAAACCTGAAAAGAGCAAAAACAGAAGAAAGCGAAGGGTCTAAAGACTAAAAGCGTCCTCGATATGACGAATATCGAATCCGCCCGGGACCTTTCGCAAAGCCACCACATCGAACCTATAAGCGCGACAATCTGGATCGTGTTTGTCGATCCATACGTTGGCGATTTTGCCAATTTGGCGGCGCTTTGCCGGATTGACCCATCCCACCGGATCGCCTAATTTATCCGAAAAAGCCGTTTTTACCTCAATAAAGGCGATTGTTTCGCCGTCGCGGGCTATTATATCCACCTCGCCTTCGCGGATACGCCAGTTACGGTCAATAATCTCCAATCCCTTGCTTACCAGATGATCGACGGCTAATTGTTCGCCGATCTTGCCGCGGTCTTTCACGTTCTTCAAATCCATATCAAAAGACACCAGTTGTAATATATTTACATCCATTGTCGGGAAACAGGGTTACGACGACGGAATCTCCGCCCAGTTCATTTGCGATTTGAATGCTCGCCGAATAGGCCGCCCCCGAGGAAATCCCGCCGAAAACGCCCTCGCGCGACGTTAATAGCTTTGTATATTTTAACGCGGTATTGGAATCGGTAGTTACGATTCTATCGATAATTCCCATATCGAGTATCTTTGGGATAAATCCGGCTCCAATCCCCTGGATAGTATGTTTCCCCGGATTGTTACCGTTGAGGACGGCGGATTCAGCCGGTTCGATACCGATAATCCTGACATCTGGATTGGCCTGTTTCAGAACTCTCCCCACGCCCGTTATAGTCCCGCCGGTGCCGATTCCCGCCACAAATGCGTCGATTTTAGTTCCCAGAGCCTCGATGATTTCCGGGCCAGTCCCTGTTTCATGTGCTCGCGGGTTAGCCGGATTATTGAACTGATCCGGGATGAACGAATCAGGCAGGCGGACGGCGAGTTCATTCAATCGTTCTATCGCGCCTTTCATTCCATCATCTGCGGGCGTCAGTTCGATTTCAGCTCCATAAGCTTCGATTAACATCCGCCTTTCGACCGACATATTGTCGGGCATAATTATAACGCATCTATAACCTCTTACCGCGCATATCATAGCAAGCGCGATACCCGCGTTGCCGCTTGTAGCTTCGATAACCGTCGTATTCCGGGATAACAGTTCCCGTCTTTCGGCATCGAGGATCATACTCATCGCAGGGCGGTCTTTTACCGACCCGCCCGGATTGAACATCTCGAGTTTGGCGTAAATCGAGGCACCCTTTTCATTTCCGCGCAATTTTACGACAGGAGTGTTCCCAATAGTATTTAATATATCATTCCGGCAGAGCATCTACTCTTCCCCGGATTCCTGATGTATTTTAATGTCCTCTTCGGTTATCTTTCTTAATTGGAGTATTCGATTCTGGAGATCGGCCAGCTTTTCGGCAATCGGGTCGGGCAAATTGCCGTGGTCGAGCCAGGCCTCATGGACTTTCCTGCCCTTCGATATGACCACTCGTCCCGGAACACCGACGACCGTCGTATCGTGATCCACATCGCGAACGACAACGCTACCCGCGCCTATTCGCACCTCGTCGCCTATAGTTATATTGCCGAGGACTTTAGCCCCCGCTCCTATTACTATATTATTGCCGAGAGTCGGATGTCGTTTGCCCTTTTCCTTGCCCGTTCCACCAAGTGTTACACCCTGGAAAAGAGTAACATTATCGCCGATAATCGTAGTCTCGCCTATAACGACACCCATTCCATGGTCGATAAAGAATCCGTGACCGATCACGGCACCTGGATGGATTTCGATTCCAGTGAAGAAACGCGATACTTCGCTGATAATTCTGGCCGGGAACCTCAACTTCAATTTCGCCCAGAAAAAATGGGCAACTCTATGGAACCATAAAGCGTGCAATCCGGGATAGCATGTTAACGCTTCGATAATATTCCTGCATGCCGGATCCCTGTCAAAAATCGATTTCAAACTCCTGAACATCATGGCCTTTCAACGATCGTCGGGTTCGTATTATTAAATTGAAACCGCCCGGTAGCAAAAGAAGATTGAAATGCTTCCGCCGGGCGGTGTCGATTATGATAACTGATTATTGGACTCTTGCACCTTTTTGTTTACCGCCTGTTTTCGGTTCAGGTTTGTCCGTTTCGGCTTCGGTTTCTTCATCGTTTTCCGTTTCCTCGGCTTCCTCGGTCGATATTTCTTCTTCGGATTCCTCCTCCAGCACCACATCCATGCCGAGCACGTCCGCCAGCTTATCGAAATTCTTTCGGACGAGTTCGATTTCCTTTTCGTTGAGAGCATCCGGTATTTCGCTATCGGTAGTGTCGCTTTCTTTCAATCCTTCTATAGTTTGACGAATAACTTCCTTTTGCTCTTCCGGGATATTCGGGTCTTCGAGTTGTTTTTCCATTTCGGCAACCTGTTTATCCATTTCAGTCCTGGCCTCTTCCATGGCGCTTTTGAAGGCGAGATAGAACATGGCGGCGCTGACCTCTGTCATAGTAAGGTAAAATTCGGCGGTGTTTTCAATTCCGGCACTACGAAGATCCTCGTCGATATTGGAAATTTCGGAAAGCGATTTCATGCCCTTTTGGAATTCGTCTTCGGTCTTCTCGACTTCGTCCGATTTTTCCTTCATTGCCTTCTCAAAAATCGGGAATTCCCTGATGAATTTATCGATTCGGCTCTGTGTTAATTCGAACTCGCCGTCTTCATTCTTTAGCTTTTCCATTTCCTCGCTGAGTCTCGCGGCGGTTTCTACGGTTCCTTCGACTTCTTCGGCCATCTCTTTAGCTTTATCGACGGCCCCACAGCAACCCAGACCGTAGATTGCAATTCCAATTAGGATTAGCGTGATGATAGTCTTTTTCAATTTCCCTCCAATTGATAGAAGTTGTTTACGATAAAATCGTAATAATATCCTCTAAAGTCAAATGGAAACTGATATTTTTTATACTTCCACACAATAATCCCAATTATATACGATTACCGTGCGCTTTCGTCGAAATCCGGGGATTATTATGGACTTCGTGTATTGACATCGGCAACTTCGCTTATTAAATTGTTTTGTTATTGAAATTAACCGAGGAGATAGAAAATGAAAATACTCGTAATCGGCGGCGGCGGCAGGGAACACGCGATAGTCTGGAAGCTCTCGCAAAGCCGTTTCGTTGAAAAGATATATTGTGCTCCGGGCAACGCCGGAATAGCTCAAATAGCCGAATGCGTGAATATCGCCGATAACGATATACGCAATCTCGCCTCTTTCGTGGAAAAGGCCGGCGTGGATTTTACAGTTGTCGGTCCCGAAGCTCCCCTATCGGAAGGTATTGTCGATTATTTCAACAGCCGTAAGTTGAATATCTTCGGGCCGGGACAGGAAGCCGCCAAGATAGAATCCAGCAAGATCTATGCGAAAGAATTCATGAACGAATTTCACATCCCCACAGCAAGTTTCGTCAAATTCGATACCGTCGAGGATGCGATACATTTCGTGGAGAACCACAAACTGCCGCTGGTAATCAAAGCCGATGGCCTCGCGGCGGGCAAGGGAACCGTGGTGGCCGAAAACATCGAGGAAGCCAAGGACGCTATTAGAAGAGCTATGATCGAACGTGCCTGGGGCGAAGCCGGACGGAGGATTCTTATCGAAGAATTCATCCTAGGAAGGGAGGTATCCGTCCTGGCATTCACCGACGGTAAAACGGTCGTGCCGATGGTAACAAGCACGGATTACAAGCGCGCTTACGACGGCGGTGTCGGCCCGAATACCGGCGGCATGGGAACTATTTCACCTAATCCGAATCTGGACGACAAGATACTCAAGAGGATAAATGAGGAAATCCTTCAACCGACGATAGACGGTCTGCGTTATCGCGGCACGCCTTTCAAAGGCGTAATATATCCCGGTTTGATGATAGTAGATGGCGAGTTTAAAGTCCTCGAATACAACTGCCGATTCGGCGATCCCGAAACTCAGGTAGTCCTCCCCCTTCTGGAAACCGACCTGATGGAAATAATGTTACACATCCACCACAATAAACTGCACGAGGCGGAAATAGAATGGAAAAAGGAAACATCCGCGATGTGCGTGGTTATGGCAAGCGGCGGTTATCCTAAGAGATATAAGAAGGGAACGGAGATCGAGGGACTCGATAAAATTAGGGATAACCAGACTTATGTATTCCACGCGGGCACCGCGAAATCCGGCGATAAGATAGTTACGGACGGTGGAAGAGTCCTCGGAGTAACGGCCTGGGACAGAAGTTTGAAAAAAGCCCGCGACCGCGCTTACAAAGCCGTCGATATGATAAAGTGGGATAAGGAATTCCATCGAAACGATATAGGCAAGAATTTCATCCTTTAGGAGGGTTTTCGAAATGGTAAAAGTAGCTATAGTAAGTGGAAGCACTTCGGACGAGGAGCTTGTAAAACGTGTGGGCGAATACCTCGACCGGTTCGGTATCGATTATGAGGAATTCGTTATTTCGGCGCATCGCCAGCCGGACACCTGCAGGGAATTCGCAACTTCCGCCGTCAAAAAGGGTTTCAGTTTGATAATCGCGATAGCCGGATTAGCCGCGCATTTGCCGGGCGTAATATCCAGCATGACTGAACTTCCCGTAATCGGCGTACCGGCTGAAGGCGGCGCGTTAAACGGCATCGACGCTTTGTTGTCGATAGTCCAGATGCCGGGTTCGACGCCGGTCGGAACAATGGCCATAGGCAAACACGGCGCGAAAAACGCCGCGATATTCGCCGCGAGAATACTTGCATTACAGGACGAAAAAATCGCGTCGAAACTGGCAGAATATCGCTCAAAGTTGGCCGAGGGCGGGAAGTAATGGGGAAATATACTTACGGTCCGGTTCCGTCGCGACGGCTTGGAAGGTCTCTCGGTATCGACATCGTTTCTTCCAAGAGTTGCACCGCGAACTGTATTTACTGCCAGATAGGTTCACGTGAACCGCTTCCGCCGATTCGCAAAAGGTTCTTCCCTCCGGGCGATATCGAAGCCGATATTGACACCGCTGTCGCGGTGACGGAAGATATCGACTGGTTAACTTTTTCCGGTAGTGGCGAACCCACGTTATCCAACGACCTGGGACAATTGGTCGATCACTGCAAATCAATCGGAACCGCGCCGGTATGCGTCCTGACTAACGGAACGTTACTCTGGATGCCTTCGGTTCGTGATGGGCTGTCCAACGCGGATCTCGTAGTTCCCAATCTCGATGCCGCCGCGCCCGAGTTATTCAAAAGAATCGTGAGACCACACGAAAGTATCACATTTGATAAATATCTCGACGGTATGCTGGATTTTTCGAGCGAGTTCGAGGGTAGTTTGCATCTCGAAATAGTCCTGGTAGCCGGAATAAACGACAGCGATGAGCATTTGCATAAGCTTGCCGAGATCGTCGAGAAAATTTCCCCCGACGGCGTATGGATCGGCACTATCAAACGTCCGCCGGCGGAGACTTACGTTAAGCCAGTCTCGGAAGAGACGCTATTGAAGGCCGCGGGGATAATCGGGAAGTCTTCCGAGATAATTCACGATTATAAATCGCGTGGTAACGAGGTTTTCCCCTCGTGGGATATCGCCGAGAAGATTATCGAACTTCTTAAGCGGCGTCCGGAGACGGCAAAAAATATCGCAGAGGGATTATCCGCTAACTATCATGAAACTCTCAAAGCTATTTCCAGATTGGAAGAATCGGGGGAAATAATCCGAAAAGAAAAAGATAACGATATATTCTTCGGTTTAATAAGAAGTTAACTATAATTATATGAAGGATAACATTATGTATGAAGACATACTCCCCCAATTAATAAAGAGAAACGATAGCAAAGCAATATTACTGGTCGCGGACGGCGTGGGCGGATTTCCCACAAACGGCAAAACTGAACTCGATACGGCAAAGACCCCTAATCTGGATAAACTCGCGGCCAATTCGTCCCTTGGTTTGCAATACCCGGTGGGTTACGGAATTACTCCCGGTAGCGGCCCGGGACATCTATCATTGTTTGGATACGACCCGATAAAACATCAAATAGGGCGTGGCATTCTGGAGGCCCTTGGAAGCGGAATGGAAGTTAAACCTGGCGACCTGGCGGTGCGCGGAAATTTCGCTACGATGGAGGATGGATTGATAACAGATCGTCGCGCCGGCAGGATTTCTACCGAGAAGTGCGCGGAATTGGTCGAAAAGATCAAAAATGGCCTTCCGACGGTCGAGGGAGTTAAATACGATATCAAAGCCGCACGCGATTACCGGTTCGCGGTAGTTTTCCACGATCCTACCCTTAAAGATAATATCGAGGATGCCGATCCTCAAAACATCGATAAACCACCCAAACCCGCTGAGGCTCGCGACGAGGAGAGCGAAAAAGCCGCCGAATTACTCAATTCATTTATCGATAGTGTTACGGAAATCCTTAAAAACGAACGCCCGGCAAATACATGCCTGATTCGCGGCGCAGCAAATTGCCCGGATATCAAGAAATTCGAGGATAAATACGGCATGCGCGCCCAGGGGATCGCAGTTTATCCTATGTATAGGGGACTTGCGCGCCTGGTGGGTATGACGGTGCCCTCGGATATCGAGAATATCGACCAGGAAATCCAGAGGCTGAAAGATACCTGGGGCGATTTCGATTTCCATTTCGTGCATTTCAAATACACGGATTCCGCGGGCGAGGATGGGAATATCCAGAAAAAAATCGAGATGATAGAGAAATTCGACGCTCATATTCCCGGTTTTCTTTCGCTAAATCCGGATTGCATCGTCGTTACCGGCGACCATTCCACGCCGCCCCCCATGAAATTGCACAGCTGGCATCCGGTTCCAATGTTGCTGAACGCAAAGACAGCATTCATAGACAGGGGGCAACGATTCACGGAAAACGAATGTTCCACCGGAATCTTAGGACATATTCCCGGAACTGCAATTATGATGTATATATTGGCCAATTGCGGCAGACTGTTTAAATTCGGCGCGTAGATGTGATGTCCTCCGATACCGAAATTGCCGGGGTAATAGAGAATCAGATCGGGAAACTGGCCAGCAAACAGGTGAAAGAGCGGCTTCGTTTCTGGGCGGATTACTTCGTCGATTATCCCTATATCGATTCGCCTCTGGGAGAGGGCGCAAACAAGCCAAGATTGCGATTCGACGGTTTCGACTGCATGACATTAGTTGAAACCTGTCTGGCGCTCGCGCTGAGTGAATCCTCCAGGGACGTCCTTCCCTATCTGGAAAAAATCCGTTATAGAGAGGGTATTGCCGATTTCTATCATAGAAACCACTTCGTTTCGGTGGATTGGTTGCCGAATAATAGATGGTTAATCGAACCGCGCGACGACCTAGCGGATTCCTTCATTGAAATGACAATCGACAGGGCGGCTTTTTATAAAGATAAAGGACATCCGTTGACGGAAGGAAGCCCTCTACCTCACAGTCAACACGTTCGTTCGCGCTATATATCTACGCCTAAATTCAGGGAAATCGCAATTAGTAATCTCGATACTACTATAATCATGTTCGTTGGAAGCCTCGATTGGCTTGTTGTTTCTCACATGGGGTTCCTTTTCCGGAGAGAGACTTCAATCGAATTGTGTCACGCTTCATCGACAGCTGGTAAAGTAGTCAGGCTACCTTTATTGGAATATTTCGCCGACAATTCAGGATTGAAAGGGGCGATAGTAGCCGATATGGCGGCATAAATGAGGTTTTTCTTATGTCGCCTTAATTACGCCTTAATTATAAGATTGGAATTGACAATCCGGCCTGTCTCGTGTATTATCAAAGTCAATAACGACGGTTTTTCTTATTTTATTGAATTCGACTTAAGGAATGAAATTTCACCCGCTTAAAAATATCGTAATCAAGATACTCGCGGTTCTGGTTGCATGTGTGCTATGGTTACACGTCGCCACGGAGCAGGAATACGAACACACTTTTACCTATCCTCTCAAGGTCGAGGGTTTACCCGATGAATACGTTATAGGTTCGCCATTGCCTGATTCTATCGGCGTTAAACTGAAAGGCCGGGGCAAGGACTTAATTAAACTGCTATTTACAGACGGCGAAGCCGTCATCGACGCATCCGGGTTTAAATATTCGGAGAGGTTCCTCGAACCGGGCAATATCGAACTTCACCTGCCGGAAGTTGAATACGAGTTTCTGGGATATACCCGCGAAGAGCATATTCGGCTTTTGATCGACCGCTACGCAAATCGCGAGGTTCCCGTGAAGAGCGGGCTTTGCCTTATCCCCGCCGATGGCTATGCCGCTCTGGAAGAAAATATCCGTTTCGATCCTGCCAATGTTGTTTTGGGCGGGCCGGAGAACCTTGTTCGTTCAATGGAATGCGTCTATACAACCCAGGAAACATTACGCGACCTGAACTCATCGACTACGGTCATAGTGCCTATTCAACGAGAGAATGAACTTTTAACCTACACTCCCGAAGAAATATCGGCATCGATAAACGTCGAGCCGTTGCAACAAGTTCGTTTCGACGACATCCCCGTAACGATAAAGGGCGGAAAACCCCGTTCGGGCGAACGATTGACTCCAGAAACAATCGACCTTACATTCGCGGGAACTCAGGGTCAAATCGATTCGCTAAGGCGCGAGAAAGTGCAGGTTTTCGTCGATTATATCGACGTGCGAACTCAGGGTAAACGCGTCCGCCCCATAGTTGTCCATCCGCTTGGCGTAAACGTCGTTTCGATGAATCCCGAATATTTCACTTTCGAGGAAGAATAATCCCCATCCATTATTTCCGGGCGTGACGCCCGGATTTATATCAGCGAGAAGATGTAACCCGCTATCAGGGAGAAAATGCTTATCGAAATCAAGTAGAAGGCGAGCATTTTGCCTCCGAAATATTTCCTCACGACGAGTATGGTGCTCCAGCTTGTAATCGGCCCGACTATGAGAAACAGCATCACAGCGCCGATATTCATCCCCTGAGAATACAGCGCGTGCGCCAGAGGAACGCTGGCCGTCGAGCACACGTAGATTAGAATTCCCACAATCAGGCTGAAAGGATATCCCCAGAATCCTCCAAGATAGGTATTTATTATTCTGCCGATCGGATCGAGACTGGCAATTATTACGGCCAGGATTAACCCTATCAATAATTCCAGGCCGATATCGCGGGGCATCGTCCAGAAAGCGAATTTTAGCGCGCTCCAGAGTTTTTGTCCGAAAGTTTCAGGATTTGTCTGTGGTAGCGCGCAACATGAGGAACCACCTTCGACGTTACCGGAACTATATTTTTCCGGATTTTGCTTGAATTTATCGAGACAATGCGCCGAACAGAAATATATCTTTCGTCCTTCGAACCTGATAACGAGATCGGTGTCCTCGGAAACGGCCATACCGCAGACCGGATCGATATTACCGTTGCTATCGTCGCATTCGCTTGAAGAACAACAGCTTGCAGGTTCTTCGATGTCCCGTAGCCGGAATCCCACACCATTGGCAATCGCGCCGATAAGGACGCCCATGATTATCACAGCGAAAAATATATATACCGTGAATCCCCATCCAAAAAGCGAATATGTTACAAACAAAGCCGTAAGCGAGGTAGCGGGAGTCGCTATGAGAAAGGAAACGACCGACCCGATTCGAGCTCCTTTTTTATGAAGGCTGAGAGCTACCGGTAGCGACCCAACGCAACAAATAGGCAGGATTGTCCCGGCGATTGTGGCATACAACAACGGCCAGATACCCTTGCCGCCGAGATGCCTTTCGATAATCTTCGTGGGAATGAACTCGTGGATCAGTCCGCTGAGGAAAAATCCTATAGCCAGAGAGGGAAGGACTTCAGCAATATAATGAATAAGAGTATGAAACATTTGATTAATTATTACCATATATACGAACTTTCTGGAATTTAAGAACTCAATTACTATAATTGTCAGTAAAAAGATAATAATAAAATTTCGCCGATATTCAAGAGAAATTTGCTGTGTGGGTAGAAAAAAGCGATATGGCTTGACCGGGGTTAAACAGTAGATTATATTTATCGACGGTCATTTTTGGGCATTCATGTATATTTAAGAGCTTATCGACGAGTAAATTATTAATATAATGAATTCGAAATGAAAATCGCCCTTATCGGCGCATCATCGACCGGCAAAAGCACTCTTTCGAGACTACTTTCGAGAGAGTTGCGTCTCCCCCTCATCCGTGAACAGGCGCGAGTTGTCCTTGCGGAGATGGAAAAAACGCTTCCCGAACTTCGGGCGGTGAAGGAAGATATTATCCGCTTCCAATACGCCGTTTTGCAGGCTCAAATCGACAGTGAACTTGAATGCGCGGATTCGGGCTTCGTATCGGACAGGAGTATTTTCGATAACCTCGTTTTGTTTCTCCGCCACTGCGACGTCGAGCAACGTCACGTCGAAAGTTATCGCGAAATCGTGATAAATCACCACACTCATTATCCCTACGATATTCTACTCTTCCTCCGGCCGGGCGAGTTTCCGGTCGAGGACGACGGCGTCCGCACGCCCGATCCCTTATATCAAGCCCAGGTTGACGGTATGATACTCACTCTCCTGAAACTCTATTCGGTTCCGGTAGTAGAGGTTTTCGGCGATCCGTCCCAGCGTGTCAGATCCGTGAAGGCTTATATAAATGAAAACTACCCCGGCTGGCTCGAATCACGCGGTATCGATCCGGAGTATTCGATATCCAATATCAAGGACTGAGATAAGCCCCGCCAACACTATTAGAATTCGATTTTCTCTACGGCTTTCAGGCCGAGTTTCAGCGGGATATATGTAGCGGCGAGATTGAGTATTATCAAGGCGCCGAATCCGATGGCGACCTCGGTCGTCGGGAAGCTCTGCCTCTGGCCGATAAGGAAACTCAAGTAATTATATGTTGGAATCGCCAGGGCGAGGGTGGACAGACCTACATATATAAGGCTTATTAGCGCGCAGATCATCCCCCCCCCCGAGGACGCTATTTTGCCCGGATTAGGCTCTTTGAAACTCGGGAAGATACTTCCGAGACCTGTCGCAAGCGCTGTTAGCGATACGCTCATCAGGAATATGCCTCCGCCGGTTAGAAGCGTCATCGCCAGTGATTGCGAGAGGATACTATTCGATACGACGGCTACAATTTCGGCGAGGATGAAGAAAATTATGAAAGCTATCCAGAACTTCTCCCAGAATACCCGTTTGAGCTTGACCGGCGACGATGCGATAGACCAGAAACTCGGCCCCTCCATCGAAAAAGAAGGATAAACAAAACGCACTGCAAGCGTAGCCAGGATATACCCGCAGAACGCGTAATTGACAAAACTTATTAATGTTCGCCAGTATAGGCCTTCCACTTTGAGCGGAACATGCCTTAAATTGAACAGATAAAAAATAACCAGGACGAGAAGGATGGTGAATTGAGTCCACTGACGGGGATCCCTTATAAACAGGCGTATATCTTTAACGAATAGCGATCGCATTCCCTTTGGAAATATCCCGAATATCTGCCATGCCGAGGAATAGAAATTCTTAACCTTGCCACTCTTTTTTCGTCTTCCGAGTAACTCCCCCGCCGCCCTGTATGCACGATAGTAAAGCCTTTCCGCCAGAATATCCAGGAGGACAATAATGGCCCCCGCGGTAGATAGTATCATCGAAATGAAAAACCACATGTTGCCCAAATTGCCAGATCTCGCGGATTGGAGTATCTCCACAATCCAGACATTGGGTAGAATGGGATTTTCGTTGGTGGCGAGTTCTCGAAGATAATAATTAAGAAGCGCCAAATCGCCCTGGGCAGAAAAAAGTATCCGGGAAAAACGCGCTCCCATAAGCAATAGAACCATGACAATCCCTATAAACCCGAGTAGTATCAGAACTCTTTTCATCCCGAAACGATATGCCAGAGGGAAAAAGAAAAGGGAAAAAGCTGATCCTAAAGCCGCAGGGATAATCAGAAAGGGCGGAATAACCAATCCGGCGAAGATAAGGTAGTTTCCGAAACTCAACTCGTGCACGCCGGCGTAGGCAATAAAAGCCGGAATCGTGATTATTAAAGTCGCCCAACTCGAAAAGAAAAGCGTGTCGATGAATTTCACCCAGAAGACCTGCCGATGCTCCAGCGGCGAAGTCATCAGGAAGGCGGCTTCTTCGGAGTTATATAGAGAGCCGATGGAGGTTATCAGGTTGGACATGACGAGCATAAGGAAAAAGGCGAGAAAACCTATACCAACGAGTTTATCGATAAGCAGAACTCCTATATCCTGCACATGGACAAGATAGGAGAAAAATCGGTGGAAAAGCGCGAAAGCGCCTAAAAAGAAAATGCCGATAACGAGCAAACCGACTATAACCTTGGCCATCTTCTCGATTCGACGGCTGAAGACCAGTCGCGCAAGTTGTTTCGGTTTGGTTTTTATAATCAACTCGAACATATCGAATAATTATAATAACATCGCCAGCTATTTCAAGATATTCCTTTTGTCCGAACAAAAATGCCGATTTCGGTTGACTTTACGGCACGTAACAATAGATTAGAGTAAAAGAATTTTGAGGATCGATTATGAAATTTCGGCACGTAATTCGCATAACTGCTTTTTCGCTCTTTGCGGCTATTACTCTAATAGCGGAGGCCACTTCCGTCAGCCCGGAATCTCTTGATACGGAGCTCAGCAAGTCAATCAACGACAGCACGCTACTCGTTCGAGCGCAATTGGCCTATTCGAGGGGATTATATCAGAACGCCTTCGACCTGGCCGACAGGATTGATTCGCCGTCAGATCGAGTTTATCTGATACAAGGGCAGTGTTCTCACATACTGGCGAAACCACATACTGCGCGAGGCTATTTCGCGAGGGTTAGTGCCCCGGAACTGCTACCTCTGGCTCAGCTGGGACTGGCGGAAATATATTGCTACGACGTCCCCGACCCGGACAGTTGCGAACGCTACAGGGCGATAGTTGACGGGATGGACTATCTTTCCCGATTCGTCGATCTGGCCAGGCCGGTTGAGGCAACCACTGTCGATACCCTTTCGGTTCCCGAGGAGACCCCGGAGGGATGGACGCTTCAGTTTGGAGCGTTCAGCATGAAAAGTCTCGCTGACCAGATGGCTGTCAAGGTTCGTGCGGAGGGACTGACTGCTTTCATCGTGCCGATGGAACGGGACAACAAGGAGTTATTTTACGTCTATGGCGGACAGTTCACATCCAAAGGCGAAGCCGCGGCGCGTGCGGACGCATTGGCCGGCGAAATGGCGGCTAGAGTTGTCGAACTCCCCGTAAAGCAATGAGTTATAATGATTCTTTAATTTTGATTATTAGATGATTATCAATAATCGATTGGTTGATCATGAATAAAACAAAATGCATCTTTTTGGTATTATCGATAATCGCGAGCTTAAGCCTGGCGATTTCTGACAACGCCGGCACCAGCGAAATGGCTTTCCTTAAAATGACCTTTTCGCCGAAAGCGGCCTCCATGGGCGGCGCGGGAGTTGGTTACGCCAAAGGCCCACACGCTCTGCTGATTAATCCCGCCAGCATGAGTTTCGAGCGCGATTTATCCGTGGGGACGAGTTTCGGCGTGCTCTACGCCGGAATAACCGGCGGGGACGTCGTGGCGCAGAAGGCATTTGGTTTCGGCAAGCTGGGCATTTCCGCGAAGTTCATCACCTACGGCACGATGGACCGCACCGACGACCAGGGCGAAGTCATCGGCGATTTCGGCGCAACGGATCTCGCTTTCTCGGTAGCATACTCGCGAGAGATATTCGATAACTTCTCCATCGGCATCGCGCCCTATTTCGCTTCGAGTAGCATCGACACGACCTCCTCGGTTGCCGTCGGCGTGGATATCGGCGGGTTGTTCAAATTTGATCACGGACGCGGACAGATAGGCGTCGCGCTGAAAAACGCCGGCACCGTGATGACCGCGCATGTAGATACATCCAGCCCCCTCCCCCTTAACGCCAGCGTCGGCGCGAGTTATCGCCTGAAAGGCCTTCCAATTTACGCCTCAGCTCAGGGCGACTGGTTCTGCGACGAGGGCTTCACCGCCGGTTTCGGAATCGACTTCGTGCAGTTGAAGCCGCTGAACATTCGCGCGGGCTATAAACTCCGCGATAAAGTGGACGGCGACCTTGCCGATGACGAAACACTCCGCGGCCTGACCGCAGGTTTCGGTATCGACTTCAAGGACATCATCGTCGACTACGCCTTCGAGCACTACGGCGAACTGGGCATGACACACAAATTCGGCCTCGCATACGAAGGCTTCGTCAAGAATTAATCCAAACAGTTTTCAGCCATGATTATCAATATCGAAATTATTCCAGAAGAATGCACCGGTTGCGGCAAATGCCTGCCATCCTGCCCTTACGGCGCTATCAACCTCGAAGATGAAATCGCAGTCATCAATTACGACACATGCACCCTCTGCGGAGCCTGCGTCGATGATTGCCCCTTCGACGCCATCGTCCTTCGACATGAAGAAAAGCCAAAAGCCTTCGGCACGCCGGACAAAGAGAGTTACGAGGACGTCTGGGTTTACGGCGAAATCACCCCGGATGGCGAACTGGCACCGGTCGTTTACGAGCTACTAAATGAAGGCAGAAGGCTTGCGGACATCCGCGATTCGCGTCTTTGCGCGATAATCGTCGGGGACGGCGTCGGCGAACTGGCCCAGGATGCCATTTACCGAGGCGCGGATGTCGCCTATATTATCGATAGCCCCGCCTATGCGGATTTCATCGAGGAAAAAATCGCGATCGCACTGGAACACGTCGCACGAAAATTTAAACCGGAGATAATCCTCACCGGCGCGACCGTCATCGGCAGGAGCCTGGCGCCACGCCTGGCAATCAAACTGGAAACCGGCCTAACCGCAGACTGCACCGAGCTTGACATCGACTCCGAGTCGGGCAACCTTCTCCAGACGCGCCCCGCTTTCGGCGGCAACATCATGGCGACCATCCTGTGCCCCGAACATCGGCCGCAGATGGCGACGGTGCGCCATAAAGTCTTCAAAGAAGCTCAGCCCGACGATTCCCACACCGGCGAGATAATCGAGATCGACCCGAAGGACATCGCGCTGAAAGAATTCGCCAAGGTCATCACCGAACGAATCGACGAGAGCGACGACGAGGAACTTAACATCATTGACGCCGATATCATAGTCAGCGGCGGGCGCGGCGTTGGCGGCCCGGAAGGGTTCGAGCCGATACGCGAACTGGCCCATTTGCTGGGTGGCGCGGTCGGTGCCAGCAGAGCCGCGGTGGACGCTGGATGGATCCCCTACCGCAGTCAGGTCGGCCAGACGGGCAAAACCGTCGCGCCGAAACTATACATCGCATGCGGTATCAGCGGCGCGGTGCAACACAAAGTCGGCATGCAGACGGCCGATTTCATCGTCGCAATCAACAAAGACAAATCCGCCCCCATATTCGAAATCGCCGACATCGGCATCGTCGCCGACTTGTTCGAGATCCTCCCCCTCCTAACCCGCAAATTAAAGGGATAAAAAGGGCGGCCACCACGCCCTCTTTTTCTTCTACCAGACTCTTCGGCTCCATTCATTGCCGTCGGTTTCAACCGACGGATGAAGGCGACCATCGCCGTTGATTCGCGCACGGGCGGGTCTAAGACCACGCCCCCACGCAACATTGCCCGCGCGGGATAACATGAAATAAATCTATGTCCAAGAACGAATCGACGCTGGGCTATTTCAGATATACAACCCGCTTCGTGATGCTCTGCTCGCCCACCGACGCGCGGACGAGGTAAACGCCGGAACCGATATTACCGCTGGGTTGCCAAACAATTTCGTAGGGGCGATCCTTGTGATCGCCCGCACCTTGGGCGAATACGAGATTCGCCCCTACGGGGATTCTATCTACGATTCTGCCATTCACATCGAATATCTCGATTGCTACGTTATCTGGATTCCCGTTTTCACGGGAATGACAATTAATAGCGATGGTTACCGCGGAATTGAAGGGGTTGGGGGTGATGTTCATGGTGAAATGCTCCGGCAGGGCATTCTCGTTTATGCCCGTCTCCGGCGAAAGCTTCACTACCCAAGAATCACCATAGGGATAGCCCGTAGGTCCATGATGTCCGCTGACATCGCCATCATTGGAATAGGAAGAGCCCGCGACGATGAAACCGCCATCGGCAGTCTGTTGAACAGAACGCGCCACATCATCATCACTTCCGCCGAGGCATTTCTGCCAGACTATATTTCCCGCAGAATTCAACTTCACTACCCAATAATCACCATAGGGATAGCCCGTAGGTCCATGATGTCCGCTGACATCGCCATCATTGGAATAGGAAGAGCCCGCGACGATGAAACCGCCA